>JANNEP010000004.1:0-52967 GCA_031378895.1 Hyphomicrobium sp.
GCTTGCCTGTCGGCAGCACCGGTTCGATAACGCTCCACTCGAAGTCCGTGAGATCGTAGCGCATGATCCAAGCTCCGATGTTTCGAATCTTGAATCACTGTTCGCGTTCCGGTGCTAGGATTAATTGAGTACACAGCCTAAGAGGATCTGTGGACATCATCATGAGGTGGAGCCTAGAAGCAGTAGTGCGCATCAGTAAGAAATGCCGCCGGCTCTGGTGCAATACGCGACCAGAGTGCAGGTCTGGGCTATTGCACCCTACACCTGCGACGACGACGGCCCATACTCACCGCCCCCACCCTCACGACGAATACATATGCGGCACGGGCAGCGGCAGCGGCTCGCAGCTCAGCGCGGCGGAGTTCAAATAGTCGTAGCGGTGGATGATCGTCTCAGGCGGCGGCGTTGCCCGGCGCGGCGCTGACGGGCGGTTCGCCGCCTGCGATGACGTGGCAGCGCGCGCGGTTCTGCGGTCGATACGGCGCGTGACAAGGCGCTCTTTGAAGTTCATGGCGTTCCCCGTGGTTCGTTTCGCTTTTCCAACGCAAACAACCACTCCCCAGGTCCGACTATGCCCGCCAAAAATGTCGAATTCATGGGATAATCAAAGGCTTAAGGTGAGTATTTCTCTTTGCTGGCGCGTGCGACTCCCCTGCGGAGCGCCGGCCGCACGCGCGGACCCGTTGAAGCACCGCTGCCGCCACACACCCGCGCCTTCCGGCCAAGTAACAAACCCGCGCCCGGCGGCCGGCTCTCGGAACGAGAGTCGCCGGGCGCAATATAAAAAGAACAAATCATGATTGACACATGAGAACAAAGATAGTACATGCTTGGTAAATTGCTGGCGTGCCTGAGTTAGCCTAGGGATAAGGTGACGACCATGGACCGGTCCGATTTCACGGTGTTCGAAGGGGGAAAAATGGACAAGAAACAGGCGCTCGAGCAGGCGTTGGCGCAGATCGACAAGACCTTCGGTAAGGGCTCGATCATGCGGCTCGGGGCCAACGACAAGGTCGATATCGATTCGATCTCAACCGGCTCGCTCGGGCTCGATATCGCGCTTGGCATCGGCGGTCTGCCGAAGGGCCGGGTCGTTGAAATTTATGGACCTGAATCATCAGGCAAAACCACGCTGGCGTTGCAGGTCGTGGCCGAGGCTCAGAAGAAGGCCGGGGTCTGCGCCTTTATCGATGCCGAACACGCGCTCGATCCGGGCTATGCGAGGAAGCTCGGCGTCAAAATCGAAGAGCTGCTGATCTCGCAGCCCGACACCGGCGAGCAGGCACTCGAAATCGCCGACACGCTGGTGCGTTCCGGCGCCGTCGATGTGCTGGTCATCGATTCTGTTGCGGCGTTGACGCCAAAAGCCGAACTCGAAGGCGAAATGGGCGACAGCCTGCCGGGTTTGCAGGCGAGGCTGATGAGCCAAGCCCTGCGCAAGCTCACGGGTTCGATTTCGAAGTCGGGCTGCATGGTCATTTTTATCAACCAGATCCGCATGAAAATCGGCGTCATGTTCGGCAACCCCGAGACGACGACGGGCGGCAATGCGTTGAAATTTTACGCCTCCGTGCGTCTCGATATCCGCCGCATCGGCCAGATCAAGGCGCAGGAAGAGGTGGTCGGCAATCAAACCCGCGTCAAGGTCGTCAAGAACAAGGTGGCGCCACCGTTCAAGCAGGTCGAATTCGACATCATGTATGGCGAAGGCATTTCGAAAACCGGCGAGCTCGTCGACCTCGGCGTCAAGGCCGGGCTCGTGGAAAAGTCGGGGGCTTGGTTCTCCTATAATGGCGAGCGCATGGGCCAGGGGCGCGAGAACTCGAAGACCTACCTCAAAGACAACCCCAAAATCGCCGCTGAACTCGAGCGTGCAATCCGGGCCAATGCCGGTCTGATTGTTGAAAAGATGCTGACCAATCCGGAAGCCGGCGAGGATGACGGCGAAGAACCCGATGCCGACGGCGTACTGCCCGATGAAACCGTGAAAAAGACCGCAAAGGGCAAGCGGGCCTGAGGTAACAGCGACGTTTCAGGGCGTTTCTGGACACACGTTGAGGCCGCCGCTACAACGGCGGTCTCAACCGTCTCAGAGCTCTTGAAAGCGCACTCATGGCTGGCGTCAGCGAAATCCGAACGTCATTTCTCGACTACTTCCGAAAGCACGGCCACGAGATCGTGCCGTCCTCGCCGCTGGTGCCGCGCAACGATCCGACGCTGATGTTTACCAACGCCGGCATGGTGCAGTTCAAAAACGTGTTCACGGGCCAGGAAACCCGCGCCATCCCGCGGGCCGCGTCGTCGCAAAAATGCGTGCGGGCTGGCGGCAAGCACAACGACCTCGACAACGTCGGCTACACGGCGCGCCACCACACGTTCTTCGAGATGCTCGGCAATTTCTCGTTCGGCGACTACTTCAAAGATCAGGCTATCGAACTCGCCTGGACCCTGCTCACCAAGGACTTCGGCCTCGACAAAAAACGCCTGCTCGTTACGGTCTACCACGACGACGACACGGCGTTCTCAATCTGGAAAAAACTGACCGGGTTCGCTGATGACAGGATCATCCGCATCCCGACGTCGGACAACTTCTGGCAGATGGGCGATACGGGCCCGTGCGGGCCGTGCTCGGAAATTTTTTACGACCACGGCGACAAAATCCCGGGCGGGCCGCCCGGCTCGCCAGGCGCCGACGGCGACCGCTTTATCGAGATCTGGAATCTCGTGTTCATGCAGTTTGAACAACGCGGTCCAAATGACCGCATTGCTCTCCCGCGACCTTCGATCGACACCGGCATGGGCCTCGAGCGCATCGCCGCCGTGCTCGCCGGCACGCACGACAACTACGAGACGGATTTGTTCCGCGCGCTCATCGCCGCGTCCGTCGCGGCCATCGGCGTCGCGGCCAAGGGCGAGGCGCACGCCAGCCACAAGGTTATCGCCGACCACCTGCGCGCAACGAGTTTTCTGATCGCCGACGGCGTGCTGCCGTCGAACGAGGGGCGCGGCTACGTGCTCCGCCGCATCATGCGCCGCGCCATGCGCCACGCCCACATACTCGGCGCGCGCGATCCCGTCATGTACCGGCTGGTCCCCGCACTCGTGCACGAAATGGGCGCTGCATTCCCCGAACTCATCCGCGGTGAAGCGCTCATTTCAGAAACGCTAAAACTCGAAGAGACTAAGTTCAAGACCACGCTGGAAAACGGCTTAAAGCTGCTCGGCGAAAGCTCCAGCAAGCTTCACAAGGGCGCCGTCTTCCCCGGCGACGTCGCCTTCAAGCTCTACGACACCTTCGGCTTCCCGCTCGATTTGACCGAAGACGCGCTGCGCCCGCGCGGCATCACTGTCGACACGGATGCTTTCACTGCCGCGATGAAAAAACAAAAAGACGCGGCACGCGCTGCTTGGAAGGGCTCGGGCGACGCCGCGACCGAGACCGTCTGGTTCGACATCAAGGAAAAAACCGGCGCAACCGAATTCCTTGGCTACGACACCGAGACGGCCGAAGGCGTGGTCGCAGTCCTCGTCAAAGGCGGCAAGGAAGCGTCAACCCTCAGCACCGGCGACGAGGGCGCCCTCATTCTCAATCAGACGCCATTTTACGGCGAAAGTGGCGGACAAGCCGGTGACACCGGTATCATCAAGGGCCCCAAGGGCGCCGTCTTCCGCGTGCTTGAAACGCAAAAAAAGCTCGGCGATCTGTTCGTCCACCTCGGCACCGTCGAAGCGGGAAGCTTCAAATCCGGCGACGAGGTCGAACTCGCCGTCGATCATGCCCGCCGCACAGCCACGCGCGCCAACCATTCGGCGACGCATCTCTTGCACGAAGCGCTGCGTCAGGTGCTTGGGCCCCACGTGGCGCAGAAGGGCTCGCTGGTGTCGCCCGATCGTCTGCGTTTCGATTTTTCCCACACCAAGCCGATGCGTGCCGATGAACTCCGCGCCGTCGAGGACATGGCCAACGCTGTGCTGATCGGGAACACAGCGGTCGTGACGCGGCTGATGGGGCTCGACGACGCCCGCCAATCCGGGGCCATGGCGCTATTCGGTGAAAAATACGGCGAAGAAGTTCGCGTCGTGTCGATGGGCGCGCCGCGCTCTGATGCCAAGCCGGGTGCCAACAAGGCGTGGTCGGTCGAACTCTGCGGCGGCACCCACGTCGCCCGAACCGGCGACATCGGGCTCATTAGGATTGTGGCCGAAAGCGGCAGCGCAGCCGGCATCCGCCGTCTCGAAGCCCTGACGGCGGACGGCGCGCGGGCCTATCTCAGCGAACAGGATCAACGCGTCAAAGATGCGGCCAGCATCCTGCGCACCCGGCCGGATGATCTCGTCGAGCGCGTCAAAGCGCTGATGGAGGAAAAAAAGACCCTCGAAAAGCAGCTGGCCGATGCCAAACGTCAAATCGCGCTGGCAGGCGGTGGTCCAGCGGCCAACGGTGCAGCAGCAGGCGGCGACACCATTCAGACCATCGGCGCCGTCAAACTTTTGTCACGCACAGTCCAGGGTTTGAATCCGAAAGACCTTCGCAGCCTCATCGACGATGGCAAAAAGCAGGTCGGCTCAGGTATCGTCGCCGTGGTCGGCGTAACCGACGATGGTAAGGCCGGTCTCGCCGTTGGCGTCACCGACGACCTCGTCAAAACCTGGAGCGCTGTTGATCTGGTTAAAGCCGGCGCCGAGGCGCTCGGCGGCAAGGGTGGCGGCGGGCGGCCCGATATGGCGCAGGCCGGCGGTCCCGACGGCGCCAAAGCCGGCGACGCGCTGAAAGCAATTGAGGCCTGTCTGGCGGGCTAGCGGCCTGCAACCTTTCCAAGATTTCACAAGTCCGCGACGCAACTGAACGGTATACAGCCATCGATATCCAACCTGCTCAGAGGTTCATAAATCCATGACGATGACGAAAATGGCCCGCGTGGCGATGATCTATGTTGTGGCCATGGCGTTTACGCCGGCGGCAATGGCTGTCGAGGATATTGTGAAACCGGCAGCCACACCGATGCCGGCCGCCGGCCCGACCATTGCCGCCGCGACGGAATTCTGCGGCGATATTCCGGCCAAGGCCGATGACCTCTTCACGCGCTACTCGACGCAGCAAGGCTTGAAGGAGGTCTACAAAAGCGTCGACTACATCGCCTTCAGCGATGATGAAAAGAATAGCACGCAGATGTACACGTTCACGGTCAAGGGGCACCCGGCCCATCCTGCCGCTGTGTGCCGCAGAATCATGAAGGACGGCGACCAGACAACGATTAAGATGGTCGTTATCTGTGAAGGCGAAAAGGATGCCTGCGCTAAGCTGCAGAACGACTTCAACGTCATGACCGCGAAGATGCAGCTCGAGGTCAACGACCGGATCAAGGCGGCTGGCGGCAAATAGCCGGCTTTTGTCACGCGCCGCGTTCCACTTCAAAGCAACTTCAAAGCAACGGGCCGCGGCATCGCTCACGGCTCGTTTTTTTTGCTTAAGAGGTGCCTAGGCCATCGCCGTCTGCAAATTCTCATCGACCTTGTCGAGGAAGCCTGTGGTTGAGAGCCACGTCTGGTCGGGACCGACGAGGAGGGCGAGGTCCTTGGTCATGTGGCCGGCTTCCACGGTCTCTATGCATACACGCTCAAGCGTGCCGGCAAATTTTGCTAAGGCGCCGTTGCCATCGAGCTTGGCGCGGTGAGCTAGCCCGCGCGTCCAGGCGAAAATCGAGGCGATGGCGTTGGTCGAGGTCGCCTTGCCCTTCTGGTGTTCGCGGTAATGGCGCGTGACGGTGCCGTGGGCGGCTTCGGCTTCGACCGTTTTACCGTCTGGCGTCATGAGAACGCTGGTCATCAGGCCGAGCGAGCCAAAACCCTGGGCAACCGTGTCGGATTGGACGTCGCCGTCGTAGTTCTTGCACGCCCACACGTAGCCGCCGGACCACTTCATGGCGGAGGCGACCATGTCGTCGATCAAGCGGTGCTCGTAGGTCAATTTGCGCTTGTCGAACTCGGCCTTGAACTCAGTATCGAAGATCTCCTGGAAGATATCCTTGAAGCGGCCGTCGTAGGCTTTCAAAATCGTGTTCTTAGTCGAGAGATAAACCGGATAGTTCCGGTTCAAACCGTAGTTCAACGATGCGCGGGCAAAATCGCGGATGCTGTCATCGAGATTGTACATCGCCATGGCGACGCCCGCGCCAGGTGCCTTGAAGACTTCGCGCTCGATGACCTTGCCGTCTTCGCCTACGAACTTGATCGTCAGCGTGCCCTTGGTCGGGAACTTGAAGTCCGTCGCCTTATACTGATC
Organism: Hyphomicrobium sp.; assembly: GCA_031378895.1. Lineage (GTDB taxonomy): Bacteria > Pseudomonadota > Alphaproteobacteria > Rhizobiales > Hyphomicrobiaceae > Hyphomicrobium_B. The sequence goes on from JANNEP010000004.1 coordinate 6,284, forward strand.
GCCGAACGCGTGGCGGCCGACGATGATCGGCTGGGTCCAGCCCGGCACCAGGCGCGGCACGTTCTTGCAGATGATGGGCTCGCGGAAAATGACGCCGCCCAAGATGTTGCGGATGGTGCCATTCGGCGACTTCCACATCTCCTTGAGATTAAATTCTGTGACGCGGGCTTCATCCGGTGTGATGGTCGCGCACTTGACGCCGGCGCCGTGTTTCTTGATGGCGTTGGCAGCGTCGATCGTCACCTGGTCGCCGGTCGCGTCGCGATGCTCGATGCCGAGGTCGTAGTACTCCAGCGGCAGATCGAGATACGGGTGGATCAGCTTGTCCTTGATGAATGTCCAGATGATGCGGGTCATCTCGTCGCCGTCGAGTTCGACGACGGTGCCGGTCACTTTGATCTTGGTCATGGGGAAGGGTCTCGCGGCCAACGATTGCAGGTTATGGCCACTTCATAGCGAAGCTTGATGCCGGGGCGAAGTGAACCTTCGCCGCACGTCTTCGCCACACGTCTCGGCACAAGTCTCGGCACAAGTCTGGGCCGCCCATCGGGTCAGCCCGTGCCGGGGATTTAGGCGCGGGCTGGTGATATGCCGCTGGCTTGAGCCTCGCAGTCCCTCGGAGTCCGGGGAAGTTGCGGGTTGACAGCCGGTCACGACCAAAAGATTAGCTCTGGAGCAGATGTCTGGAGCAGATGTCTGGACCGCACGGGCAAGGCCCCATGTCCCGCCGGAGTCTGGACTTGACGTGTGAGCGGGGATGCCGCGGAGGATACGGCGTGGTTGAAGTTTCAATCGGGGCAAATAGCGAGCCGGTCGTCGGGCATTCCGGCAGGCCGGTGTCGGATATCGTCCATGCCTGCCATGCCGGAACCATCGACCAAGGTCTCGAAGCACTCGCCATTCCAGGGCTGACGCGCGAGACGCTGGACGTGGTTCTGCAATACTGCGCCAAGCTGCGCTGCGCCGAGGATCATGTCACCTGTCCGGGCTGTAAACGCCGGACGGACGTACAAGGCATCGACACGCTCGACCAGTTCATCCTGAGCAAGAAAGTGGTCGTGGTCGGCGATGGCCGCGTGCGGCTGCAAGGCGAAGGCACTGAAACGGTGACGACGCCGTGCCTCGAAACGCTCAGCCGGCAATGGTCGGGCGAGAACTACTGGTTCTGGGCCCGCCGCGTCATCCGCAAGCTGCGTCACGGCATTCGCCGCGCTCATATGCAAGGCGAGGCTGTTGCAGCAGAGGGCGAGACGCCGTCGATCATTCTGATGCAGCCGCAGCTCGCCGACAACATCGGCATGGTGGCGCGGGCCTGCGCCAACTTCGGCCTCGACGATCTGCGCCTCGTCTCCCCGCGCGACGGCTGGCCCAATGAGAAAGCCCGGATCGCGGCGTCGGGCGCCAACTATATTATCGATGATGCGCAGGCGTTCGCCACCCTAGACGAGAGCATCGCCGATCTGACCTGGCTCGCCGCCACCACCGCCCGCCAGCGCGACTTGAGAAAACCGGTCATGACGCCGGAGCAGGCCATCGCCGAAATGCGGACCCGGATCGGCCGCGGCGAGCGCTGCGGGGTTCTGTTCGGCCGCGAGCGCAATGGCTTGGAGACCAGCGAAGTCGCCAACGCCGACGCCCTAATTATGATTCCGGTTAATTCGCGCTTTGCCTCCCTGAACTTGGCCCAGGCGGTTTTGCTGCTCGGATACGAGTGGATGCGCGGCGATCCTGGCCGCAGCCTCGGCCGGGTGACGACCTACGAAAAGCCGCTGTCGGACGGCCTGAATATGGGCCGGGACCGGTTTGCTACAAAAGAGGAACTCGCCGGGCTTTTCACCCACTTAGAAGGTGAACTGGAGCGCCTCGGCTTTTTCAACCCCGAGCATAGAAAGTCGACGGTGGTGCAGAATATCCGCACGCTTTTGTCGCGGCTTGGGGCCACCGACCAGGAGGTGCGCACGCTTCGTGGCATAGTTGCAACGCTCGCACAGGGCAAAGGCGTGGGCCGTAAGCCCAAGGAATAAGTGCCTTGATGTGGCCAAGTTTTGGGCTGAGCGATGCCAATTGAAACGGCATAATATCCGGCATACAGCGCGAGCGGCGACTTAGCCGCAGCTTTTAGCTGTGTCTGACATCAGAGGCTTATTTGGAGATGCGGATGAACACGAGGGCGGGGTTGACGTTGGCGGGCGTGTGTTCGCTCGCGCTTTTTGGGTCTGTGGCGTCCGCAAACGCCCAGGAGCTCAGCGAAAAGGCCGTGAAGTCGTTCATGGACTATGCCTGGTCCCTCACGCCGCAGCAGTTCTCAAAGCCTGACGGCACTGTGGTTCAAATAGACAAGAAAAAGAAAGACGAGGTGCTGGTCCCTGTCGACATTGCCCGCGACGTGATCAAGGCTGGCCGCTTGTCGGCGCACGCCCAGGTCTGTGATCTCCGCGACGATCAGATCGTCAACCACCGTGCGCTGATGCGGCGCGAGGATGCCCGTGCCAAGTGGACACCACAGCAAATGGTCTACATCAGCCAGCTGCATCTGACGACGGTCATGCTGCTGACGGGCAAAATCAAGCTCGTCGAAAAGGATGGCGACAAGGAAGTCGTTGTCGAAGAGGGCAAGGACCCGGCCCAGACCTGCACCGACGAGCAGAAGAAGAAGGTCAAGGACATGATCACGGCTTACGTGGCCGCAAGCCCGGCGCTGAAGGCTGGCGCTGCCCCGCCGCCGCTCGCGACACCAGCGCCGGCCGCGGCAGCCCCTGCTGCCGCTGCTACCACGACGGGATCGACGGCAGCAAAGGCGCCCGTCGCAGCACCGGCCGCGGCTCCTACGGCTCCAGTAGTCCCGGCCCCGGCGCCGCAAAAGAAGTAAATGCCGCGCCGCGCCGGTGGGTCACCCCGTTGACGCGGCGGCCCGGCAGACGTATCACCCACACGTCACGCGGGCCTTCGGGCCCGCGTTGCATTTGCGCACCCGGGGCGGGACTGTTGAAGGTCCATGTCTGTCGGCTCTCGATGAGGGAGCAGAGGAGGGGGCGCTCCTAGCCCGGCCGGGGATCATCCCCGCCCCGCAAGCTATTTTTTGGAGTGCTAGACCATGACCAAGCGCGTCCGCGCCAAGCATAAGATTGACCGCCGTCTCGGCGAGAACATCTGGGGCCGGCCCAAGAGCCCGTTGAACCGCCGCGAAAGCCGCCCTGGTCAGCATGGCGAGCGGCGCGTCGGCAAGACCTCCGACTTCGGCCAGCAGCTCAAAGCCAAGCAGAAGCTCAAGGGCTATTACGCGTCTGTCTCGGAACGCCAGTTCCGCGCCATCTACGCCGAAGCCTCCAGCATGAAGGGCTCGACATCCGAGCACCTGATCGGTCTCTTGGAGCGCCGCCTCGACGCCCTCGTCTACCGCGCCAAGTTCGTGCCGACCGTGTTCGCCGCCCGCCAGTTCGTGTCGCATGGCCACGTCACCGTCAACGGTAAGCGCGTTACGATTCCGAGCTATCGCATCCGCATCGGCGACGTTGTCGAAGTGCGCGAAAAGGCGAAGGCCCTTGGCCTCGTGCTCGAAGCCATCAAGAGCGCCGAGCGCGATTTGCCCGACTACATCAATGCCGATCACAACAAGATGACAGCGTCGATGACGCGCATTCCGGCGCTGGCCGACGTACCCTATCCGGTGCAAATGGAACCCAATCTCGTGGTCGAGTTCTATTCGCGGTAGTTTCGCTCACGGATGCTGTTCGGCGCTGGCGCGCCGGCAGCCTCCGCGGGGCCGGCGCTCGCGCCGGGCCACCTTGTGGCCTGGGCCCTGCGGGCCGGAGTGGATCGCTTTTCTCATACATCTGCGCTGGCTCAACCCGCGTTGGCGGCCGGCTCTCCGGAGGAGCGTCGCCAGCGCTAATGTAAAAAGGCCGCCTGTTACGGGCGGCCTTTTGCTTATGTGCGTGGTGCAAGCGAAATCGCCGGGCCGCCGCCCTGAGGCCGCCGTCTGCGCACCGGCGGGCTGGCGTTGGCCCAGCCGTAGGCCAGCATGGTCATCAGCGCACTGGCTGCAAAAAAGTATACGCCCGGCAGCACACGCGCTTCTGTGTAGCCCGATGAGTTGACGTAGAAGATCATCAACGCCAGCACCATGACGTCGGTCATTGAATAGCGCCCGAGCCATTCCATGGTCGCGATCGATTTCTTGCGGAACTCCAGTGGCATGTCGTGTGAGGTGAGAAGCGTCAGCAGGTAAAACAGCTTCAGGAACGGAAAGAAGATAGACACCGCGAACACGACCGCGCACAGGAAAAATTCTTCGTTCTCAAACAGCGCGTAGATGATGGTCAGGATCGAATGCTCGTTGGTCCAGACGTAGACGGTCGTAAAGCGGATCGTCGGCAGGATGATGCCAAGCGCGAAAAACACCGTCGCGACGATGATGAGAAAGCTCAGCGTGAAATTGCGGACGTTCGAGATCTTGTGCGTGTCGCCGGTGTCGGGTTGCGGGAGAACGGGCGCCAATTCCGGAGCCGCGGCGATGCCGTCGGTCCGGATCCAGGAATAGGATAAAATCATCAGCAGCACGGCGGCGGTGAAGAAATAGACGCCGTTGAGGCTTGCGGCATCGTAGACCCCCTGGCTCTTGACGAAAAAGATCATCAGCGCCAGCACGAGGACGTCGTGCATCGACCATTTGCCGAGCCATTCGAGTGCCCGCAGGCGCTTATGCTGACGCACGATCTCGGCTGGCGGCAACGTCGAGACGAGCAGCAAATAAAGTAACTTGGTCACGGGCAGCAGGATCGAGAACACGAGCACAATGCCGCCGAGGAATTTTTGCCCGTCGCGGATCAGGACGTTGACGGTCGAGAGCAGCGAATGCTCCGTCGTCCAAATGCCGAACTGCGTGAGCTTGAGGATCGGCAGCGTAATTCCAAGCGCTAAGCAAACGCTCGCCACCAGGATCGTCAGGCTCAGAAAAAACCGGCGGCCGCCGAGGCGCATGCGCGCATCCCCACCCATTGTCACACGTCCATTCACGCGACAGCTTGCCGTTCGGCTGTCGTGTCATGCAGCGGGCCGGGTTGTGCCCCAGCACACAATAACGCGACGTGGACACCCGTCCGCGGCGAAAAAAGGGCGGCGGACCCTGGTCCACCACCCTTTCTAACCGGTTTATCGCGTCGGCGGCTTCAGCCGTGATGATGGCTGTGCGGCACGCCCTTGGCGCAGATCAGGTCATGCAACTCGCCGGCCTGAAACATCTCGCGCATGATATCGCAGCCGCCGACAAACTCGCCCTTGACGTAGAGCTGCGGAATGGTCGGCCAATTCGAAAAGGCTTTGATGCCATCGCGCACGCCCGCGTCGTCGAGCACGTTGACGTCCTTGAACGGGACGCCGAGGTTTTCGAGGATTTTCACCGCCGTTGCCGAGAACCCGCACTGCGGGAACTGCTTGGTGCCTTTCATGTAAAGCACGACGTCGTTGTCGGCGATCGTCTTGGCGATTGCGGCATGGGCTGGGGTCTCAGTTGCGGCGTCGGCCATTGTGGAACTCCTTTTAGGCAAGTGGGCAGCGGCTTAGCGCTGCAATGTCACGTCGAGATGTGGGACAGGGGAGGGCTTAAGTCAATATTTAGGCTGGTTTTGGGCTCGTCCCGGGCTAAGCTTTTGGCGTGGCTGTGGTCAGCGCCAGCGCATGCAGCACGCCGCCCATGCGCCCGCCAAGCGCTTCGTAGACCATCTGGTGCTGCTGCACGCGGCTCTTGCCCTGGAACGCCGAAGAGACGACGTGCGCCGCCCAGTGATCGCCATCGCCGGCGAGATCCTTGAGCTCTATGACAGCGTCGGGGAACTTGGCCTTGATCAGCTGCTCGATGTCGGCGGCGGGCATGGGCATTCAGGTCAACTCCGTCTTCGGATGCGCGTGTTCTATGCAGGTCCGCATCAGCACATGCAAGGTACGAAACGTGACAGTGTTTCATCAGCGGCAGGCGGTATTGCGATAAGGTAATCTTATGAAATTCTCACGCAAACGCGATTGGACGTTATCGCTGCGAATTGCTATGTCATCATGCATGGGAACGAGATGTTCCTGAACAGTTGATGGAGAAAACATCATGAAGATCTGGTCCAAGCCCGCCGTGCGCGAACAGGAAGTCGGCCTCGAAGTGACGTCGTACCTGCCGGCCGAAATCGACATCATCTAAGTGTCGGTTTGATGTATTGGAATTCAGCGCGGCGGATGAGCTTGTAAGTCGCTCTCCGCCGCGTTGCCGTTTTACATGCCCGCGCCAAGACGCGGTATTTTTTTACGCGCTGGGCTTAGTCCTGATCGCAGTCGAACTGTACCTTGACCCACGGCAGATCGAGTTTGCATTTGCCGGACGCCGTCTTGGTCAGCACCTTATCGAGATCGAGATCGCCGAGCTTGAGGCCGCCCTTCGATGCGCGCTTGCCGGGCTTCTCGCCGCCGTCATTGTCATTGTCAGTGCTGGCTTCGGCAGATTTGGAATTGTCTGTTTCGCTCGTTGCCGCCGGGCTGGCTGGCGTCACGCCCGGTTTTGCAGCAGTGGCTGACGCCGGAGCGTTTGCCGCGTCAGCTTTCGCGCCAGCTTTCACGTCAGCCGGCGCCGGTGCGCTTGACGGCGCCGATGCAGATGGGGCCGGTTGGTTCGTCGCGACGCTTTTCGCCTCGACGGAAGCCGGGGCGCCGCTTGCGGGCGCGCTGGGTACGGCGGCCGTTTGCGTCTCGCCGCAGCGCTTGAGATCAGCGGGTGCGCGGGTCCAGATCATGGTGCGCGAAAAGAGTTTTGTTCCCGCGTAACCGAGAACCCGCAGCGTGCCATCGGCGAGCGGCTTCAATTCAACATCGTAATTCTTGCGTTTTTCGGGCGAATAGATCCAGCCGCTGTCCCAGCGGCCGGTGCCCGCAGGCGTGGCGTCGCCGATGATCTGCTTGCCGCAGCCCTTGGTGTCGGCGCCATCCTTGACCCAAACGACGTGGCCGCACAGCGCTGCCCCGCAGTTTTTTATTTCCACGGCGCCGCGGCCGGTGTCGTTGATCCAAACGCCCGTTGGATCAGATGCGGCCTGCGCTGAAGCAGCGCCTGCAATCAGCACGGCCGCGAACGCCGCGGGCCCAATGACGGTATCTGTGATGCGCATGGCAATATCCTCTCGAAATCGGAACCATGGGACCGTCCGGACATGCGGGCGGACCACGGTTCGCAAATGGATCGTCGCGCAGCAATGCCTGGCTCGCGGCGACACGGCTGTTACTTACGGCACAGGTGCGCGCGAAGCGAGGCGGTCGCTGTGGTTGTTGGTCGCGGTTAGGCGCGGATTGGTTCAATCAAGTTGCGCGATTGCCGGCTCTATTTCACGCCCAGCAACTCGACGTCAAACATGAGCGTGGCGTTGGGGGGAATAGCGCCGCCGGGCTGGCTGGCGCCATAGCCGAGTGCAGGCGGAATGATCAGCGTGCGTTTGCCGCCAACGTTCATCGACGCGACGCCTTCGTCCCAGCCCTTGATGACTTGGCCCTGGCCGATGGAAAACTCAAACGGCTGACCGCGATCGACGGATGAGTCGAACTTCTTGCCCTTGACGCCGTCCGTATACATCCAGCCCGTGTAGTGCATGACGCAGGTCTGGCCGGGCCTCGGCGATGCGCCCGTGCCGGCGGTGGTGTCCGTGATCTGCAAGCCCGATGCTGTGGTCGTGGTCGTGGTCATGGGTGTTCCTGTGGCTTGTGCGGAGACTGATCTTGGGGCGATGCTGGAGATTGCCGCCGTCAGTGTTGTAACAAGTGCCAGTGCTGACGCTGCGCGTAGCATCGCCGCACGTGTCTGTGAGAAAGCCTGCATCGTTTTTCTCCTGCGTCGGCTTTGCCGCATGCGTCGCGTCCGTTTCCGGGGCCTGTCTAGCCCATCAGTGCTGGTCTGGGCAGGATGAATTTGTGACGCGGCGGCGGTTGATGAAAGCCAAAAGCGCACGTCATCCTCATGCCACGTGCGGCCTTTGAGCGCTTCCGGCGCGAGCGGCCGGCGCGCGCGACCACTTGGAAGTCCCCATGCGGGGGAACGCGTGTCGCTCGCGCCAATGAAAGTATTACGCATTGACTCAACGCTGGTTCATCCTAGAAACGCGGACAAAGGGAGCCAGACTACCGGGAGAAAAGTCAAAATGCCGACGATGTCAAACCTGCGCCGCCGTAAAATTCAAGCCAAGCAACTCAAGGCCGAGAACGCCGAAAAGCGCATCGCCAAGGCTGCCAAGAAAGAGCGCAACAAGAAGGCTTGAGTGATTCACCTCCCCCTCGAGGGGGGAGGGCGGTGCGTGCGATGCGCGCTCCGCTGTCATCCCGGGGTTTATCCCCGGGACCCATTCCTCCACAAGCGTTGGAGTTTGCTGCACGATGGATCCCGGCAATAAATGCCGGGATGACAGGTGTGGGTTTGGCAACGATCTCAAATGTAGGGCGTATTAGGCACGGCCTCTACACGCTGCTTCAGTTTGCGGCCTGCGGCCGAGGGACCGGGCCGTAGTGCGCCGCATGGCAAGGGGCATCGGACTCGCGGTTCGGTGCAATACGCCCCGAGTGCAAAGCGGGGCTATTGCACCCTACAGTTCTATGCGTTGCGGGCTACGCGGGCTCTCACCCATCCACCCCCACACGCAGCGATTGCATCGCTGCGCTGATTCTGGGCGGCAAAAAAATTTCAGAGGAATGCTGTCACTCCGTCAGCTCAAGCCTTCGCTCGATCCGGTCTAGGCGAATTTTCATGCGGTCAATTTCGGAGTTGTGGCCGGTCTGGCCAAGAACAAGGCTCGCAATGTGACCCTCGATGACCGCGAGCCGCCGCTCGACGGCGGTTAGCCGGTCGTCAATCACATCGATCCGCGACCGGATGTGGCGCAGGTGCTCCAGGACAAGGCCGGTCGTTTCTTCCGTCATACTTGCAGTCTACCAAATGACACAAATCGCGGGTTATTGCGTAGTTGACAAACCACTGAGATCGACTATATTGGGATCATTAGGAGATTCCAGAATGTCGATCCTCAGCAAAAAGCGCTTTCACAACGAAGCCGAAGCCTTCATTGAGCTTGAAAGCATCCTTTGGCCAAACGGCCCTGTCTGCCCCCACTGCGGCGCGGACAAGCGCATCTATGATTTGAACGGCGTACGCTCGAAACCCAGCAAGAAGAACCCGGAAGGCGTAGAGCGCCACGGCCTGAAAAAGTGCGGCGCTTGCCGCAAGCAGTTCACGGTTCGCGTCGGCACCATCTTTGAGGATAGCCACGCGCCGTTGCACAAGTGGCTCCAGGCCATCCAGCTTATGTGCTCATCCAAGAAGGGCGTTTCGAGCCACCAGCTTCATCGCATTCTTGAGGTCCAGTACAATACGGCTTGGTTCATGAGCCACCGTATCCGTGAGGCCATGCGCTCTGGCGGCTTCGGCCCAATGGGCGGCGAAGGCGAGATCGTTGAAATTGACGAGACGATCTACGGACGCGCTGCGACGCATCCCAAGGGCCGCCGGATCAAGAGCGACAACCTGTACAAGAAGTTCACCAACTCGGCCCATAAGAACGTCATCGTCTCTCTGGTTCAGCGCAATGGGGGCGTTCGCAGCTACCACGTATCGGGCAGCACGGTCATGGAAGTCATCCCGATTGTGAATGCGAACATTCGCCGGGAAACCGACGTGATGACCGACAGCGCGCAGCTTTACAAGCATCAGCTTGGCGGCTTCGCCAGCCATGAGCGCGTCGATCACTCGGCCTCGGAATACGTCCGCTACCGTGACGATGCGCCGTCAGTCCATACGAACACGGTTGAGGGTTATTTCTCAGTGTTCAAACGTGGCATGCGCGGCACCTACCAGCACTGCAAGGAGAAACACTTGCACCGTTATCTGGCAGAGTTTGACTTCCGGTATAACAACCGCTCGGCGCTTGGCGTTGAGGACGAAAAGCGCGCAACGAAAGCAATTGTCGGCGCAAAGGGTAAGCGGCTAACGTACAAAGCCACTGATAGGATCGGACCCGCAACATGATGCGAGGCAGCGCCGACGCGCTTCAAGGCAGTCTCAGACTCATAAAATCTTGAAGCCGCGAGACGAGGACGACGCATGAGTTCCGTCGAACCCGATCCTCGTCTCGGACCACGAGCCAAGATAGAACGGGCAAAGGAACACCTCGCAGACCTCAAACTGGAGATCGGTGGCTTCATAGCCGGTGACCCGTACAAATTTAGGGTTCATGATGATCCTGATGGTACTCGACACTTGATTTTGGAGTCGCGCAAACCGATCCCGCTCCGATGGAGCGCAATCGTAGGCGACATCGTTCACAATTCCAGGTCGGCATTGGACTTGCTCGTTACCTGCTCCGGCAGACTTGAGACCGAGTCGGACAAGGAATTCCCGTTCCGCATCTTCCGGAAGAGAACCGATTTCGAAAAAAAGGCGTTCGAGGGTTTTGGGAACCACTGCCCTCGAACGATCCGGTTTCTTAAGCTCCTGAAGCCATACGAAAGACTGCACGACACCAAACGGCCAAGCGCCGACCTCGGGCACCATGCCAATACGATTTTCCTGCTCAAGACTTTGAGCAACAGGGACAAGCACGAGCTGATTATCCCAGTGGGGACCGTAGCAGGTCGCGCCATCGTCACGCCAAAACCTGGGTTTGGAGAGCCCTTTGAGCTTCTGGCCCAAAGCACGTCGCTTATGTGCGAGGGCGAGATAGTAATTACTATCTCGCCCTTCGATCCCCTTTTCGCGAATAAGGATTTCAATACTCAAGTTACCACGAGCATATGCCTCGGCGGTGTCGAAGGGTTGCCATTTATTGGCGCGCACTCCGTTCTTGCCCACATCGTCAAGATCGTTGACCGAATTGTTGGCATTGCTGAGCGGCGGCTGTTTAGGTGAATTACACATGACGCGCCTCGTGGCACGCCAGCAAATCAACTACACTGCCAGTCTCCCTGGAGGCGATATGCCAAAGCAAAAAGCCGAAGCCATAGACACCCGCACCCAACGCCAGAAGTTCATTGACGCTGGCCGTGAGCTTGGTGCTGACGGCGATGAGGCGACGTTTAAGAGTGCCCTTCGCAAAATAGCGACGGCACCCGTAACGAAGGCCAAAAAGGCCGCCAGCAAACCAAAGCGATAGTCCCCGCGCGGGGTTTAGGCCCGGAGGGTTGAAGCCCCCGGTAGCCGGAAGCCTACACGATTCTGGGTGTGTGAAATACGCAAACCCGAAATCGCGTCAAGAACAATGAGTGAACAGGCTGGCTGACTACCCCATCAACCCCGTCATCCAGCCCTCATGCGCGGCGCGCAAATCGGAGAGGGCGAGTGGCTTTTCGCCCTTCAACGACAACGCATCTCCACCCGTGCGGCCGACGATGCGGGCGGGGAGTTCGAGAAGCCGCGCGCGTTCCAAAACTTCCTCGACCTTTTGCGGTGTGACCTCGACGACATAGCGGCCCTGGTCTTCGCCGAACCACACGGCGTGCGCGGGAAGTTTGCCTTCGTAGGGATACAGCTCGACGCCGACGCCACCCCCATTTTTTGTGGCCTCGCGCGAGCCGCTATTGCGCCCGCCACTCAACGCCATTTCGGCAATCGCCACCAGCAAGCCGCCGTCGGAACAATCATGCACGCTCAACGCGATCCCAGAGCGGATCATGGCGCGGATCAAGCGCCCGGCCTTGATCTCGTCGTCGAGCGTGACCGGCGGCGGCGCGCCGTCGAATTTCCCCGTCGCATGCTGCTGATAAATCGATTGTCCGAGGTGGCCGGCTTCACGCCCGATGACGACGAGCATGTGGCCATCGCCCTTGAGCCGGATGTCGGCGATCTTGGTCCAATCCGGCACCAAGCCAACGCCGCCGATCGCAGGCGTTGGCGGAATACCGATGCCATTGGTTTCGTTGTAAAGCGAGACATTCCCCGACACGACGGGATAGTCGAGCGCCGTGCAGGCTTGCGCCATGCCGCGCACGCTGGCGACGAACTGCCCCATGATTTCGGGCCGCTCGGGGTTGGCGAAATTCATGTTGTCGGTGATGGCGAGGGGATCGGCGCCGGCGGCGGTCAGGTTGCGCCAGGTTTCGACCACGGCCTGCTTGGTGCCCATCTCAGGGTCGGCGAGCACGTAACGCGGCGTCACATCGCAGGCGACCGCGATGGCCTTTTTGGTGCCGTGGACGCGGACGACACCGGCATCGCCACCCGGGCGGCCGACCGTGTCGCCCATGACCATGTGGTCGTACTGTTCCCAGATCCAGCGCCGCGAGGCGAGGTGATGAGAGCCCATCATGTCTTTGAGCGTGCCGAGTATCGAATTGGGTGCCGGCACCCACTCCGGCAAAATCGTCACCGGCTTTTTCGGCTCGATCCAAGGCCGCTCGTACATCGGCGCCGAGTTGGCGAGTTTGTCGACGGGCAGATCAGCTTCGACATGGCCCTTGTGCGTGATGATCATGCGCCCCGTATCAGTCGTCATGCCGATGACCGCGAAATCGAGGCCCCATTTCGTAAAGATCGCTTTTGCGTCAGCTTCGCGCTCGGGCTTCAGGATCATCAGCATGCGTTCTTGTGATTCAGACAACATCATCTCGTAGGCCGTCATGCCAACTTCGCGTTGCGGCACAGCATCGAGATTGAGGTCGATGCCGACGCCACCCTTGTCGGCCATTTCGGATGTCGAGGACGTGAGCCCCGCCGCGCCCATGTCCTGAATGGCGATGATTGAATCGGTTGCCATCAACTCGAGGCAGGCTTCGATCAGCAGCTTTTCGGTGAACGGATCGCCGACCTGCACCGTCGGCCGCTTCTCATCCGATTTGTCGTAGAATTCGGCCGACGCCATCGTGGCGCCGTGGATGCCATCGCGCCCGGTTTTTGAGCCGACGTAAACGACGGGCAGTCCGACGCCCTTGGCGGCGGAATAAAAAATCTTGTCCGTCTTGGCGAGGCCGACGCACATGGCGTTGACCAGGATGTTGTTGTTGTAACCGGCGTCAAAATTGGTCTCGCCGCCAATCGTCGGCACGCCGGTGCAGTTGCCGTAATGCGCAATTCCGGCGACGACGCCGTTGACGAGGTGGCGGGTTTTGGGATGATCGGGGGCGCCAAAGCGCAGCGCGTTCAAGTTGGCGACGGGCCGCGCGCCCATCGTGAAGACGTCGCGCATGATGCCGCCGACGCCGGTTGCAGCCCCCTGGAACGGTTCGATGTAGCTCGGATGGTTGTGGCTTTCCATTTTGAAGACGACGCAATCGCCGTCGCCGATGTCGACGATGCCGGCGTTCTCGCCAGGCCCCTGGATGACCTGCGGGCCTGTTGTCGGCAGCGTCTTGAGCCAGACGCGAGATGATTTGTACGAGCAGTGCTCGCTCCACATGACCGAGAAGATGCCAAGCTCGCAAATGCGCGGCTCACGCCCGAGGATGTCCAGAAGCCGCTTGTATTCGTCGGGCTTCAAGCCATGTTCGGCGACGATTTCGGGGGTGATTGTGGTAGCGGTGCCGGTTGCCATCTCGTACTCTTATGAGAGGTGAAGGACTAGTCGATTGAGCGAGCTTATAGCGACGGACTTCTCACCTGTCGCCGCGCACCTCCGCCGCGTGGCCTCCGCCCACAGCTTGCCGCTTGCGTGCTGCGCCGCCTGTGATGTGTGAACGCCGCGTTAACGCCCAGACACCCCACCCTGCGACAGCTCAGCGCTGCTCAGGCTGCATTGCTGCGTTGCAGCAAATAGGCCTTTTATTTAGGCGAATCTGTAGCTTATATTGGTCCCATCACAACAACCCAGAATGGTCGCGCGGTCTGCCGCCGATCATCTTGTTGCCCAAAGGAATATCCCATGTCGTCCCTCAAGTCGGGAGCACTGCTCTCATTATTCACCGGCGTATCGTTCGCTGATTTGCAGAAGGCCGCGACCCACAACGATCCGCGCCGCTTTGCCGAGTATCCAGCCCCCGAAGACTTAGCGCGCGCCGTGCGGTTCTCGGCGCCGTCGCAGGTTGCCATTGCCAAGCTTCTCGCTGAAGCCACCATCACCGGCGAGCTGGCAATGATTCGCGACGCCGCATAACGCCTGCCCGGCGCACTTCAATTCAAGAAAATGAAAAGGGAAGTGGCGCTGAGCTGCTTCCCTTTTTGTTTGCGCGTTATTTGGGCCACGCTCATTTTGGGCCACGCTAAAATTTATGAAAATATGAAACGCCGATGACGCACTACCCACTTGGGCTGTGACCGTTCCGCGCTGCTAAAAGCGCAGTTCGGATTTGCGCCATTGTCTATTTTTATTGCCGGGCCATTAGGTTATTTCACCAATCCCGCTCCGCCGTCACGTCCAGACAATCGTGCGAGGATTTGAACGTGCTGAGCCATGGACTGGAGGACCCTTCCATGACGTCATTCAATACAGCCTTTGTGTCACTCGCGTTTGCGGGCTTGGCCGTTACCCACGGTGCCGCGCCCGTCAGGGCCGACGATACGAGCGCGCTGCGGGTTAAACCGTTGGCTGTTGTCAGCCTGACGCTCGGCACCAAGCGCGCCATTGGCTACTACCTGGCTGACAACGGCGCCTGCAACATGACGCTGCTGCTGTCGGAAATCGACTACGACGAAAAGCTCGCCGTTGCCAATTCGGCGCGGATCACCTCAGTAATCGGGGCTGGTACGTCGTCGCGCATCGATACCGAATACGGTCGGTCGCTGGTGATGAGTTGCGAAACCGGCGCGTCGGCCATGACCGTGCAGACCATCGATCGCGTCGCCTACGCTAAGCCGCGGAACTAACGGCAGGCCCGGCTTTTCCGGGACCACGCTTGCAAGATGTTTTATAAGGGGAGGGAGCCAACGCTTCCTCCCTTTTTTTATGCCGCTTCCAGCACGCTCAGCAGCGCGGACTCAAACACGCGGCGGCCGTCGGTGCCGCCAAGGGCTGCCTCATACAGCCGCTCGGGGTGGGGCATCATGCCCAGCACGCGGCCGCTTTCGTTGGTGATACCGGCAATGTTTCGCTGGGCGCCGTTGGGGCAGGTGGCAGGCGTGACGTTGCCCTCGCTGTCACAATACCGGAACGCCACCCGGCCCTCGCCCTCGAGCCGGTCGAGCGTTTCGCTGTCGGCAAAGTAATTGCCCTCGCCGTGCGCGATTGGCACCTTGATGACTTCACTCATCCGATAGCACTTGGTGAAAAACGACGTGTCGTTCCCGACCTTCAAAAACACGTCGCGGCAGATGAAGTGCAGCGACGCATTGCGCAACAGCGCACCGGGCAGCAGGCCGCTCTCGCATAAAATCTGGAAGCCGTTGCAGATACCGATGACAGGCGTGCCGGCCTTGGCCTTGGCGACCACGTCCTTCATGACTGCAGAGTGTGCGGCCATGGCCCCGCAGCGCAGATAGTCGCCGTAGGAAAACCCGCCCGGCAGCACGATAATATCGGACGCCGGCACCGAGGCGTCGCCATGCCATACCATCTTGGGTGCAAAGCCGGTGACGCGCTCGATCGCGGTTTTGACGTCGCGGTCGCAGTTCGAACCCGGAAAAACGATGACAGAAGCGCGGAGCATGGCCGAAGTCCCATGATTGCGAGAGAGCTTCGCTCTGCAACTAATGGGACTCGGGCGCCATGTCCATGCTGGGCAGCGCGATAATACAGACCTTCGTCATCCTCGAGCCGTTGAGCCCACTTGCGAAAGGGCTCGGGGATCCAGCGTAGAATGCGCCGAAGGCTCAAAATATTCTGTGTCTACGACGAGTCTTGTGCTGGTTCCCCCGCCTTCGACGCGCGCGCGAAGGGCGCGCGCTCGGCGGAGGATGACGCGCCACTATTTCTGCCAGCCGTGTCTCGGCTTCGGCCTCTGCTACTTCGTCAAGCCGCGAACCAGCGCCGACAGGACGTCCGAATAGTCGTCCGTCCAGGCCTGCGCAGTCCCAGCGTCGAGTGGCTTGGCGTCCGGCCAAGCCCGCATCGTGGCCACCATCCCAGCGTCGCGCGTCAAGAACACAACCTTGGACGGTGTGGCGTCAGGCTCTAGCAGCGGCGCGATCGAACTCACGGTGACCCCTGTGACGCCCGGCATGGTTGCCGCTGTGGCTGCCACAACGGGTGCGATATCGAGGAAGCGGTTGGAGACGTGCATGGCGAGCAAACCGCCGGGCTTCAGCTTGTCGAAATAACTCTGGATCGCTTCGCGCGTCAGCAAATGCGCAGGGATCGCGTCGGATGAAAACGCGTCGATCAACAAGTAGTCGAAGCCGCCGCCGGCTTCCTTTTGCAGCGTCAGGCGAGCGTCGCCATAGACGATGTCGGTGTTCGGCAGGCAGCGTGACAGGAAACTGAAGAGCGCCGGGTTGCTGGCGATGCGTCCGACCATCGGATCGATTTCATAAAAGCGCCAGGCTTCACCGCCTAAAGCATAGCAGGCGAGCGACCCGGTTCCGAGGCCGACGACACCAACGGAGAGCGCGCCGCCGCCCGCAGGCTTTGCTTCGCGAGCGAGTGCGACGCCGCGCGGCATCGGGCTGCCTGGATAGTAGTAGGTGCCGGGATTTGCCGCCGTCACCGGCTGGCCGGTTTCTGACTTGATGCGCTCGGCGCCGTGGATGGTCGTGCCGTGCAGCATAATGCGGTGCTGGCCGTTTTCCGTTGCCATGACGCGGTTGGTGCCGAAGAACGAACGTTCGGCGTAGAGCGTGCGATTGTCGCCCGGCACCACAGTGACGCCGATAATCATGACCAGAACCAGGATTGCCCGGTGCTCGGCCCAGTGACGGGTCAGGAAGACCCCGGCCAGGGTCACCGCGACGAGTGCGTACAGCAGAACCCCGCCGGCGCTGATGACGTGGGCGTCGATCAATGCCTTGTAGCCGAGGAACACCACCAGCATCAGGGCCGCGGTCAGTGCGATGCGCGAAGCTCTCACCGGAACGTCGAGACCGAGCAGCACGCCAGGGCGGCACAGCAGCGACACTAGCAAGAGAAGTTTGAATTCGAGAACGGTCGCGAAAATCTGCGGCGCGACGAGGGCCGCGAAAATTCCGCCGATGACGCCACCCGCCGACATCCAGATATAGAATTCCGTCAAATGATACGGCGCTGGGCGGCGCAAATACAGTTCGCGGTGGCAGACGATGGCGCTTAAGAAAAACGCGACGACGGCAGCAACAACGCCTGCGGCGTGCGCTGGTATGAACACGTACGCCAGTATCGCCACCGGCAGTCCCGTCAGCGCCAAGCCGTAGTTGAAGGCTAAGCGCTCTTTGAACACCAGGATGAAGGTCAGCAGAAACATCGCCAGCGGAATTACCCAGATGAACGGCGCGGATGCGACATCGGTCGTGATGTAGGTCGTGACGCCGACCATGAGGCCCGACGGGATGGCGGCGAGAAGTACCCAGGTCGCGCGTTGGCTAAGCCGCAGCGGCGCGGCGCTGTCTAAGGCCGCTGCCGTGCCGGTCGTGTCATCCAGCGCCGTGGTGCTGGCGCGGTTCGTCAGCATCAGGGCCGCGCAACCGGCGATCAGCAGGGCAAGCACGACAAACCCGGCGCTCCATACGGTGCTCTGGGTCTTGAGCCCGAACACCGGCTCGAGCATGAGCGGATAGGCGAGCAGGGCGATCAAGCTGCCGAGGTTGCTGGCGCCGTAGAGAAAGTAAGGGTCGGCGGCATCCTTGTGGCCGGTCTTGGCGAACCACGCCTGCAGCAGCGGCGCACTGGCCGACACGGCGAAGAACGGCAGGCCGACGCCGAGCGTGAGCACGCCGAGCAGCCAGAGATAGGCGTCTCCAGCGGGCGGCTCGGACAGGCTCGCGGGCAAAGCGATTGGCAGGGCGAGGCTGGTGATTGTCAGCAGCCCGAAGTGCACAAGCGCCGCTGTTTTTGCCTCACACCAGCGGTTGAGCGCGTGCGCATAGCAATAGCCAGCGAGTAGCGCGGTCTGGAAAAAACACATCGACACGGCCCACACGGCCGGTGTGCCGCCAAGCGCCGGCAGCGCCATCTTGGCGAACATCGGCTGCACCGAGAACAGCATGAGGGCCGAGCAGAACAGCGTCGCCGCAAAGGTTGCCAGGATCACAGCGGGATTTACAGCGGTTGCCTCACGTCGCGCCTGCAACCCATTTAAGAATGCAGCAAGGTTTTCCAAAGGTCACTCCGCGGATGAAATTTGCCGCGAGAGTAGCGAGGAAGTCTTAACGGGAGGATGAGGCGGGATGAATCCCCTCTCCCCGTTTAAGTGCAGGAATGGGGAGAGGGGGAATATAGGTTTCGTTTACGCGGCCTTGGGGAACGCGCGGTAGACTGAGTTGTCATTAAAGGTCCGCGATACCATGCGTCACGACACAGGCCTCAAATCCGGCCTCGCCGGCTACCTCTACCGCTGGCTGCGCAATGCGGGCGTGGTTGCGGCGGCGATGGGCGTTTGGCTGACCGGCACCAACTTGTATCACGCCTCAATGGATGGCCGGGCCGAAGCCCGTGTCACCGCACTCGAGATCGTCTGCGTGCTCAAGGGCGAGGGGTTGCTGTATCGTGCCGTCACGCAAGAGGTCGAGTGCGAGCAGGCAGACGCCACGCGGGCGGCGAACGCGAACATCCCGCATGCGGTTCGCGAAGTCCCCTATGCCCGGCTGTCGTTCCAATCCGAGATCAGCGCCGATTACGAGGCGCGCCTCAGTCTTGAAGATTTGAAGCAGCCGGACCTGCAGCGCGGCGATACGGTTGCGATCAGCTACAGCCGCACTGACCCGAATGAGGTCCGCGCCGTCGCCGATACGGCGAGCTATCTGAGAGGCCTTTGGTTGCTCGGCAGCGGGCTCGTCATGCTGGCGCTTGTGATGCTCGCTCGCCGCGCCGTCACTTTTGAGTCCGGCGTCGACGCTGAGGTGGCGGCGCTGGAGCGCGTGCACGTGGCGCGTACGGCAGCCCGGCGCAACAGGTAGTCTGGTGTATCAGGTTAATCGTTACCCGATCTCGTAGCTATAATTCTCGATCACCGTATTGGCGAGCAGGTCGCGGCACATCTGCTTGACGCTTGTGCGGGCCTTGGCCGGATTCGTCGCAGCCGAGTCTCTGGCGCGTCAGACTTTTTCGTCGCGAAGTTCTAACCGGCTTTCAATGCGATCAAGCCGGCGCCCATTGTCATGTCCGATTTCGTAGAGGTTGTGCACGTCTTTTTGTATGGCGACCAAGTGGCCACGCACGGCTGACAACTCCTCACCTACGGTTCGTTGTCCGGTACGAAGGTGTGCTACGTCTTCGTGAATTTTCTTCAGGATCTCGTAGATCAATTCGTTTGTGACCTCGGCCATTTCAAATTTCCCGGCTTACACAATCTCATAACTATAATTCTCGATCACCGTATTGGCCAGCAGGTCGCGGCACATCTGCTCGACGATGACTTTGGCCTTGGCCGGGTCTTTTTCGGCCAGATCGACCTCGATGTACTTGCCCTGGCGCACGTCGCTGATGCCGGCGATGCCAAGGCCCTTGACCGCGCCTTCGATGGCCTTGCCCTGCGGATCGAGCACGCCATTTTTGAGGGTGATTTTAATGCGGGCTTTCATGCGGGTGAGGCTCGGCTTGAGGGAGGTTTAAAAGGCAAAGGGCAAAGGGCAATCGGCATTGAGCACAACGATTGCCTATTGCCCAATGCCTCAACTTCAATTCGGCTTGCCGTTGATCGGGCCGGTTATGGACCCAATCACCGTGCCCGCAACCGGGTTGGATGCCACCAGCACAGGGCCGGCGCCGCGCGGACGCGGGTTCTCGTTCAAGACGCCCAAGCGCTTGGCGACCTCCTGATAGGCTTCCAAAACGCCGCCGAGGTCGCGGCGGAAGCGATCCTTGTCGAGCTTGTCGCCCGAGACGACGTCCCACAGGCGGCAGCAATCGGGGCTGATCTCGTCGGCGAGCACAATGCGCATCGTGTCGTTTTCGTAGAGGCGGCCGAACTCGACCTTGAAGTCGACGAGGCGGATGCCGATGCCGAGGAACAGGCCGACCATGAAGTCGTTGATGCGCAGCGCCATCTGCATGACTTCGTCGATTTCCTGCGGCGTCGCCCATCCGAACGCCGTGATGTGCTCTTCCGAGACCATCGGGTCGTTCAAGGCGTCGTTTTTGTAGTAGAACTCGATGATCGAGCGCGGCAGCTGCGCGCCTTCTTCCAAGCCAAGCCGGGTCGACAGCGAGCCGGCCGCGACGTTACGGATCACGACCTCAAGCGGGATGATTTCGACTTCGCGGATCAGCTGCTCGCGCATATTGAGCCGCTTGATGAAGTGCGTCGGCACGCCGATTTCGCCGAGCCGCTGGAAGATGTATTCCGAGATCCGGTTGTTGAGCACGCCCTTGCCTTCGATCAACGCATGCTTCTTGGCGTTGAATGCGGTGGCGTCGTCTTTGAAATGGGCGATAAGAGTACCCGGCTCAGGGCCCTCATAGAGCACCTTGGCCTTACCCTCGTAAATGCGGCGACGCTTGTTCATTCCGGGTCCTCTGAGGATCAACGCTTGGGACTCACTCATGTTACAGGGACGAGGCGCACTGCCGACACTGACCCCTTGATTTTCCAACGTGTTTTTTGACGGTTGGGGAGAGAGGCCGGCGCCGCGCCGCGCTAAAAACCTTACATTTGATAGTAGCCGAACCGGGCACCAGAAACAACGTAGACCATGAGCCGCACGTGGCGTGCTAAACCGGGCTGGTAAAGGGCCGGTCAAGCCGTTGATCTAGCCGTTGATTTGGTTGGAAGAGGGGAGTATCGGTCCGCCTAACAGGGGCTTTGTCTGCCCTGCAACTCACCCTTTGCGGGTGTGTATTGCGGATACACCCTTAAGTTGATGCCATAACCGGAGACCCGATCCCATGACCACGTTCGATAGCCGCGAGCAGGGCTTTGAGAAGAAATTCGCCCACGACGCCGACTTGAAGTTCAAGGCCGAGAGCCGCCGCAACAAGGCGCTCGCCGAATGGGCCGGTGCCAAGATGGGTATCGAAGGCGCGGCGTTAGAGGACTACATCAAGGCCGTGCGCAAAGCCGACCTCGCGGAAAAGGGCGACGACGATGTCTTCGGCAAAGTCAAAGCCGACCTCGCGGCCAAGGGCTTGACAATCGCCGACGCCGACATCCGCAAAGTTATGGGCGAGGCCCTGGCCAAGGCGGTGACGGAGATTGAGGGCGGGAAGTAGTTGATCCTCCTCCCCTCGAGGGGGGAGGGCGGTGCGCCATGAGTTAGGGCGAGCCACGCCGCGCTTCCGGCCGGCTCGACGAAGGAGAGTCGGAAGCGCCGACCAAAACGTCATTCCCGCGCGACCACTTGGAAGTCCCCTTGCGGGGCCGCTCGCACCGCTGTCATCCTAGGCCTTGTGTCTAGGATCCATTGATCCGCGGATGCCCGGCGCTTGAGGCGCAATGGATCCCAGGGACAAGCCCTGGGATGACAATTGTAGGGAGGCATCACCGCACACGCACGCAAGCGGACACTTGGCTGGGTCCCCGCCGTACTTCCCGCGACATTCGTCGCTGGCGCGGGGATGCCGATGGGCCCGAAATGCGCCGTTCCTCAAGCCGCTAATTCTGTCTCAAGGGTGCTGATGACGGACACCGCGCAAAGTCATTTACCTACCCCAACCCCCGCAAAAAATTCCCGAATGCGAGCAGCCCCTCTGGCCAGGGGCCGTGTCCGGAGGTGACATTGATATGGCCGGTTTCGCCCGCGTCGGTCAGTGTCGCGCCCCAGGCCTCGGCTAATTTTTCAGCGCGCGCATACGAGCAATAGAGATCATTATTGCCAACGATGAGCTGGGACGCGAACGGCAACCGCGACATCGGCATTGCTGAAAATCCACCGTCGCCGTTTTTCGGCGGCCAGCGTTCAGCCCCCGTGTCGGGCCAGAAGTGCGCGAAGTCGACGTCGGCGGGGGCGACGAGAAACGCACCGATGACGCCGCGGCCCTTGAGTTTCTCCGCCGCGTACACCACCGCGGGCACGCCCAGCGAGTGCGCCACGAGAACAACCGGCTGCGTCGCGCCGCTGGCGTACTTGGCGATGCGATCACCCCAGGTCTCGACGTCGGGGCTGTCCCAATCGTCCTGGATGACGCGGCGCGCGGTTTTGAGTGAGCGCTCCCAGCGGCTCTGCCAGTGATCGGGGCCACTGTCCTGCCAGCCCGGTACGATCAGGATATCGACGTCAGCGGTTTTCATGCGACGCCGTGCATAGCCGACGAGATGCGGAGAGGGAAGTGGCGCCGCTCACGCGGTCGTAATGCCGCGATAGAGCTCTGCGAGGGGAAGAGCAATCCCGAGCGAGGCAATATTGAGTTCGCTGCCGCGTCCAGAAATCTCCTGCGGCTTCGCTGGAAACGTTTTGCTTGCCGCGTCACGCTGCCAGACCCACAGGATGGCCTCGTCCTGGCTCGCCACGATATAGGCTTCGAGAGAGGCCAGGCTGGTATACTCGGCGAGCTTCACCGTCATGTCGGTGCCGACGGACGAGGGCGACAGAACTTCGACGAGAAGTACTGGTTTGTCTGTGCTCAATGCCGCGCCGTCGATGCCAGTTGTTTGGACGAGGACATCCGGGTACCGGACAACGTCGCCGATCTCGACGGCGAAGTCCGCCGTGCAAATGGCCCACCGATCGGGGTCAAGCCGCAGCGACAGCGCGCCCACGAACCTCGCCGAGAGTACCGCATGCCTGTGCGTCGTCCCTGCATGCATGATCGCCCGCCCGTCCTTCAGCTCGTGGCGCCGCTCCTGGCGCTGCACCCATTGCAGGAACACCGCCTTGGTCATCGGCGCGTCGTAGGCAGGCGCACCGTCTTCAGCAAATCCGCTCATGGGGAGAGACTAGCCGAAATTTCAGGCGCGAAACAGCTCGACGGATGGGCAGGCTGTGCCGTTGCCACGTGGCAGCCGTGCAACGTCATTGGCCGATCATACGGGTGCGCGCGCAATCCTTGGCGTATAACGAGTTTTGCGCGCAACTCGAGACTTGAGCCGCGCCATCCCAACCGCTAACCCACTCGCATGAACCAAAAACCGATTCTGCCGGGACCGCCGTCCTCTGGTGGTGGCCCGATCGAGCCCGTCGAGCTGAGGACGGCGCTGGAAGAGCGCTATCTCGCCTACGCGCTCTCGACCATCATGCACCGGGCGCTTCCCGACGTGCGCGACGGCTTGAAGCCCGTGCACCGGCGCATTTTGTACGCCATGCGCGAACTCAAGCTCGATCCCGCTGGCAGCTATCTCAAGTGCGCCAAGATCGTCGGCGAGGTGATGGGCGATTATCACCCGCACGGCAACCAGGCGATCTACGACGCCCTCGCCCGCCTGGCGCAGGATTTCGCCGTGCGCTATCCGCTCGTCGATGGCCAGGGCAATTTCGGCAACATCGACGGCGATAACCCCGCCGCCGAGCGCTACACCGAAGCCCGTATGACCGAAGTCGCTGCCGCCATCCTCGAAGGCATCGACGAAGACACCGTCGAGTTCCGCCCCAACTACGACGGCCGCGTGCAGGAGCCGGTCGTGCTCCCCGCCGCGTTCCCGAACCTGCTCGCCAACGGCTCATCCGGCATCGCCGTCGGCATGGCGACGAACATTCCGCCGCACAACGCCGATGAGTTGTGCGCGGCGCTGCTGCATCTGATCAAGCATCCTAACGCCACAATCGAAAAACTTGTCGAGATGATCCCTGGTCCGGATTTTCCGACGGGTGGCATCATCATCGAGCCGCGCGACGCTATGCTTGAAGCTTATAAGACCGGCCGCGGCGGCTTCCGGCTGCGCGCGCGCTGGTCGAAAGAAGACACGGGCCGCGGCGGTTATCAGATCGTCGTCACCGAAGTACCCTATCAGGTGCAAAAGGCCAAGCTCGTCGAGAAAATCGCCGAGCTGATGAGCGACAAGAAACTCCCCCTGCTCGGCGATATCCGCGATGAAAGTGCGGAAGAAGTCCGCCTCGTCCTGGAGCCCAAGAGCCGCACGATTGATCCGATGCTGCTGATGGAAAGCCTGTTCCGCGCCACCGAATTGGAAGTCCGCATCTCGCTCAACATGAACGTGCTCTCGGCCGGCCAGATCCCGAACGTGCTGCACTTGCGCGACGTGCTCTCGCAGTGGCTCGAACACCGCGTCGACGTGCTGGTGCGGCGCTCGACGTACCGCCTCAAAAAGATCGACCACCGCCTCGAAGTGCTCGACGGCTACCTGATCGCCTACCTGAATATCGACGAAGTCATCCGTATTGTCCGGCGCGAAGACGATCCAAAAGCGAAGCTGATCGCCAAGTTCAAGCTCACCGACGTCCAGGCAGAGGCCATTCTGAACCTGCGGCTGCGCTCACTCTCGAGACTGCAAGAAGTCGAGATCAAAGCCGAGCACGACAAGTTGTCGAAAGAGCGCCGCGACTTGAAGCAGCTCTTGAAGTCGGATGATCTGCAGTGGGAGCGCATCACCGAAGAAGTCAAAGCCACGCGCGAGCAATATTCCAAAAAGTCAGCCCTTGGCCGCCGCCGCTCCACCTTTGCGGACGCGCCTGAGATCGATGCTGATCTTGATGCGGCCCTGGTTGAAAAGGAGCCGATCACCATTATTCTCTCGGAGAAAGGCTGGGTGCGGACGCTCAAAGGCCATCAGGACGATCTCGCAAAAATCGAATTCAAGCAGGGCGACGAACTGAAACGCGCGCTGCATGCCTCGACCACCGACAAGCTCGTGCTGTTCGCCACCAACGGTAAATTTTTCACCCTTGAAGCCAGCCAGCTTCCGGGCGGGCGAGGTCACGGCGAACCGGTGCGGCTCATGGTCGATCTCGAAGAGAACCACGATATCGCGGAAGCTTTCATCCACGATTCAACGCGCAAGCTTCTGGTCGCCTCAACCGGCGGCTATGGCTTCATCGTCGCCGAAGAGGAGGTCATCGCCGCGACGCGCAAGGGCAAGCAGGTCCTCAACGTCACGGAACCTGAAGAAGCCCGCATCTGCGTCCCCGCCGATGGTGATCAGGTCGCCACCATGGGCGAAAATCGCAAGATGCTCGTCTTCAAGCTCGACGAGATTAACGAAATGACGCGCGGCAAGGGCGTCATTCTGCAACGCTTCAAGGATGGCGCCCTGAGCGACGTGCGCGTCTTCAAAAAGTCTGACGGTCTCACCTGGCTCGACAGTGCGGCAAGAGAATTTACCTTGTCGTGGTCTGAACTGCGCGATTGGGCCGGCGAGCGGTCCCAGGCCGGCCGCTTGGCACCCAAGGGCTTTCCGCGGTCGAATTCGTTTGGCCCCAGATTTTGAGGCCCTATTTCAAGGCCCTGCTTTGAAACTTGATCCGCCGCGACGGCGCTTGCCGTCCGCCCCGGGCGCGGCTACGACTTTGCCTCATGGGGAGACGTCCGGCACAGACGCGGCAGATGGCGATCGCAGTCGCGGCGATGGCAGTCGCGTGTGGCACAGTCAGCGCTACCGAGACCACCTGCGCCAAGGTTGATTTTGAAGCCGTCGTCGAAGAAGCCGCCGGCGCTTTGCGCGATCTCAACGCCAAGAACAAACCGTCGTTCCAGGAAAAGCTGCGCAACCTCAAAGACAAGCGCGGCTGGACGCACGATCAATTCATGAAGGAAGGGGCGCCCTTCGTGCGCGACGACAAAATCGCCGTCTTTGATCAATCAACGGACGAACTGCTGACCGCGATCTCGACTATGGGCCAGCAGGGCGCTGCCGCTAAAACACCCGACTGCGCCCTGCTGCTCGAACTCAGGGCCCGCATGACGGTCCTCGTCGAAACCCAGAGCTCGAAGTGGGTCTACATGTTCGAGAAGATCGAAAAAGAACTCTGGAAATAATCCCCGCGTGCGGCATGCAGGTGAGATTAGAGCGCTTTGCGATCCGATGGAATCGGATCGGCGCTCTCGTCTCTTGCTTGGTCGCTTTTTCTACGACGAACCGGTACCCACTTCGCCGGAAAATGCTTTAGCGCTCTCCGTCTTTCGAAAACGCCCGTTCCCAGCGGTCCTGGCCAAGACGTTCCTGGGGCTGGAACCGGGTCTTGTAGGTCATCTTGCGCGAGCCCTCGATCCAGTAGCCGAGATAAAGGTGCGGCAGGCCGACCTGGCGCGTGAAGGCGATATGTTCGAGGATCATATAGGTCCCGACGCTCGCAGAGGCGCCGGCTGGATCAAAGAAGCTGTAGACCATCGAGATACCGTCGGTCAGCCGGTCGCATAATGCGACAGCCTTCAATGGCCAGGAGTCGAAATCGAGATCCGTCGCATCGATAGGCTTTTCGCGATACTCCGTGAGAAATGTCTCGATAACGGTGTCTTCGACCATCATGCGGTAGTCGAGCATGGTCATGTCGGCCATCCCGCCCTCGCTGTGACGGGCGTCGATGTAGGCGCGGAACAGGCGAAATTGTTCTGGTGTAGGGTTGGCTGCGGTGCGGCGCGCGACGAGACGGCAATTCTTGGCCATCACGCGCCGCATCGACCGGTCGGGCTCGAATTCGTTGACCAGCACCCGCACAGAGACGCAGGCTTGGCAGCCCTCGCAGTAAGGTACGTAGGCGATGTTTTGGCTGCGCCGGAAACCGGTCGTCAGTAGCCGGTCGATCAGTTCCGGCGGCTTGTCATGGGTCAGATGGGTAAAAAGCTTGCGTTCGAGGCGTCCCGGCAAATAGGGACAGGGCTGCGGCGCGGTCACGTAGAACTCGGGAAACTTCTTTTGCTGCTCCGTCATTCCGCTACGTCCCTCGGGTCCAAAGCTTGGCAGACGATGATACGGGCAGAGGGCGGATGTAAGCAAGACGTGCTGAGGGCCAGACTTAGGGTCGTGAAACTGTTGTGGTGAACGCTGGCGCAGCTGCAACATGAATGCGAGCCACAGCAGCTGAACAGGTTGCAAAGCCGTTTTGCAAGGCCCGCGAATAGGGCATAAAATCAGTATCATGCTCCGGCATGAGTTAAACTAGCCAAGCCGCGCTCGCTGCGGCTTTGAGCCCGGGAAACGGTCGTGATCAGTTTGGGACTTGGAGCCGCCGCGCCCGTGCTCAGAACGCTGACAACCCTGTCGCGATGGACCACGGCGATCCTTGTTATGCTGTTGGCGCAGGTCCAGGCCACGGCGGCCCTCGACGTTGAATTTGCAACCCGCCCCGTCAAGCGCGAGATCTTAGCGCTCTACGACAGCCGCCACGAAGCCCGCCCCAGTGACACGCGGCTGCATCGCCTCGCCGAGATGCCGCTCAACTGGCTGGGGCTGAAACTGACCTATGCCGATGTCAACGCGCCGCTCCCCGCCGCCGAAGCGCTATCGCGATTTCGCGGCCTGGTGACATGGTTCGTCGAGCCCATGCAAAGTCCAGCGGCCTATCTCGCCTGGCTCGACACAGCGACAGCCGGCGGACTGCGCTATGCCTGTCTTGGCGACGTCGCACCACCCGAACCACCGGGCTCGGAAGCCCCCGTCGCACGTATTCTCGGGCGCTTAGGGCTAAAGCCCACCAGTCAATTCGTGACGGTCACGCACAAGGCCAAGATCACCACCTTCGATGCTGACATGGCCGGCTTCGAGCGGCCCGTCGATAAGGCGCTGCCAGAATTCCGCGTCATTGAAGCTGCCTCGACCGCCGCCAAGGTGCATCTGGCGGTCAGCGTGCCCGATCAGGAAGGCGACCTAGCCTCGGTCTTGATCGCGACCAGCCTGGCGGGTGGCTATGCCGCCGATGCCTTCACGATCTTCTACGATTCCGCCGCCGACCGGGCGCGATGGATCCTCAATCCGTTTGCGTTCTTCAAAGCGGCGCTGGGGGCTGAGCGCTTCCCCGTTCCCGACGTCACGACGGTCTCGGGGCGGCGCATGTATTTCAGCCACATCGATGGCGACGGCTGGAACAACATCTCCGAAATCGAAGGCTATCGCGAGGCCCAGGTCCCGGCGTCCGACGTGATCCTGCGCGAGGTCATCGAGCCCTATCCAGACCTGCCCATCTCGGTCGGTCTGATTGCCGGCGATGCAGTGAGCGAAATCGGCGGCACGGAGGCCGCTCGCCAGAGCGCGAAAAAGCTGTTCGCACTGCCCCAGGTCGAGGTTGCGAGCCATACCTACTCGCACCCGTTTGCCTGGGGGTTCTTCGAAACCTATAACAGGCAAGCGGAACTGGCCCTCATCGACAAGGCGGCGCATCCCGTGCTCACCGTCATGGACCGGGTGCGGACGTTTCTCTACCGCGTCGCCGGTAAATCCGACGTGGCCGATACCCAGAGCCGTTACGTCGCTGGCTCTGCCGACCTTCCGCGCAGCTACCTCAAGGAGCCCTTCGGCCTCGAGACGGAGGTCCGCCAAGCCCTTGAGGTTTCGAGCAGCTTGGCGCCGCCGGGCAAAAAAGCCGCGATCTATCTCTGGAGCGGCGACGCCGAACCGTATGAGGCCGCAATCAAAGCCACACGCGACGCCGGCGTGCGCAACATGAACGGTGGTGACAGCCGCCTCGATGCCGAATTCCCGTCCGTCTTCTACGTGCCGCCGATCGCCCGCACAGTCGGAGCCGAGCGCCAGATCTATGCCGCCAACAGCAACGAGAATACCTACACTAACAATTGGCACGGGCCATTTTATGGCCAGCAGGCGCTGACCGAGACGCTCAAAAACACCGAGCAGCCGCGCCGGCTAAAGCCGTTCAATCTGTATTTCCATATGTATTCGGGCGAGAAGGCGAGTTCTCTCGCCGCGGTCAAGTCGCTCGTCACTCTAGCGCGGTCGTCGGACGTGATCCCGGTCAAGGCCTCGGAGTACGCGGCGATCGCCGACGATTTTTTTGGCGCTGAGATCCAACAAGTCGATCCGGCGAGTTGGGCGATCGCCAAACGCGGCGCTGTGCAAACCGTGCGCTTCGACGCCGCCGGGGGGCTCGACATCGATGATCTCAAAAGCACGGGCGTTCTCGGCGCCAGACGTCATCAGGGCTCGCTCTATGTCGCCCTCGATCCCGGCGTTGAACCGGTCCTCGTGACGATCCGCACTGGGCCGCATGAGCTGCAGCCGCCCGTCCTACGACCAGACGCTAAGGGTTTGGCCCGTTTGATCGAAAGCCGCTGGCAATTGAGCGGTCTTAAGCGCGAGGCGTGCGGATTTTCGGCGGTGGCGCGCGGCTTCGGACCGGGCGACATGGTATGGCAGACGGCACCGGCACAGGCGTTCGACGTCGCCGTCTCACAGGCGGGGGCTTCACTGTTCGCCACCCGCATTTACTCTGATGCCCAAGGCCGGCTTGAATTCCATATTGCGGCCGATGCGCGCGACCCTGTCGATCTGAGGCTTTCGTGCCCATGACCGCTGAAGCCGTCAGCTCTGGGCTGAAACCGCACAGAATCGTGATGGCGGCGATCTATGCTGGCGCCCTTGCTGCCGGTTGGCTCATGTTGCCCGGAGACAGCGAGCGCGTCGCCATGCTCGAACGCGACGGTCACTCTCGCGAAGCCCTCGCCATTCTCGAACAGGAGTTTGCCGGCGGCGACCGGCGCTATCGCACGCTGTACCAGATGCAGGCGCTTTATGAAAGCGAAGGCAACGCCGCCAAAGCCGCTGATCTGCTGAAGGTTATGACGCTGGAGCGGCCGCGCGATGCCAGGCTCCAGAGCCGGCTTGCGGCATTTTACAGGAGTTCGCAGAACGAAGCGGGCTACCTCGCGGCGCTGCAGGCGCAGATCGGCATTCGATATTCGGAAGCTGCGTGCCGGGAGCTCTCGAGCCGGCTGCGGCTCAAGGGTGACTACGTTGCCGAGCAGTCGGCGCTGCAAACCTGCCGCCAGAAAGGCTACCGGCGCCCCGATGATCTTGCGCGCCTCGCGGAGCTCGTGGCAGCGGACGGCGACACAGCGCAGGCCGTGGCGCTGCTTCGCCCCATCGACGATCTGAAACGTCTCAAGACCGTGCGTGAACGCTATCAGTTCTTGAGCCTGCTTCTCGACCAGGATCAACCCAAAGAGGCCGAGCGCCGCGCGGTCCGCTGGATCCGCGCTGCAAAGGACGACAGCCAATTCGCCGTCGGCCTCATCGACGTCTTGGCGCGCAGTAAATATCCAGCGTCCGCGATCGAAGTCGCGAAAGATGCTGGCAGCCCAGGCGACAGCATCTCGCTGACGATCGCCGAGCGGTTGATCGAGCAGACGCAGTTGGGCCCCGCCCGCTTGTACCTCAAGGGCTGGCTCGACCAGGCTGTGTTTGAGGACACTGACACGGCATTGCGCTTCGCGGATGCGGCACTTTTGGCGGACGATCCAGAAACCGCCTATAATGGCGCCCGGAAATTTGGCCTGGACCGGCTTCCGGCGCTGCAGCTTGTACGTCTCGCAGCAGCACTCGAAAAATCGGGATTTATTGGTGATGCTGCGGAGGTGCGGACCATCGCCGCCCGCGCTGGTGACGTGGCGGCCGTCACGCCTGCGGCAGCAAGCGCTGCAAGCCTTGGTCAAGTGCCGCGCGCGGCGACGGAGCAAGACGAGCGGCCCCGCAGCAGCCCGCCGCGTCATCCGCCGCGTCGCGTGGTGCTCCCCGATCCCCTCGATAGCTGGCGTCGCGGCCTCGCCAGCAAAATGTCGGACGATGCCCAACGCCGTCTCCAGGCTCTGGCCGTTGGTCCGCCATCGCCCACGAGCACTGCCGGCACGCGAAACGAGGGCCGCGGCCACAACAAAGACGCCCGCCCAGAATTACGCGGCGCGGGCGGCAAGTTCCTGAAGAAAGCCTCGAAGGTGTTACAACGCGCCAAGAAGAACCGCGTTCTGAAGGCGACGAGAAAGCCGCAAAAGGCGCCGGCCAAAGCTTCAGCCCCTGGCGGCGGGCCAAACCTTTTAGCCCCTGGCGGCGAGCCAAACCTTTTAGCCCCTGGCGGCGAGAAAGGGATCGCGGCACCCAAATCATCAAATCCGCTTTTGCAGCCCTGATCCCAGACCCAAAGCCGCTCGTGCGGCCGCCTGCGGGCAGACGGCCTATTCACCAAATCTCCGCCCGCGGATCGACAGTGCGTTGCCGGGGCAGGGCTTAGACTGTAGTTTGCCTGAGACTTTCGATTGTTAAGACGGCGTTTGTTGAGCGGGGAACGACCCGGCATCCTTGCCGGGCCATCGCCGTGCGTTGCTGGGAAAAACTGGAACCGCAGATTTGAACCTCGTCCGACACCTCTTGGCGCGCCTCAAAAGTTTGCAGGGCGTGGCGTGGCAGCCGGTGCTGCCGCCGCCCCAGGCGCTTTTCGAACTCGCGGTTCTGGTTGCCGCCATTGCGCTGGCGGACTGGGCCTTGCCCGGTCTCGATATCGCGGCGCTGGAGCCGAGCCCCTATTGGGTTCCCGTGCTTCTGCTCAGCCTGCAGTACGGCACGATCGCAGGTCTACTGGCTGCAGGCGCCGCCACGATCGCCCACGTCCTGTACGGCTTTCCCGAACAGAGTATCGGCGAAAACCTCTTTGCCTATCTGTTGCGGATTTGGGCCTTGCCAATGTTGTGGATTGGCGTCGCGCTCGTCCTCGGCCAGTTCAGGTTACGCCAGATTGAGGTGAAGCAAGATCTGCGGCGCAACCTCGCCCAGCGGACGGCCGAGGCGCAAAGCCTTGCAGGCTACGCTCATGATCTCGAAGCCCGGTGTCAGAGATTAGAACGCAACATCAGTGCTGGTGCGGGTTCGTCCAGTGCTGCAGCCCTCGATGCCTTGGTAGCCTTGATGCGGGCGCCGGTTGATCTCAACGCGGCGCTCGCGGGCGTATCACAGACCGTCCTTCCTGGTGCTGCACTCTCGGTGTTTTCGGCAACGCCCGCCGGGAGCACTTTAGTTGCGTCCAGCGGCTGGCCCGAAGCTCCGGCGTGGGCCACCGATTTTGGTCCCGCCCATCCGCTGTATCGCGCGGTTGCCGCCGAGCGCCGGAGTGTTTGCGTCCTGAACATGGGGGATGAAGTGATTTTGTCCGGCCAGGGTCTCGCGGCTTGTCCAATATTTGCCGCCGATAGCGGCCGTGTCATCGGCATCGTCAAACTTGAGACCGCCGGCCCAAGCCTGCTCTCCCGAACGACGCCGGAACACTTGGCGGTCATCGCACGGCTCGTGGCGCCAGCGCTCGCTGAACTCCGCATCGTCGTCGACAACAGCCCGCGCGAGAGCTGGTTCGAGCAGGCCCAGCCGGTTCGCCTCATGCAGGGCTGGCGGCAGCAGGCGTGGCGCACACCATCAGGGACTGGTGAACGCGCTGATGGCACTGCCCCGGATGAGCCGCGCGAACGCTCATCGCGCCCCAAGCGATTGAGTTGAGCGGGGCACCGGCATGGCCGCCAAACGTCTGACAGCGCCGGCTCACATGCACCGTCCAGCCGGCGAGCCCAGCGGCTTGACAGTCCGTGAAGCCAGTGCGGCCGCATTTGCCGTTGCAGGCGAAGCCATCGTTGTGCTGCTCGCGTTCTCAGGTGACGTGCCGGTTACCGTGACCGTCATCGTCCATGCCGCCATAACCTTGATCGCCGCCGCCATCCTGTTCTGGAACCGGCCTGGATCTGAGGATCGCACGGTCGCAGCGGTCCTGCTTCTGGTCATCGTGGTGTCGGGTCCGGCCGGTGCGGCTGCGGCGTTGGCCATGCTCCCGTTTGCCGGCCATGCCGGTGCCGGGCCACAGGTATTGAAGGCGTGGTATGCGCGGCTTGCCAATGCCGATGGCGGCGATCGTGCGACTGTCATGCATGACCGGGTGACAGCCGGACGCGTTGTTCGCTTCGATGACCGGCCCCCGGAAGATTTTGCCGGGGTTATCGCAAATGGTACCCTGGCACAGCGCCAGGCGGCGCTCGGTCTGATCGCCCGGACGTTCCACACCGATTTCGCGCCCGCCCTCGCGTTGGCGTTACGCAGCCCTGAACCGGTGGTGCGTACGCAGGCCGCCGCCGTCGTTGCACGCGTGCGCTCGGATCTGAAACTGCGCTTGAAAACCCTGCTTGCTACTGCGGCTGGTCATGGTGCGGGTGGTCATGGTGCGGGTAGTCATAGAGGCGGCCTTGCCGCGGCCGCGGAGTTGCTCCGCCTTGCCGACTGTGGGCTGGTCGACCGGGCGGACAGTGAGCGTTGCCGCCGCGGCGCCGATACCATTCTTGCCAAGGCTCTGGCGACGGAGCGTGACGTCACGACTGAGGCCGCGCGCGGCAATCGTGAGACGGCGCTTGTTATCGAAGGCTTTCTCTTGACCGCCGGACGCCTCAAGGACTTCCGGGTCTCGCGCCGTATCCACGATCTCATGGCCGGGCGGCGCTATCGCGTGCGCCGGATTGGATCGCAGCCGGTGCCTGGATGACCCGCACCGCCGCGATCAAGACCCGCCCTGATGCTGTTGAGAGCGATGTCTGCCTCATCGTCGAAGGCTGCTATCCCTACGTGCCCGGCGGCGTTTCTTCTTGGATCGATTGGCTGATGCGATCGCAGCCAGAAACATCGTTCTCGGTCGTGGCGCTGTGGCCGCGTCCCATGACCGTGCCATCACGGTATGCCCCGCCGCCCAATCTCGTCGCTCTGCATCATCTCTATTTGCAGCAGTTTGGGGCGAGGCCTCAAGCCAGCGGCCGCGGTCCGCTCGGGCACGAGCGTCTGGGCGAAGCGCTGACGCGGTTGCTGACGCGCGGGGGTACCATGGCGCTGTCGGACGTCATGGACGAACTTGCCCATGTTCGCCGCACCATGGATCTGAGCCATCTGTTCAATTCGCCGGTTGCCTGGCAGCTGGTGCAGGACATGTACCGCCGCGAGATGCCCAATGGGTCGTTTCTGCATTATTTCTGGGCCTGGCGGGCGCTGCTCGGCGGGCTGCTCTCGGTGCTCGAATTCCCGCTGCCGGAAGCCAAGGTCTACCACACCATTTCGACCGGTTACGCTGGCCTCTTTGCGGCGCGGGCACAGTTGGAAACCGGACGGCCGGCCCTGCTCACCGAGCACGGCATTTACACCAACGAGCGCCGCATCGAACTGTTGATGGCCGGCTGGGTCACCGACACCATCGACAAGGGCCACGCACTCGATGATGCCCGCGTCGATCTCAGAGACATGTGGATCCGCGCCTTCGAGGCCTATGCGCGAACCTGCTATGAAACGGCGACCGGTATCGTGTCGCTGTACCGCGACAACCAGCGGCCGCAGCGCCTGCTCGGTGCCGCCGAGGCCAAGCTCAAGGTCATCGCCAACGGCATCGATCTGGCGCGCTTTGCAGCTATCAAACCTGCGCCCAATACCGCGCGGCCAACGATCGCCCTGATCGGCCGCGTCGTGGCGATCAAAGACGTCAAGACGTTTATCGAGGCGGCTAACATTTTGAAGGCCCGGGTGCCGGATTTGCGCGCCTGGGTCATCGGTCCAACGGACGAAGAGCCGGACTACTACAAGGACTGCGTGGCGCTTGCGGCCGGCTTGGGGCTGGACGGCACGGTGCTGTTTACCGGGTCCGTCAACGTGCTCGACTATCTTGGCGGTATTCACGTCATGGTCCTGACTTCTCTCAGTGAGAGCCAGCCGCTCGTCGTGCTGGAAGCCGGTGCGGCTGGCATACCGTTCGTTGCAACCGACGTCGGCTCGTGCCGTGAGATCATCGAAGGACCTGACAGCGAGAGCCCGCACCTCGGTGCCGGCGGCATCATCACCCACCTTGCGGCGGCGGACGAACTGGCGGATGCGGCGGCGGTGCTGTTGACCGACCCGCAGCGCCGCCGGACCATGGGCGAGGCTTTGCGATCTCGTGTCGCGGCGTTCTACACGTCATCGACGGCGGCGGCGTCCTATCAGCAGCTCTACGCCGGCCTTGCGGGCGCGGCGCCCAAGCCGCCAGCCGTTCCGGGGGAGGCGTAGGCATGGCCGGAATTGGCTTCGCGCTGCGTCAGCTCTACCAGCAAGAGACCTTGTCGGCGGTCGTCAAAGCATCTGGCCATGCGGCCGTGATTGCCGCTGGCCCGTGGCTGTTCACGATTTTCAGCCTTGTCGCCATCACGGCGTCGTCCGAACCCCTGGCGGGCCATGAGACACTGGCGACGTTCCGCGCCGTCATCATCTACGCCTTTGCGACCTCGCTGGTCCTTGCGGCTCCTGTCACCATTGTCGCGACACGGCTTGTCGCCGATAAGCTTTGGCAGCGGCAAACGCAGTGCGTGCGGCCGCTGCTGATGGCCGCCATACTGTTTGCCACTGCGGCCGTCACCGCGGGCGTTGCCGGGCTCGTTGCCTACTTCGCGATTCCTATCAGGCTCGGCCTGTCGCTGTTCGCGACCACGGCCATCGTCGCCATGATTTGGGTGTCTGTAGCCTTCTGTGGGGCCGTCAAGGACTACAAGGGGATTACGCTTGCCTTCGTCACAGGTCTCGTCATCGCCATTGCCGCATCGACGGCGGCAGCGCTCACGGGGCTCGGTGCGCCCGGCATGATCTGGGGCTTTGCCACGGGCCTCGCCGTCACGCTGTTCGGGTTGATCCTGCGTGTGCTGGCGACTTTTCCTGCTAGCCCTGGTCCTGCAAGTTCTGGTCCTGCCAGCTCTGGTCTCGCCAGCTCTGGTGCCGCACACTCAGGTTCGGTTTTGAGCCAGTGCATTCCGCTTCTCAATGGCTTTGCAAAGTACGGCTATCTGGCGGCCGGCGCGTTGTGCGGTACGGCGGGCGTCTGGATCGACAAATGGGTGTTCTGGTTCTCAGGCGAAGGTCAGACGGTTGACGGCGGGCTGATCCATGCCCCCCTGTATGACAGCGCCATGTTCATCGCGTCTCTGGTGATCATTCCGGCGCTGGCGCAGTTCGTCATGAAACTCGAAACGGAATTTTTCGACCGCTATCAGCACTATTACAGGACGATCCAGGCCCACGGCACGATCGATCAGATCGAAGCGGCGCGTCTGCGGTTGCAAGGACTGTCGCTCGAAAGCCTGGCTTTGATCACGGCGGCGCAGCTGGCCATCGCTGCCGTTCTTGTGCTGACCGCGCCGGCGATCGTCGAAAGTCTTAACCTGCAGTTCCGGCAGATTTCGATCCTCAGGTATGGCGCGCTCGGGTCTGTATTCCAGTTCATTTTTATCGCCGCGACGTCGATGATTGTCTTCTTCGACCGGCGTAAAATCTATTGCGCGCTGCAGGTCTTGTTCCTTGCCCTCAATCTGGTGCTGTCGATACTGACGGTCGCCTGGGGCGAAGACTACTACGGCGCTGGATATTTCGTTGCCGCCTTTATCTCGAGCGCGGTCGCGCTCATCATTGCCGAGCGGACGTTTGCGGCGCTCAACTATTTGACCTTCATTGGCAACAACCCCTCGATTACGGGCGCGCCACGGCCGTTGTGGCCATGGCGGAGGTTTGGCCCGAGGAGCAAGCGCGAGACCGGGCTAACCCTTGCGCGGTCCTGGCTTCGCCGGATCGCTGCTCCATGCCGCCTGAGCTGGAGGCGGCGCACTCGATCGCTTCGGCTGCGGTGATGGGGCTTGGCCCGGTGATGCAGCACGATCGCCAGCCGACGCTGCCGCAGGCGGCGGTGGGCTGCGGCGGATGGGCGTGACGCCGGCGTCAACCACAACCTTGCGGGCTCCCGCTAGCGCCGGGGGCGGCGCTGCTGTTGGACGCCGCGCAGGGTGCTGCTGCGGCGCGTCAGAAGATGACTGCGGCGCCGTTTCAGGGTTGTGCGAGGCGTGCATCGCCTGCCGGCCTTCGTCCAAATATCCGCCAAGCCAAAGCGCGGCGAATAGGATCAGCGCCCCCACCAGCAGCAGTGCAATCACCCACATCCACGACGGCATAGCGGTCCTCCAAGCCCACGGCTTCGCCGGGGTCTCCCAAAGCCTAGCCGATCGCACTCAGGCGGCAACCAAAATTACCGATTATCCCAAAGGCTAAGGTGCCGCCGGCAGTCCGCCTGCAGCATCGTTCCGGTTGCTTGCATCCAGCGACAAAGTTCCGAGCAGCCTCTCGGTGAAATGGATCACGAAGCCCTCGCGCCGGGCGAGCGACCGTGCCGCTGCAACCTTGTCTGGTGTGTTGGCGTATTCGAGGACCAGCACCTTGAGGCCGGCGCGTTTGGCCCGGCGCAGGTAGCCGACCGTATCCCGCACCATCTGCTTGGGATTCTCAAGCTCGCTGTTGTCCTGGCCATAAAGCAGGTCTTCTTTGACCATGCCGTCGAGGCGCGCCAGCAACGATTTTGACTTGGCGAGTTCTTCGGCGTTTTGCATGACGATGAGAAACTCCGGGTTCGCGCGGCGGGCGTGATCGGCGAGACGGGTCACGAAGCTGCTCATGGCGTCTTCGGCACCGAGCACGGTCTCCTCAACGTCTTGGAAGGCGTCAACCCGGTCGAGAAATACGCCATCGAACCTGGCAGCGATGATACGGTCCAGGTAGCTGCCGGGTGTGCCAAAGATAATGCCCTGCCACTCAGGCGCCGGGAACGCCACCTGATAGTCGCCGGGCCAGCGCCGGTTCTCAACGCCGAGCCACGCCGGCCGCGTTTCGGCGGCGTCCCACGCCGGCTTCCAGTAGTAGCGGTAGCGCTCGGCCTCGCCGATCGACAGGTAGGCGAGCACGAGGCGCCGCGTTCCGTCCGGCTTGATCTTGAGCGGCGCAATCTCGTCGCCCGTAAACGGGATCTCGACATCCGCCTTGGGGTGCGGCGCGTGATCGATGACAACGAGATCGATGGGCGCGGCGCGGATTGCCGCCCGGTTGAGATAGCGCAGCTGGATGGCCCACGACGTAACACCTGCCATGGCCTTTTTCCGGGCGGCCGCGTCCTTATTTCCGTCGCGGCTATCAGCGGCAGCTCTTGATTTGAGCGCCGGCTTTGTAGCCTCTGGCGCTGCAGGACCGCTCAAAACCGTCAGCAGGGAAAAAATAAGTATAAAAAACCGTGCCATGCGACCCGATAAGATTCGCGAGACGTTGGGTCCCGCACACTTAAAATTGCGCGCCCGGCACCCACAGGTGATCGAGCTTCCTCGGCCCGAAATACGGGATAAACCCCTGGGCTTCAATCTTTGCTTTATCGGCCGCCCGCCGCCCCGGCTCATTGAGATAGTCCAGAACGAACACGGGCCGGCTTGCGGCCCTGGCAAGAGCCAGGTTGGCCAGCACGTCTTTCACCATCCCGGCATCGTTCTCGCGTTCCGAGTGATCGGCGCCGTAAAATAAGTCTTCCTTGGCGATGGCGTCGATGGCATCGACCATTTTTGGGTTGTGCAAAAGTTCCTCGGCGTTCTGCAAGATGACGAGGAAGTTGGGTTTTTTCTTGCGGGCGTGCGCCGCGAGCCGGGCGACAAACGCGACCATCTTGGCGGCCGCGTCAGGACACTCTTTTTGCACTTCGCTGTAGACGTCGACGCGGTCGAGATAAACGCCATCGAAGCCGAGTTCGATCAACTTGTAGAGCGGCGACGGCTCGACGCTGTTGTAGACGCTGCGGCCGTCGTCATCACCCAAAATGGTTTGCTGCCAGCCTTCCTTGCAGAAGCGGATGAGCCGGTTGCCCTTCCAGCGCTGGTTCTCGGCCAGCAGCCAGTCGGGCGCGTCTTCGGTCATGTATTCTGATGTAAAATAATCCGGCCGGTAGTCCTCAGATTCACCAATGGACAGATACGAGATGGCCAAGCGCCGTCCGCCATCGGGTTTGATTTTGAGCGCTGCAACATCGTCAGGGGTCAGGGCTCCGCCCTCGGCTCCGCCCGCGGTCGCGTCAACCACCAGTAAATCGACGGCAGCAGCGCGTGCAGCTGAAACGTCGAGGTTTTGCATTTGCACAGCCCAGCTCCTGACCGCAGATATCTGCTTCAAGCGCGCGCGCTGATGCTGTGCGGCGTTGGCGGGCGTTGCCTTGTTGGAACCATGCGGCAGCGTTTGTGCCTGACACATGCCTGCCATCGCCACGGCCAGGATCGCCACGGCCAGGATCGCCGCAGCAAGGCTCGCCGCAGCAAGGCTGGCGATTGGCAACCGCAGAGTGTCCTTCACGTGCCGGTCAGGGGTCATGATGTTCGCACGTTGATGCCGTGCATCCAGAATTGGACGCTAGCCATTAACTGTTTGCGAAATCGAGGTGACAGACGCTTAGAGCGAAACTGTGACTGATGTTCGAACTCAGACTTTCAGAGCGCTGGCGGCCAGCCTTTTGAAATCCAGCCTTTTGAAATCCAGCCTTTTTAAAGGACCAGACTTTTAAAGGAGAGGTCCTTGGTGGCAAAAGTCAACGTCTGCCGGGGCACTTGGCCAGCCTTGCTCGCGGCGCCATATAACAAACAGGCCGAGACCACGGCCACGAACACAATCGCAGCCCACAGCGACGAGCGCTTCAACATCCACACGACCGTGAGTTCAGACACCTGCAGCGGGCTCTGTAAAACCGGCGTGTCCGGCGCGGGACCATCTGTCGTGATCATCTACCCTCTTCGCCCCTAAGCCGTGGCCTATGATGAAGTGAGTGCAGCAAAGACCTGGTCAGGCACAAGGCCGCACGGCGGCAGGAGCGCTGAAAAACGAATCAGCTGTGGCCGCGGCGCTTGTTCATGGCCGTCCGTTTTGTTGGACTTTGCTTCCATTGTTGGGCTTTGCACAAAACTGCATCGCCGAAATGACACATAAACCAGCACAATCTGAGCCCAAACCGCCACACAGTGCCTCGCATTTGCACCTGATTGCTTACTGGGCAGAAAGTGTGTCCGCCGGGTTCTTGAGCAATTAACGAAATCTGCATACCTTCGTTGAACACTACGAGATAACAAAAAAGCCTGCTTGAGGACGCGCCCAGGGTCAATCCAGATCACTCAACCTGAGTGATCTACACACCTACGCCTGGGGGTGCTTGATGATTGAGCTTGTTGTTGCGGTCTGCATGATCGACCAGCCGTCCCGCTGTAAGGACGTGCACCTGAATTTCGAAGCTGAGAGTGTGACGCCGCGTCAGTGCATGACGAACGGCCAGTTCGAAATGGCGAAATGGGCCGGCGAACACCCCAATTGGGTCATTCAGCGCTGGCACTGCGGCATTGCCGGCCAGGTCGCGAAAATCTGACCCAAAATCTATAGGGACAGCGGCGTAAAGCGGTTGACAGACCGCTTTCCTCTCGCCTCTTTGGCGGCGTTCGCGCAGCCAAACGAGGGAATGCCAGATCATGAACCACCAGCTTGTGCTGCAATTCCAAGGCGACGATAACGAAACCCTGGAAAAAGTGATCGAGCTCGAAGACGCGCTGATCGAGGCGCTCGGCGGTTCGACGACGGCTGAGGTCGACGGCCACGAGCCGGGCGATGGCGTTATCAACTTGATGCTGCTGGCTAAGAACCCTGCCAAAATTTGGGAAAAGATCGAGCCGCTGGTGGAAAAAGCTGCCGCTGAAGATCTCGAGATCAACGCCGTCGCCTACCGGCCAGTGGATGGCGAAGACTTTACGGTCCTATGGCCGTCCGACTTCGAAGGTGAATTCGAGTTGGCGTGAACCTCCCTGCCGTCGCAAGGTTCTGCAGTCTATTTTGGCGCACAGCATCGACCCGTCTCCCGTGCTGCGATGCCCTGGCTCGCTGGTCCTGCATCTGACGTCACCCCGGCGCAGGCCGGGGCCCACGACACGTTTCAGCGCAACAATTTTTCATGTGGCCTCTCGATCGAGACGTACAGCGTGCATCTTAGCTTCAGCGGCTTGTCGTGGGTGCCGGCCTGCGCCGGCATGACGGGTGGGGCAACTGAGTTGTCCTGAGTATTGGGTGTTGAGCCAGACTCAACCTACCGCGCTTTTACGTAAGCTCCCGGCGCGTCTTCGATGACGCCGAGCGTTTGACCGGGCGGACGCGGAATGGTCCACCCGCCCGAATGCCCGCCCAGCCAGTCGATCCAATACGGCCACCACGATCCAGGATTTTCGGTGGCGCCTTTGAGCCAGTCAGCGAGTGCTGGGGCTTCGGTACCCTTGGTCCAATACTGATACTTGACCTTGTCGGGTGGATTGACCACGCCGGCAATGTGGCCTGAGCCCGCAAGCACAAATTCGACAGGGCCGCCGAACATGAGTGAGCCGCGATAGACCGACGCCGCCGGTGCGATGTGATCCTCCCGCGTCGCGACTTCGAAAATCGGCAGCTTGATGTCGCTCAACTCCAGCCGCGTTCCCGCCATCACCATGTCGCCCTTGGCTAAGCGGTTCTCATTGTAAAATTCGCGCAAGTAGAACTTGTGATTGGCTGCGGCCATGCGCGTCGAATCCTGGTTCCAGAACAGCAAATCGAACGGAAACGGTTTCTTGCCAAGCATGTAGTTGTTGACCACGTACGGCCAGATCATGTCGCGCGGCCGCATCATATTGAAGACGTTGGCCATGCGAGAGCCATCGAGGAACCCGCGCTCGTTCATGAGCGTATCGAGATTTTTGAGCTGGTCGTCTTCGGTGAACAGCAAAAGGTCGCCGGCGAGAGAAAAATCGACCTGCGTCGTCAGCAGCGTGCAGGAGTTGAACGGGCTTTCGCCGCGTTTTGCAAGATAAGCAAGCCCGGTCGAAAGCGCCGTGCCGCCGACGCAGTAGCCGAGCACGTTGATCTGCTTGATGCCGGTCTCGCGGGCGGTAGCCTCTGCCGCTGACAGGATACCTTCGAGCACGTAGTCATCGAATGTCTTATCGGCGAGGCGCTCATCGGGGTTCACCCAACTGATCACGAACACCGTGTACGCCTGATCGACGACGTACTTGATGAAGCTCTTTTGTGCGGTGAGGTCGAGGATGTAGTATTTGTTGATCCACGGCGGGATCATTAAAATAGGCCGCTCGCGCACCTTGTCGGTCGCCGGCGTGTACTGAATGAGCTGCAACAGGTCGTTCTGAAACACGACCTTGCCAGGCGTTGTTGCAAGGTTGCGCCCAACCTCGAAGGCTGTCGTATCGGTCTGGCTGATCTTCATGAGATCATCCGAGCGGCCCATGTCCTCGGCCAGCAGCGTCACGCCATTGACGAGGTTCTGGGCGTTGGTGCGAAAGGTTTCGCGCAGCACTTCTGGGTTGGTCGCGAGAAAGTTCGAGGGCGAATAGGCGCTGGTCATCTGGCGCAGGTAGAACTCGGCGCGATGGCGTTCACGCCCCTCGAGGCCCGGCGTTTCCTTGATCTGGTCCTCCGCCCATTTGCAAGTCAGCAGGTACGCCTGCTTGCAAAAATTGAAAAAAGGATTGTGCGTCCACTCCGGGTCCTTGAAGCGGTTGTCGCCGGGCTGTGGTTCGATCAGCGGTGCCACCGGCAGACCCATCATGCGGGCCAAGACATTGTTCCAGAGCGCGGCGAACTGGGTTGCGAATTCGTTTTGGGCCTGTGACAGGCGCGCCGGATCAGACAGCCATTTCCGGGCGAGCCCCATCAAATTGTCGGTCGCGGCGGAAAACTCGCTCGACTGCGTGTAGGGCCCGCCCTTGGCATCGGGCCGCTCGGCAATCAGCGCGAGGGCGGCGCTGCCGCGTTCGAAGACCTTGAGCATATTGGCGGCGAACTCATCCGGGTTCGGAATCATGTAACTTGAGAGAAACGACCGCGCGTCAGGGTTTTCCTGCTGCATGTTTTTGGGCAAACCTTCGCTTTGTGGGTCTTGGACGCTGGCCATGGCGGGCCTGGCGGGGAAAGAGGAGCTGCACCTGTGATTTGCAGGACAGTGCCCCCCCCGGAGCCGCCGATCAAGGCTATTCGCAGGGGGCTTTTTCCTCTCCGTACTGCAACCCCTGAGGGCCTTAAGGCCGCGGGTGCGACGGGCTGGACGGGGGGCTTATGGGAAGCGTAAACAGGGCGCAATCCTGCGGCCACGCGAGGTTTGAGCTTTGACCGAAGACTTTCACCGCATTAAACGTCTGCCGCCCTATGTCTTCGCCGAGGTTAACCGGTTGAAGGCGCAGGCGCGGGCGCGCGGCGCCGACATCATCGATCTCGGCATGGGCAACCCCGACATGCCGACGCCGCAGCA
Organism: Hyphomicrobium sp.; assembly: GCA_031378895.1. Lineage (GTDB taxonomy): Bacteria > Pseudomonadota > Alphaproteobacteria > Rhizobiales > Hyphomicrobiaceae > Hyphomicrobium_B. The sequence continues at coordinate 49,263 of JANNEP010000004.1, forward strand.
CATCGTCGATAAACTCATTGAGACCATCACCAAGCCGCGGACGCATCGCTATTCGGCGTCGAAGGGCATCCCTGGATTGCGCCGGGCGCAGGCCGCCTATTACGAGCGCCGCTTCGGCGTGAGGCTCGATCCCGAGACCGAGATCGTGGCGACGCTCGGGTCCAAGGAAGGCTTCGCCAACATGGCGCAGGCGATTGCAGCACCTGGCGACGTTATCTTAGTACCGAACCCGACCTACCCGATCCACGCCTTCGGCTTCATCATTGCGGGCGCCACCATCCGGCACTTACCGGCGAGCAACGACGACGATTTCCTCCGCGCCATTGAACACGCCGTCAAGCACTCGATCCCGAAGCCGCTGGCCGTCGTGATCTCGTTTCCGTCCAACCCGACGGCCATGGTCGCCGGTCTTGATTTCTATAAAGAGGCTGTGGCGCTGGCAAAAAAGCTCGGCATCATTATTCTGTCCGACATCGCCTACGCCGAACTCTACTATGACGGCGAGCCGCCGCCCTCGATCCTGCAGGTGCCGGGCGCCAAGGATATCGCCGTCGAATTCACCTCGTTGTCGAAGACCTACAACATGCCCGGCTGGCGCATGGGCTTTGCCGTCGGCAACGAACGCCTGATCGGCGCCTTGGCCCGCGTCAAATCCTATCTCGACTACGGCGCCTTCACGCCGATCCAGGTTGCCGCCGCCGCCGCTCTCAACGGCCCGCAGGATTGCGTCGACGGCATCCGCGCCATGTACAAGAGCCGCCGCGACGCGCTGGTCGAGAGCTTCGGCCGCGCCGGATTTCCTATTCCCTCGCCGCCCGCGACCATGTTTGCCTGGGCCCCCGTGCCTGAGCCCTATCGCGCCGGCGGTTCTGTTGAATTTGCCAAGTTGCTGATCGAAAAGGCCGATGTTGCGGTGTCGCCCGGCGCCGGCTTCGGCGAGCACGGCGAAGGCTTCATCCGCATTGCCCTCGTCGAGAACGAGCAACGCATCCGCCAAGCCGCGCGGTCGATCAAAAAACTCTTCGCCGATACCCCGCAAGCCGTGCATACGCTTCCCCCCGTATCCGAAACCGTTAGCCGGTAATCGTACTCATCCATGTCTCAGCCACTTACTCTCGGTATCGCCGGTCTCGGCACGGTCGGCAGCGGCCTACTCGAGCTGCTGTCGGCGAACGGCGAACGCTTCGCCGTTGTCGTGGGCCGCGAGATTGTCGTCACCGGCGTTTGCGCCCAAACCCGCTCTAAAAAGCGCGGCGAAGGCGTTGGCAAAATCGCCTGGTTCGATGACCCCGTGGCGCTCGCCAAAGACCCCTCGAACATGGTCTTCGTCGAGCTGATCGGCGGCGAGGATGGCGTCGCCAAAGCCGCCGTCGAAGCCGCCCTCAACGCCAAAAAGCACGTCGTCACAGCCAACAAGGCGCTGCTTGCCAAGCACGGCGTTGAACTTGCAAAGCTCGCTGAAAAGAACGGCGTCGCGCTGAACTTCGAAGCTGCCGTTGCCGGCGGCATCCCGGTTATCAAGACCCTGCGCGAGGCGCTGGCCACCAATCGCATCAAGCGCGTCTACGGCATCTTGAACGGCACCTGCAATTACATCCTGACGCAAATGCAAAGTGAGAAGCGCGCCTTCGCCGACGTCTTGAAAGAGGCGCAGGCGCTGGGCTACGCCGAAGCCGATCCGGCGTTCGATATCGGCGGCTTCGATACCGCCCACAAACTCGCGCTTCTGACCAGCCTCGCCTTTGGCACCAAGGTCGCCTTCGATCAAATCCACATCGAAGGCATCGAGACCATCACCCAGGCCGACATCGAAGCCGCCGACAGTCTCGGCTACCGCATCAAGTTGCTGGGCGTTGCGACCGAAACCGACAGCGGTATCGAGGCGCGCGTCTCCCCGGCGCTGGTCTACAAAGATTCATCCATCGCCGAAGTCTCGGGCGTGACCAATGCCGTCGCCATCGACGGCGATTTCTCGGGCAACATTCTGCTTATCGGCGCCGGCGCTGGGGCCAAGCCGACGGCGTCCGCCGTTGCCGGCGATATTCTCGATATCGCCCGCGGGCTCGCCTTTCCGCCATTTCTAACACCAAGCGCCAAACTCAAAACCCACAAGCGCGCCAAGATCGATCAGCATTACGGCTCGTATTACGTGCGCCTGGCGCTGATCGACAAGCCGGGCGCCATGGCGGCCATCGCCAAGCGCATGGGCGATCGCGGCATCTCGCTCGAAAGCATCGTTCAGCACCGCCCGCAGTCGCCGTCCGCACCCGGTGTGAACCCGCAGCCCGTTGCCATTTCAGCGGCACCCGTCATCATTATCACGCACGAGACCACCGAAGAAGCCATGCGCAAAGCGCTGGAGACCATCGAGAAGGACGGCAAGGTCACCGAGCGGCCGCAGATGATCCGCATCGAAGAGCTTTAGAGCAACTGATTTCAGGGGATGCGCCGTTCGCGCGCTGGAGGATTGATCGGCATGAACAAGGAAAACGGCAGCTTTATTAGCGCAGGCCTCGAACGCGTGCTCGTGCTCGAAGTTGCGCGCGTCACCGAAGCCGCCGCCATCGCCGCCGCGCAGTGGCGCGGCCGCGGCAACGAAAAAGCCGCCGACAAAGCCGCCGTCGATGCCATGCGCCGCGAGCTCGGCCGCGTCTCGATTGCCGGTACCGTCGTCATCGGCGAGGGTGAGATGGACGAAGCGCCGATGCTCTACATCGGCGAAAAAGTCGGCAGCGGCGACGGCCCAGAAGTCGATATCGCCGTCGATCCGCTCGAAGGCACGACGATCTGCGCCAAGGCCATGCCGAACGCGCTCGCTGTGCTGGCGATTTCGGAACGCGGCGGCCTGCTGCACGCCCCCGACATGTACATGAACAAAATCGCCGTCGGCCCCGGCTATCCCGACGGCATCGTCGATCTCGATGCCTCGCCCTACGACAATCTCAATGCCCTGGCCAAGGCCAAAGGTGTGCCGATCACCGAAATCATGGCCTGCATTCTCGATCGCCCGCGCCACGCCGAACTGATCCGCGCCGTGCGCGAGACCGGCGCCGGCGTGCAGCTCATTCCCGACGGCGACATCGCCGGCGTGATCTGGACCACCGATCCGGCCGAGACCGGCATCGACATCTACATGGGCTCGGGCGGGGCGCCGGAAGGCGTGCTGGCGGCGGCGGCGTTGCGCTGCATCGGCGGGCAGATCCAGGGCCGCCTGATGCCGATGAAAGACGAAGAACGCATTCGCGCCGAGAAGATGGGCATTGCCGACATCAACAAGAAATTCCGCCTCGAGGATATGGCGTCGGCCGACGTTGTGTTTTCCGCAACCGGCGTCACCGATGGCTCGCTTCTCGATGGCGTACGCTTCCGCGGCGATTTCGCCGAAACCGAAACCGTCGTGATGCGCTCCAAGACCGGCACGGTGCGGCGCATCAAGACCAACTTTCGCAATATCGGCGCAAGGTTCATCGGCTAACCGCCCCGTGCCCGCCAAGCCCGACGTTGTCATCCCGGCATTTGTTGCCGGGATCCATCGTGCAACGGGCTCCGGGCGGATGAGGCGCGATGGATCCCGGGGACAAGCCCCAGGATGACAAGCACGACTTATCCCCGCGCTTAACCTTGAGCCAAAACATTCTGCGCCAAACTTATCCCCGCTCACTCCGGCGCAGCGATACTGAGCCCAACTCTCCCCTGAGGGGCTCG
>JANNEP010000005.1:0-8477 GCA_031378895.1 Hyphomicrobium sp.
TTTCCTAGGCCACGGACCTGTATCAGTCGGCGAAGCCGAGCTGACTGGTCTGCTTCGCCCACTCTACCGACAGATCCGTCCGGTACATGATCTTCTTCGCAGACAGATCGGCGGGCTGTTTCCCGTCCAGTATCGCCTTCACAATATTTGGCGCTAGGAACGCGAGCGGAAGGTGCGCCTGAACGTAGGATCTCGGAAGCTTCTCGCGCGTCGCGATTTCTGAAAGGTCTCCGATCTTGCCGGTTCGAATGTCTTCGAACCACGCATAGGCTCGCGCGAGCGCTTTGACGAGCGTTTCGTCTCTCTTGACCGGAGTCATCACCCCTCCGCCGATGACCAATCGCTGCTCGACGCCGCGCTTAGTGACGCGTATCGGCGTGACGATCGTGTGCGTCTGCGGTTCATCCGATTTTGTCGCCGGCAATCTAAGGACATGATGCAACTCGGCGAAGTTTAACGTGACGGCAATTGTCGCGTCGCCAATTTCAACTCGCGTCACATAGCTCTGAAGTGCTTTTCGGAGCTGGGTGAGATCCAACTTGCCAAGGGAAAGTGACAGACTTGTAGCTGCCTTGAGAACTGCCGTCGCCTCAACGGGTGTCATGTGACCTAATTGAAATATTGATGTCAGTTCGCTCTGATCGTCGAGAAATGAATTGATCGTTGCAAGGACTGCATTCTCCAGTTCGATTGCGGGAATTCGCCACCGCTTACTGGGAACGTCAGATCTAGGCCGTCCGATAACCAGGGTTTGCGAAACGTAGTATCGGTAGCGAAGGCTCGCGCGCCTGGAATGTGTCGGGGTCAAACGTTCACCCGAGCTGTCGAACACGAGACCCGCGAGCGGACTTGGAACACGGGCGCGGCTTTGGCTTCGATGCTCGACCCGGTTGTTGGACAAGTTCGCCTGAACTCGATCCCACAGGTCTTGTTCAATGACAGGCTGATGGAGGCCCGCATGCCGCGTGCCTTTGTGCACGACGATGCCAATGTAAACCGGGTTTTGGAGCAGTAGATAAAGGCTGCCCCGTGTAATTCGATGACCGCCAATGACTTTGCCAGACTGCGTGGCGCGCCGGTGTGAGCGAATACCGTTGCTATCCAGATAGCCCGCCAGATCGCGAACGGAGCCGAGTTCCAGATATTGCTTATAGATCAGCCGGACCTTTGCTGCTTCGATATCATTTATGATGAGCGCACGATCTTTGACCTCGTAACCAAGCGGCACCGAGCCACCCATCCACATTCCTTTCTGACGTGACGCACGGAACTTGTCGCGAATGCGTTCTCCGGCGATTTCTCGCTCGAATTGGGCGAACGATAGCAACACGTTCAACGTCAGTCGTCCCATCGACGTCGTCGTGTTGAATTGCTGCGTCACAGCAACAAATGAGATGCCCTGGGCATCGAATACTTCAACGATTTTCGCAAAGTCGGCCAAAGATCGGGTCAATCGATCGACTTTGTATACGACGATCACGTCAACGCGCTTCGCGCGAATGTCGTCTAGCAGTCGGACCAACCCCGGCCGCTCCATGTTGCCGCCGGAAAAGCCGCCGTCGTCATAGCGGTCAGACAGAACCGTCCAGCCCTCGTGCTTCTGGCTGAGCACGTAAGCTTCGCAGGCCTCACGCTGAGCATCGAGCGAGTTGAAATCCTGCTCCAGACCCTCTTCTGAAGATTTTCGGGTATAGATTGCACAGCGCGTGCGCTTACGCTCAGTCACCTTGACCTCCTCGTTTTTTCAGAAGCCCAAAGAAACGCTGACCGCTCCACTTCGCGCCTGTGATCGCCATCGCGACGGCTGAAAGGCTTCCATACGTGGCGCCATTCCAGACGAAGCCCTTGTCCGTAACGAGCACTTCATGGGTGCAACTGCTCCACTCACGAAGCAGCTTGGTGCCAGGTTTGATTTTGATCTTCGAACTTACCGCTGCCGGCTGCCTGCCCTTGGCAATGGCAAGCAATTCTCGTTGAGCGGAGGCAGAAAGACCGCCTAGCTCGCGCTCCTGAATTGCATAGGCGATGGCTTGCCGCATAAATTCGATACTGGCGTAGCGCGGCGGCTCTGATCGATAATGCCGCCGCCACTGCGCAACCAGAGTGCCGCGCGAAGCCTCCTCAAGCTGTCGGAGAGCCTGTCCCACTTTGTCATCTTTCGACATGCGCAGGCTCAGCGCGCTCGATATCGGCGGAGTTCGCCGTCCCGTTTCTCGGACACCGGCTCGAGCCCGTGGCGAGTTCGCAGCGCCCCGGCCAAGAAGCCACGCACGGAGTGCGACTGCCAGCCGGTAACTTCCATCAATTCTGGGATTGTCGCGCCGCGTTTGGATTTTAGTAGCGCGACGATTGTCGCCGCTTTGTTCGTTTCGCGTGTAGCCGCCGTTGCAGCGATGGAAAATTTTCCAATTTCAGAAGTCTGGGATTTCGTTTTGACATTCTGGGCACGGGCCATGGTGGCGTCTCCTTAACGAGGCGCTGGCCCTATGCCGGCGCTCGCACCACCCAAAGCCCCGGAATTCAGCCGAGGTGGGCGAGGAGACACATTTGCGTCGCGACGACGTCAGTAGTGCTTCCTTTTCCGACAAAGTCCACTCGAAGTTTGCAGAAGATCTGACCCATTTGCCTTGTTGGAGGCCGGTAATTCAAATGAAAACAGACGTGTGGACAATAGGCGGCAAAGTCGGCGAATTATACATTAGCGACCGAGTGTCGAGGTCGCGAAAACTCAACTCTAGCGGTTCGTTCGTCGACATATCTTATTTGCAGACATCGATCTTTGCTCTTTAAAGGAGGCAAGATCGCATTCCTCAAATGTTCGCTTCATGGTGGCAAGCAGCCAATATGCACTTGCTGTCAACGGCAGGTGATGATGCTGAGAGGATATCCACAGCCGCACAAGTTCAGGTGTTTGGCAAAGCGATTACTTGAAACCGATAATCATTACCCAGCTATTGATTCGGGGACGAATATGGCCCGCAGAAAAGCAGAACCTGAGCCCTCTATTCAGCCTCGCGAGTTCAGATCTCCGGAGGAGGTAGATCGCGCGATTGCTAAGCTCGAACGTCGCACCAAGGAACTCGAGGTGCTGGACGTTGCTGATGCCATATCGAACGATACCGCTGCCGACGACACCGCAATCCAAAACGTGCGCACGACCGTCCTCGAAATCTTCGGGGAGCATTCTCCTGAGTTTCAGCAGCACAAGCATATGAGGATTTGGGCAGGTCCCATGTTTGTGAACATGGCCCGGCACGACATCGTCCAGTCTACCGAACGAGGCCGCATCCAGACGATCGGCATCATCAAAGGCCTGATCGGACGACTGCAAGAAAAGCGCGAGGAACTGGGAGAGGCAGCTGCACCCTCACCAATTGCCCGTTTTGCAAGGGTCAGTCTGCACCAGCGGATCGAGGCCGTCGCAAGGCAGCGGTTTCTGGATGGTCACCACTGGGACGCCGTATTCGCGGCGTCAAAGGCACTGATCAACTTTGTGAAAGAAGCGTCGGGAGAATATGAGCTCGATGGCGCTCCACTTGTCCGCAGGGTGTTCTCCAAAAACAGCCCGATCCTCGCGGTCAACGCACTCGCTGATCGCACCGATCAGGACGAGCAGGAGGGGATCATGCATCTATTCGAGGGGGCGGTCATGGCCGTAAGGAATCCTGGCGGGCACTCGTTTCCAGAAGGCTCCGAGCAGCGCGCTATGGAGTACATCTCTCTGCTCAGCATGCTCGCGTATATCGTCCAAGAGGCACGGCGGACTTAGGGCCGAACACGATGAGTGATGATAGTCTTATAGAAGCAGACCTAGGAAGCCTTGGAAGTATGCTCTGATTCCATACAATGACATTACAGACGCAGCAACGATCGATGGCTTGCTGAGACGGCATGGTCAAACATCTTAGAACAAGAGTGGAAGGAAACTAAGAGGACCGGCCGTAGCGTGAATATCAACACGCGTGGAATTAAGTTTCCGATCGGCGGCGAGGTCGGTGCCGTTGGGGGGATTATGAAGCTAAAAAATATCGCAATCCGCAATTTCCGGCGGCTCGAGAACGTCATGGTCGATGTCGAGGAGAGGGAAACGATCTTTGTCGGACCCAATAACAGTGGCAAGACGTCGGCGACGGCGATCTTTCGATGCTTCTTGGGTGGGCGCGACTTCAAGATCCACGATTTTTCCGTTGCGAGTATCGCTGATTTCGAAACCTTCGTTGAGACGAGCGATGCAGCCGATCTGCCCGAGATTGAACTCGACCTCTGGTTCGACATCGACCCTAACACGATCGCCTTCGGCCGCGTGTTCACCTTGCTTCCCAAACTCTCGGATTTCACGCGGGTTGGCTTTCGCCTCACTTATGGAGTCGGCGACGCCAAGAAGCTACGTGAGAAGTATATTGCGGCTTATCCCACTGGTGAAAACGGAAAACGCACTCGAACGCTGTTCCAGTATCTTGCCACAGACACCAATCTGAGCCGCCATTCGACTGTTCGGTACGCGTCCTTGGAGGAAGTCAAGGGCGACGACGATGCTCTTACGATCGTCGCCACATCGCTGGAGCCAGAGGAAGGCAAGCGACTCGTCAAGCACCTGGTCCGGGTCGAGTTCGTCGATGCGCAGCGCAACATCAACGACGATGACAACAGCCGCAGCAATCGGCTCTCAGCCGCGTTCGCTTCCTACTATCGTAAGAATCTCGACCAAGCCGAATATGCCGCTGAAGCGCACCGTGTCATCGATGACAACAACGCGGAGTTGACTAGGCACTACGAGGCGCAGTTCGCCCCTCTAGTCGACCTAATCAGGGGGTTAGGAGTACCTTCGGTCAACGACCGCGAGTTGCGGATCATATCGTCACTCAGCCCAGAAACTGCGCTACGCGGCAACACCGAGCTGCTCTATGTCGATCCGAGCCGCGGGCACGAGCTTCCCGAACTCTATAACGGGCTCGGCTTCAAAAATCTCATCTACATGGCGATTCAGGCACGCCACTTCCATTCACAATGGCTAACGACAACTGAGAATCGGCCGTTGTGCCTACTCATCTTCATCGAGGAGCCGGAAGTCCATCTTCACGCCCAGGTCCAGCAGACCTTCATCGCAAATATCTGGATCGTTATCGGCCAGTCCGCTAAAGCGGCGGGACAGCCCGAACTCGTGCCGCAACTCGTCGTCACCACCCATTCCTCGCACATTCTGGACGCCGTCGATTTCGAGAATGTGCGCTACTTTCAGCGCTGTCATCTTGCTGGGGAGGCCGCGCATGAGGGTATCCGAAACGCGTCCGACGTTCGCAGCTTGCGGGCCTTTCGGCCCGAGGCGGACGTAGTAGAAGGTGTCGTAATTTCGCCAGCGGACACGCTCGCGTTTTTGAAGCGCTATCTCAGGCTCACCCATTGCGATCTGTTCTTTGCCGACGCCGCGATCCTGGTTGAAGGCGCTGCCGAGAAGCTCCTGCTGCCCTCGATGATCGAGCAGTCGGCGAAGCGGCTGCGCACCTGCTATCTCACGGTATTGGAAGTCGGAGGCGCCTATGCCCATCGGTTTGAGGGGCTGCTAGCGTTCCTCCGCATCCCCTACCTCGTCATCACCGACCTAGATTCGGTTCGGCCGAGCGGATATCCGGGCACGTGCCGAGCGGATGTGCCCGGTGCACGGACCTCGAACGCGTCGCTCAAAAAGCTTTGCGGCAAGGGAACTGTCGCCGAGCTGATCGCCTTGCAGCCTGCCGACAAGATCGACGCGGCAAAGGATCGGTGCATTGCGTTCGCGTACGACGTGCTGGTAGTCGAGGGCGAGAACCAACTCGCCATGCGACCCCGCACACTCGAGGAAGCCATCGCTTATGAGAACTTCGCGTTACTACGCGGGGGATCACTGTCAATCGGCATCACGGTTCCGGGCGGTTTGGCCGAGGCCTATGATCAGATCTACGAGCGGATTGGGTCGAAGGACTTCAAGAAAACCGATTTTGCCATGGACCTGCTTGCAGCCAAGTCTGCTTGGACTGTGCCCGCTTACATTGCGGAAGGATTATGCTGGCTAGAGCTTCGCCTATGCGGCCCTGCGCTCAAAAAAACGCCGGAGCCGGCAAGCGCGGAAGACGTGGCCCAGCCGCCGACGCCCGCGGGCGAGGCTACGGCATGAGCGAGAAAGTCGAAACGCAAGCCGATGCCGATGTCCGTGCGTGCCTCGAGGCGCATCGTAGCTTTGCGCTCATTGCTGGCGCCGGGTCGGGCAAAACGACATCGTTGATCGAAGCGCTTGAGCGCGTCCGCGAGCGAGAGGGCAGGCAACTTCGACAGAACGGCCAGCGCATAGCCTGCATCACCTTCACCAAACGCGCTGTGCAAGTCATCGCGACGCGCCTAGGTTTCGACGAACTCTATCTCGTCTCGACCCTGCACAGCTTTCTATGGGAGCAGATCAGCCGTTTTCACTCAGATATTCGCGAGGCTCTGCGCCTCGGGCGGCTGCCGGCATTGATCCAGAAGGAACGTGAGAAGGATAACGGCGGCAACAGCCGCACCGCGACCGACGCCCGCGCGAAAGCGGCGCGCTACGAACAAGAGCTTGTCGGCCTCGGTAACGTCGAGGCGTTCAAATATGACGATGCGAAATGGGGCGACTATGCCACCGGGCGGCTCGGGCACGACGACGTGATCGAAATCGCCGCTTTTCTGTTCGAGCATAATGCGACCTTCCGGCGGATCACCGGCCTGCGTTTCCCCTATATCTTCGTCGATGAGGCGCAGGATACGTTTCCCGGCATCGTGGCCGGCCTAAATCGGGTTTGCGAAGGCGAAGGGCTGCCGATAGTCGGGTACTTCGGCGATCCGTGGCAGCAAATCTACGACGGCAGCGCCGGAAACTTCGCACCGCCTGGCCGCGGCGCATCCCTCACCAAGACCGAAAATTTCCGCTGCTCGGAGAGCGTGATCAGACTGCTCAACGCCTTTCGTGACGATGTCGAACAATATGCTGCCGGAGAGAACAAGGACCGCGAGGGAAGCGTGCAATTCCGCGTAGTGCAAGCAGAGAAGCCAGAGCTGCCACGCAATCGTTACTCGGATGAGCAGATCACACGCGCTTCAGCCCAAATGGACGCTGCGCTCGCTGGTTGGGGTTGGGCCGACCGTGAGGACGTTATCAAGCTGTTCCTTGCCAATCAGATGATCGCTCGGCGCATGGGTTTCGCTCAACTCAATCGCCTGTTCAACGGCGACTATGCCTCCACCCGCGCCGAGGAGGCGTTCGAGGCGGGCGAGCATTTCCTGATGACGCCGTTGACCACGACGGTATATCCCCTGATTGCTGCGCAAGAAGCCGATGACAGCCGCGCCGTCATCGACCTTCTAAGACGTCACAGCCCGGCCTTCGCGGTCGATGGCGTAAACGCGGCAAACACGCTCAAGTCGATGATTGAAACATCACTCGGGCTGGTCGAGCAACTGAGCAAACTCTGGAGAACAGGCACAATAGGCGACGTGCTGCGCTACTGCGTCGCCAAGCAAATCATCGCAGCATCAGACAAGCTGCAGGAAAGTCTCGCACGCGCACCGCGCGAGGAGGTTTATGACGAGTCCATTCATGGCCTTGATAAGAGCGATTGGTTGGCCGACGCGTTGTTCACAATGACTACCGCCGAAGTTGCGCCTTACGCATCGTTCATCGCAAGGAATACTGCCTACAGCACGCAGCACGGCGTCAAGGGGGAGGAGTATCCTAAAGTGATGGTCGTCTACGACGATGTCGAAGCTGCCTGGAACCTTTACAATTTCAGCAAAACATTGACGCCCGGGACTGCCGGCGAACCGACGGAGGGGCAACGCGGCCGGGGACGACGGCTCGCCTACGTGTCGTTCTCCCGCGCCCTGGAGGATTTACGAGTCCTTTTTTTCACGGCCAATCCTGTCTCGGCTCGGCAGGAACTAATCGATAGAAAGCTGGTCACGCCCGACCAAATTGAGATCGTAGCCGCACCGGCATTTTCCCTGACGTGACCAGCTTGTGCTTATTACGACGGCGGGGCGCGCGGGCAACTCCTAGGCATAGGCGATGAGATCATCGAGCAGTTCACCTCGTCGACCACCAAGGTCGACATTCCGCACCATCTCGGCTGGTGTCTGCTGTCATAAGAACAGCGGCGCTAGTCTACGGCATTATCCTCGATCGGATCTATGACGCCCTTGCCGCTGAACTAGCCACCGTAGCAGCAAAAATCGAGGACTCGACTTAGTTGCAAATGTTTTCAAAACCGTCTCCCTCGGTACCTAGCGGTCGATGAAAGACACTTGAAGCCTCAGGCACTATCATCGCAGCGCGAACTACGGGTGACCCTGCCCCCAACCGGTACTCATTCATAGATAGAGTCCGTTCTGGTTATGGTCCGCTGTGGACCGGCTTGCAAACTCGTTCGGTGTGAGCCCGTTGAGGCTCGTGTGTGGCCGTTCGCCGTTGTAATCGATCCTCC
>JANNEP010000006.1:0-1752 GCA_031378895.1 Hyphomicrobium sp.
AACCGAGCACGCTAATCCGTAGACCAACAAGGAGACTGAAATGACCAGCACACTTACTCTCGTCATCTACATGGCCATCATTACGTGGCTCACGCTTCTTGCGGCGAGCCTTATACGTGCCAAAGCCTGGACGCTCGCGGGAACGATGATCGCCCTCGGAAACCGCGAAAGGCTGCCAGAAGCAACAGCATTGGCTGGACGGGCCGACCGAACAGCGCGAAACACGTTGGAAAACTTCTTGCTCTTTGCAGCCATCGCACTGGTCGCCCACGTCGCGGCGGGCGCAAACCCGAAGGTCGATATGGGGGCTGCAATCTTCTTCTGGTCCCGAGTCGTGTACATCCCAGTCTACTACGCGGGAATAGCTTACCTACGCACCGCTGTCTGGCTGGTGAGCGTAGTTGGTTTGGCAATGATGATCACAGCAATTTTGTAGTTGGTGGTTGTTCATGCCTTGGCCTCGCAACATGACGGCTAACCATTCGTTCCAGCGGACTTGCCTTGGGCAAGCCGCTGAACTCAAACGTTAGGCGAACTACGTCGTGACCGAGTTTGAGTTCTTATCGGTACTGATTTCGATAATCTTCGGCCTCGGGCTCACACATGTTCTCGCGGGCTCTGTGCGTTACGTTTTCGCGCGGCGAGCGACCGAAGCCCAACTTGTATATTCGCTCTTTGTGCTACTGGTCCTTGTTCTGAATTGGTGGGTGATCTTCACGTGGCGAGACCATGCGAATTGGAGTTTCGACGAATTCCTTGTCCTCATATTTTGGGCATTTTCTCACTATCTGCTGGCGATCACGCTCTATCCGCCAGACGAATCGTTTACCGCTTTCGAGTTGCACCGCAGCTGGTTCCTGTGGTCGTTCGCCGGCATGACCTTGATGGATATCGCGCAGACGGCGATGCGAGGCGATCTTTTTGATCCGTGGTACTACCTGATATTCGTTCTCCACTACACGGCGATATCCTCGGCAGCGACTTTCATTAAATCGCCGGCGGTGCATCGAGCAATCAGCTGGTGGCTCTTGTTCTCAATCGTCGTCTGGTCGATCGTTGTTAGGAGGTTTTCTACTTGACGGACCGTTCGCCTAACAAACACATGCAGCCAACCCACCAGTCAGACATCAAATTTGCATGCGCATTTTGAAGTGTTCTACTACAGTTAGCTGGCCAAGCGCCGATGTGGCCACGCCGAGCACGGATAAAACAGAGAGTATTGCCGGACATGAAGAATGAAAAAACCTCACAAAGGGAAGGAATGTGACAAACGCTTACAGACAAATCATCATCACCGCGCTCGCGGTGCTCGCATCCGCTAGTCTATTCGCGCAGCAGCTCCCGATTCCCACGACTACTGCCGAAGTCCCCGGCCCGGCGGGCGGCCCCTCCGGCTGGCTGGAGCGCGACACGCTGACCGGCGACTGGGGCGGCAAACGGACGTGGCTGCAGGAACGCGGCATCAGTTTTAAGCCCCGGCTCACGCAGTTCTATCAGGGCCTGGCTTCCGGCGATGGGGATCACGGGTTTGAATACGGCGGCAAGGCAGACCTGCTGCTCAACCTGGATGCCGCCAAACTCGGGACTTGGGACGGCCTGTCGCTGACCGTTCACGCGGAATATAATTTCGGCGAGAGCGCCAACGGACGCGGCGGCACGTTGCTGCCGGTCAACACCGCGCTGTTTTTCCCAGGGTTGGACGGCGCGGATGCGTTTGATCTGACGAGTGTTTTTCTCGCGCAGAAATTCAGT
>JANNEP010000010.1:0-9688 GCA_031378895.1 Hyphomicrobium sp.
CCCGCAGCAAGCAGCACGCGGTCCAGCCCGGCACGCTGATCGCGGCCGAATGGGTGATCCTCGTCACCACGCTGACGTCCGCCGATTATCCGACGGAGAAGGTGCTCGAACTCTATCGCCTGCGCTGGCGCATCGAAATCGCCTTCAAGCGCATGAAGAGCATCGTCGGGCTCGCCGGGCCGCCCGGCCACTGCCCCGAGGTCGCCAAGGCCTGGGTGCTCTGCCATCTGATCGCGGTACTCCTCACCGAAGCGGGCCTCGCCGCGTTCGGCGACTCTCCCCGCCTGGCCGCCGCGCCCGCCCCGACCTGTGGCGCGCTTGCCGCCTCGTGATCGACGCGCTCCTCCAGGCGATCGCACCACCCCTCGACCTCGCCACCATCATCGCCGCCGCCCCACGGCTCAGGCGCCACTTGCGCGAGCCCCCGCGACGACGGCAGTATCAACGCATCACAGGCCTATGTTAGCGCAAATGCCCTCCTACCCCACCCATCTCTCCCGCATGGTCACCAACTCCTCGGCTGCCGTCGGATGGACGGCCATGGTCGCGACGAAGTCGGCTTTCCTGGCTCCGAGCTTGACGGAAATGCCCAGCAGTTGCGCCATCTCGCCGGCATCGGGTCCCATGATGTGGACGCCGAGCACGCGGTCGCTCTCGGCATCGACGACGAGCTTCATCAGCATCCTCTCCTGGCGCGGGGTCAGCGTCAGGCGCATCGGCCGGAAGCTGGTCTTGTAGATGTCGAGGTCCAGACCCGTGGCGCGGGCGGCGGCTTCGCTCAGCCCAACGGTGCCGATTTCCGGCGTCGCGAACACCGCCGTCGGGATGGTGTTGTAGTCAACGATCCACGGCGCCGGTCCGAAAACACTGTCGGCAAACGCATGCCCCTCGCGAATGGCGACCGGCGTCAGGCTGACGCGATTGGTCACGTCGCCGACGGCATAGATGCTGGGTGTGCTCGACTGGTTCCCAGCATTGACCATGATCTCGCCTGACATGCCGGTTGCAACACCCGCGTCCGCAAGACCAAGGCCGCTGGTGTTCGGCGACCGGCCGATGGCAAACATGATCTGGCAGGTTTCAAGAACGCCACCGCTCTTCAAAGCGCCGCGCAGGCCGCCAGTACCTTTCTCGATCCCAGCTAAGGTGTCGTTTGTGATCACGCGAATACCGCGTGTGATCATCGCCGCCGTCAACCCATCGCGCAAATCTTCATCAAACCCACGCAGGATTTTTTCACCGCGGTAGAGCAGCGTGACCTCGGAGCCCAGCCCGTTGAAGATCGAGGCGAATTCGACGGCGATATAACCGCCGCCGGCGATCACGATGCGGGCAGGCAGCTCTTTAAGATCAAACGCCTCGTTCGAGGTGATGACATGCTCGATACCCGGCAGCCCGAGATCGACGTTCGGCTTTGCTCCCGTCGCGATCAGAATTTTGCCGGCGGTGGTCGTGCGGTTCGAATGGCCGAGATGGACGGCGTGCGGCCCAACGACGGTTGCCCGCTCGTCGAACATCTCAACGCCCGCGCGCTGCAGCGTGCCGCGATACAAGCCCTCGAGCCGGGCGATTTCCTTGTCTTTCGCCGCAATCAGCGCCGGCCAGTCAAACGTGGGCGCGCCAACGCTCCACCCGAACCCCGCCGCGTCCTCGAACTCATCGGCAAAGCGGCTGGCGTAGACTAAGAGCTTCTTTGGCACACAGCCGCGAATGACGCACGTGCCGCCGAACCGATACTCTTCCGCGATGGCAACGCGGGCGCCGTGCCCTGCTGCGATGCGCGCAGCGCGAACACCGCCCGAACCGGCACCAATGACGAACAGGTCGGTGTCGTAAGCGCTCATGCGTAACCAAAATCCAGATCAGAAACGGCCCTTCACTGCGGCGGCGCTGGTTTCATGTCTTTCATGATCTTCTCGCTGTACTTCATGCCGATCACCGCCCCTTTTTGCATCAAGGCCGGCGTCAGTGAAATGAACTTGGCGCCGGTGCCGGAACGATAAAAGTCGGCGACCGCTTTCATTTCGTCTGCCGTGAAAGTTTCAGCGTATAGGCCCGCAAAGTCGGTGAGCATCTCGTCCTTGTAGGTGAGAAACCGGGTCATCATGCCGTCGAACTCCGCCGACAATTTCTTTCCAGCCTCGGTGTCGTTGGCGTTTGCGCCCTTGGCGAAACTCTGCTTCATGGCGTCCATCATGCCATCGAGCTGCTTGGTGACGCCGGTAACTTCCATGAGATCGCGGGCGGCGGCGATGCGGGCAGGGTCAACCACAGGCTTGATATCTTCCGCGGCAAGCGCGCTGGCGAACAAAAGGGCGAAGCCCGCGAGCGCCAGCCGCAAAATAGATTTCATGATCATACCTCCTCGTCGTCATCATAATCTTCGCTTGACAGAATCTCGACACCCATGGGCCCGGCGACGATGCCGAGATCGGCTATGCCGAGAAACAAGCCGTGCTCAACCACGCCCGGCACGAGCTTCAAAGAGTCATCAAGTGCGTCGGGATCGTCGATGACCCCGAACGCACAATCGAGAATGTGGTTGCCGTTGTCGGTTACGAACGCCTTGCCGACCTTATCCAAGCGCACCACGATCTCACCGTCGCAGCCGCAATCGCTGGCGAGTCGCGAAACAAGCGTCCGCGTCGCCGAAAGGCCGAACGGCACGACCTCGATGGGGAGCGCAAATTTACCCAGCGTTTCGACGCGCTTCGTGTAATCGGCAATGATGATGACGCGGCCTGACGCCACCGCCACGATTTTTTCGCGCAGCAATGCCCCGCCGCCGCCTTTGATGAGCCGCAGCTCGCCGTCGATTTCGTCGGCACCATCGACGGTCAGATCGAGAAACGGCGTCTCGTCCAAAGTCGATAGCCGGATGCCGAGGCTCGCTGCCTGCACGCGCGTCGCCTCCGACGTCGGCACACAGATCACAACGAGCCCGGCTTTCACTCTAGCGCCGAGCAGATCGACAAAGTGCGCCGCCGTCGAACCGGTCCCTAGACCGAGTTTCATGCCCGCCGTGACATGCTTGATCGCGTGCTCGGCCGCAAGCCGCTTCCAGTCCTCGGCGCTCATCCCGCGTCCTTCCCCAGTCAGCCTAGCGTAGTCAGCTTAGAGCCCGCCCATCAGCGTGTATTTGATTTCAAGAAATTCTTCGAGCCCGTGATGCGAGCCCTCGCGGCCAAGCCCGCTTTCCTTCATGCCGCCAAACGGCGCGAACTCGGTCGAGGTAACGCCTTCGTTAATGCCGACGATGCCGAACTCGAGGGCTTCCGACATGCGCCAGGCGCGGCCGAGATCGCGGGTGAAGACGTAGGAGGCGAGGCCATAGGGTGTGCCGTTGGCGGCGGCAATCACCTCATCCTCGGAGTGAAACTTGAACAGCGGCGCGACGGGGCCAAACGTCTCCTCGCGCGCCACCAGCATGGCCCCGGTGACGCCGGTCAAAACCGTCGGCTCGAAAAAGTTTCCACCCAGCGCGTGGCGTTTTCCACCGGTTGCGATTTTCGCACCCAGTTGCACGGCATCCGCCACATGCGCCTCGACCTTGGCAACGGCATCCGCGTTGATCAGCGGCCCCTGCGTCACGCCGCGCTCAGTCCCGCGTCCAGCTTTGAGTTTGTTGACCTCAGCCGTCAGCGCGTCAGCGAACGCATCATAGACGCCGGCCTGTACAAACAAGCGGTTGGCGCAGACGCAGGTCTGGCCGGCGTTGCGGAACTTCGACGCCATGGCGCCCGCGACCGCACGCGGCATGTCGGCATCATCGAAGACGATAAACGGCGCGTTGCCGCCAAGCTCCAGGCCGACGCGCTTGATTGTGCCCGCCGCCTGGCGCATCAATATTTTGCCGACGTCCGTCGAGCCCGTAAACGTCACCATGCGCACGCGCGGATCTGTGGTCAGCACTTCGCCGACGGCGCGGGGATCTTTGCAAGTGATGACATTGAGCACGCCCTTGGGGATACCGGCGCGCGCGCCAAGCTCCGCGAGCGCTAAGGCTGACAGAGGCGTATCCTCGGCGGGCTTGACGACGACCGTGCATCCGGCCGCCATTGCAGCGGCAGCCTTGCGCGTGATCATGGCATTGGGAAAATTCCACGGCGTGATCGCGGCGACGACGCCGACCGGATGCTTGGTGATCAAAATGCGGGCGTCTGACTTATGCGACGGCGCCGTCTCGCCATAGATGCGCTTGGCTTCCTCGGCGAAAAATTCGACGAAGCCAGCGCCATAGAGAATTTCGCCTTTGGCCTCGGGCAGCGGCTTGCCTTGCTCCTGAGACAATAGGAGCGCCAGCTCATCGCTATGCTCGAGAATGAGATCGTACCAGCGGCGCAGGATGCGCGAGCGCTCTTTCGCCAGCAACTTCGCCCACGGCCTGAGCGCCCGGTCTGCCGCGTCAATCGCCGCGCGGGCATCATCGGCGCTGCACTCGGGAACGCGGGCAAGTTCCTCGCCCGTCGCCTTATCAACGACGGCAAAACCCTGCGACCCGACCCACGCCCCGTCGATGTAGGCTTGCGACTTCCTGAGCCTTGTGACTTTCTGGTCCATGTGTCTCACTATTCGAGCTATCTCAAACCTCTCTAAGCCGCTCCCCCACCCCTTTCAAGGCGTTGAAAATCTTAGCCCGTGACAGTGCGGCGCCTCGCCGCGCAGGGCCAGCTCAACTATGACCTCAGACATGCGCGACTGGACCCTTGTTTTTGATCTCGACGGCACGCTCGTCGATACCGCGCCTGATCTCGCGGCGGCAACCAACCACGTCTTGAAGCATTTGAACCTTGGCGCGGTCAGCGAAGCTGATATCCGGCCCTTTGTCGGCCACGGCGCGCTCGTGATGATCGATAAGGCTGCAGCGGCCCACGGGCGTCCGCTGAAGCAGCACGAGCTTTACGGTCTCTTCGAAGTTTTCATCAGTCACTACACCGCCAACATCGCCGTGCGGAGCAAACCCTACGACGGCGTTGTGACGGCCTTGCGCGGCTTGGCGGACGACGGCGCTAAACTCGCCGTGTGCACCAACAAAATCGAAACCCACGCCCGCGCGCTGCTTGATGCGCTCGGCCTATCGCCGTTGTTCGCCGCCATCACGGGACGCGACACCTTTCCGGTGTTCAAGCCGGACCCGGGACACCTGACCGGCACCATTGCACTCGCCCAAGGTTCAGCGTCGAAAGCCATCATGATCGGCGACAGCGAGACCGACATCCGCACGGCACAGGCGGCAGGAATTCCCGTCGTTGCGGTCAACTTCGGATACAGCATCGAGCCTGTCGCGACATTCGGACCCGACGCCGTCATCTCGCACTACGATGACCTCGGTGCCGCGCTAAGCAAGCTCGCACGCAGCCGGGCCTAGAGCATTTTCCGGCGAAGTGGGCACCGGTTCGTCGAAGTAAATGCGACAAAACAAGAGACTGGAGCGCCGATCCGATTCCATCGGATCGCAAAGCGCTCTAGTAGCTCAGCACCTTGCTGTCACCCGTCATGATCTCTTCGATGAAATGCGCCGCACCGACGACGCCGTTGCATTCGGGGATCAGGTCTTCCTTGTGCATTTCACAAAGGTCAAGTCCCGGCGAGCAGCAGAAGAATTTAACACCCGCCGCGTGCGCGTCCTTGATGAAGTCGTAGATGGTGCGCGCGTCACCGGGCTTGACGTAGAGCTTGGCGGCGACGCCCTTTTTCATAAGTTTCGCGGCTGTCGCCGTGCAGATCACCTCGACGTCGTACGACATGGCCGCAGCGACGGCGGCTTGAAATATCGGCGCCCCCAGCTCCTCGCCATTGCGGGGATCGGTGTTAGCCATGATGATGATCAGCTTCTTCGCCACTGCGATTGTCTCCTGGCCTCGATGCAACCACACTAACGCGCCCTGGCATCGTGCTGCAACGGGCGAGCGGCTATCCGCGCCGTGAAATGTAGCGGCGATAGGCGAGAATGGTCGCTGGCAGAAACACGAGATCGGCAACCAGCGACGCCAGCAGCGTGACGCCGCAGACGAGCCCGAACGTCCGCAGCGAGGGCAGATCGGAGAACACCGTCACACCGAGACCGAAAGCGAGTACGATCGTCGTCAGGATGATGGCGGGCCCGACGAGGACGCGGGCGCGGCGGATTGCGGCTTCCGGCGCATCGCCGGCCTTCTCTTCGAGGCGTAAGCGGTTGAGGAAGTGGATTAGCGCGTCGACGCCGAGTCCGAACACCACGAGCAGCGCCACGACGGACGCAAACTCCAAGCCGCCATCCTTCAGCCACAACATCGCGCCCGCCGTCACGACCGGGAACAATCCTGGCAACAAACTGATGATAGCAATGAACGGCGAGCGAAACGCGATTCCGAGCAGAAGTGCTGCCACTAGCACGCACAGCGGTAAGCTCTCGTTCAACTGGGTGATCATGCGGTGGCTATTGCGGGCGGCGAGCGCTGGCAGTCCCGTCACCGAAATCTCGAAAGCTGGGTTTGCCGCCCGCACCGGGTCCAGCGCCCGGTCGACCTTTTCAACCAGCGGCAGGATCTGGCTGGCGTCGATATCGGGCAGCCGCCCGGTGACAAGGACCGCGTCCTGCTCCTTGGCAATAAAGCGCCGGACCAGATGCTCAGGCAGAATGCCAACGTACTTCTGCACCGTCGCGATGCTATCGTCGCCGTTTTCCTTGAGCCAGCGGCTGAGGCTTTCGAGCGACCAGACGTTGCCGAGCCCGGCAGCCTGCTCCAAAGCGTCGTGTGTCGCGGCGATGACCTTGAGCGGCGCCTCGGTGAACAGCGGCGTGCCGTCGGTCCAGCGGATCATGACGTGGAACGGATTGGCCCCCGTCAGCTTGCTGTCGATGCGGCCCGAGGCGTCGAGTGCCTGCTCGCGGTCTGGCACCTGGTCGGCGAGGCGGTAGCGCGGCTCAAGGTGCAGATGCGCGGTCGCAAAGAGTGCAAAAAGCCCGAGCCCCAGAGCCGTGTAGGCGACGGGGTGGCGCACGACGCGATCGACGATGGCGCCGACAAAATCGCCGAGCTTGTCCATCATGCCGTCGGCGGGGGTGCGGTCGCGGCCGAGCTTGCCTTCATTGCGGATGAACAGCAGCGCCAGTAGCGGCAGCACGACGATCACGGCTATGAACGAGATGGCCGTCGACATCGCACCGGCTTGGCCAAAAGCGCGGATCAAGCCGGATTCAGAGAACAGCAGCGCTGTGAACGACAACAGCGTCGCGGCGTGGGCGAGGACGCACGCCGGCCCGACGACGTTGACGGCGAATGTGACGGCCTCAAGTTTGCTGTCGCCTTCGCGCAGGCGAATGCGGATGGCGGACACCATCTGCATGCTGTCGGCAAAGCCCATGACCATGATCAGTGGCGTCATGACGTTGAGAAACAGATTGAGCTTGAAATCCATCCAGCCGAGCAGGCCGAGCGACCACGCCACGGCGATGACCGGCGGTAGGGCAGCGACCAGCATCAGCGACAAGCGGCGGAAGAAGATCGCGGCAATGATAGCGCCGAACAGCAGGCCGAGGCCGTTGTAGACGAGCTGGTCGCGCTCGACGGCATTGCGGATTTCGAGCTGCATGACCGGCGCACCGGCGAGCTTCACGGACAACCCGGCCGGGCTCAGCTCCTTTTCAGCCGCCTCCTTGATGGCGCCGATGACGCTGCGGGCCGACTGTTCCGCCACGACGCCTCTGTCGAGCGAGAGCACGATCAAAGCCAGCTCGCCGTCATCGGAGAGAAACTTGCCCTTGACGATGTCGTTGGATTTTAGCGCCTCGGTCAAGGCCGCAAAGCCTGCGCCCGAAGGCAGGTCCTCCGGCACGATCGGCGCCGCGTACCCCGTCGCATCCGGCTTGGCGCGCGCCGACAGCATCGACACCAGCCCCGACACGCCGTCGGCGAGTTGCAATTCGCTGGCCGCACCGGCAAAGGCGGTGAGCCCCTCGCGCGTCAGCAGCGTCTTGCCTTCAACCACGACAAGCACGTCGTACTCGCTCGACGGAAACCGCCGGTCGATCTCTTCGTAGGTGCGGAACTCGGGCGTGTTGGTGCGGAATAACTCGGACAGGCTGTCATCGACCTTGAGGCGCTGCAGACCGAGCGCGGCGGCTGCCGTGGCCACCAGGACAACAATCGCCGACAGGACCGGGGCCTTGAGCCCGATGAGGCCCAGTTTGTTCAATCCAAAAGTCGGCAAGTTCGAGCGCTGCGACTCCTCGGACTTCAATTCCCTGCCTCCCCGGCGCGCAACAAAACTGGTTCCAGCATCACCTTCACGCCGGAATCGCAATCGACCCCGCTGAAACGTCGCATTTCGGAGGCCCTGAGCGCAAGGCCCGCATGCCATTTCCTAACGCACGCCGCGTGTGCTACCGGACCTTGTTGAGCCGCCGTCTGATATCGACTAAAGGGGTGCTGTCTCAACGCCCAACCCCGGACCTCAATGACGCCCATGGCCGACCGCAGCCTCGATACGACGGGCCTCACCTGCCCCATACCCATTCTCAAAGCCAAGAAGACGCTGACCGAGATGCTTCCCGGAGCAACGCTTGAGGTCGTTGCGACCGACCCCGCCGCGCCCAAGGATTTCGAAGCGTTCTGCCGGGCGTCCGGCAACGTCTTGCTCGAGAGCGGCGAGGCCATGGGCACGTACCGTTTTTTGATCCGGCGTCACGCCTAGAGCAACGGGAGCGTCACGGGGTCGCTTGACAGTCCGCGCCGCTCACTCCCATAACGGCCCTCCCAGATCGGGCGGTTAGTGCCAGTTGACGCCGCTTGCGCTGCTCCATTTCAAGATCACCATGCTGGTCAGTTCGGTGCCGTTGTCCGACACGCACGTCCGCGGCTTGGCCTTGCGCCGGGCGATGGCTGCATCGAGTTCACGAGCAACGCGGGCTCCTGACAGCGACGTGTCGGCAACCAGCACCAGACATTCCCGCGTGCAATCGTCGACAACCGCGAGAATGCGGAACCGGCGCCCGTCGGTGAAGCTGTCCGATACAAAATCCAGGCTCCAACGTTCGTTCGGTCGCGCCGGCAATGTCAGGGGCGCCCGCACGCCGAGGGCCCGTTTGCGGCCGTTGCGCTTGCGAACCTGAAGGCCTTCCTCACGATACAGACGCCGGAACCGCTTCTGGTTCATCGCCAAGCCCTCCTTCTTCAACAGGAAATGTAATCGCCGGTAGCCGAACCGGCGCCGTATCTGTGCCAGCTCACGGATGCGCAGCCGGACGGCGTCATCATCACCCCGCAGGTGGCGATATCGAACCATCGAACGATCAATCGAAAGTGCCTGACATGCCCGCCGCTCGCTCACATCGTGCGCCGCGCACGCGTGGGCCACGGCCTGTCGTTTGACGGCGGGCGTCACCACTTTCGGCTGTTGATGTCCTTCAGGATCGCGTTGTCCAGCATCGTCTCGGCGAGCAGCTTCTTGAGCTTGCCGTTCTCATCTTCCAGCGCCCGCAACCGCTTGGCATCCGACACGTCCATGCCGCCGAACTTCGACTTCCACTTGTAAAATGTGGCTCCGCTGATGCCGTGCTTGCGGCAGACCTCGGCTGTTGGCCGCCCGCCTTCCTGCTCGCCCAGGACCGCGATGATCTGCTCTTCCGTAAACCTGCTCTTACGCATCGTCCGTCTCCTCTCTGGAGGTTACGGACTCTACCCAAATATGGAGGAGTTTATCGGTC
>JANNEP010000003.1:0-57253 GCA_031378895.1 Hyphomicrobium sp.
GTCGCGCTCAAGCTCCTTCGCGCGGATGGCTTTGAGTAGGTACGATGGGATGGTTGTTTGCGGTACGATAAGAGCTTCTTTGTGGAACTGTTTTTGTACGTCTGCCAACGTCTTTGGCTTGTCGAAAAATCCTTCTTCAAACCAGGCGTTGAAGCGCTCGGAAAGATTCTTTGAACTGGACGTTCGCTTTGCCTTTTTAGCCGTCTCACCGCTCGCCGCTGTTTGTTCAGACGCATCCTGCTGATCCTCAGTGCGCTTTGATCTGCTTTTATTTCTGCGGGCCTGGGTCGTCGCCGGAGCGCCATCGAGTTCGGCCTTGATAGTGCGGAGCGCAATTGCGCGTACCGAATACCGACCACACTTCTCGGCGATGATATTTCGATCCTTTAGCTCTTTGAGCATAGGACGCAGCGTGCCACCGCGAATGCCCGTACTTTCTTCGATCTCGGCTGGCTTCGCATCTGTGGCGACCACGTCGTCTACAACGAAAGGCCATCCTTGAAGAGCCACGAGGTAGATCAGCAATTTTGCCTTGCTTGAGAGGCTGCCGGACTCATGAGTGAACTCTACGGTCATTTCCTCCGGATCATATCGGACGTAGTCAGAGATGATTTCTTCGATGACTTCTTCAGCCATCGATGATTTGGAAGTTGTCAGGTCCTTAAGTGCCATTGCGCCTCCGCTATTCTGCGAGCTTCGCCTCAAGCTCAGCCATCTTTTTTGGCGCTAGGTCGTAAATGTCCTTCGCCTTCTCAATCAATTCACCTGCGTCGCACATGCGCGAAATATTTAGGGACGTCTGGACACCGTAGTCGGACTTCCAAAGGCGGGCTTCCTTCGCGCACGAGACGAGCTCATCACGGCTGAATTTCTCTTTTCCGCGATATAGAGCGAGATACGCCGCTGCAGCGATAAGCAGCGTTCGACACGAGTTTGCACCGGTCTTGCCAACGACTGTATTGATAGTTCCTTCGCGCAGCGGGGTTGCACTGGTGCTCTCGAATTCCGGGATGCTGTCCATCTGGGCCAGCGCTCCCCTGACTGGCTTGGTCGGCCCAGATAAGCCCAGACGAACAACCACCCAGTCGATCACACGTTGCTGCGAGCCGGGATCATTCAGCCCCTGCATGGTCCTCAGGACGCTGTGCATCGCGGCGAGTTCGGGGTCCATGTCTTGCTCGGGCGACAATTTATGCTCCTTGTTGCTATGAATGAGTACGTGATATGCCAGAAACGTAATGTAGTGGCAACAATGATGTAATTGTTATAAATATGTAAGTATTTACAATGCTTTAGAAAAGTTAATTTGTTGTTAAGTAGATACGGTATTTGTAATTATGCGTCTAATTTGTGTTTTATGTAGATATATCAATGATAAATATTGTTTTTTTGTGATTCTGTTGTTTTATAATTCGTATTACAATGATCGCGGTGTTGAGGTTCCCTGAACGCTGCGCCTTTACTATCACAAAATAAATTTGCTTCCCGGCGCTGCCCGACTGTTCCTGGCATATCCCATTGTAAAACAAAGCTATATTGGCATGGCGCGTTGCTTCCGGCATCGCAATCGGGGCGTCGCTGGCATTGGGCCGGAGGCGCGCTAACATACAGGTAAAAACATGATGACGCATGACCCGGGCTTCGATGCCCGCACAGCGAAGCCCCTCGGAAGCAACGTGGGAGGGAGCCCGCACACCGCCTACAAAGACGCATCAGGTAAAATCTGCATCTGGTGCTGTCACCCAAAGAAGATCAGCTGTTTACGACGAACGGAGTTTCCAACGACGTCACCGTCATCGACGTGAAGGCCTTGAGGCCGCTCAAGTCGGTCAAGGTTGGCCGTTATCCTTGGGGCGCCGCAATAAGACCTGTGCAGTAGCGCTCACCAGCGCTTGCGGATACGTTCGGCGATGATGCTCAACCTCGCAGGACGTCTTCTGTCGCTCAGTGCCGCATTCGCGATTGCCATCGCCATCACACTGAGTGCGTCAGCTGGGGACGCCGAAGAAACGTTCGACAAAATCACAGGCTATCGCATTGCCCACTATCGCGCGGCTGTCCCCGATACGGTTCCGGGCGGCACGCGCATCGATCTCGAAAGAGTTGACGCGCTGATCAAGGCCGGTGCGGTTCTCGTCGATGTCATGCCGGCTGAGGGTGCGGGCCCTGATCCTGAAACGGGCGCCTGGCGTCTGTCGCGTCCGCATCAAACCATTCCAGGCGCAACCTGGCTGCCCGATGTCGGCCGCGGCACGATCGCGCCGGAGCTCGACGGCTATTTCAAAACACAACTTGCAAATCTTAGCGGCGGTAACACGTCCCGGCCCATGATCGTCTTTTGCCAATCAGATTGCTGGATGGCCTGGAACGCCGTGCAACGCGCCGCTGGCTACGGCTACGCGGCCCTGTTCTGGTTTCCCGAAGGTACGGATGGATGGGTCGAGTGGGGCGACCGCAAGCTGGTCCCGGCGGCGCCGGTCGACTTGAATGATCACGCCGAGGGCTCTCAGGCGCCTTGAAAATGGACGGCAAGACCATGACCATGACGGAAACGCAGGCTGGTCATCGCATCGGCGCGTGTGCAGCATCAACCGCGCCACGTATTTGAGCAGAGCTGGCCCAATCCATGCAAAATTTGTTTGAAAGCAAGGATCGGAGTGCAGGTGCCTGGTCTGTCGGGTAAACCTTCAATGGAATTTCGAGATTGAGCTGGCTGCGTCATCATGACTCGTCGTCAAAAAAAAAGGCCTGAGCAACCGGCAGCCACGGGCGATGACTCCCGCTGGGCCGCAGTGGTCACGCGCAACAGCAGCTACGATGGCCAGTTCTATTATTCCGTGGCGACAACAGGCGTCTATTGCCGGCCGTCGTGCCCATCGCGTCTCGCCAAGCGCCGCAATGTGAGTTTTCACACGACCTGTGCTGCGGCTCAGGTTGCAGGCTTCAGGCCCTGCAAGCGCTGCAAGCCCGATCAACATTCGTTGCGGTCACAGTATGCAGTGAAAGTCACCGAGGCCTGCCGGCTCATCGAAACGGCGCAAGACGCACCAAAGCTCGCTCACCTCGCGGCAGTGGCCGGCATCAGTCCGTTCCACTTCCACCGCATCTTCAAAGCTATCGCCGGGGTCACACCGAAAGCCTATGCGGTGGCGCATCGCCACAAGCGGGTGCGCGAAAATTTATCGAGGAGCACGACCGTGACCGAAGCCATCCACGACTCTGGATATAATTCCAACGGACGCTTCTACGCCAACGCCTCCGAGTTTCTTGGCATGCCGGCAACGGACTTCCGCACCGGTGGAGCCAATTCGAACGTAAAGTTTGCGATTGCCGAGTGCTCGCTTGGTTCGATCCTGGTCGCTGCAACCGCGAAGGGCGTGTGCGCTATTTTGATGGGGGATAATCCCGAAACGCTCCTCCGCGATCTGCAGGACCGGTTTCCCAAGGCCCACCTGATCGGCGCCGACCGGACGTTTGAAAAACTCGCAGCCAAGGTGATCGGGTTCGTTGAAAGGCCCAGCGACCGGCTGGATCTGCCGCTTGATGTGCGCGGCACCGCATTTCAGTACAAGGTTTGGCAAGCGCTGCGCACTATTCCCGCCGGTTCGACCGCGAGCTACAGCGATATAGCCAAGCGCATCGGCAAGCCGAAAGCCGTGCGGGCTGTCGCGCAAGCGTGCGCGGGCAATCCGGTTGCCGTGGCGATCCCGTGCCACCGCGTGGTCAGGACTGATGGCGCTCTGTCGGGTTATCGTTGGGGCGTCGCGCGCAAACGCATTTTGCTTGATCGCGAGGCCAAATCGTGAGCGCGCACACGCGATCGCGGCCCCAGTTACGTCTACTTCGCGGCTGACGGAAAAAACTGCTGCTCGCCGTTGATCTTGAAGGCGTCGATGGCCTGCTGGCCTTCGTCAGATATCAGCCAGTCGATGAACTGCTGGCCTTCCTTGGCTTTTACCCTTGTGTGCTTCGCCGGATTGACGAGGATAACGCCGTAAGGATTGCGCAGCCGCGTATCGCCTTCAACTGCGATAGCGAGACCGGCCCGGTTCTTGAACGCGGACCATGTCGCGCGGTCGGAAAGACCATAGGCCGGAAGCGCCGCCGCCATGTTGAGGGTCGCGCCCATGCCTTGCCCGGCTTCGCGATACCACGTCCCGGACTGCGCCTTGACATCGATACCGGCGACTTTCCAGATCTTGAGTTCGGCTTTGTGTGTGCCGCTGTCATCGCCACGCGAGACGAACGCGGCCTTGGCGTCAGCGATCGCTTTGAACGCGATTGCCGCATCATTGCCGCCCGTGATTTTGGCTGGATCAGACGCCGGGCCGATCACGACGAAATCGTTGTACATGACGTCGTGACGCTTGACGCCGAAACCGTCAGCCACGAATGTTTCTTCGTCGGCTTTAGCATGGACGAAGAGCACATCGCCGTCGCCGTTTTGGCCGTTTTTGAGGGCTTGCCCCGTGCCGACGGCGACCACGCGCACGTCAATGCCGGTCTTAGCTGTGAACAGCGGCAAGAGATACGCGAAGAGCCCCGAGTTCTCCGTCGAAGTCGTCGATTGCACGGTGATAAAGGGCGGTTCCGCGGCGGCCATAGGCGCGGCGAAAGGCAGAGCCGCAAGTGCTAATCCCAGCAGGATAGTCTTCAGCATGGCAGCAACCTTCGTGGCGCTTGGAAATAATTTCACTCAACTTGGCGCCCCGGCGCGCGGAAGCACACAAAGCGCTATAATCACGCCGGTATAACGTTTTGACCGCCGGAGAGCTAGAGCGCTTTGCTATCCGATGGAATCGGATCGGCGCTCCAGTCTCTTGTTTTGTCGCATTTTCTGCGACGAACCGGTGCCCACTTCGCCGGAAAATGCTCTAGCGGGGGACGCCACGTTGTGTCCTTATTGGCGCAATTCCGGTTTGAAATCCGCGTCGCCCTTGAAGCCCGAAGACCGAAGTCCGACCCATGGCTGATCTCATCGTTCGCATCGATCTTGGAGCCTATGGCCGGCTTGGCCCTGGCAAGCTGCTGCTGATGCAGAAAATCGCTGAGCTCGGTTCGATATCGGCAGCAGGCCGCGCCTTGAATATGTCCTACCGGCAGGCGTGGTCATTGATCGATCAACTCAATCACGCCTTCAAGGATCCGGTCGTGGCCTCGCAGACGGGCGGCAAGAGCGGCGGCGGCGCGGTCCTGACCGACTTCGGCAAGCTTCTGCTTATCCACTGCAACGCCATCGTGTCCAATGCTAAGAAGACCTCGGCCCCGCATCTTCAGTTCATCGACGCTGTGCTGCTGCCGCCCGGAAAAGCATTGACGCACCAGCCGCCGGCGTTAGAACCCGAGGCGAAGCCCAAGCCATCAGCGCGAAAATCTACGCCAGCACGTTCGAGCGGCGCGAAAGCCGGGCAAAATTAGAGCACGATCTCGCCTGCGAGGTAGGCGCGCGCCTCATTCGTGCAGGGTGCTTTGAAAAATGCCTGGGCAGGGCCGCGTTCGAGAATATGGCCGCGGTGCATGAACACGACAGCGTCGGCAAGGCGGCGGGCTTGACCAAGATCATGGGTGATAAAGAGAACGGGTGTGCCGGCGCTGCGAATGTCTGTCAGTAGCCGCTCGATGGCGGCTGTCGAAGCTGGATCAAGGTTCGCTGTCGGTTCATCGAGTATGAGGACTTCCGGCTCGCAGGCGATGGCGCGCGCGAGTGCCAGGCGCTGCTGCTCTCCAGCTGACAGAGCCCGTGCGGGCTGATCAGCGATGTGGCCCAACCCTGCTTTTGAGAGGGCCTGCTCGGCGCGTCCACGCCGCCCGGCGGTGGGCATTCCCGTGACAGCGAGGGCATATTTGATGTTGGCAAGGGCGGTGCGGCGCAAAAGCACCGGCCTTTGAAATACGAAGCCGATGCGGCAGGTTCTGCGGCGGTCGGGTTGCGTGCCCGCCCATGTTACGCTGCCGCGATCAGCAGGCATGAACCCTGCGAGAACGCGGATCAACAGGCTTTTTCCAGCACCATTAGGCCCGAGCAGGACGGTGGTTACCGGAGCCCTCGCCAGGCTGACGCCAACGTCATCCAGGATCGCCCGCCCGCCGCGCGTCACGCACAGGCCCTGGGCTGCGATCGGCAAGACACTTTGAGCCATGGCCGGCGCGTTATTGCCAATTGTCTCGACCGGCTTTTGCATCGGCTACGGCCTCACGCCATGCAGGCCTGCGGTCTGGCCGAGGGGGCGCATCGCCAGCACAAGCGCGTTGACGGCGAGGGCCATGGTCAAGAGGATCATACCAAGTGCCAACGCCAGGGCCAAGTTACCCCGCGACGTCTCGAGTGCTATGGCGGTCGTCATCGTGCGGGTGACGTGGTTGATATTGCCACCGACGATGATGACGGCGCCGACTTCCGCAATGGCCCGCCCAAAGCCTGCGAGCATGGCTGTCGCCAAGCGCACTCTGCCTTCATACAGCAACGTCTGAACGCTGGCGAAGGTCGATAACCCGAAGGCGCGCAACTGCTCGTCATATTCGCCATGTAAATCCTTGATTGTCTGGCGGACGAGTGCCGTGATGATCGGCGTTATGAGGATCGTTTGCGCGGCGATCATTGCGGCCGGCGTATAGAGAAGTTGCCAAACGCCGAGTGGGCCGGAGTTTGAGACGAGCACATAGACGAGCAGCCCAACGACAACCGGCGGCAGGCCCATGAGTGTATTGATGAGAACGATGATGGCGCGGCGGCCGCGGAAGCGTGCGACGGCCAGCGTGGCGCCAAGCGGCAACCCTATAAGTGCTGCGAGCAGGACGGCCGTTAGGCTGACTCGCAACGACAGCACGACGATCTCAAGCAATGCCGGGTCGCCTGCCCTGACAAGATGCAATGCCGTCATCACAGCTTCGCTCACATCGTTCATTTTCGATATGTTCTAATTATCATAACGCACAGGCCATTTTTTTATAACTTCGCATCCGCTATTGAACTTTGGAACGGGTTTGCACCGCATCGGCTTGCCGACTATTCTGGCGCAGCAAAGATGCGAAGTAATACGCACGCCAATTGTTTCCAGAGGAAGTATAGAATGCTCAAGGCTTTGGTTATCGATCCTGGAAAGTGCACCGGTTGCAAGCAGTGCGAGATGGCCTGTTCTCTTGAGAACGAAGGCGAGTTCAACGTCGCAAAGTCGCGTATCAGGGTCTTCGACTTCCACGAATTGGGGCAGATGGTTCCCTATACGTGCACGCAGTGCGCCGAAGCCTGGTGCCAGCAGGCGTGCCCGGTCAATGCCATCACCACGGACGCTACCTCTGGGGTCAAGATCGTCCATGAGAACCTCTGCGTCGGGTGCAAGGTCTGCACCATCGCCTGCCCGTTCGGCACGATCAACTATAATGCTTCCAGCGGCAAGGTGATCAAGTGCGACCTTTGCCAGGGCTCTCCAGCCTGCTCGGACGCTTGCCCGACGGGTGCCATCACCTATCAAGACATCGAACAGACCGGTTTCGACAAGATGAAGCTCTGGGCCGCTAAGGCCGGGGCCTCGGCGGAACACTCCGGCCCCAACGCACCGGCGGTGAAGCATTGAGGCTCACCGGCAGCATCTGAAACGCAGCTCTGCAACGCCTTTCCAGTCCAGATAACGTCACGGCCAAGTACGATACGGACTGATCCCATGAGGCGCACCGCGAAATTCTTAGGAGACGACCCATGTCATGGACACGCAAGATCCTCCGGATTAATCTGACCACAGGCTCTGTGAAATCCGAGCCATTGAATATGGACTGGGCGAAAAAGTATCTCGGTCAGCGTGGTCTGGCGTCGAAGTATTTGATCGAGGAAGTAGACCCCAAGGTCGACCCGCTAAGCCCCGCCAACAAACTGATCTTTGCGACTGGTCCTCTGACCGGGACCGCTGCGTCCACCGGCGGGCGCTATTCGGTCATCACCAAGGGCCCGCTGACCAATGCGATTGCCTGCTCGAACTCGGGCGGCTACTTTGGCGCCGAACTCAAGTTCGCCGGCTGGGATATGGTCATCCTCGAGGGCAAGAGCCCGAAGCCAGTTTATATTTCCATCATCGACGACAAATGCGAATTGCTTGACGCAGACCCCATCTGGGGCACCAGCGTCTGGCACACCGACGCCTGGATCAAGTCCAAGCATCAAGACCCGATGATGCACATCGCCGCCATCGGCGTTGCCGGAGAGAAGCAGGTGCTCTACGCCGCGATCGTCAACGATTTGCATCGTGCTGCTGGGCGCTCGGGCGTCGGCGCAGTGCTTGGATCGAAGAACGTTAAGGCCGTTGCCGTGCGCGGCACGGGTGGCGTCAAGGTCAAGGACGGCAAAGCCTTCATGGCCGCAACGGCCGCCGGCAAGAAAGTGCTGCAAGCCAACGCCGTGACCGGTCAGGGTCTGCCGGCATTCGGTACGCAGGTGTTGATGAACGTCATCAACGAAGCCGGAGCCATGCCGACGCGCAACCACCGCGAGGTTCAGTTTGACGGCGCCCACGACATTTCTGCGGAAGCCATGGCAACGCCGCGCAAATCGGATGGCCAAAAGAACCTTCTCACCAACCAAGCCTGTTTCGGCTGCACCATAGCCTGCGGGCGCATTTCGAAGATCGACGAGACCCACTTCACCATCAAGAATAAGCCTGAGTACTGGCATGCGTCTGGCGGCCTCGAGTACGAAGCGGCCTGGGCGCTCGGGTCCAACACCGGCATCAACGATCTCGAAGCCCTGACGTATGTGAACTTCATCTGCAACGAGCAGGGTATGGACCCGATCTCGTTTGGCGCAACCGTGTCGGCGGCGATGGAACTCTACGAACTAGGTCTGATCACGCAGGAACAGACCGGTGGCATCGACCTCAAGTTCGGTTCGGCGGAAGCTCTGGTTAAGTGCGTGGAACTGACCGGCAAAGCCGAAGGTTTCGGCAAGGAGCTTGGCCTTGGGTCGCTGCGTCTGTGTACGAAGTACGGCCGCCCCGACCTCTCGATGTCTGTCAAGGGCCAGGAGTTCCCGGCCTATGACTCGCGCGGCATTCAGGGCATGGGGCTGACGTACGCGACGTCGAATCGCGGCGCCTGCCACCTTCGCTCCTACACTGTGTCGTCGGAAATTCTCGGCATCCCTGAGAAAACCGACCCGCTGACGACGGACGGCAAGCCAGCGCTTGTCAAGGCGTTCCAAGACGCAACGGCTGCGGTCGACAGTTCCGGCCTGTGCGTGTTCACGACCTTCGCTTGGACGCTGAACGACATCGCGCCGCAAGTGGACGCAGCCTGCGAAGGCACCTGGACGCCGGAATATATGATGGAAGTCGGCGAGCGCATTTGGAACATGGAGCGCATTTTCAACAATCGCGCCGGGTTCACGGCCAAGGACGACAACCTGCCGCCGCGCCTCCTCAACGAAGCCGCCCAGACCGGTCCCGCCAAAGGTCTCGTCAACGGCCTCGCCAAGATGCTGCCCGAGTATTACCAGCTGCGCGGCTGGACCACCGAGGGTGTGCCCACCAACGATACGCTGTCGCGGCTTTCGCTCTAGACGCTTCGAACGTGGGCCATTCGCTCACGCCATGATGTTGGCGACCGGCGGCAGAAAAAACCATCTGCGCCGGTTTTTTTTCGGTAACCGCACCAACCCCGGCCTGCGTGGGGACTTTGAGGACGGAAGGGACGGCGAATGAATTACGTGATCATCGGCGCGGGACCGGCTGGCGTGACGGCAGCCGAAACCGTGCGCAGCGTCGACAAGTCTGGCAACATTCTGATGCTTGGCGGCGAGCCCGAGCCGCCGTACTCGCGCATGGCGATTCCTTACCTGCTGCACGGCGATATCGCCGAACAGGGAACCTATCTCAGACAAACGGCTGGCCACTACGACCAGCTTAAAATCGGCTATAAGATGGCTAAAGTTGCTGGTATCGATGTTGTGGGCCGCAAGGTCGTGACGACGGATATCGAGCAGATCCCCTACGACCGCCTGCTGATTGCGACAGGAGCGACGCCGATCATTCCGCGCGTCGAAGGGGCTGACCTTCCCGGCGTGCATACGTGCTGGACGCTTGAAGATGCGCGCGCCATCACCGCTGTGGTCAATAAAGGCGCGCCTGTCGTGCTCGTTGGCGCCGGGTTCATCGGCTCGATCGTCCTTGAGGCCCTGCATAAAATCGGCTGCGATATCACCGTCGTTGAAATCGCGCCGCGCATGGTTGCGCGCATGATGGACGAGACCGCAGGCGGTATGCTCGGGCGCTGGTGCCAGAAGCAGGGCGTTCGCGTTCTGGTCAACACCAAGGTCGAGAAAATCTGGCCCGGCAGTGGCGTCGGCGCCTCGAAGTTATCGGTTGGGATGTCGAACGGTGAATTCATTCCAGCGCAGCTCGTGGTTCTGGCCGCGGGCGTCCGCTCCAACACCGGGTTGCTCGCCAACACCGGCGTCAAGACTAACGTCGGCGTCACCGTGAACCAGTATCTCGAAACATCGGTGCCGGGCATTTACGCCGCCGGAGACTGTTGCGAAGGCATTGATCTTTCGACGGGCAAACCCGACATGCTGGCGATCCAGCCGGTCGCCGTCGAGCATGGCCGTCTCGCGGCCCTTAATATGGCGGGCGTCAAGACACCCCACCGCGGCTCACTCAACATGAACGTGCTCGACACCATGGGGCTCATCTCGTCGTCGTTCGGGCTGTGGCAAGGCGCGCCCGGCGGCACGACCTCAAAAGTCATCGACGAACAGAATTTCAAATATCTCAAACTTGAGTTCCTCGGCGACAAGATGGTCGGCGCCCAGTGCGTCGGCATGACAGACCACGTCGGCATGCTGCGCGGCTTGATCCAGACAGGCTTCAAGCTCGGCGTCTGGCGCGACCGTTTGATGGTCTCGCCAGAGCGCCTGCGCGAGGCCTATATTGCGGTGGCGCATGGCGCCCCGGTCACGGGTCCCACAGGGCCCAAGGTCAACCCGCCATCGCAGTCTCCGGCGCATTTTGCGGCCGGCAACTGAACATAGGGCCACTCGCTGCATGCAGGTGACGTTGAAGCTTTTTGCGTCCCTCGGCATTTATTTGCCCGACGGGGCGCAGCGCAATCAAGCCGACGTCCAAGTCGACGATGGTACAACGATCCGCGAGCTGCTCGACCATCACAACGTTCCGCCGCAGGCCTGTCACCTCGTGCTCTTGAATGGCGTCTTTCAGCCGCCGGCCGTTCGCGGCGGCGTGCGCCTAAGTCCAGGCGACGCCCTTGCCGTGTGGCCACCCGTTGCAGGAGGATGACGCCGGTGGCCGCCAGCACGCCTGAGACGATTGAAAAACTTATGTCGCTGACCGAACGCGAGTTTCAGCAAACGCTGGCGAAGCTTGGGGAACCCCGGCCTAGCGCGGCCTGCGGATACGAGTTCAGCACCGGCGAGGGAACTGTGACTGTGACCTTTGAACCGGTTGCGGGCGTGCGTCTCGGCGGGCTGTTGGAGCTTCCGCGCGCTAAGGTCCGGCTCATGTTCAGGTCCACGACAGCCGAGGAGCGGTATACTTTCTTGAAGGCGTTCGAGTTCACGTTTCAGCGTGGCGGCGGCTGATCTCCGTATCGATCGCTACACGCAACCCATGATCGCAGTATAGGACAAGAAGCCGACCGCCGTTCCGGGCGCGATATCCGTCACGTCCTCCGGCAACTCAACCAGGCCATCAGTCCCGGTCAGCGAGCTGATTATGCCGGCGCCGTCCTGCCGGTATTTCACCGCCGTCAGTGTGCCGTCTGCCGCAGGCTTCAAGGAGACGCGCACGTATTCGCGCCGCCCCGCCTTCTTGCGATACGAGAAATCCGCAGTGACGGGCATGGCGACGAGCGGCTCGAGCCGTGCACCTGCGAGGCGCAGCAGCAGCGGCCGGACGATGCGCGCGAAGGTTACGAAGGCTGCGACGGGGTTGCCAGGAAGACCCGCAAATGCTGCCTGCTTGTCAGGTGTCCGGCCGCGCAAAACGCCGAGCGCCACTGGCCTGCCGGGTTTGATGGCGACGCGCCAGAAAACGAGCGTGCCGATGGCTTCGATGGCGGTGCGGACGTAGTCCGCGTCGCCTGTCGATACGCCGCCGCTCGTCAGCACGAGATCGTGGTCCGCTGCGGCAGCCGAAAGTGCCGACGTCAACGCCGCAACATCGTCGGGGAGGATGCCGAGATCGGTGACCTCAGTACCGAGCGTTTCGGCCATAGCCGCGAGTAATGGCCGGTTGGCGTCGTAGATCGCCGCAACCCTCAGCGGCTGTCCCGGCTCGGCAATCTCGTTACCGGTCGAGAACAGCGCCAGGCGAACGCGGCGGTGCACGGGTAGGTGTGTCAATCCCACGGCTGCGGCCATGGCGATGTGTTGCGGTCCCATTCGCAGTCCCGCATGCAGAACGGCAGTTCCAATTTTAACGTCCTCGCCCTGTTGGCGGCGATTGGCCCCCTGCTTCAGTCCAGCGGGCAGCATCACGAACGTGCCGTCCGCCGTACAGTCTTCCTGCATGAACACCGTATCGGCGCCTTCTGGCATTGGCGCGCCGGTGAAAATGCGACTGGCTTCACCCGCACTCGCGGCTCGGGATATCGAGGCACCAGCTTGCACGCGATTGACAACCGCAGCGCGGGTTGTCCCTTCGCGCGCGAGATCGGCGTGGCGCACGGCGTAGCCGTCGACCGCGGAGTTATCGAACGGCGGCAGATCGACAGGCGCCAAGACATCGGCGGCGAGCACGCGTCCGCGCGCCGCTTTGAGGCAGATGTGTTCGAGCCCGGCAACAGCGTGAACGCGCGCCGCGATGACGGCTTCCGCTTCCGCCACCGTCATTAGGGCGCCGCCGAAGGCAAAGCAATCATCGCTCAGTTGGGCCATCTTAGTTCCAAAGGGCTGCTGGTGTGCGGGCTGCCGCAAGCACAATTGACAGTGCGCGGGCCTAGTCCATCAGAACGTGACGGTCAATGCCGGCGATGCGGCGCCCGCCCGTCAATGCCATCGTGCCGTCGTGCTCCTTGGCGACGCCAGCTTCATCCTCGGCCGGGCGGCGTTGGGCGCGGCTGTCATAGCCTGCAATGGGAAAAATGATGCGCGCAGTAGCGATGCGATCACAATCACGCTGAGCGACGCTCCGATGACGCTGCCCAGGTGCAATATCGTGGATCGAAATAGGCCACGAACATTGTTTCCAAGTCTATTGAGGACGCAACCGGGGAAGCGTCCGGAGCATACGGCTTGGGTCGCAGCGTGAAGAGCCCGCCGGGCGAATGCGCCGGGTGACCCAACGAACGGCTTTTGACCAAATCTCTGTACATTCATTTGGCCCACCGAGCTGACGGACCAAATTAAATCTCTTTTTGAAGTAGGCCAGCACCTCAGCATCAATGAACGCGCCATCCGTGGGCGCGGTAATAGAGATCGTCCAAGGATCGTCGAGATACATGCAGGCGACGATCTACCCATCCTGGCCTTTGAAACGGTAGATCAGGAACCGGTAGTCCTGCTCAAGTTTGCCATCGACAATGATCGTATCGCGATTGTGTGTGATGGCGAGGGGAAGGCTGGCTCATGCGGGGTCATCAGCAATGGTCGCGCCTATTAATGATATATGGATTAAATATCTGGCGCCAACCGCCCGGCCAGGGGTGTGCGCTGCGTGCATATGGCTGACAGGATGTCCGTAAACGGATTTATTTATGAATCGAGAGAAACGCCAAGGAGTAACTTGCTGCGCAGTGCTTAGGCACGCTAGCAAATTCCGCAAGCTTGCTTTTCCGAATGCATCCGATAAGGCATGGGGCCGGTGGAGACAGAAAAATACGGAAATATGAAACCTTTAAACCGCAAATTTTGCGTTGCACCCATGATGGATTGGAGCGACCGGCATTGCCGGGTGTTTCACCGCCAGCTGACCCGCCATGCGTTGCTGTACACGGAAATGGTAACGGCGGATGCGATTTTGCACGGGGATCGCCAGCGCCTGCTCGGCTTCTCTAGCGTGGAGCACCCTATCGCGCTACAGCTCGGCGGCTCCGACCCAAGGAAGCTCGCGGACGCCGCGCGCATTGGCGAAGAGTTCGGCTACGACGAAATCAATCTCAACGTCGGCTGCCCGTCGAACCGCGTGCAAGAGGGCCGCTTCGGCGCCTGCTTGATGGCCGAACCGGATCTCGTCGCGGAGTGCGTCGCGGCGATGCGGCTGCGCGTCGCCATTCCCGTCACCATCAAGTGCCGCATCGGTATCGATGACCAAGACGCAGAAGACGACTTCCAGCGTTTCATCGATCGCGTGGCGCAGGCGGGATGCACAACCTTCATCGTCCACGCCCGTATGGCCTGGCTCAAGGGTCTGTCACCGAAGGAGAACCGCGAGATCCCACCGCTCGACTATGAGCGCGTCTATCGTCTCAAGGCCGCGCGTCCCGAGCTTGAAGTCGTCATCAACGGCGGCATCGCAACGCTGGACGCGTCGGCGCAGCATCTTCAGCATGTCGACGGGGTGATGCTCGGCCGCGCCGCGTATCAGAACCCGGCGATCCTGGCCGATGTGGACCGCCGCTACTTTGACCAATGTGCGCACCTCCCGTCCCGCGGCGACGCACTTCGTGGATTATTGCCCTACGTTGAGCGCCACGTTGCGGCTGGCGGGCGGCTGTCCAACATCACGCGGCACGTCCTCGGCCTCTACCACGGACAGCCGCGCGGCAAGACATTCCGCCGCTTCCTCAGCGAAAACGCGCAACACCGCGCCGCCGATGCCAGCGTGCTTCTCGAGGCCCTGGCCATCGCAGACGGCGAAACGCGGTTCGTTCCAGCCCTCGGCGCGGCGTAAGGGGAGAGGCCATGCATCTGGCGCTGTCGGGAGAGGGCCTCGTCCTTCTCATTGCCTTGCTCGCCGTCGCGGGGCTGGTCGCCGGATTTCTTTCGGGCCTACTCGGCATCGGCGGCGGCGGCATTCTCGTGCCCGTTCTTTATGAGACGTTCGGGCTCGCGGGCGTGCCAGACAACGTGCGCATGCACATCACGCTCGGCACCACCCTTGCCGTGATCGCCCCGACGGTTCTGCGATCGTTTGCGGCCCACCGGGCGCGCGGTGCTGTCGACTTGAGTGTCGTCAAACGCATGGCGCCGTGGATTTTTCTTGGCGTCGCCCTTGGAATTTTCATTGCGAAGGATGCCAGCAGCGAAGCCCTGCGCTGGGTGTGGGTGGTGTTTGGGTTGCTGTTGGCTTTGAAAATGGCGCTCGGGCGCGACGACTGGCGGCTCGCCGGTCAGCTGCCGCGTCCGCCATGGCTCGAAGCCGCAGCGTTTGTCATCGGCGTGATCTCAACGCTGATGGGAATTGGCGGCGCAACCTTCACGGTGCCGCTGCTGACGCTGCACGGACGCTCGCTGTTGCAATCAGTCGCGACGGCGACGGGCATCGGCCCGGTGATCGCCGTGCCAGGGATCATCGGTTTTATTTTATCGGGATGGGGTGAAGCCGGATTGCCGCCGTACTCGCTCGGCTACGTCAGTATGGGCGCGCTGTTGATCGCGCCGTTCAGTGTTTTTGCAGCGCCCTACGGCGTCAAGACCGCACACGGCATTTCCAAACGCAAGCTCGAACTGGCGTTTGCGATTTTCCTCGCCTGCGTTGTCGCGCGCTTTCTTTGGACGCTGCTGGCTTAGGCGAGGGCCTCACACCGCGATCTTTTGATTGTATTCGCCGACTTCGGGGAAGCGGGCGAGCTGCTGGTCGAGGTCCTTGAAGATCGCCTTCATGTTGGCCTCCGCTGTTGGACTTTCCACAACGACGACCAATTCTGGCTTGTTCGATGAGGCGCGGATCAAACCCCAGGTGCCATCCTCCAAGACGACGCGGACGCCGTTGACGGTGATGAGTTCACGGATCTTTTGGCCGGCAACGCGGGCACCGGTCTCAAACTGGCGCTGATAGTGGGCGATGACGCGATCGACGACGCCGTACTTCACTTCGTCGCCGCAGTGTGGCGACATGGTCGGTGAGCCCCAGGTTTTCGGTAGCGCGTCGCGGAGATCAGCCATGGTCTTGCCGGGCGCGCGATCGAGCATGTCGCAAACGGCAAGCGCTGCAACGAGGCCATCGTCGTAGCCACGGCCCAAGGGCGTGTTGAAGAAGAAGTGTCCTGATTTCTCGAAGCCGACGAGCGTTTTGTGCTCGAAATTGAAGCGCTTGATGTAACTGTGGCCGGTCTTCCAGTAGGTCGTGGTGGCGCCATTGGCTTTGAGCACTGGATCGGTGGTGAATAGGCCGGTTGATTTCACATCGACGACGAACGTCGCGTTTTTGTAGATCGAGGACAGGTCGCGGGCCAGCATGACGCCGACCTTGTCGGCGAAGATTTCGTGGCCGTCGTTGGCGACGACACCGCAGCGGTCGCCATCGCCGTCGAAGGCAAGTCCGACGTCGGCGCGGGTTTCGAGAACCTTCGCCGACACGGCCCGCAGCATGGCCATGTCTTCGGGGTTCGGGTTGTGGTGCGGGAAGGAATAATCGAGGTCGGTATGCAGTGGTACGACTTCGCAGCCAGCGGCTTCGAGAACCTGGGTCGCGAAGGCGCCCGCCGTGCCGTTGCCGCAAGCCGCGACGACCTTGAGGCGGCGCTTGAGTTTGGGGCGGTCGGTGAGCGACTTGATATAGCGCTCAGCCATGTCCGCGACGAAGATATAGCGGCCGCCAGCCTTGGTCTCAAAGTTGCCGCTGAGCACGATGTCTTTCAATTGCAGCATGTCGTCTGGCCCGAAGGTCAGCGGCCGCGACAGGCCCATCTTGATGCCGGTCCAGCCATTGTCGTTGTGGCTCGCCGTCACCATGGCAACGCCTTCGACGTCGAGGGCGAACTGGGCGTAGTAGGCCATCGGTGATAGCGCCAAGCCAATGTCGTGCACCTCGGCGCCGCCAGCGAGCAGGCCGGTCATGAGGGCTTGCTTCACGGCCGCCGAGTACGAACGATAGTCGTGACCGACGACGATGCGCTTGGGCACGCCGCGGCGCTGCATCAATGTCGCCAGACCCATGCCGACGGCATTGAGGCCCATCAGGTTGATCTCTTCCGGGTACAGCCAACGGGCATCGTACTCGCGAAAACCCGTCGGCTTGACGAGGGGGTAGCGCTCGAAATCAGCGGTGTTCGGCTTCAAATCGGCGCGTGGTTTCGGCAGCATGTCGGGGCCCCTCTGAGAGTCGTGTGGCCGGACCCTATCGCACCTTGTGCGGGCGGCCAACGGACCTCGTTGATGAATGATGATTGGTTTTACGTGCTGGAAAGTGGCGGCGGCGTGGTCGCTATTCGTGCAGAATGAGCGTTTTCGAGCGCATATCGACGCGGGACAGCCGCCCAAGGAAAGACATTCCGAGTAGAGTGCGATGCAGTTTACCGCGCTCGGAAACCGCGCCCTTCACGTTGCGGACAGTTATGCCGCCAATGCTGACGCTGCTGATATCAACCGGGGCAATTTTTGCCGCGCCATTGGCGGTCGCCACGCTTTGCGTAAAATCTGCTGGCTTCAGAAATATCCCAGCCCGCTCTGCGTCTTCGAACGTCAGAGCGACCATGGTCGCCCCGGTATCGACCATCACCGCGACGCCGCGACCGTTGATTTCAGCTTCGGTCTCGAAGTGTCCGTGATCCCCGGCCCGCAGCGTCACGGCACCAGCATCGCCGGTAGCGTCTCCGGTGGCATCCCCGGCGTCTGCGCTCTCGCCCTGTGATGCATTGGCGCCGTCCGTGCCATCGTTGCCTGCGCCGTCCTCACCGCTCATGTCTGCCAGCGTGCCAATCCCCGCCTCTGCAAGGTGCCGGGCAAAACCCTTGAACTCAGCCTTGTGCTTCAGGCCATAGGCCCCTGCAGCCGCCGCCGCAATAGCGATTGCTACCGCCGAGAACAAGCTGATTGTACCCGATGAAACCGCCATGCCAGGAACCCTTGAGGACTTAAGACGCCCGCAAAGGGGGGCCGCGTTTACTGCCGCAGGGTCATGAAATCCCCGGACAACTCATATGATGCCAAACGTCTTAAAAAATTCATACCAAGCAAGCTTTCGTTAAGACTTCCAGGCTTGGCGACCAAGGCTTCGACGTCGTCGATGCGCAGCGGTCCAATGGCGATGATGCGGAGACGCACCGGCGCCGCGTATGCCGTGCCGTTCGCGGTTTGGACGGGCGTCGTATAGGAGAGATCCTTGACGTCGATACCGGCCTCCTCGGCATCGGATTGGCGCAA
Organism: Hyphomicrobium sp.; assembly: GCA_031378895.1. Lineage (GTDB taxonomy): Bacteria > Pseudomonadota > Alphaproteobacteria > Rhizobiales > Hyphomicrobiaceae > Hyphomicrobium_B. The sequence goes on from JANNEP010000003.1 coordinate 18,245, forward strand.
CATCACGGTTGCCGCACCGGTGTCGATAAGCAGGTCCATGTCTGTGCCATTGATAGCGCTGCGCGCTATGAAAGTGCCGTCGGCCCTGCGGCGGATGCGAACGGCCCCCGGTCCCGCTGCCGAATAGGCAGCTTCGCCTTTGCCCGCGTCAGAGGGGGCGATACCACGCAGCGCCGGCAGGCCAGTGAAGGCTATCACACCAGCCATTGCCGCAAGCGCGGCAAGGGTGAGGCCTGCGGCGCGCGAGAGTGTCCCACTCGTCTCACGCCATCGCACTTTCAAGGTCGTGATGTAGAGCACCGCAATCGCGGTGATGACGCCTGCGGCGATTGGCAAGCGCGGCAGCTCGTTGATGCCGCCGGCATGTGATTGCAAGGCTAAGAGAAGCCCGGCGAGCACGGCTATGATCAGGGCCAGCCACACCAGCATTGCAGCGCCTCACGTCTGTTTGAGGCGGCGGGGCAGCTCGGCCATGATGGCGCGGCGCTCGGAGCTTGTGATCGTTGACCATTGGGCAATTTCAGAACGCGTGCGGCCGCAGCCGGTGCAAAAAGCCGCCGCCGCGTCGAGCGTGCAGATTTTGTTGCAGGGGCTTTCGATCATCGCGCCGGCTGTCTGCTGATCAGTCTGCGTATCATTTCGCGTGTCTGCCATGCGCCTCATTAGGCCGCTTCTCAGGGTGTTTCAACGCCCCATTATCGTGTGCCGCTGTGCGCACGATACGGTGCGTCCGAACCGTAAGGGGATGCGGATTTGAGCCGTGGCTGGCGCAGCGATTTTGGCAGCGGATCGGGGTCGCGGTGGCGCTCCTGGCCGAGCGGCTGCAGCGGCGCCACGGCATGAAGCACGCGTTGACGCGGCAGCGTGATTGTCACCTCGGTGCCTTTGCGCAATTCCGATTTGAGGCTGAACGTGCCGCCGTGCAGCTGAATCAGATTCTGCACGATCGGCAGACCGAGGCCGGTTCCGCCCTCTGCGTTCTCGTGCGCCAGAGAGCCCTGACCGAAGGCCTGCAGCACGCGCGGGATTTCATCCTTCGGTATGCCTGGACCGGTGTCGCGCACCGACAGAATTTGCCCGCCATCGTCTGAATGCGTCACCGTCACCGTAATGCGCCCGCCTTTGGGCGTGAATTTCAACGCGTTGGATAGAAGGTTCAGGCAAATCTGGCGCATGGCACGGGAATCGGCCCACACCTGCGGCAGATCGGGTGCGAAGTCCTCGATGATCTGCAGGCCTTTGGCGTCGGCGCGGATTTTGACCAGACGCTCGCAGTCCTCGGCAACGTCGGTCAGGCGAATGGTTTCTTCGTGCAGGTCGTAGCGTCCGGCCTCGATGCGCGAGAGGTCGAGGATTTCATTTATGATGTGCAGCAGATGGGTGCCGCTGGAATGGATGTTGCCGGCGTACTCGCGGTAGGTGGTGTTGCCGATGGCGCCGAGCAATTCCTTTTCCATAACTTCCGAGAAGCCCATGATGGCATTGAGCGGCGTGCGCAGTTCGTGGCTCATGGTCGCGAGAAAATGTGACTTGGCTTTGTTGGCGGTTTCGGCGCGGCGGCGGGCTTCATCCGAGAACGATTTTGCCTCTTCAAGTTCGGCGATGAGGCCGTCTTTTTCAGCGCGGTACTCGACCATGGCGAGGGCCGTCGAATGCAAGCCGTTGGCGAGGTAGACGAAGAACAGGTGAATGCCGACCGCCATCGATGCCAGCGCGAAATAGAAGGGGTCGCCGAGCGAGAATAATCGCACCGCGACCGCAGCCGTCATCGGCACGGTACCGGCGAGAAACACTTTTGTCAGTGTTGAGGCAAAGGTCATGCGCACGGCGAGCACGACCATAAGTGTCGCGAAAATGAAAACGTGCGACGAGAAGGCGGCCCCCGACAAGGTGCCGCTACCCTTGGTAAAGCCGATGAGGGCGAAGGCCGCGAGCGCGATGCCGTTGAAAAACTCGACGCGAACGAAGCGGCGCTGCCACTCGCCAACGTTGACCTCGGTCCGTGGCATGGCGAGGAAGCGCTTGCACTTGTCGAGCATGTTGAGCTTGGCGAGCGTCACGACCACGATCCACCCGGCCGCTTCCGCGAACGTCGCCCAAAACATGGAGGCGATACAGAAAAACAGGCAGAGCGCCGGCATGGCGAATTGATCGCGCGTCTCATTGCGCGCGAACATTGTCAGCAGCTCGTATTCAAATTCCGGTTTGTTGGCCGTACCGTGCGTCAGGCGATCGCGATAGGCCTTGAGCTCATCCTCGGCTTTCTTGGGCCGGGAGGGCCTTGGCGGTCGGCGTTGTTCCGCGTCCGCGATGTCGGCGTTGTCGTCCATGCCGCCAGCCGCTATCCCATTGACACTACGCCACGCCCCTGCAGGCACGGCTCCGTCCGACAAAGTGGCGCTAAGCCGCTAAATTAAAGCTTAACGGGTCGTTTCTTTTATTGAAGGTTTGAGATGCAAGGCATGAGCCGGGACGTTCAAAGGCAGCTGGCGCGCTGGATCGCGGCGCTCGTCATGGCGGCGCTCGCTGCCATTTTCGGCCCAGAGCATTTCCGGACCGGGGAAACAGGCGGGTCTGAGCGGTCAGGTAATTCAGACAGTTCGGGTCGTTCTGGCAGCCCGGCGCCGGGCGAAGTTTCGGGCCCGGCCCGGCCCGTTGACGGCGATAGTTTGTACGTTGGCCGGGACGAGGTGCGGCTCAAGGGTATAGACGCGCCGGAGGGCAAGCAGACCTGTACGCGGGGCGGCGCCTCGTGGGCCTGCGGTAACGCCGCCCGCGATGAACTCACCCGCCTCATTGGCCGGGATGCCGTCACCTGCCGCGCGACCGAGCGCGACAAGCATGGCCGGGTCTTGGGCCATTGCAGCGCAGGCGGCCGCGATCTCAACGCTGGAATGGTCGCCTCAGGTATGGCGCTGTCCTACGGCGGGTATCTCCGCGAGGAGGGCGAGGCGAAGCTCAGAAAGCGCGGGCTGTGGGGCTCGGAGTTCCAGCGGCCGCGCGATTGGCGGCATGAGCGCGGCATTGGATTGTGAGAGCGGCTGAGGATCGGCGGTCATGCATATCATTGAAACCAGTAAGGCTCCCAATCCACGGCGCGTGCGGATCTATCTCGCCGAAAAGGGGATTGCCGTCGCGTTCGAGGAACGCGACCTGATGGCGAGCGCCTTGAAGTCGGACGACTTCACCCGGCTCAATCCCTGGCAGCGTGTGCCACTCCTGGTGCTCGACGATGGCCGTGTCATCGCCGAGACCATGGCTATATGCCGCTATTTCGAGGAACTATATCCCGCGCCTGAACTCTTCGGCATTACTGCCTTTGGCAAAGCCGACGTCGAGATGTGGAACCGCCGCGTCGAACTCGGGCTGTTCCAGTCGGTCGCAAATGTGTTCCGCCATCTGCATCCCAAAATGGCGGCGTTGGAAGTGCCTCAGCTTGCCGCCTGGGGCGAAGCTAACAAGCCGAAAGTGCGCGACGAGCTGGCGCGCCTCGATCAGCGCTTGGCCGAGACCCGATTCATCGCCGGGGAAAAATTCTCGGTGGCCGATATCACCGCGCTCGTCGCCATCGACTTCATGAGGCCTGCCAAGCTCGATGCGCCGTCCGAATTCGCCAATGTCATGCGCTGGTATGGGGAGGTCTCAGGGCGACCGAGTGCAGGGGCTTAAAGACTGCTCAGGCCGTGCTTTCGGGCGCGCGGCGTTGCGCCGTTAGGCGGCTTCGAGTTCTTTGGCTGCGTGTGCTGACGCCGGCGAATGCCCGGCGGCGATGTTCCACCGCGCCCGATCGGCTTGAGCCTCGAGATCATCGCGCAGGAAATCGAGTTCAAAACCAGCGTCCCGCAAAAGACCGAGGACTTTATCGACGGGCTCAGAGCGCGCCGTTGCCGCCGCCCAGATGATCGCCGCGCGCTGACCCGACCCGCAGTGCGCCACGACTGTCCCCGCAGCCGTCTTGAGCGCTGCGGCAGCCCGTTCGACCACAGCGTCCGTGAACAGCTCATGCTTCGCCGCCGGGATGTGAATGTAGGTAAGGCCGAGCGCTTCGGCGGCGCGGCGTACGCCGGCATGCGCGCCTGCATCAGCGGGCTCAGCATCGAGCTGGAAATTGATGATCGTGCCAACGCCGTCTGCGGCTAGACCAGCGATGTCGCCGGCAGCCGGCGGCCCGGCAACGGCAAAGGAAGCAGTTAAAGGTCTGATTGAAAACATGAAAGGGCGCACTCGGTTGATCCGTAAGACTTGCCCGAGAGTGCCAGGGGGCGGACGCAACTTCAAGGCGCATAGGCCTAAAGTAAGAAAAAAATACCAAAAAGTCCGTTGACATCGTCTTATTAGAAAATGATTATCCTGAAATTAGATAAATGCAGAAAAGATGTTCTATGAAGGTCGAACAGATGCTCGACGAGATGGACGTCAAAATACTTCGCATCCTCCAAGCGGACTGCACACGCCCCGTCGCCGAAATCGGCAAAGAAGTCGGGCTGTCGACAACGCCGTGCTGGCGCCGCGTCCAGAAGCTCGAGGAGGCGGGCGTCATTCAACGCCGCGTCGCCATCCTTGACGCCCACAGAGTCAATGCCGGCGTGACGGTGTTCGTGTCGATCAAGACCGATCAGCACTCGCACGCGTGGCTGGAAAAATTCCACAGCGCCGTCGCCGATTTTCCCGAGGTCGTCGAGTTTTACCGCATGTCAGGCGAAGTCGACTATCTGTTGCGTGTCGCCGTGCCGGACATCGCAGCCTATGACGTGTTCTACAAAAAGCTGATAGCTCGCATTGAAATCGCCAAGGTTTCGTCGGCCTTCGCCATGGAGCAGATCAAGTACACGACGGCGCTGCCGCTGCAGTTTGCGATGGCCGCGATCAGCGGCAAGGGCGAACGTCTCGAAGCTTAAGACTAACTGCCTGAAGTTTTGCTTTCTGACGGTGGCGTGCGGCCCAGCCGGGCGATTAGGCTCGACGTGTCCCAGCGATGGCCGCCGAGTCCTTGCACGCCGGCGTAGAATCCGTCGATGAGCGCGGCGAGGGGAAGTTCAGCGCCGTTGTTGGCCGCTTCCGCTAAGCAGATGGCGAGGTCCTTGCGCATCCAATCGACAGCAAAGCCGAACTCGAACGAGCGCGCGTGCATGGTCTTCCAGCGGTTGTCCATTTGCCACGACTGGGCCGCACCTTGCGAGAGGGCGGCGATCAGCGCTTCGATGTCGAGGCCTGCGCGTTCGGCGAAATGGATGGCTTCGGCAAGGCCTTGAACAACTCCGGCGACGGCGATCTGGTTGGCCATTTTAGCAAGCTGCCCGGCACCCGGCGGTCCCATGTGACGGATCATGCGGGCAAAATTTTTGATGACCGGCTCGGCCTTTTGGAATGCGGCTTCGTCGCCGCCGGCCATGACGGTCAGGGTTCCGGCTTTGGCACCGGCTTCGCCGCCCGATACCGGACAGTCGAGAAACGCTAGGCCTTTCGAGGTGGCAACCGCTGCGACTTCGCGCGCCAGCGTCGCCGACGTCGTGGTGTGATCGATGAAGACGGTGCCCGGAGTCATGGTCGTGAATGCGCCCTCAGGTCCCGTGGTCACGGCGCGCACATCGTCGTCATTGCCGACGCAGCAGAATACGAAATCGGCGCCGGCTGCGGCGTCTGCCGGAGTTGCGGCCACGCTGCCGCCGCCGTATACCGCAATCCACGCCTCGGCTTTGGCCGCTGACCGATTGCAGACGGTGACGTCGTGGTTCCCGCGCGTGCGCAGATACCCCGCCATCGGAAAACCCATGACCCCAAGTCCAAGCCACGCAACTTTTGCCATGGGTGTCCCCTCGCTATCGGCACCGCACGGCTTCTAGACCATTTTCCGGCGAAGTGGGTACCGGTTCGTCGTAGAAAATGCGATCAAGCAAGAGTCTAGAGCGCTTTGCGATACGATTCCATCGGATCGCAAAGCGCTCTAGACCATCCGTGGAAATGCGCCAAACGCGCGCCCGCAAAAAAAGGGAGGAGCTCGAAGCTCCTCCCGCAGGCCGTGGCAAAAGACATTGAATAAATGTGGCGCGCTGGCCTTACCAGTTGGCGTTCCAGCCCCACTGCGACCAGCCGCGCTTCGGGCGGGCACTGACAGTGCAGTAGACCGATCCGGCGGCGGCATCGCAGTTGACCTGCTTGCCTTCGGCTTGGCGCCAATGGGCAAACTGTTCGCCGTAGCGGTTCGCTACCTTCGATTTCCAGGTCTCGATCGCCGAGCGGCGGGCGCGCCACTCCTTGACGTGGAAGGGGAGATAATCGCTGGCGTAGCTGGCGCGGGCTTCAATGCGCTGGATATTGTGCTGACCATGCCCGCTTCCGTTGTGGGGGCGGTAGCCGTCGCCGTCTTCGTCGAAATTATCAGGTACACGGCGGCGCGTGTCTTGGCTGTAGTCGCGACCAGAATCACGGCCATAGTCGCGACCAGAATAGCTGCGCTCGTAACCGCTGTAGCCGCGGTCGTTGCCGCCGAAATCGGCAGCCGTTGCGGGTGTGAGGCCGGCGCCGGTGAGCAACACCACGGCGGCGAGGCTGGTCTTGAATGGGATGCGGGTCATGTCGAGAACTCCATTGATCAGAACCGGGCGGGGTTAACGGGTTGCGTCCGATCTTGAGAGCCAATGTAACGGCCTGCCTCTGAGCCAAGCCTGAACGCGGCCGTCAGCTGGCGTTCATTCTTTGGGCAACCACAACAAGCGCGGTGCCAGTTTCCGCCGTATGCTGGAAAAGCTAAAGATTCGCGCTGCCAATGGAAGGACGAGGGAATATGGGGCCGTCCAAAACGCAGCCTTCACCGGTTGATCTGCCGGTGACACTGGCCGGCATCGAAGGTGCGGCGGGCATTGTCAAAGACGCCGTCATCAAAACGGAGTGTGCTCTCAGCCGGACTCTCAGTGATATGTTCTCAGCCGAGATATGGCTCAAGTTCGAGAACCTGCAGTTTACAGCGTCCTATAAAGAGCGCGGCGCGCTGAACAAACTCGCGTCGCTCTCCGAAAAGGAGCGAGCTGGCGGCGTCATCGCCATGTCGGCTGGCAATCACGCCCAAGGTGTCGCCTATCACGCGCGCCGCCTTGGTATTCCGGCAACGATCATCATGCCGTCTTGGACACCGTCGGTGAAGGTGGAGAACACCCGTAATCACGGCGCAACCGTCATTCTCGAAGGCACTTCGCTTGAAGCTGCAGCCGCCTTCGCCACCCGCTACGGCGCCGATCGCGGCATGACCTTCATCCACCCCTTCGATGATCCCGTTGTGATCGCCGGCCAGGGGACCGTCGCGCTCGAGATGCTGGCCGCCGTGCCGGATCTCGATACGCTCGTCATCCCGATCGGCGGCGGCGGGCTGATCTCGGGCATGGCGATTGCCGCCAAGGCCATCAAGCCGCGCATCCGTATCATCGGCGTCGAAGCCCAGCTGTACCCTTCGATGCTGAATGCCATCACGGGATCGGCCCTACCGATCGGCGGCGACACGCTGGCTGAAGGTATCGCCGTGACGACGCCAGGTCAGGTGACGCGCCGGATTATCGCTGCGCTCGTCGATGATATCGTCCTCGTCCCGGAAGCTGCTCTCGAGCGCGCCGTGACGCTGTTTATCACGATTGAAAAAACCGTCGTTGAGGGCGCAGGCGCCGCCGGGCTGGCGGCCCTCATCGCCGATCCGCAGCGGTTCAAGGGCCGCAAGGTCGGCCTCGTGCTCTGCGGCGGCAATATCGACACGCGCCTGCTTGCGAGCGTGCTGACGCGCGAATTGGCGCGCGACGGGCGCCTGTCGCGGCTCGCCATCGACATTCCCGACCGCCCGGGACAGCTGGCCTTGGTCTCAGGCGTGATCGGGGCCGCGGGCGCCAACGTCGTTGAGGTCTATCATCAGCGCGTTTTCACCGACCTTCCCGCCAAGGGCACAGAGCTGCATCTCGTTATCGAGACGCGCGACCGCCACCACCTCAACGACGTTGTCGGGGCGCTGCGCAAGGCTGGTTTCGCCGTGGTGCTCAAGGGATCGGGCAACGGCCCGCGCTGAACCATCTGTGTCGAGGCTCCAAAACGGGAGCGGGCCCCACACCGGGTGATGTGAGGCCCTTTAGTCGAGAGCAGGGATCAGAAGGTCGTGGCAGGTGGTGCTAAGTGCGGGTCTCAGGATCGATCAGGTCAGAGAAGCGGGGAGCGCGTCACTGGAGCGTTGACTGGAGCACTGTCTGAGCCCCTGGTGTATCAACCGAGCCGTTGGCAAGCGCGAGCGATGCAATGAGCATGGCGCTGGCCAAAACAAAGCAGGTGAGAATGCCGGCCCGGGTGAAGCGCCAGGCACGCGCGTCTGCAGTGTTTGCGGCTTCGAGATCCATCAGGGTACTCAGTTCGTGTCCGGTTGGAGTAAAGAACTTGTAACCGATTAGGACGTGTTCGTCGAACTTAAGCGTTCCTCATGGCTAACGCGGGAAGTGTTAAATTAAAGAAGTTTTTACAGCTGTTAACGCGTGTCCATCATTGTCGATCATTGCGGGCGGCGGCGCGCAATCCGGTGATGGTCTCGCTCGGCGAGATGGCCTCGATATCGGTCGCGAGTTCGATCACGGCGGGACAAGCGGCTTTGAGTGCGCGGTCGAGCGCTGGAGCAAAAGCCGCCGTGGTTTCGACGCGCTCGGCGACGGCGCCATAGCTTTTCGCCAACGCCACGAAGTCGGGGTTCAACAAGCTCGTCGCGATGACGCGGCCCGGGTAGCGCTGCTCCTGATGCATGCGGATGGTGCCGAGGCTCGCATTGTTGATGATGATGAGGACCAGCGGCAGTCCGAATTGCACTGCAGTCGCGATTTCCTGTCCGGTCATCTGAAAGCAGCCATCGCCCGCCAACGCGACGACGGTGCGTTCCGGCTCCGCAAGTTTGGCGGCAATTGCGGCCGGCAGGCCGTAGCCCATGCTGCCCGAAACCGGGGCCAGCTGAGATGGATAGGTTTTATAGGCGAAATAGCGGTGCAGGAAGGCGGCGTAGTTGCCGGCGCCGTTGCAGATGATTGCCGCCTCGGGAAGCATCTGCGACAGGATCAGGATCACCTCTTCGAGGCGCACCTTGCCGGGCGTGCGGTGCGGCTTCAGCGATGCCTCGTAGGCGGTGCGGAGATCGCGCCGCCAAATCCCCCACGGCGGCGTTTTGCCGGGTAGCTCTAGACGGGCGAGAGCGGCGGCTGCCGCGATGGGTGACGCAGCAACGGCCAGCGCGCCGGGGTAAGCCGTATCGGGGCTCCCCGCATCGAGTGCGATGTGGATCAGCGTCTGGCCAGCACCTTGCGCCTGGAGCAGCGTGTGGCCTTGGGTCGTGATATCGCCGAGGCGCGTGCCAAGCGCGATGACGCAATCGCTGGCGCGGATCCCCGCCGCGAGAGACGCATCGATGGCGAGGCCGGCGTGTCCAGCGTAGTTGCGGTGGCGATTGTCGAGATGGTCCTGGCGGCGGAACGATGCCGCGACCGGCATATCAAAGCGCTCGGCGAAGTCGGCGAGGTCGCGGCTGGCGTCCGCCGACCATTCCGATCCGCCGGCAATGACGAGGGGACGCTCGGCGTGGGCGAGCGCGACGCGGATGTGCGCCAGCTTTTCGGGTGATGGGCCGGCGCGGTCGATGCGGGTTCGCTGCGGGCCTGAAGGGGCCGCGGTTTCGCTGAGGATATCTTCGGGCAAGCCTAAGACCACCGGACCAGGCCGGCCCGACATCGCGGCGCGAAAAGCCCGGGCGAGATAGTCTCCGAGGCGGCCGGCGCTGGGCGCGATGGCGCTCCACTTGGTGACGCTGCCAAAGACCGCCGTGATGTCGATGGCTTGAAAGGCCGGGCGGCCTTCGGAAGACCGCGGCGGCAAGCCGACGAGTAGCAGCATCGGCGTCGCATCCTGATGCGCGACGTAGACACCGGCCAAGGCATTCGCGGCCCCGGGTCCGCGCGTCACCAGGGCGACGCCGGGCCGTCCGGTCAGCTTCCCCGTTGCTTCCGCCATCATTGCCGCGCTGGCCTCGTTGCGGCAGGTGATGGGCTGGACGCTGGGTCCGGCGTGCATGGCATCGAGCGCGGCGATGAAGCTCTCGCCGGGCACAGTGAAGACGTGCTGCACGCCTTCGGTTGCCAGATGGTCAATAAGAATTTGTCCGCCAGTGGGCATTGCGGGGGGAGGTCTCACATTCAGAATAAGGTCTGTGCCAGTCGTCAACGCGGCCGCCTATGTAGCCGTCAATGTGGGGTGTCTTTTGAGCCACGGATAGGACAAAGCGTTGGTTCGGTTAGTGCGTATCAGTTGATGGTCGTGGTTTCGGCTGAGGAACACGGGGATCAAGCGGCGACAGGGGTGGCGGCGGGCCCGGCGGACCCTATGGTCGGCGCCGGGGCAGCATCGGAGACAAGGGCCATGGCTGTGGCGCAAAGGGCGTCTGGTTTGAGCGAGATCAGACGTAGCGGCGGCAAGACCGCTGCGCCGTGGTGGCGGCTCGGCTGGGCGCTGGCCCTGTGGGGACTGACCACCGTCGCGTCTGCGGCAGGGGCGGAAACGCGCGTGGCGCTGGTGATCGGCAATGGCAACTACGCGTCGAGCCGTCTCAAGAACCCGCGCAGCGATGCTGCCCTGATGGCGCGGACACTGGCGGCGTCCGGGTTCGACGTCATCACCGTCATGGACGCGACCGCAAGCGACATGCAGGGGGCGATCGCCGAGTTCGGCCGGCGGCTGCAAGCGCCAAAGGCACAACGCGATGCCATCGCGCTGTTCTACTACGCCGGCCACGGCGTCCAGGCTGGCGGCGACAACTATCTCATTCCACTCGGGCCCGGCATCACGACCCTCGACGACGTGGCCCGCAACGGCCTTGCCTTGCAAAGCGTTTTCCGGACCATGGAGCGGTCGCAGGCGCGGCTCAATATCGTCATACTCGACGCTTGCCGCGACAACCCGTTTGCCGCCACTGGCACAGTTACCGGCAACGGCCTTGCGCCGGTTGTGGCGCCATCGGGAACCATCATTGGATATGCCACGGCGCCGGGACAGATCGCGCGCGACGGCGACGGCGCGAATAGCCCTTATACCGCGGCACTGGCGGCGAATATTCCATCACCAGGGCTGACGCTAGAAGAAGTCTTCCGCGCCACGCGCCGCCGCGTGCGCGAGGTTACAGTCAATACGCAAACGCCGTGGGAGCACTCGTCGCTGGTCAGCGAATTCTATTTTCATCCCAAGACCGCAGAGCCAGAAGGCAGCACGCAGCGTCCGGCGGGAACGACGGAGACCGGCGCCCGTCTCGACGAACTCGCAGCCTGGGAGCGCATACGCAGCAGCAACGATCCCGAGGTCTTCAAGGCGCATATCGGGCGCTATCCCGACGGTCTTTTTGCCGAACTTGCGGCGGTGCGGCTGACCAAGCTCGCGGCCATGCGGGCTCAGACCCCGTGGCAATTCATTGTCACGGGCGGCATTGATCTGGAAACCGCGACAGCGGCGGCTACAGCTGCCTATGAGAAAGCTGTCAAGCTCGATGCCGGAGCTGTGACGCCGGAGGCTCTGTCCGCCGCCTTCAAGCTCTACGCCGAAGCTGCCGCCGAGGGTCTGCCCGCTGCCATGTTCAGTTTGGCGCGCGCCCATGACAAAGGCCGCGGTGTTGCTAAAAATCCCGGCGAGGCGGCGCACTGGTATGGGCGAGCAGCAGACAAGGATCATGCTGGCGCCATGGCAGCGCTGGGGACCATGCGCGAATTCGGCGAGGGCACGACGGCCGATCTCGCCGATGCGCTGCGGCTCTACCGTCTTGCCGCCGACGCCGGCGATGCCGCGGGCTCGACCAGTCTGGGATACCTCTACGCCCAAGGCAAGGGCGTGGCCCGCGATGCGCATGAGGCGCGCAGGCTGTATCAGCTCGGCGCCGCTAAGGGCAACGCCCGGGCGATGTTCAATCTGGCTCTGATGGATATCCGTGGCGACGGCGGACCGGTCAATCTCGCGCATGCGGTGACGCTGCTGCAGACCGCCACTGAGAAAGGCCATGCTGGAGCCCTGCATGAACTTGCCGCACTTTATGACGAGGGCCGCGGCGTTGCCCGCAGCCCGGGGTTAGCCGCAGACCATCTGCTGCGCGCCGTGCAGGCGGCGCACAAGGATGGCCGCCGCATCGAGGTTGCGGCCCAGGCTTGGAGCTTGGCCACCCGGCGCGAACTCCAGCGGCGGCTGGCGGCCAAGGGCTTGTACAAAGGCGGCGTGCACGGCTTTTTCAACAGCGCCACGCGCAAGGCGCTTGTGGCGGCGGCAGAGAGTTGACGCAGGTCCCGGCTCCTAAGGGCTGTTGCCGTCAGGTCCCAGTTTGACTCTAGGCGGCGGCTGACCCTAGGCGCGGGAGCTCGGGATCGTTAGTCTAGAAGGCAGAGGGCGGCTCTCGGGCGGCACGAGGGCGGGTGGAGTTTTTTTGATGCGCGACGGGTTCAAAAGGTGGCCGCGGGTTTGCCGCGCGTTGGCTGCTGCAGCGCTGATCGTGACGAGCGCCGGAATCACGGCAGGCGCCATTGCCCAGACGGCTACCCAGCCGGCCACCCAGTCAACCATCCAGCCGGGTGCCGCCGTTCCAAGCACTGGCTATGCAGCCGCTGATCCGTCTGCGGCAACGCCGCCGGACGCGCGTATTCCTCAGCGTCCGCAAGAACCCCGCGCCGCCAAAGCCTTCGCCGTGCTCGAAACCCACTGCGCCCGCTGTCACCAGACCGGCAAGCTCGACAAACCGCTGGCCTCGGGCGGGCTCGCCAATATTCTTGAGATTGATAACCTCGCCCGTAATGCCAGCGTGGTGCGGCCCGGGCTGCCGGACGCGTCCCGGCTGTTTGACGTGCTCATGACGCGGCATACGCCCCTTGATATCTATGGGGTGAGCACTGAAGCCGAGGAGCCCCGCCCCGACGACATCGAAGCGGTGCGTGATTGGATCAAGGACCTGAGCCCTGAGGTGCAGACGTGTGCGGCGCGCAAGCCGGTGCAGGCGTCCGACATTGACGGATGGATGCGCGATGCCCAGCGGATCGCAGGCCCCGAGGCCAAAGACCTTCGCTTCATTTCGCTCGCCCATCTGCACAACGCCTGCGCTACGGACGCGGAACTCTCAGGCTATCGTCAGGCGCTGACGAAACTGCTGAGCAGTTTGTCGTGGGCCGGTGAGGCGGCATCCCTCAACGCGCTCGATCCGGACGCTACGCTGCTGTCGTTCCGGTTGTCAGATACCGGCTGGATCGGCGGCCACTGGGAGCTCGTGCAACGGGCCTATCCCAAAGCCTTGTCGCGGGTGATTGCCGCCGACATCAAAAACGCATCCGGCGTTGCAACGCCGCTTGTCAATGGCGATTGGCTGGCGGCGGCGGCCTCTGAGACGCCGCTCTACTATGCGCTTTTAGGCCTGCCTTCGAAACTCTCCGACCTCGCCAAAATGAATGGCGTTGATATCGACCAGAACATCAAGACCGCCACGGCGCGCCGAATGGCCATCCGCTCGAGCGAGGTGACGCGCGGCAATAGATTGGCCGAACGCCACACCGGCGGACGCGGCGGCTTTTGGCTGATCTACGATTTTGCCACAAGCTCCGGCGATCAAGACATCTTCGAGCATCCGCTTGGGCCCAAGGCGACGGCTGCTGTCAAGGCGCCGTTCAAGCCGGATCAGGTGCGCGCCATGTTTGCGCTGCCCAACGGCTTTTTCGCCTACGCGCTCTTTGATGCTGCGGGCAATCGTATCGACCGGGTTCTGCCGGGCATCGAAAAGCCGTTTCGAGGGGCTGAGAGTTCAGGACTCGAGCCCGGCACCAAGGCCGGCGGCAACTGCTTTGCCTGCCACGCCGGCGGACTTAAAAGCGTGCGCGATGATTTTCGTAGCTTTGCTGTACCCGAAACATCGCCGCTCGCTAAGGACGTACGCGATGCGGCGCTACCGCTGTTCTCGAGCGATAGTGAAATGTCGCTGCTGATCAGCGCCGACGCCGAACGCACCCGTAAAGCCTTTGCGGCGGCCGGGATCGATCCGGCGCTCACCGTTCACGGCGAAGAGCTGGTGTCGGCCCTGGCGCGGCGCTTTCGCGGTGACGCCGATCTCAAGGCCGCAACTGCCGAGGCCGGGCTCCCGGCTGACGTGTTTCTCAACCAGCTGGCGGCAGCGACCGGAGCGGCCGCACCCCTCGCCCGGCGGCTGCAGCAGGGTGTTTTGCCGCGCGCCGATCTGGATCGGCTGTTTGCGCTGTTGAAGGGCGCCGATGCGCCGGCCGAGGGCGCTACCGCAGGCGGCTTCCTGCGTGACGTCAAAACAGAAATCGGCTTGAGCCTTTGGGTTGACAAACAGCGGCCCGTGGCCGGTGATCTCGTCGTCGTCAAAGCTGAAGCCGATAGCGATTGCTTTTTGACTGTTGTCAGCGTCGATGCAGAGGGCAAGGCAACCGTGCTCTTTCCCAACGATTTCGAAGCCGACAATCTCGTCTCTGCCGGAACGGCGATGAGCATTCCGAAAGTAGATTCGCCCTATCAGCTGCGCTTCAAGGCCGGCGGCACCGAGACGCTGCTGGCCCGGTGTTCGACATCGCCCGCACCCCCGACAGGCATCGAGCATGATTTCCAGCGCCAGCGTTTCACCGTGCTCGGCAACTGGGAGAATTTCATCCAGGATACACTGGTGACGGACGCTGAACTGCGCCGTAATCCTGAGAAGGCCGAGCGGGCACGCACAGCCAAGGCACAGGCCTTGAGCCGGCGTCAGGCGCGCGGCGAACGCACGGAGCAACGTCCTGATACCTCGCCCAGCAAGGCGCTGCGCGATGGCCGTGCCGTGCTCATCATTCAAAACGGCTGATTTGTTTTATAAAATTCGCTGCAAACGGGCGAGTCCGAGCACGGCGCCGCCGATGATTGCCGCCGCAGCAATGACCGATTGCACGCTGAGCGTCGATAAGCCCGTGACGCCCTGGCCGATCGAACACCCGAGCGCCAGCACGCCGCCAACGCCCATTGCAGCTGCGCCTGCAACGTGACGGCGAAGATCGCCGCCATCAGCAAATCCGGCATAACGCAGCGTGCCCGAGGCGAGCGCGGCAGCGAAACTTCCCATGAGCACGCCAAACACACTCGCAGCCCCGAAGCCTGGCAGGCCAAGCGCCGTAGAGCGCTCAATCCAATCGATGGCGTCAGCCACCGGGCGCACGAAGCTGAGCGAAGCCGGTGGCTGCGGGTTCACCGCCATGTCGTCGGCGGCGAGGCCTGTCAACGCCCATCCCAGCGTTACCAGCGCGCCGACGGCGAGGGCTGCTGCGACGTTGCGCGGTGTGGAAAAAATTCGCGCCGGGCCGATTGCGAACAGCACAAGAGGGATAACGATCAGCGCGCTTGCCGCAAGCCGGGCGGTGGCGGGGTCAAGACCGCTCGCTGCGATGACGCCTGCGAGGCTCTGCGTCTCGACCCCGCGGGCTGCGAGGTCGATGGCGGCGCTGGATTGAAGCGTGCTGCGCAGCCCGCCCAAAATTCCGCTGACTGTGGCCAAGGCGGCGAGCGCCAGTGTCAGCAGCGAGACAAATCCTCGCACATCGCCGCTTCCGGCGCGGACCAGCGTCCGGCTCGGGCAGCCACCGGCGTAGACCATGCCGAAGCCGAACAGCAGCCCGCCGCCGCTCGCGCCGAGCCAGTTGATGCGCGGCGTCAGGTACATCGTTTTTGAAAGATCGACGACGCCGGCTGCGTCGAGCCCCTGGGCGCCGATGATGGCAACAGCCGCGGCAAGCGCCGCCGCGCCGAGGCGGCCCTTGTCGCCGCCAAGCCGCCAATCCGACACCGCGCCCATGACGCAATAATTCGTTGCGTTAAGTACCCAGCCAAAACAAAATCCGATGACCAGCCCGCCGAGGCACAGAGCGGCATCAGGAGCGGTCAGGATGGCGTCACGTAGTGCTATCATTCCAGTTAGCCAGTTTTTGTCATCTAAGTTTGGCCAGCTCAGTGCCAGGGCAGTGTCGTGGTAAAGCCGGGGGGTCTGCCGCGCGAGCATTGAAGTTTGGCGCAGCGTCCGTCAATCCGGTTCGCACGCTGGCTCGCCCGCGGGACCCTTCAAGCTTCTGTTCACTCTAGCAGATCAATGACCCTAAAAGGTCTTTACAGGGGGTGTGTACGCCCCTAAATGCAGCTCACTTTTCGAGGTAGCGGCGGCGTCACTCCTGACGCCTTGCCGCGGCGCCAGGGTGGAGGGCTCGTCTGCCATGGAAAAGTTTGCAACTGCACTGGAAATGGTGACGGCGTTGAAGCCGGACTTGCCGGTGTTCGCCGCGCGCCCGCATGCGGCGGGGCGTGCGGCGCGCTGGTTTATCCAGAATTTTCCTGGCGAGGTCGCTTACGCCTACAAGGCCAACAGTTCCGTGTTTCTGCTCGGCGCGCTCTACGGCGCGGGCATCACGCAGTTCGACGTCGCCTCCGTCGCCGAGCTTGAAGACGCAGCTACGATCCCGGGCGTGCGGTTGCACTTCATGCACCCCGTCAAAGCGCGCCACGCTATCCGCAAGGCCTACCACGACTACGACATCAAATGCTTCGCCCTCGACAGCGAGGACGAGCTGCAAAAGATTGTCGAGGAAACCGGCGGCGCCAAGGATTTGGAACTGTTCGTGCGCATTTCTGTGCCGGCCAAAAACAGCCTTGTTCCGCTCGAAGGCAAATTCGGCATTGCCGGTCCGAAGGCGGCGAAACTGCTGATGCAGACGCGGCAGGTCGCTGACGAACTAGGTATCACCTTCCACGTCGGCTCGCAGACGATGACGCCGGACGCCTACGCTCTTGCGTTTGATGAAGTCAAAAAGCTGATTGTCAAAGCCGGCGTCGTCGTCGACGCCATTGACATCGGCGGCGGTTTTCCGTCGCGCTATGGCGACAGCGTGCCAGCGCATCTTTCCGATTTCATCGAGGTCATCAAGACCTCGATGGACAAGATGCCGGTGACCGAGCACTGCCGCCTGATCTGCGAACCGGGCCGCGCGCTGGTCGCCGAAGCCGAAAGCCTGATCGTCAAGGTTGATCTGCGCAGGGGCAACGAACTTTTCATCAACGATGGCGGCTACGGCGCGCTGTACGATGCCTGCCAGCTCGGATTCATCTTCCCGGTGCGGCTGATCCGCGACGGCCTCGACCCCAACGAGCCTTTAGCGCCGTTCGAGTTCTGGGGGCCGACGTGCGACTCGATCGATCACATGAAGGGGCCGTTCCTACTTCCCGCTTCGATCCGCGAAGGCGACTACATCGAGATCGGCAACATTGGCGCCTATGGCCGGGCGCTGGCAACGCGCTTCAACGGCTATGGCGCCTATCACGACGTTATCCTGCAGGATGAGCCGATGTACTCGATCTACAGCGAAGCCGCGGCACCGCTTGCACGAAACGCGTGAGGCATCATTCCCAATGAAATTCGACTATCTGCCGCCGAAAAAAACTTTTCTCGATGGCCTGCGCGAGAATGTGAGGCGCCCTGGCGAAGCACGTGCGGTTATCATTCCGTTCGGGCTCGAAGCCTCTGTCAGTTATGGCAGTGGCACGGCGGCAGGTCCGAAAGCTATCCTTGAAGCCAGCCAGCAGCTCGAATTGTTCGACGACGAATTCTGGCGCGAACCTTACAAAGACTACGGCATCGCCTGCCTGAAACCACCGAGGATCAAATCCGGTGTTGCAGCCGCTCTCGATCAGCTTGAAGATATTGTTACGGCGGTCCTCGCCGCCGGAAAATTTCCCTTCGTGCTCGGCGGCGAACACGCGCTGACCGCTGGCGCAATTCGCCCCTTTGCCACGAAGTATCCCGATCTCGTCGTTCTGCAGCTGGATGCCCACGCCGATTTGCGTGACGGCTATCACGGCGAGCACTATTCTCACGCCTCTGCCATGCGCCGCGTGCTCGATCATCCCAACATTACGCTTGTGCAGGTTGGCATTCGCGCTCTGTGCCAGACCGAGGCGAATTTCTACGAGGCCAACCGCGGCCGCATCCACATGCACCTCGGCATCGATCAGGGGCGTTGGGACATCGAAAAAATAGTGGCACCGCTGAAGGGCCGCCCAGTCTACATCACAGTCGATATCGATGGGCTCGACAGCGCCGTCATGCCGGCCACAGGAACGCCGGTGCCGGGCGGCATGTCATATCTGATGGCACTCGCGATCCTGCGCCGGGCGTCGGAAGTGGGCCGCGTCGTCGGCGCCGATCTCGTTGAGTTCGCGCCCATCAAGGGCCTGCACGCCTACGACTACATGGCGGCGGCACTAGCCTACAAGATGCTGAATTATGCTCTGGCCACGCGAGACTGAACCGCACCCCGATGTTGGACCAGGTGAGATTAGAATTTCTCGCCTGCTTTGGTCAGGGCGGGCCGTGTGGCCCTGACCGGTCGATGTGCGTCCCGGCTCAGTCCTATGGCGCAACAAAACGCGCCTGCAAACTGTGCCCATCCGCGAGCGAACCCGTGACGACGACTTTGGCGCCTGAGCCCAAAGGGGTAGCGAGCTTGGCGACGAGCTTGTTCGGGTCGACCGGCCCAAGATCCAGCTGTGTGGTCTTGCCGCCGTCCTGAACGATGGCCTTGACCTTCGCGCCTGCCGAGGCAATCGCCGCGTCAGCATCACCAGTCAGGTAGAACGTCATTTCAGCCGCCGAGGGTACGAATTCGACATGATGACCCGCAACATCGACAACCGGTCCGCCATTGGGTCCCTTGGCCGACTCGTGCGCAACAGCGCCAGAGAGGCTGACGAGCACAAGCGCAGCGGACAGAACGAGAGTGGCGGGAATGATACGAGACATGAGAGATACTCCTTTGCTTGGGGTTGATTAAAACGCTTCGACGACTTGCGTGTCCGCAACCGGCGTGCGGCTCTCGACAAGGCGCTGAAGCGGGCGCTTGCCGAGTATGAGAAACAGGACAGGTGTCAGGATGGCATCGAGCAGCGTTGCGCTAATCAGCCCGCCGAAAATCGTCACAGCCACAGGGTGCAGGATTTCCTTGCCTGGAGCGTCGGCCCCATAAAGTAGCGGGATCAACGCCATGCCCGCTGACAGCGCGGTCATGAGAACCGGTGTGAGGCGTTCGAGACTGCCGCGCACGATCAAAGGTCGTCCGAATACCTCGCCTTCGTGAAGGGCGAGATTGATGTAGTGGCTGATTTTCAGGATGCCGTTTCGTGCCGTAATTCCTGTCAAGGTGATGAAGCCTATCATCGAGGCGACGGACAACGGCTGTCCGGCCAGCCACAGCGCCGTCACGCTGCCGATGAAAGCGAGCGGCACATTGCCCATGATGATCAGCGCCAGAACAGCCGATCGATAGCGGCTGTAGAGAACGACGAAGATCGAGGCGAGCGAGATGAGCGATAAGCCCAGAATAAGTCGTGATGCTTCTTCCTGCGCAAGGAACGTCCCTTCCAAGCTGGTCGAATAACCCGCCGGTAGCGGCGTTGCAGAGATCACCGTGCGAATGCGTTCGATGATGGCAGCCATGTCGGAACCATCGGTATTGGCGAGAACTACAATCCTGCGCCGGCCGTTCTCTCTGAGGATTTGGTTCGGACCTTCCGTCTCCTCGACTTTCGCGATGCGGCTCAGCGGCACGCGGCCCTTCGGCGTTTCGATCAAGAGTTCGCTCAATCCCGACGTCGTGCGATCACTTTCTGAAAGCCGCAGCACCACGTCGAAGCGGCGCGCACCATCTATGATGGTCGAGACCGTCCGGCCGTTTGACAAGCTATCGAGCGCTTCCGTGACCGCCGCGGGTGTCACACCAAACAGCGCCGCACGGTCCGGATCGACCCGGATTTCGAGTTGCGGGATGAGGACCTGCTTTTCGAGCTGCAGATCGACGAGGCCCGGAACCTTGCTGAGCTTGCCGCGCAGCGTTTCTGCGAGGCTGCGAAGGGTATCGAGATCGTCGCCGTAAATCTTGAGAGCAATCTCGGCGCGGACGCCCGAGAGTAAGTGATCGAGCCGGTGCGAAATCGGCTGGCCTACGTTGGTGGTCGCGGGGAGTACGGCAAGCTTGCCGCGGACATCGGCCAAGATTGCTTCGCGCGAGCGCTCGGATTCTTTGAGATCGACATCGATTTCGCTCGAATGCACGCCCTCCGCGTGTTCATCAAGTTCGGCGCGGCCCGTGCGCCGGCCGACAGTTTTCACCTCCGGCACGTCCATCAGCAGCTTCTCAGCGATCAAGCCGATGCGATGACTTTCTGAAAGCGAAATGCCAGGATTGAAAGTCAGACTAATGGTCAGCGTGCCTTCATTGAACGAGGGTAGGAAGGAGCGAGGCAATGCCGAGGCTGCCAATCCAGCAAGAACAACGCCAGCAAGCACCATACCGATCACCAGCCGCGTGCGGTCGAAAGCCCAGGCCAGCAGCCGTTCATTGCCGCGCTTAAGAACGCGGACAAGCGCACTGTCTTGATGGTCAAGCTGTTTGGCGTTGCCAAGAAGGTATGAGGCCAGGACAGGCGTGACTGTGACCGACACCACGAGGCTCGCCAGGATCGAGACGATGTAGGCGATGCCGAGTGGCGCGAACAGCCGGCCTTCGATGCCCGTAAGAGCAAAAAGCGGGATGAATACCAGAACGATAATGAAGGTGGCGTAGACGATGCTCGAACGCACCTCGATACTGGCATCAGCGACGACCTGTAGCAGCGGCTTTTGATGCGTAAGCTGCCGGTTCTGCCGTAAGCGCCGGTAGACATTCTCCACCCCCACCACCGCGTCGTCCACCAGTTCGCCGATGGCTATCGCAAGGCCACCGAGCGTCATGGTGTTGATCGAGAGTCCGAAGGCCTTAAAGACCAGGACCGTGAGCAAGAGTGAGATCGGAATTGCCGTCAGCGAGATCGCTGTGGTGCGGATATTAAGCAGGAACAGAAACAGGATCATCGCCACGACGATCGCGGCTTCGACGAGAACACCTTTGACGTTGTCGATCGATGTGGAAATAAAATCCGCCTGCCTAAACAGGATTTGATTGGCGCTGATACCCTCCGGGAGCCCGCGGGTAAGTTCGGCTAGCGCGGTCTCGATCTGATTTGTGAGTTTGATCGTGTCGGCGCCGGGCTGCTTTTGCACTGAGACGATGACCGCAGGTTTCCCGTTGAAACCTGCATCACCGCGCTTGACGCGCGCCGCATACTCGACCGTCGCGACTTGCCGGAGGAAGATCGGCTGCTCGTCTTTGGTCACGACGACGACGTTTCGCAAGTCTTCAAGTTTAGTAGTCCGCCCGAGGTTGCGGATCAGATATTCGCGATCGTTCTGATCAACAAAGCCGCCGCCCGTATTGGTGCCAAACGATTTGATTGCTGTTTCGATCTGCTCGATGGTCACGTTCAAACTGGCCAGCGCCGCGATGTTCGGCGTGACCCGGTATTGGCGCACCTCGCCGCCGATCGGAATGACCTGACTGACACCACTGATAGACAAGAGCCTGGGCCGGATGACGAAGTCGGCAATCTCGCGCACCGCCATCGGGTCTGCGTTTTCGCTGCCCTTAACGGCAATGAGCATGATCTCGCCCATGATTGAGGAAACCGGGCCCATCTGCGGCGTCACGCCGGGCGGCAGTTGTGAGGCAATGCTGGAGAGGCGCTCGGACACTTGCTGGCGATTGCGATAAATGTCTGTGCCCCAGTCGAACTCGGCAAAGACGATCGAGAGCCCAATACCGGCGACGGAGCGCACGCGCGTCACGCCCGCGATGCCGTTCATGGCCGTCTCGATCGGATAGCCGACGAGCTGCTCGACTTCTTGCGGCGCAAGTCCCTCTGCTTCCGTCATGATCGTGACGGTTGGCTTGTTGAGATCGGGAAATACATCGACCGGAATGGAGGACAGACTCATGCTGCCCCAGACCACCAGGATGGCAGCCGCCGCCAGCACCATCAGCCGGTTGTTGAGGCTCGCTTTGACAAGGTAATTGAACATTTGAGCCGCCTCACCGAACCTGATTGACGAGTTCGGCGCCGCGCGTCACGATGCGCGTGTCGAGTTCCAGGCCCGCTGTGATGCCGATGCGATCGGCGTCGATGGGTTCGCTGGCGACGACACGCTGTTCGAATCGTTCAGGCCCGGTGTGGGACCAAACGATCGACTGACCATTGGATGAGCGGACGACGCTGGAGCGTGGCAGCGGGATGGCCGCGATCGGCTCGTCGATGGGTGCGTGGACTGTCACCGGTTCGCCGATACTGAGGCCCGGACTACTGCCCTTGATCCGGAAGCGTAGCGGCACCGCTTGCTGTCGCAGTGTCAGCCCCCGGCCGGCAAAACTCAGTTCAATTTTTCTTCCATCTGCTGTTGTTCCAACCGCATCCTTACCATTGCGCTCTATGCCGGTAGCGGCTGCTGCATCGAAGCTCAGGGCCTCGACCCAGAGACTGTCGGGATCGACGATCTGGAACAGGAGTGTCTGCGCTTCGACCACTTGACCTGACGCCACGTTCGCCTGCGCGATCACGCCACCGACCGGAGCAATGAGGGCTTCCCTCTCGATCACCGGCTTGATCGTGGCGCGCCGCTTGCGCAGCGCGTCGAGTTCAATGCGGGCATCGATGACTTGACCCGCAGGCACCGCGTTGCCAGACAACGGTTCGATACGGCGTAACTTGGCTTCGGCCAGTGCTATCTGGCGATCAAGGTCGCCTTGCGTTTGCCGGATGTCGCTTTGATCGACGACCTGCACGCTCGGCAAAAGATAGCCGAGAATATCGCCGGTCTTCACGCGGCTGCCGATGGCCGGAAACCCAGTCTCAGGAGCCTCAATACGACCTGCCAATAAGGTCTGTACCAGCCCGCTCTTATTAGGGTCCGGAATAACCTGCCCGATCAAACGCACGGTCTTCTGCGCCGCGCTCGCCTGCGCCGTGCGCACGGTTGTGACTTCCAGTAACCGCTGGGTCGCTTTGGGCACGAACACAGCCCCATCTTCCGACCGACGCGCCGTCTCGGGTAGATCGAGGATAGCTGTCCCGGTCAGCGCTGATTTTGCACTACCGATACCTCCGTTCGCCAGCATCGCGGCTGCGAGCGCAACACTGCTCATGCCGGCAATGCCGGTCACGACGAACGCCGCCCGCCGCAGATTGCCATTGGCTGAGAAAGACAAAACCACCAGCAAGAGCGTAAGTGCGATTGCCACCGCCGGAACCCATATGGGGATTCGAGGCAACGACTCCAGATCAAGACCGATGTGATCCCAAATGCTGTTATGCGCCTCCGCTACGGCAGGTGCTGCTGGAATGTTCAACGTGCCGATCAGAAGATCGGAGGTTTCTCCGGCGGTCACTGCAAATGTCAGGTCGTAGTGGCCTGGCGTTTTTACCCATGGCGCGGCTAGTTCATAAACGCCCTTCTGTTCGGTGACTTTGGCTGTCACGTCCCCTTGTGTGACTTCGATCGTCGCCTTCGTGACCGGCGCATTGCTCCAGAAGTCATTGAGATACAGGACTAGCTTGCCGTTGCCCGCGCCCGTCGGGATGCCAACAATCTCAAAAATCTCAGATGTCGCTTCGACGCGCGGACCGATACCGGTGCCGGATGCCGGCTTCTTGTCGCCGTGATTTTCTCCGCCATGCGCCAACGCGCCCGGCGAGGCGAAGGATACGGCAAGGAGTGCCAAGGCCGAGAGGCAAACTGCGAACGCGCGCCGCCAACCCGCCGTGTTGTGTTGTGACTTGATCATTGCCGTATCCCTTCGCGTCATTCGTGCAGTTCTTACTTTGGCTGCTTGGCCAGCCAGCCTTTCATGAAGGCAATCTCGGTGTCCTGAGCCTTGATGATGTCTTCCGCGAGCGTCTTCATCTCCGGGTCTTTGCCGTACTTCAGGACGACCTTGGCCATATCGATTGCGCCCTGGTGATGCGGGATCATGCCTTGCGCGAAATCCACATCGGGATTACCTGTGAGCGCCATGGTCATGTCCTTGTGCATCTTCATGTTGACGGCCTCGAAGGCCTTTGCTGCATCGCCGGTTGCCGCGCCGCTGGATTTCATGTCGTGCATCGCGTGCGGGTCTTCGGCATGCGCGCTAAACGACAAAGCAAAGAGAGTAAGAGCAAGAATTGCGGGTAGAGTTTTCATCGTTATGGTCCCTGTCGTTTTGGGTTTGTGAGTGATTGGGTTTGAGTTCGTCATCGCCGAACGCCTTGCCAAGGCGATGGGCATTCAGGGTGCTGGCGTCCAAGCCCTGTGCACATGACGACCGCCATGCGGCCATCAATCTCGACGTGCGCGTGCCGCACGGAGGGACTGAAATCGTAACGCTTCATGCAGGGCCCTTTGGCGCAATGGCCAAAGCCGGCGATCCTGGACATGCCATCCCGCCATGGAATGACATGAGCCGCAGCGCCTCCAGATGTGAGCGCCGTCACTGCGAGCGCAAAGCCGAGTGTGATCACCCGCGCGTGAGGGCTTGTTGCCCTGGTGCTTCTGATTGTTGAACGCATGGAATTTGTCCTCATACCTTCCGCTTATGGCGTCCTTCGGCAGGCTCTGCGTCTCACGTCCACGCCGCCGCTGTGGTGCGCAAACGTCGAGAAGCGGGAATCCTTATCAAAGGTGCCAGCGCCTCTGGTGAGAGAGGCCGGCCGCCGGTTATCGAGGTTGGGATGCAACGCGGGACAGCGCAGACATGCACGTCCAGGCGCTACGGTCGCTCAGGGCCTAAGCCCAATGAGCGCGGGCGATCAGACTTTAGGCGGTCGATCGAAGCCGAATATCAGATCGGGATAGGGCCAGCCTAATAGGTCCAGCCGGAAACTCTTCTCCTTACGCACGTTCACGCCACGGTCAAGCGCGGTGGTCATGCCGAACGAACAGCAATGGCCAGAGCCGTAAGACGAGGCACCCTGACAGCAGCATGATCCGGGTGTGCATAGGATCAACTTTTGACCGTAGGCCGGCGCTTGCAGCGCCGCTTCGCTGGATGACGGCGTTTTCGCTGCGGCTATCAGATGTGCTTTCAAATTTATCGATGTGCGGAATTCGGACTTTGTGTCACCCGTCAAATAGGCTGGTGGCGTCGCGCTAACGCCTACGCTCACATGCGCGTGACCCTCATGCGCAAAAGAAACCGCCGGCAGCCCGATCATAAGGGCTACTAAGACAACGATGGCTTTGAGTGTGCGCATCAACGGCACGGGTTCAGTCCTCTTTCGACTTCCGTCACGACGTAGCAGTGCGGCTTCAGGTTACAATGCTACGAGCGCAACCCCTCGCTCTGCAGCTATCGGTCCGCCCTTGCGAGCAGTTCCATCAATTCCGCCACTTTTTTGCGTTGCTCGGCTGCGTTTCCACTGGCGATGGCATGCTGAACGCAATGCCCGACGTGATCCTTGAGCACAGCTTCCTCAACCCGCCGCAGCGCCGCGCGCACAGCAGAAATCTGCGTGATGATGTCGATGCAATAGCGCTTCTCATCAACCATTTTGGCGATGCCGCGCACCTGGCCTTCGATCTTGCTCAGCCGCTTCAGGCACGATGCTGTCGTCGCTGGCTCCATTTCAGTCTTATACCCCAATAGGGTATGCCCGTCAACAGGCGGAGTATTGTGTGTGAGGCAACCTGAACCCAGCATGAATGCCACGCTCGGGCGCCGTTCAGACGAAGCATGACACTCTGGCGGTAGCCGGCAACTATTTTTGACCCGGAGATTGATCATGACATCGAAATCACGCCTGATGATGAGCGCACTCGCTGTGTCGGCCGCCTCGTTTGCTGCCACTTCAGCGTCGGCGCACAGTGCTTATGAAGTCGTCGAAATGCTTCGTGATTGGGGCTTCAATCGCATTGAAGTCATCGATGCCGAACTGCCTAAATATCAGTTCGAGGCTTGCCAGCGCGGCGATCGCTATCACCTGCACGCCGACTACTACGGCACCATTACCGAAAAACATCAGATCGGTTCATGTCGCGGCGAAGGCCGGCGTTACGGCGGGCGGCGCTACGATCGCTATCAGGACAGGTACGACTACTGATTTAAGGCACGACGAGACTTGCGTTGCCCCGGTGGGGTTCTTCTGAGACCCGCGCTTGCGATAACTTCGCCTGGAAACATTTTGGCTCGCCGCGGCTGGTGTGGCGACCGAGTTCGCCGGGCAGTCAACCGCTCGACAACTGGACCCCTACGGTCCGCAAAAATTTTGCGATGAGTCCGGCCGCCTGCCATGACAATCGTCATGGACTGAGGATGCGCGCTGAGAGATTTTTTGCATGCGCCTTGCCAAATACCCATCAGGGGTATACCTCTGTCTATACCCTAGGTGGGTATAGCGGAGATTGGCATGAAGGACGCCCTGAAGACGACGACGGGAGATGCTTCACAAAAATCGCAGCAGGGTGGCAGCGGCGCGCATAGCCATGCGACAGAGTCTGCAAAGCGAGCTGATGCCCCGCCGGTCAGCACCGGTGAGCCGGTCCCGATGGTGAAAGATCCTGTCTGCGGCATGGATGTAGATCCCCATGCCGCAAAGCACAGCGCCGAGCACGAGGGACATCCGTATTACTTTTGCTCGGCCGCGTGCCGCACAAAATTTATTGCGAACCCCACCACGTATCTGGATAATAGCGCCGCCGCTGCCGTCGTGCCCGCAGGCACGATCTACACCTGCCCCATGCACCCACAAATCCGTCAGATTGGCCCCGGCGCTTGTCCCATATGCGGCATGGCCCTGGAGCCAGAACTCGTCAACCTGAACGCCGGGCCCAATCCTGAGCTTGCCGACATGTCCCGGCGGTTCAGGATCGGTCTTGCCCTCGCCCTTCCCGTTCTCATTCTCGAGATGGGCGGACATTTTGCCGGGCTTCATGCGCTAATCGCGCCGCGCCTTTCGAACTGGCTGCAGCTCATATTGGCGACGCCCGTGGTGCTGTGGGCTGGCTGGCCGTTCTTCGAGCGCGGCTGGGCTTCGCTGCGCTCGCGCAACCTCAATATGTTCACGCTCATTGCCATGGGCACCGGCGTCGCTTGGATTTACAGCGTTGTTGCGACGCTTATTCCCGCGTCGTTTCCGGCCGCGTTCCGGGGCGTAGACGGGGCCGTGCCCGTTTACTTCGAGGCCGCCGCCGTGATCACGGTGCTGGTTCTCTTAGGCCAAGTCCTCGAACTGAAGGCCCGTGAGAGCACCGGCGGCGCTATCCGCGCTTTGCTTGATCTCGCGCCCAAGACGGCTTGGCGCGTTTCTAAAACCGGCACGGATGAAGAAATTTCGCTCGACCAAATTGTGGTAGGCGACCTTCTGCGCGTCAGGCCCGGCGATAAGGTGCCCGTTGACGGCACGGTTGTTGAGGGACGCAGCACAGTCGACGAATCGATGGTGACCGGTGAGTCCCTGCCTGTCACCAAATCTATCGGCGACAGCGTCATCGCCGGCACCATCAATCAATCTGGCAGTTTCGTCATGCGTGCCGATAAGATCGGCCGCGACACCATGTTGGCCCGCATCGTTCAGATGGTGGCGCAAGCGCAGCGGAGCCGTGCGCCCATTCAGCGCCTCGCCGATCAAGTGTCGGGCTGGTTTGTGCCGCTCGTTATTGGTGTAGCGGCTCTGGCATTCGCTGCGTGGTCGATGTGGGGACCGGAACCCAGCATGACCTTTGGGCTGATCGCGGCTGTGTCCGTGCTCATCATAGCCTGTCCCTGCGCCCTTGGGCTCGCCACGCCGATGTCGATCATGGTCGCGGTCGGTCGCGGCGCGCAAACCGGCGTGCTGATCAAAAACGCCGAAGCGCTGGAACGACTAGAAAAGGTCGACACACTCGTGATCGACAAAACCGGCACGCTGACCGAAGGCAAACCAAAAGTGGTTGCTGTGCGCACGGCCACCGGCATTTCTGAAGACGACCTCCTGCAGCGCGCCGCCAGCCTTGAACGTATGAGCCAACACCCGCTCGGCGCGGCGATCGTTGCAGCCGCCGAAGCAAAAGGACTCGCCTTGCTGGAGGTTCAGAACTTTGACGCGCCCACCGGCAAGGGCGTGACGGGTCTCGTCGGCGGCAAGCGCATGGTCATTGGCAATGCGCGCATCATGACTGACGCCGGAATCGACACGAAGTCCTTGGATGGCGAGGCTGACCGGCTGCGCGAAGATGGCGCGACCGTCATCTTCATTGCACTAGATGGCACGCTCGCAGGCATTCTCGCCATTGCGGACCCGATTAAGTCCACAACGCTCGAAGCGCTGCAGGCACTCAAAGCTGCGGGGCTGAACATCGTCATGCTGACCGGTGACAATAAGGTCACCGCGCAAGCCGTCGCCCGCAAGCTCGGCATCACGCATGTTGAGGCCGAGGTTCTGCCCGAAGCCAAGAGCCGGATCGTCGAGAGGCTCAAGAGCGAGGGTCATGTCGTTGCGATGGCCGGAGACGGCGTCAATGACGCGCCCGCTCTCGCCGCAGCCGATGTTGGGATCGCCATGGGAACTGGCACCGACGTGGCCATCGAAAGTGCGGGTATCACGCTCGTCAAAGGCGATCTCACCGGCATCGTGCGAGCGCGCCGCCTGTCGCAGGCCACCATGGGTAACATCCGGCAGAATCTGTTCTTCGCCTTCGTCTACAATGCAGCGGGTGTGCCGGTGGCGGCGGGTGTTCTTTACCCCGTCCTCGGCATTTTGCTTTCTCCCATCATTGCTGCAGCAGCCATGGCTTTATCGTCCGTCAGCGTTATCGCCAACGCCCTGCGGCTCAAGACAGCACAGCTTTGAACTGAAGCCAAACATCGCCGCCGGACAGCATGCTGTGAGGCACATGCTGCTGAGACAAGCGGCACTTCAGTCAGTCCTGCCGGCACTCCTCAACCAATTGCGGGCGAAACGACAAACACCGGTGGTGTGCCGAATTCGATACCTGCAAACTGAATGCCATCGACGCCCGTGCCTGGCTCGCTGACGTCCTCGCCCGCATCGCCGATCATCCGGCCAAGCGCATCACCGAACTGCTGCCCTGGAACTGGAAAGTGGCACAGGCTGCTGACGCAATCGCAGCCTGAATAAAATCGATCAGCGCTGCGGTCTTGGCCGGATGCTTGCGCTGAATTTCGATGACTTCATGACTTCCCTCGTATCAAGCCGGTTGCGACCGCTGCGATAAACGAGAAAAAAACCGAACTTAACTTGGACCAGATTCCTGGGGGCAGGTCAGCCCGCTGTCCACTGCCGGAGATACTGGTCGGTGATGTCAAGTAGGCGATCGCGTCCGAAGCTTGGGTCGTGACCACCATGCACCACGGTAACCGGCAGGGCACGCAAGCGTTCAAATGTGCGAATGTAATCATCAATGTTTGAATGCGGGAGGTTGTCCAATAGCGGACCGTCGTAGATGGCATCGCCTGAGAATAGCGTTCCGGTGCACTTCTCCCACAGACCGATGCCGCCTGGAGAATGACCCGGCAAGTGTAGAACTTCGAACACGCGGTCCCCGAGATCGACGATATCTCCATCCTCGACGGACCGGGCCGCTGGCGCCGGGCGCAAACGGAAGCTGGCCAGGTCGTAGCCTGCATGTGGCAAGGCGGTGATCAGCGGCCCACTGATGTCGTAGCCATCAATTGGCGGAAGCATCAACGTCGCGATATCATTGGCGTCGAAGAATTCGCCCGCAATATTGAAGCTGGCGCTCGGGCGTATCAGTCCCTCCAATTCCAGTCCATGCACAAGACAGTCATCGAACTCGTGGTGACTGCCGATATGATCGGCGTGAACGTGCGTCGCGACCGCCGTGACGGGTTTGTCGAGAAAATCCCTGGCGAACGTTCGCAGGCTTTCGATCCCTACACCCGTATCGATCATGAGATCACGATCGCGCCCGCGGATGTGCCAAATATTGCACCTCATGAGGGGCACGACATGAGGCTCGTAGATCAGCGTAACGTCATCATCGATGCGCCGCTTCTCGAACCACTGGCCGGCGATTGGCAATACCATGTCCGGGTTCGTGTCCTCTCGATGGGCCCGGCGTCAGACCGCGCGCGCCTTGCGTGCACCTAGAACACTGTAGAGCAGGCCGGAAACAAGGAAGCCGGCAACGATACTCAGGGCGGCACCGCCCAGGTATTGAGCTGCGAAGGGCGACTTGAACATGTCAGCTGTGGTGCACAGCACTGCAACCCCGACGCCCGCTAGCCATGCGACATAGCCAGTCATGTTCCAGCCGCGATACTGACCGCCATCACCGGACAATAAGTCGGCACCGTTATATTTGAAATTCCGCAACCAAATATCTGCTGTATAGACGCCAGCCCACGGCGCAAGCCAAGCCACCATCAATGATAGAAACGTAATAAAACTCGGCGTGAAGTCGTAGTAGAATATGGCATAGGCCGCCGCGGCGCCAGCAAGAAGCGCGTCGATCGAGATCGATACCGGCCGGGAAATCTTCAAGCCAATTGCGAGCTTTGACAATCCGGCACTGTAGGTGTTGAGGAAGTTATTTGTAATCGTTCCGCCGAGCACGACAATCAGGAACAACTGGAAGTACCAGGGTGCCAAGAGTGGCTGGAAGCCGCCGACCGGGTTTGAAGTTCCCCGTTGTAAGTACTGGCGGACTATTCCTGGTTTTCAGACAATTCTCATTTTGCGCCTCACACCACAGCGACACATGCGTCGGTGAACCTTAAGTCGCCTTCGCTTTGAGAAACTGTCCACGCGCGCGCATGCGGCACACCAGAGGCGGTCACATCGGCGTTTCTGAACTGCGTGTGACCGTCAGCGATTGCGGGCCGAAGCGCGGCCCCCTCGCGATAAGGCAAGCTCGACGTTTCGATAATCCAGCCTGCAGCCGATATCCGGCCAAACGAAATCTCGCAGTCGATCATGATACGCGCGTCTGCAAGGGTGGCCGCCGCGACGCACCCGGATAGAGAATGGCCGGGCGGCAGCAC
This sequence comes from Hyphomicrobium sp., assembly GCA_031378895.1. Classification (GTDB taxonomy): domain Bacteria; phylum Pseudomonadota; class Alphaproteobacteria; order Rhizobiales; family Hyphomicrobiaceae; genus Hyphomicrobium_B. The sequence goes on from JANNEP010000003.1 coordinate 49,183, forward strand.
CAGCGGGCGATCCCGCGCATACATAAACAGGGAGCCGGTGCGGACGAGCAACCCGGTGCCGCCGGTATCGCGATCAACGAGTCGAAGGGCACCACACGGTGTCACCTCCGCATGGTCATCACGGTGCCAATGCTCGATGTAGGGGATGTCACGCCCCTCTTCGATCATCCGGCCGTCTTCGAACCATAGGCGGCCTGCATCGGCATTTGGTGACTTCGGCTGGTAGTCGATCAGGCGCTGCCACGCGAAGAACTGACCATCGAAAAACAACTGGCCGGCAAAGCCTTCCTGCGTGGCCAGCCATGTTACCTGGTCAAACGTCAGGTCATCGCGCGTCGCCACTCCGGCAAAGTCCGGGCGGCTCGCGGGAGCGCGCAGATCAATATAAAAGTTCGGCCCTTGCAGCCAGGATACCACCGTTGTGCCGTCACGGCGGCCGTCAGGCCAGACGATCAGGGAACGCCGCCACAGTCCCTGAAGATCGCCAATATTCAACATTTCTGTAGGAGCCCGGTTCGACGATCCCAAGATGTCAGTTGGCGCAATCGCGCGGATGCCATTGCTTCGTGATGCCCGCCAACGGCGCTGACGCTCGGCTGCTGCTTGTTGATTGAACGCGATGCAGCGGTAATGCCGCCAGATCTGACAATCTCGTGGAAGAGCTTTAACAGGTTCCAATCGAGATTGCGGGCGAAGACGTGACCGCTCTCGTGGCGCATCCCGCGTTCACTCATCGCTATCCCCGTAAAAGCCGGGCCTCAGATACGATGGCACGAGGCCCTCCATAAATCGGATTGGGGCTATCCGCGTTTTGTGCGGCATCGCCTGATTAACTTATTGACTGTTCTGCCGTCGAGCGGGGTTCTCCAGGGCCGTTGATCCGAATGCTCCGCATGCTCTGCCTCAGCCCGCGAGAAGTGCAATGCCCGCCATTGCTCCGGCAGACCCTGCAGCACGCCTCAGGAGCAGCGCCTGGTTTTGTTCAAGCGTTTTAAGCCCTAATCCGAGAGCGATGCCGGTTAGGTGAACCAGGAACGTCGCGGTTACGAATCCAGCAGCATAGAGGGAGAAGAATGCCACCTCGGCGCCTTCGCTGCCGTGTGCGTGACCGTGAAACACTGCGAACATTGCGACGAGTGACATGCCAGCGATCGCTGGCATTTTGAGGCCTAGCGCAATCAGCGCGCCCATGACGATGACGGAGAGCGCGATACCCTGTTCCACAACGGGGATGACGATGCCAGAGTAGCCCATTGCGCCGCCTGCGATCATCGCGGACATGAAGGCTGCAGGCAGCATCCACAAGGCGCGGCCACTGAGCTGCGTGGCGTAAAGACCTACAGCCAGCATCGCCAGGATGTGGTCAAGACCACTCAGCGGATGCATAAAGCCGTGCGCGAGACCCAACGCGTCCCCGTGTCCGGTGTGCGCAAGCGCCGGTGTTGCCAGAACCATAGAAACCGTGACTGCAAGCACCGTTTGTGTTGAAACCTTCATGACAGTTTTTTCCCTTCACGTTTTTGCTTTGTTGCGGTGACCGATGTGACCGTTGGCGATCAACGTGCCGACAGTGTCGAGGATGACGCGGCAGGCGAGTTGCGCGGTGTTGTCGTTGACGTCGTAGGGTGGCGAGACCTCGACGACCTCCATTCCGCACAAGCCCTCAGCGGCGATCGTGTGGATCATCTCGAAGGCTTCGCGCGGCAACAGGCCGCCGGGCTCGGGTGAGCCAGTGCCGGGAGCAAAGCCGGGGTCAATCGAGTCAATATCAAAAGACAGATAGACCGCCTTGCAACCTTCCCAGGCCATCTCGAGGGCGATCTCGGCAGCCTTCTTTGGGCCAAAAGTCTGCACGTCATTCATGGTGAGAACGCTCGTACCGCGCCGCTTGGCAACTTCTGTCCCAGGCCGGTTGCCATACCAGCCGCCGATGCCGATTTGGACAAGGTTCTTGGGATGACAGTTTGGCAGGCCAACATCGTGCATGTGGCTGTGGTCGCGGTGCGTCGTATGCGAGCCCTCGTGTGTCGTCCAGAACCACGGCGTCGTGTGCATGCGCTCATCCATGTCCTTTTCCTGGATATCGATGTGGCGATCGATGTGAATGATGCCGACGTTGCCATCAATGTGCGGAGCTATCCCTCGCACATTGGGAAACCCCAAGCTGTGATCACCTCCGCAGATGATCGGGAATACGCCCGAGGTATAGATATGAGACACCGCCTTGGTGACTTGGTCGAACGTCTTCTCGATGTTGCCGGGTATGACGAAAATGTCTCCGGCGTCGCACAGGTCGAGTTCCTCGTAGATATCAACGCCGCCGTCGAACCAGTAGCCATCATAGAGTGCCGAGATGCGTCGTACGGCTTGCGGTCCAAAGCGCGTTCCGGGCCGGTAGGTGGTCGCTGAATCGAATGGCGCGCCAACAAAAGCGGCCTCATAGTTGCCGATCTTGCGGATATCCTCGCAGTACGGGGCCTTCATGAAGGTATTGATGCCGGCGAACGCTGGCTGATGGCCGCGGCTGAAGAGAGAGATGTTGCGGTCGACAACTGAGTCTGCCGCTTCAAGTCCGTACTCCAACGACCGCTTCGTTTCCCTGCCCTGCTCGTGTTGCGAGATGCGCGATAGGGTTTCCATAGACTTTGCACCGTGCGTATCCTCCCGCCGAACCCCATGGGGTTTATGGGAGTGAACGTGCGCGCCCCCTGGCCCGTGCGAGTGTCCACGATCTTTCGGTCCGCCAGCCATGCGAAGTCACCTTTCCTGTACCTAGAATGCTGTTGTGTTTGGTAGCGCCAGTGCGATCACTCGGCGCCGAGTCGTCCGATCCACTTGTTGGAGGAGTACTTCTCTGCGAAGCCGTCCTTAGCCAGGCCTGTGATGATTGAGGGGTCGAGACCCGTGCTGGCTTCGGCTTTTTTCTTGGCGACACCAGCCGCGATGTAGATGTCATTGAACAAGTTCCAAGTTGGGGCGGCATATCCCGCCGCGCAGTCCGGTCCGTTGAAGAGAGTTCCCCAGCCTTTGGCATCCGCAGGGGCTTTCGGCGCTTCGCCGGGAAGGCTCTCACACAGCGGCTTGCCGCCGGGCAGCCCGAATGCGCCCATGTTCTGATTGATATTCATCATGATGGCGCCGTGTTGGTTCAGCTTGACGTCGCTGACGGGCCAGGCGAGCCCCTTGGCCACAATCTCGTTGCCTGCCTCTGGGTTCTCTTTCCACCACTCCACAGCTTCGAACCAAGCCCTGAACAGCTCCTTGGCGGCAGCCGGCTTGTCTTTAAGCCAAGTCTCATTGCAGGCAATGGCATCGGAGATGAGGCCACGTTCCCAGGTCCGGTCGCTGAGACTCGACTTTAAAACCTTGGAACCCTCGCGTTTCAGAGACTGGGCTGCGAAGGGATCGTAATTGACATCGATGTCGAGACCGCCACTTGCGAACGCCGCCGCGCTTTCTTGTGGCAGCATGACGACGTGCTCAAGTGCTTTCTGGTCGATGCCGGCACGCTTGAGACTAAGCAGCATCCACATGTGGTTGACAAATCCGTAATCGGCACCGAACTTTTTGCCCTTGAAGTCCTCCACGGAGTTGATGTCCTTGGTGACGACCAATTTGTCGAGGCCGTAGGACATATTGGAAAAAGCGACGACCTTAATCGGCAGGTCGCCTGTCCTGGCGAGCACCATGCTGTCCATGGTGTTATTCATGCACTGAATCTGTCCCGACGTGATCGCTGCGTTCTTCTCCGTGATGCCCTCGATAATCTTGATGTCGAGTTCGATGTCCTTGGCGAGACCCCTCTCTTTCACGATGTACCAGGGTGCGTAGGGCGAGAACGAGATGATGGCGACGCTGACCTTCTCAGCCGCCTGAGCTCCCAAGGGCAGCATCAGCGACGCCAGCCCAGCGGCAGCTGCCAGTGCTTTCAAAACGCGGTCTGTCGTCATGATGTCCTCCCAAAAAAAGCCCGTTGCGGGTGCAGTTATTCTTGAATGCCCTAGGTCTCCGAACTCGCCTTGATCTCCTCGCGCATCATTGCAAACAGCCGGTGCTCGAGATCTGCGTAACCAGGGAGCTTGATAAGCTCTTCCTTGCGCGGATAGCGCTTGCCGCCCTTGAACTCGACCGGGATGTCAGCCTTGATGCGCCCTGGTTGACGCGTAAAAAATATGATGCGATCGGCGATACAAATGGCTTCCTCGATATCGTGCGTGATGGCCACGACCGTCTTTTTTTCCCGCTCGATAAGCTCAATCATGAGTTCCTGCATTTCCCATCGGACCTGCGCATCGAGAGCCCCGAACGGTTCGTCCATCAGCAAAACCTTCGGGTTCTGCGCCAGCGTGCGCGCGAGAGCCACACGCTGTTTCATGCCGCCAGACATGCTGCGCGGATAAGAGCCGGCGAACTTCTCGAGATGCACGAGCTTAAGAAAGTTTAATGCCCGCTCGCGCCGCTCTTGGGGTGAAACGCCAGTGAATTTCATTCCGTATTCGACGTTCTGCAGCGCGCTAAGCCAGGGAAACGATGTGTAGGCCTGGAAGATCATGCCCCGGTCGGGTCCGGGCCCTACCACCGGATTACCGAAAACTTCGAGCCGGCCATGGGTCGGATATTCGAGGCCGGCAATGATCCGCAGCATCGTCGTCTTGCCGCAGCCAGACGGACCAACGAACGCGGTAATCTCATTGTTGTTCAGCTCGAATGAGACGTCATCCAGCGCCTTGAACGAGCCGCCGAGATACTCCTTGCTGATGCGATGCGCCCTGAGGGGCGGATGCGCTGCACTGGCTGCGGCATCGGGATCTGGATCAGCGGTTATGATGCCCGAAGCGTGTCTCACCTAAGACCTCCGCTCGATATTCCACGGGAACAGCAGACGTGAGGCAGCGCGGAAAATCGCATCCGTTAGCAAACCCAGAACGCCGATCATGAGGATGCACGCCATAATGACATCGACGTTCAAGAAGCGGCCGGCGCGCATCATCACGGCACCGATCCCGTCTTGTGCACCCACAATCTCGGCGATGACGAGATAGGTCCAGCCAACCGCGATCATGTTGCGCATCGAATCAAAGATCGCCGGCATTGCGGCTGGAACAACCACACCGGTAACAACTTCACGCCGTGATGCGCCCATTGTGAGCGACGCCTCGACGAACTCCTTTGGCACGGCCATCGTGTTGTCGAGGATGAGTGCGATGAGAAAGAAGATCACGCCTATAAACAACAGCGCTATTTTCGCTTGTTCCGTTGGGCCGAACCAGACGAGGAGCAATGGAATGAACGACGTTGCCGGTAGATAGCGCCAACCGGACAGGGTTGGGTTAAGGAGCGCCCGCACATTGCCAAAGCACCCCATGAGAATGCCAATCGGAACCCCGATAGCTGCGGCGGCAAGGAAGCTGATAAAGATGCGCCGGCAGCTCACGGCCACGTCACGGAGAAAATTGTGATCGGCGAACAGCGTGTAAAGTGCGGCCGCTACTTGCTCGACCGATGGCACAAACTTGCGGCCGGATACGGCGGTTAGATAGTGACCCAACTCCCATAGGCCGAAGAAACTTATGACGCCCACGGCACCGAGGATCAGGGACCGGTTTGACGATGGCTGCTCACGCAGTTCCAGAAAGCGCTTGCTAGGGGGTACGAATACCGGAGCCTTGCCCGGCGCCGCGTCGTGGCCGCCGCAATCAGGCTCGTGTTCTGCAGGGAGGTGCCGGTATTGCAACACGCAAATCCTTCCAGCTCAGACCAATGCAAACTTTTAATTTTGTCTCTGAAACAGAGTAAGGCAGAGTGCCGCAGGCGGAAAAAGACCCAAAATACCAATGCGTATCATTAATTCAATTAATGTTATTTCGCGTCAAATAGGCGGCACATTACGCTTTTGCGCGCACTGCGCGGCGCGCTCCCGGTCCGCGTTCCTTTGGTGTTGGTTGCGACGGTGCGGGCCCCCTGCCTTGTTTCATCATGGTTTTAAACTCTTCAATGAAAAGCTGTCTCGAAATGTGGGAGGGGTCTTTCGGGTTCGTAATAATGTAGATGGGCGTGCTCGGAATGCCGCGCTTTCCGAGCAGCGGCCAGAGGCGGCCGGACGCAACATCGGGAGCTGCATAGCCCTCGGGCAAGAAGCATATGCCGACGCCAAGGATCGTCAGCCTCTTGGCTTCCTCGAGATGCGCAGAGATACCAGCTACACGGCGTCCGAGCCCATGTTGCAAACGGAAGTCGGAAAGCTGATCGGGTTCATCCGAGCCAGTCAGGACGAAGGGCTCTTCTGCCAGAGCGCACGGGCTTACGACGCGTTTGCCGTAGTGACTATGTCCCCGGCCACAGTAGGGGCGATACACTTCTTTGAAGAGTGGAAGGTAAAGCAACTCAGTGCGCTTGCGCTGCGACGGCGCGACACCAATGTCGATTTCTTGGCGCAGAAGTGAATTGAGAACATTCGACCATGTTTCAACGTCGACGAGAATCTCGACATTTGGATACTTGTGGTGAAACGTTGCGATCGCATCGTCCAAGTGCTGGTCTACAAGGTTGCTAATCAGCCTAATACGGATCGTCCCGCGCACCGTCGGAACGGCCTCGGTGATGGTCTCAGGTAAATGCCGGATAAAGTCGCTGAGATGGGCGCAATTCTCGGCCAGGCGGCGGCCTTCCTCGGTGAGCGCAAATCCTCCAGGACCGCGGCGGCATAATCGTGAGTTGAGGCGCTCCTCGAGCCGCTTGAGCGCCAAGCTTATGGCTGGTTGTTTGCGACCCAGTTTTTCAGCCGCGCGCGTTACGCCACCAGCCTCCACAATGACCGAGAAATACTTCAGAAGATTCCAGTCCAGGTGGGTTAGTACAAAATCTTTGCCGTTTTTTGCCGGTGCCATCTTGGATCCTGGGCGATGGAGACATCTGACTTCTATTGGTCAAAGGTAACATATCCAACTGGCACCGCACGATGAGTGATGCGTCTCTGATCAGCCAGCGCAGCAGCAGAGTTAACCAACAGTCCGGTGCCGAAAACGGCTTTCACCGGCGGCTTATTTTGCCAGCCACTCATGCCAAGGAACGTCGCGCCCCGGGAAGGCGGCATTCTTGAAAGGCCAGACGTCCCTAAGCCATATTCGAAGACATGTGCCGAGTTCAGCGTCGCGCGCATCGGCATTGGTTCCGGCCCGCGCCCAATAAAAGACGGCCGCGTCATACCCCGGTGCGTTGCTCGGGAAAATGTAGCAACAACCGAGGCACCGGTCCTCGCCGGACGCCATCACTGTATAGGCGAAAGAGTGGCGCAGTGCGAACTCCCGCTGATGCCAGGCGAGGTCGATGAGGTTGTCTTTGAGCGTCAGACCATCCGGCCAGGGGCTGGCGGGATCAAGGAGGCCCTTGACGCGGCCCGCGCTTGCCATGACCGCCTCATAGTCCTTATCGACATCATCGACCGAGAGCATGCGCAAGAAAAAGCCGTCGCCCTCGAGGCGCTCCGGCACAACGAAGTCTGGCGGCACAAGCGGGCGGTTGTACACGTGATCACCATGGATTGAGCAGTGCGAGCGGCGAGGAGCGCTGTGCGCGCCTCCTGGCCAGTAATGCATGGCCCGCTACGAAATCACAGATAACGCGTGGACCAGCATCGGCCCATTTTGCCGCAAAGGGGGCGCGGCGTGAAGCGGATTGACGGCCAGCGAGCGCTCGATCCAACTCATGAAATTCATGGTGGGCGGTATAGGGATTGAACCTACGACCCCACGCGTGTGAAGCGTGTGCTCTACCGCTGAGCTAACCGCCCTAGCATTTTCTTATCGAAAGTGCGTGCCAGATGTCCATAGCACGAAATTATATTCTGCCAACAAGCCACGACACTTCGCCAGATGGCCCAACAAACTACTCCGGTGCCTAGTTTAGTGCCTAGTTTTCGGTGTGCTCCGTGTGACCTGAGACCGATAAACTCCTCCATATTTGGGTAGAGTCCGTAACCTCCAGAGAGGAGACGGACGATGCGTAAGAGCAGGTTTACGGAAGAGCAGATCATCGCGGTCCTGGGCGAGCAGGAAGGCGGGCGGCCAACAGC
>JANNEP010000031.1:0-7976 GCA_031378895.1 Hyphomicrobium sp.
CCAGATTGTGCAAATTTTTATTCTAGTGGCGTTTTTCACGGCGCTTCCGGCCGCTAACGCGCTCGCCGAACAGAAGCGCCAGCAGCACGGGCTGGATGCCCAAATAAGGGCGCGTGATGAGTTGGCGGATGAGCTCAGCAAGAGCAGGCAACAGCTTGATATAGCCGTCAACAACATGTCACTCGGGCTGTGCATGTATGACGCCGAGGGACGGATTCTGCTACGCAATGATGCGTTCGCGCTTGTTTATGGCCTGTCGCCCGATCAAGTGACACCCGGCATGACCCTGAGGCAGGTCGTCGAACTGCGTATCGCAAATGGTATTTTTGCTGGAGAAAACCCGCAGCAATACCTTGCCGAGCGGCTAACGCCTGTGACGTCCGATGTCTGCAAAATTCATCATCTGAACAATGGCCGCTCGATCGCGATTACGCAACGGCCTCTACCCGGTGGCGGCTGGGTGACGACGCAAGAAGATATCACCGAGAGCCGCAGCGTTGAGAAACGCCTAGCGTTTCTGGCCCATCACGACGCATTGACCGGTTTGGCCAACCGGGCCCTGCTGCACGATCGTATTGAGCTCACCCTGACGCGCGTGCGCCGCGGTGAAGAGGCGGCGGTGTTGTTTCTTGATCTTGATCACTTCAAGAGCGTCAACGATACCTTCGGCCATGCCACCGGCGATGCCCTGTTGAAAATTGTTGCGGGCCGGCTGCGTGGCGGTTTGCGCGATACAGACACGATCGCACGATTGGGCGGAGACGAATTCGCCATACTCCTGGTGGGTGCGAAACAACCTGAAGGCGCAGGCGTCGTGGCGCGGCGTATCATCGAACTGATGAGTGCGCCGGTCAATATCGATGGCAAGCAGATCAGGATCGGGACCAGCATTGGCATTGCGACGGCGCCTCACGACGCTGAAACAACGTCTGGTCTGCTGAAGTGCGCCGATCTTGCTTTGTACAAGGCCAAAGCTGAAGGCCGGGGAACGCACCGCTTTTTTGAAACGGAAATGGATACGCGTATGCACGCGCGTCAGAGGCACGAGCAAGACTTGCGGACAGCGGTCTCAGAAAATGGCTTTACGCTCCAATATCAGCCGCTCGTAACTCTTGAGACCAACGAGGTCAGCGGTTTTGAGGCGCTGATACGCTGGACCCATGAAGAGCGGGGCATAATCTCGCCCGCCGATTTCATCCCCCTGGCCGAAGAGACAGGTCTCATTATTCCGATCGGGCAGTGGGTCTTAAAGCAGGCGTGCAGGGATGCGGCGGCGTGGACCAATCCCCTGAAAGTTGCGGTAAACTTGTCACGAGCTCAGTTGATGAGCCCGGATATCGTTGAGAACGTTGCTGCAGTCTTGACCGAAACCGGCCTATCCCCGAGTAGGCTGCAATTGGAGATCACTGAAACGGCCGTCATGCAGGACGCTGTAAAGGCGAAGCATGTGCTCGATCGCCTGCGTTCGATCGGTGTTGAAATCGCAATGGACGACTTCGGCACCGGACATTCCTCGTTAAGCTGTTTGCGCAGCTTCCCCTTCAACAAAATCAAGATTGACCGTTCTTTTGTCAACGATCTCACAACAAGCCTCGAGGCGAGGACGATTTTGAGAACGATCGTTACGCTCGCAAAGGTTCTAGGGATGTCGACAACCGCGGAAGGCATCGAAACCGCGGAGCAGTTGGACATTGTCCGTGCCGAGGGTTGCGGCGAAATGCAAGGCTACTTTTTTAGCCGGCCGAAACCAATTATAGAATTTTATCATTTAACTCGATCTAGCGCCTACGAAAAATGCCAGGCGGCATAACCGAAGATCGCAGATCAGCAAAGAAATTTTGCCACCGCCTCAAGACCCATCGCCGAAGATGTTCGTCTTCTTGCCGAGGTTGCGGAACAGCTGCTTGACGATGCCTTCATCCTTGCCGCCCGGGGCCGGCGTGGTGCGGCTGATAAAGTCGAACACCTTGCCGTCCTTCAAGCCGTAGTTGGAGACGCTATCAACTGTGCCGCCCTCGTTGAAATAGACGGCGACGACCTTGCGGTCTTTCTCCTCAGGCGTGAAAAACGAACTCTGCGCCATCGTGCTCGAGATGTAATAGAAGGCGTTGCCGTTGCCGACGACGGCGCTGGTCGCGGGCGTTCCAAGCGACCCGCGGACTTGCTCCTGGCTCATGCCAGGCTGGATGGCCTGCAGATCCGTGTCGTGGAATTGGTGGCCGTGCTTGGTGATCGTCTCACTGCAGCCCGTGAGCGCCGGGCTGAGACAAAGGCTGAGACCAAGCGCCACAGCACTGATGATAAGGTGCTGGCGCGCTAGGGCAGTGTCATCTCGGCGCATGGTGTGGGTCATTTCTTGAGAATCGCTTGGGTCTTCATCGACGAGGCTTTAAACTGGCATGCGAAGGCGCGCAATGTAGGGCGCCGATGGGCGAGGGTTCGAATCCCCAGACTTTCTCAGCCGGATCCGCCCAGGTTTCGAGGATAATCCGATAATGTTCGCGTGGTTGACCGGACGCAGCGCTCCCCAGAGCACAGCAGAAGAGCTTTATGGCAGGGTCGTGGCCGAAGCCCGCCAGCCGTGGTTTTATGCCGGGCTTGGCGTGCCAGACACACCTGAAGGCCGCTATGAGCTTGTGGCGCTGCACCTGTTTTTGCTGTTGGAGCGGCTGCGGTCTGAGGCACAGGCTGGCGAAAAGCTGTCGCAGATGCTGCTCGAAACCTTTGTCACCGATATGGACGATTGCATGCGCGAGATGGGTGTCGGCGACCTGACGGTGCCGAAACGTGTCAAGCGGGCGGCGGCCGGGTTTTACGAACGCGCTGGCATCTACCGGGCGGCCCTCGCCGAACCCGGCTTGGAGCCCCTGGCGAAAGCATTGACCCGCTTTGTATTCAACGCGCCTGACGCGGCTGGTGATCTCACCGCAGCCGAGGCCCTCGCGGCCCATGCCCGCAACATCGCCAATACCCTTGCGCAGCTCCCGGCCAACGAGCTTCTTGGCGGCCGCTTTAAGTTGACCCCGGCCTCGCCTGCGGACATTAGAGGCGTAACATGATCCCACTTGCAGCATGGACGCATGCCGTGTCCGACATTCCTGCGGGCGGTCTCAGCCATGAGCGGGTGGCCTCAGTCGAGGAACGCGCGGCGATCGCTACAATGCTCGGCTTGATATCTCTTGCGGCCCTTAAGGTCACCTATCGCATCGCCCGGCTCGCAGGCGGCGGTTGCCGGCTGCATGGCCGTCTGGTCAGCGACCTTGAACAAGCCTGCATCGTGACGCTGGACACCGTGCCAGAGCACATGGACGAAACCTTCGATACCGAGTTCTGGCCCGATATACAGCCGGGCAAAGGCGAACAGGACGCGCCGGTGCTTGATGGGCGTGACGTCGAGCCACTCGACGGCGGCGATATCGCCGCTGGCCGCATCATATTCGAAACCTTCGCAGCGGCCCTCGACCCCTATCCGCGCACACTAGGGGCTGAGTTCAGCTGGCAGCAGACGGCGGGCGCGGCGCCTGAGAAAACCAACCCGTTTGCTGCCCTCGCCAAGCTTAAAGGCAAGCCCTGAGACGGCGCTGCGGCAAGCGTGCATGAGGCGTGATTTCGCCTTGTTTCGCCCTTTCAAACGGTTAAGGTCCGGTCAAATTTCAAGGCTGCGAAGCGGCCTTTTTGCGACGATCGCGCCGCTTGGCGCAGAGATGGTTTTGCGAGGCCAAGCGGAGCAATGGCGAGCCCCAAGACGATCGCTCTCGACGCCATGGGCGGAGATCACGGGCCGGAGGTTGTTGTGCCGGGAGCGGCCCTGTCGCTCGAGCGCCATCCAGCTTTGACGTTTATTTTCTATGGCGACGCAGCGCGCATCAACGCCGCACTCACCAACCACGCCGCGCTGGCCAAACAATCGAGCGTCGTCCACACCGATCTCGTCATCGCCATGGATGAGAAGCCGGGCCAGGCACTGCGGCGGGGCAAGGGCTCGAGCCTGTGGCTGCCGCTTGAAGCTGTCAAGGCTGGGGCAGCCCACGCAGCAGTTTCGGCTGGCAACACCGGCGCGCTTATGGCCATCGCCAAAATGGTGCTGCGGCCCATCGCCGGCATCGAGCGTCCGGCGATTGCGGCGCTGTGGCCGACGGTCAAAGCCGAATGCATTGTGCTCGACGTCGGCGCCAACATCGGCGCCTCGGCTAGCCAGCTTTCGGATTTTGCGCTGATGGGCGCTGCCATGGCGCGCGCCGTGTTTCACATCGAGCGGCCATCGGTCGGGTTGCTCAACGTCGGCTCGGAAGATGTCAAAGGTAATGAGGACGTCAAGGCTGCGCACGCGGTTCTGAAGAGTACGGCTCTGCCGCTCGACTACAAAGGTTTCATCGAGGGTGATCAGATTGGCCAGGGCGCGGTCGACGTCGTTGTGGTTGAAGGTTTTGCCGGCAACATCGCTCTGAAGACAGCGGAGGGCACGGCGCGCCAGATCAGCACGTATTTGAAAGCCGCGATGACCAGTTCGCCCGCAAGCAAGCTCGGCGCTCTGCTGGCGCGCGGAGGGTTCCAGGTTCTGAAAGAAAAAATGGACCCGCGCCGGGTCAACGGCGGCACGTTTCTGGGGCTCAACGGCATCGCCGTGAAAAGCCATGGCGGCACCGATGCCTATGGCTTCGCCAGTGCCATCGATCTCGCTTATGAGATGGCGGAGTCTGGCCTCATTGCCCGCCTGACGTCGGACATCGACGCATTTCATCACAAGTTGGCCGATGCCCCGGCCCCGGACAGCGCGCCCCAGAGCAGCGCCGCAGGGTAATTCAGAAAGGCTTGAGTGTGGCAGTTCTTAGATCGATCATTCGCGGCGTCGGCGGGCATCTGCCAAGGCGTGTCGTCACGAATGCAGAGCTTTCAAAAACCATCGACACGACCGATGAATGGATCCGCGAGCGTACGGGCATTTTTCAGCGTCATATTGCAGACGACAGCGAAATGACCTCCGATCTTGGCGCCGCGGCGGCAAAGCAGGCGTTGATCCGGGCCGGTGTTGATCCGATCGACATCGACCTCGTGATCTGCGCCACGGCAACGCCGGATCGCACGTTTCCCGCGACCGCGGTCAAGATCCAGTCGATGCTGGGCGTGACCAAGGGCGCGGCCTTCGACGTGCAGGCGGTGTGCTCCGGCTTCGTTTACGCCCTGACCATCGCCGACAATTTCATCAAGGCCGGACAATCGACCCGCGCCCTCGTCATCGGCGCCGAGACCTTTTCCCGTATTCTCGATTGGCAGGATCGCGGCACCTGCGTGTTGTTCGGCGACGGCGCCGGCGCGGTTGTTCTCGAAGCCCAGCCGCAGCACGGCACGCGCGACGATCGCGGCATCATCGCGACGCGCATCCGCTCGGACGGACGCTACGAAGACTTACTCTACGTCGATGGCGGCCCCGGCTCGACCAAGACCACCGGCTTCCTGCGCATGAATGGCCGCGAGGTGTTTCGCCATGCGGTGCAGAAAATTTACGGCGTTATCGAGGAAACCCTGGTCGAGACCGGGTACGCGGCCGATGAAATTGACCTCTTCATTCCGCACCAGGCCAACAAGCGCATTCTCGACGGTATCGCAAAAAAGCTCGGCGTGGCGCCCGATAAGATTGTCATGACGCTCGACAAGCACGGCAATACGTCGGCGGCTTCGATTCCCTTAGCGCTCAACCAGGCGTTTGAGGACCACCGCATCAAGGACGGCAGCCTGATCTTGATGGAAGCCATGGGCGGCGGCTTCACTTGGGGGGCGGTTCTCGCCCGCTGGTAGGGCAGGCTCGGGTGGGGGCGGTTCTCGCGCGCTGGTGGCTGGATTTGCCTGCTGCTCGGGCCCGCTGGCGCCGATGTTTGGCAGGCGAGCTCAATGGGGGACTTGATCGTATTGCGCTGCAATAGATAAATCTCAAGTTATTTCAGGCGGTTGTCGCGCTCCTGCGTTGACCGCGAAGCAGACCGCGGCTAGCATCCCGCGGCAAAGAACATCCGTTGGCTGGGAGGATGGGAATGAGCGGCAAGACATTGACGCGGGCTGATCTCGCGGAGGCGGTTGTCGAAAAGGTTGGATTGCCGCGCAACGAGAGCCAGGATCTTGTCGAGCTGGTGCTTGATGAAATATCCGGAAGTTTGGCGGCGGGCGATGCTGTGAAGCTGTCGTCCTTCGGTTCGTTCGGCATCCGCCAGAAGGGTCAGCGTATCGGGCGCAACCCCAAAACCGGCAAGGAAGTGCCGATCACGCCGCGCCGCGTGCTGGTCTTCCGCCCATCGAACATCATGAAGGACAGGATCAACAAGGGCCACATCAAGCGCGGTGGCTGATAGGTGTTGATGGCATGACGCGTGCGCATTGCTCGCGCCGCGCGCACGGGCGATAACACTCTGTGAGTGTTTCAGAAGGGCCCGCTTCGATGAACAAAGCAGCCGAAGCTTTCCGCACCATCGGTGAGGTTGCGGGCGAACTCGACGTTCCCAAGCACGTGCTGCGGTTCTGGGAGGGCAAGTTTCCGCAAATCCGGCCCATGAAGCGTGGTGGCGGACGGCGCTATTACCGGCCCGAGGACATGGAGCTGCTGCGCGGCATCCGGCATCTGTTACACGCCGAAGGCTACACCATCAAAGGCGTACAGAAGATTTTACGCGAGCAGGGCGTCGATGAGGTCAAGGCTGCGGCGCGCGCGGCGATGGCCGCAAGTAGTATCGATCGCGGGGCTAAAAAGCGCGGCCGCAAAGCGGTGGCGGCCGCAGCTGTGCACAAGGACAGTGCAGCGGAAGTGCCTACGGTTTCCAAGCCGTCCGAGGTGCGCCCTGTCCGCGAGCACCAGCCCGCAAAGGACGTGATTGCTGCCGCCATTCGAGAGCTCGAACTGTGCCGCCAAATTCTGATTTCAGCGTCGCCCCGCGCCGGAGCAACGAGCACTGAGCCAAAGCGGGCGCGCGCGGGGCGCTCTTGATCACCGCATCAGAACCCGGTGTATCGCCGCCTCAGCCTCGCGATATCGAACTCGTGTTTGTCGATCTCGCGCGTGCCGCCCGGCTTCTTGATCACACCGAACAAACGACGCCGCGGTTGTCTGAGGCGGATCAACAGCGCGTTGCCGCCCGGCAAGCGCAAACCGGCGGCGATACGTTGTGGCGCACGGCGCGCATCGCCTTACGGATCGTGCTGGAGCGCTGGGCCGGACCGTCGCTGCGGCAACGGTCCTTCATCACCGAAGCCGGGGGACGACCGCGGCTTGCAGACGGTCTGCCGGCCTTCTCGCACGCCCACAGTGGCGGCGCCGCCTTGATCGCCGTCGCACCGCAGGATCCCATCGGAGTTGATCTTGAAGCCCTGCGGCCGTTGCGCATGAGCGATGACCGGCGGATGCGTGTCGAACAGGCAGGCCAGCGTCTCGCGCCCGGTGTGCCGCTGAGCGGCGACGAGACGCAGCGCTGTCTTCAGGCCTGGGTGCGGCTCGAAGCCGTCGCCAAAGCCTCGGGTTCCGGCATTGGTGCGACGCTCACCGATGCTGGCGTTGTCGGCCCGCGAGAGGGGCGTGCTTCGGCCCCGGCGCCGCAAACAGCGCCGCTTGTGGTTCGCGATCTGCTGCTGGCTGAAGGTTATTTTGCCGCTGTGGCCGCGCTCACGCTGCCCAAGGATGTGTCCATTGTGGACTTCCCTTGCGAGGCCGCCGCGCTCAAGCGATTTATCGGCTAAGGCACCGCAGTGTGCTCCGCACCTTGACCGTTGACCTCGGCCCCCCATCCGGGCACAAGATCATTTAATCGGAGCGTAGCGCAGCCTGGTAGCGCACCAGTCTGGGGGACTGGGGGTCGCAGGTTCAAATCCTGTCGCTCCGACCAATTATTCAAATAATAATCAACGAACGGCCGAGCCGTAAAATCGGCTGCATTCTAGGCGCTTTGCCGGGGACGCGATTTAGTTCGACATTTGCGGACGCCATAACCTGACCT
>JANNEP010000038.1:0-60903 GCA_031378895.1 Hyphomicrobium sp.
GGGATCTCCTGTCTCAAGGTGGGGTTCAACAACCCCTTGATCCTCAAGACAGGACGCTTCCCATTCCGTTACCGGGACCCCGATACAGCCCCGTCTCCTGCCGCCGCAGGCTATCGCGGCAGCGATTTAGTGCATTGGCCCGAAGGCGTAGCGCGAGCACACAAACGCACGTCTGATGTGAGAGCAAGAGCAGACAGGTGCGCCCCATCGGTTCACACGCCCAAATGACGTCGACCGAAAAGGCGCGCTGCAGAAATGGTTGCAGCGAGACACACACGGAATGATGTCGACACTTAAGAAAGCGCTTCAACTTGAGGGGGTTCGAATCCCTGATCAGGGATTCGAACCCCAAACAGCTAAAGCGGTGTTACTGCCAAAGAATTCAAATAATAATATTATATTTCATATAGTTACTGGCGGAGAGGGAGGGATTCGAACCCCCGGTACCCTTACGAGTACTTCGCATTTCGAGTGCGACGCGATCGACCACTCTGCCACCTCTCCGGAAGCCGTGGCGCCTTGACGGCGAAGCGGGCTTGTAACTTCTGATCCGCGCTGACGCAAGTCTTGGCGCAAGCGTGGGCGCAAGCGTGGGCGCAAGCGTAGGTTACGCCGCCAGCCGCCAGGTCAGCTCGAGGGGCTCGGTCGCAGGCCCCGTGCGCTCGTAGCCCTGGGCCACGAGACGCCCGGCCTTGGCGTCCGCGACCATGACGAGCCGCGTGTGGTCGTTCAGGATGGGGCGCTGTAGCCACGGGAAGCGTTTGTCGAGTTCAGGGGCGATGCCGCTCATCAGCCGGGCGCGGCCGGGACTGTCGAGCCCGCGCGGATGGCCGTACCACCCAGCCGTCTCCCAATGGTTCGCGGCAACGTGCGCGCCATCGCGGACACGGGCATCCATTTCGGTCCGCTCGATCACGGCGGTTTCGCTTGCGTCGATCCCTGCGAGAGAAAAGATCGCAGGCGTAGATATTGGCCGCTCCATCAGCATGCGGCGAGCATCTTTAAAGCTCAGCGCCTCTTCGGAGACGCTGCGCAGCAAGTGCGCCGGTGTCGGATGCGGCATGGTCCAGACGCGGCGGCGGTTGGCGGCCCAGTCCATATAAAAAAGGCCGGTGGCCTTGCGCATCGGCGCTTGATTGAGGGCGGCTGAAAAGCGGCCGGGCGCCATGACCTGCAAAACGCCCGAGTAGCCCGGCCATGTGATGACCACGAATGGCCCGGCGGGGGCGCCGGTGACGCGAGCCACGACGAGGTTCTTGCCGAGGCCCGGCGTCATCCAATCGAGTACGCGGACCAGGCGCGCCGACGTGCGATCCGGGCTCGGCGCAACGCGGCAGGTGCAGCCCCACTCGTAGTTGACGGAAAAAAAGTAGGCCCCGGGCCGGTCGAGGGCTTTAGCGACGGCGTCGATTTCAGCGAGGTGGGCGTTATTCCAACGTACCAGCCAGGCGCGTGAGACGCGATCAAGCGCGGTTAAGACGCGCTGAGGGTAGCGCCCCGACGCCACATCCAGCAGAGCGTGGGCGCGGGCCTTATAGTGCATCAGTGTCGCGAGCGGGAACTCCCGCCCCGTCTCCATGACAGGAATCGCGGGCAGAATGTCGCTTGAAACACCGGAGGGCTTGGTCGCGGGGGAGGTGGAAACCAGGGGTATAGACTGCATGGGTTCTCTCTGTTGATGCCTCTCAAATGTGCGACATGTCCGCCGATTCCAAGGCAGGCCAGGGTACAGTCACCGCCAGGCAGCTGGTTTTTTATGGCCCAGCGCGCGACAGCCCGCAGCCCGTGGCGGCACGCAATTGACAACCCTGCTCAAGTCGACAATAAAGCGGTCAATCGCGTGGGAAATTCCCTCGCGCACGATGCGCTGCCCGAGGCTCCGGTTGCAGACTTTAGCAACCCCTTGAAAGTACACCGTTATCGGTGTCGCCACAGGGCGCGGCAACAGGCCAAAACGGCCGAAAGGACGTAAGATGTACGCTGTCATTAAGACAGGCGGCAAACAGTATCGTGTCGCCAAGGACGATATTGTTTCGATCGAAAGGCTGCCGGGCGATGCCGGCACCAAAATCGAATTCATCGAAATATTGATGGTTGGCTCTGGAGCCGGCGTGAAAATCGGGACGCCGATTGTTGCAGGCGCCACGGTCACAGGCGAACTGGTAGCACAGACCCGCGGCCCAAAGCTCATCGCCTTCAAAAAGCGCCGCCGTAAGAATTCGCGCCGTAAGAAGGGGCACCGCCAAGACCTCTGCACTGTGCGCATCACCAGCATCACCGGCGCCTAAGCGGCTGTCGCGACAATCAAGGACTTGATCCATGGCACAAAAGAAAGCAGGCGGCTCAACTCGCAACGGCCGCGATTCAGAATCGAAACGCCTCGGTATTAAACGCTACGGCGGCGAGCACGTCATTCCCGGAAATATCCTGTGCCGCCAGCGCGGCACACAGTGGCATCCGGGCGCCGGTGTCGGCATGGGAACTGACCACACCATCTTCGCCATTGAAGAAGGTCAGGTTGAATTCAACTCGAAGCGCAACGGCCGGATCTACATTTCCGTGCGCCCAGACAAGCTCGTTGCGGCCGAGTAAAATTTACCCATCGCCCGCTGATGCAGTTTCAAAGGGGATGGCATGGCCGTCCCCTTTTCTTTTTTTTTGCCAAAATTGTCAGCTGTCTTAATGCCTATGATGAATACAGAGCGCCTAACTCTCAGCGCCCTTGAACCCACTGACGCCCGCCGCATCGCGGCGCTCGGTGGCGATTGGGACGTCGCGCATATGACCGGGCGCATTCCCTATCCGTATTCTGAGGCCGCCGCGGAGCATTGGTTAACCGGGGTCGCAGACGGCGAAGTCGTGTTCGGCATCCATCACGCGGGCGAACTTATTGGCATTTGCGGATATACGCCGCGCGGTGATGGCTCGGCTGAAATGGGGTATTGGATCGGCAAGCCCTACTGGGGCCAAGGCTTCGCAACGGAAGCCGCACGTGCCCTCATGGCCTACGGTTTTACCAAGGGCGGCGTCAAACGCTTCACGTGCTGCCACTTTGCCGATAACCCTGTCTCAGGCCGCGTTCTCGCAAAACTCGGCTTCCGCGCAACAGGGCCATGCATGGGGTGGTGTGAAGCCCGCCAGCAGGAGTTGCCGACCTTGACCCATGAGCGGCGGCGGCCCTGGACTACAGCCATCAGGGCCCTCGCGTCATGAAATTTCTCGATACTGCAAAGATCTACATCGCCTCAGGCGCAGGCGGGAACGGCTGCATCGGATTTAGACGCGAGAAATTCATCGAGTTCGGCGGACCCAACGGCGGCGACGGCGGCAGGGGCGGCAGTGTCTGGGTCGAGTGCGTCGCCAATCTCAACACGCTGATCGACTACCGCTATCAGCAGCACTTCAAGGCGAAATCCGGCGAAGGCGGCATGGGCCAGGACCGCTCCGGCGCCAACGGCGATGATTGCATCATCAAGGTACCGCCAGGCACACAGGTGTTCGCCGAAGACGGCGAGACGCTGCTCGCAGACCTTGTAAACCCCGGCGACCGCACCTTGATCGCCAAGGGCGGCAATGGCGGCTTCGGCAACACCCATTTCAAGAGTGCGACCAACCAGGCGCCGAGCCACGCCAATCCCGGACTGCCGGGCGAAGAGATGACGCTGTGGCTGCAGTTGAAACTCATCGCCGACGCGGGTCTCGTGGGCTTGCCGAATGCGGGCAAATCAACGTTCCTTGCATCTGTCTCAGCCGCGAAGCCCAAGATCGCCGACTATCCGTTCACGACACTGCACCCGAACCTCGGCGTCGTGCGTGCGGGCGATATAGATTTTGTGCTTGCCGACATTCCGGGCTTGATCGAAGGCGCGCACGAAGGCGCTGGTCTTGGCGACAAATTCCTCGGCCATGTCGAGCGCTGCCGCGTGTTGTTGCATCTCGTTGATGCGACCGAGGCCGACGTCGCAACCGCCTACAAGACCGTGCGCCGCGAATTGAAGGCCTACGGCAACGACCTCGACAAGAAGAAGGAAATCTTGGCGCTGTCGAAGGCCGATGCCTTGGACACCGGGACGCTGGCTGAGAAGCTGGCAGACCTCAAGAAGGCGGCGCGCAAGACGCCGCTCATCCTGTCGGCCGTGTCTGGCAAGGGCTTGAAAGAGGCGCTCTACGCGCTGACCCGCGAGATCGGCCGTGCCGAGACACAGGACGAGGCGGATGACCCGGAGCCAAAAGAGACTTGGCGGCCGTGACGGGCAACAAAGCTCTTGCCCACTGCAGTAACGCATCCGCTAGAGTGGCCCCCTCAAGGACCATCAGAAGGCGCAACCCATGGCACGGACAATCACAATCGGCTCTCGATCATTCACGCTGCCCGACTGGGCGCCGGCAAGAATTGCACTTGGTGCACTTCTGATCCTGTGCGGATTTTTAGGATTCCTGCCCATTCTCGGCTTCTGGATGATCCCCCTCGGCATCGCCATTCTGTCCTATGACATCCCGCGCGTGCGCTTGTTCCGCCAGAAAATCATGGCCTGGTGGCGATCGCGACAGGGACGCTGAAGCCATGTCGACCACCGAAAGCACAACAGCCGCCGCCCGTCCCGAATGGGCGAAAGCGCGCCGCATCGTCGTCAAGATCGGCTCGGCGCTGCTGGTCGAACGTGACAGCGGCAAGCTCAAGACTAAGTGGCTCAACTCACTGATGGACGACGTTGCGGCACTCGCGAAAAGCGGCAAGGAGGTCGTGCTTGTCTCGTCGGGCGCGATCGCGCTTGGCCGCCATGCGCTCAAGCTGCCAAAGGGCGGGCTTGAACTCGAGCAGAGTCAGGCGGCAGCGGCCGTGGGCCAAATCAGTCTTGCGCACGCCTACCAGGAACTGGCGCAGGCGCGCGGGCTGACGGCGGCGCAAATTCTGCTAACTCTGGGTGATACAGAAGAGCGGCGGCGCTACTTGAACGCGCGGCACACCATTGAAGTTCTTCTGGCGCTAAAAGCCATTCCCGTCGTCAACGAAAACGACACCGTTGCCACAACCGAAATACGCTATGGCGATAACGACCGGCTCTCGGCTCGCGTCGCCTCGATGGTGTCGGCGGATTGCCTCGTCTTGCTGTCTGATGTCGACGGTCTCTACACGGCGCCGCCGAACGAAGACCCGAACGCAAAACACATCTCCCTCGTCACCGAGATCACACCCGAGATCGAAGCCATGGCAGGCGACGCCGGTACGGAACTTTCGAAGGGCGGCATGAAGACCAAGGTCGAGGCTGGCAAGATCGCGCTTGGCGCTGGCACCAATATGGTCATCACCACGGGCAAGGTGCTGCACCCGCTGAAAGCCATAGCCGACGGCGCCAAGGTGACGTGGTTTCTCGCCAAGTCCGATCCGGTGACGGCGAAAAAGCGCTGGCTGGCGGGGCAGCTCGTGCCCGCTGGTCAAGTGTTTATCGATGCAGGCGCGGAAAAAGCGTTGTTATCGGGAAAGAGCCTATTGCCAGCAGGCGTGACGCGCGTTGAGGGTGACTTTGACCGCGGTGACGCGGTTGTCATTCGCGCTGCCGACGGGCGCGAACTTGGCCGCGGCCTCATCGCCTATGCGACGGACGAAGCGGCGCGTATTATTGGCAAGCGCTCGAGCGAGATCGCGGCGATCCTCGGCTACGAAGGCCGCGATACGCTCGTGCACAGGGACGATATGGCGCTGAATAGGAAGTGACGGCGATGAACAAGCCCGAGCGCATTGCAGGCGATACGGCGACCGTGATGCTGGGCATCGGGCTAGCGGCGCGTGTAGCTGCGCGCGGCCTCGCGATTGCGCCGAGCGACCAGAAAAACGCGGCGCTGGTCGCGGCAGCTGCACACTTGCGCAACTCGACACCCGCTATTCTTGCCGCCAACGCCAAGGATATCGCAGCAGCAAAGGCAGCCGATCGCCCGGCGTCGTTCGTGGATCGCCTCCTGCTCGACGCAAAGCGTACCGAGGCCATCGCCAAAGGCTTGGAAGCCATCGCCGCGCTCGCCGATCCCGTCGGCACCGTGCTTGCTGAATGGACGCGCCCGAACGGGCTCAGGTTTCAGCGCGTACGCGTGCCGCTTGGCGTCATTGGCATCATTTACGAAAGCCGCCCCAACGTCACCGCCGACGCGGGCGCGCTCGCCTTGAAAGCCGGCAACGCCGCAATCCTGCGCGGCGGCTCGGAAAGCCATCATTCGAACGTCGCCATTCACGCCGCACTCGTAGACGGCCTTCGCGCGGCGGGTTTCCCCGAGGCCGCGATCCAACTCGTGCCGGTGACGGACCGCGAGGCTGTCGGCCTCATGCTCAAGGGGCTCAACGGCGCCATTGACGTGATCGTGCCGCGCGGCGGCAAGAGCCTCGTTCAGCGCGTGCAGGATGAAGCCCGTGTCCCGGTATTCGCGCATCTCGAAGGCATCTGCCACACCTACGTCGATCGCGGCGCCGACATGGACATCGCCATCCCCATCGTACTCAACGCCAAACTTAGGCGCACAGGCGTGTGCGGCGCAACCGAATGCCTTCTGGTCGATAAGAACGCGGATGACGACAACCTGACGCCGCTGGTCAAAGCCCTTTTAAACGCCGGTTGTGAAGTGCGCGGCGATGCGGCAACGCAGAACGTTGATGGGCGCGTGAAAGCAGCAGCGCCAGTCGACTACGGCAAGGAATTCCTCGACAGTATCATCGCAGTCAAAACCGTCGATGGCGTCGATGAGGCCATTGCACACATCGCAAAATATGGCTCGCAGCACACCGACGCCATCATCACCGAGTGCGAAGCGACCGCGAACCTGTTCCTGCAGCGCGTCGATAGCGCCATCGTTCTCGTCAACGCTTCGACGCAGTTTGCCGACGGCGGCGAATTCGGTTTTGGCGCCGAGATCGGCATCGCGACGGGTAAGATGCACGCTCGCGGCCCCGTCGGCGTCGAGCAGCTGACAAGCTTCAAATACCTCGTTCGTGGCACCGGCCAGATCAGACCGGCGTGAGGCGGGCAGAATTGGTACGAAAAATCCCGCTTCGCGACTTCGGCTCACTCCGCGTGCGCACGCCACTCGTCTTCGCGGGCCAGCGCGTCGGCATCATGGGTGGCTCATTCAATCCAGCGCACGATGGCCACCGCATCGTCGCAGAAACGGCCGTGAAGCGTTTGGGCCTCGATCAGTTGTGGTGGGTGGTGACCCCCGGCAATCCATTGAAAGCCAACGGCGGACTGCCGCCGCTCGCCGCGCGCTCTGCCGCGGCACGCCACTTCGCGCGCGGACCAAAAATGATAATCACCGGCTTCGAAGCCGAACTCGGTACGCGCTATACCGCCGCGACGCTTGCGTTTCTCAAGCGCCGCTATCCCGGCGTCCGCTTCGTGTGGGTTATGGGCGCCGACAATCTCGCGACCTTCGATCGCTGGCAGCATTGGCGCGCCATCGCCGCGGCGATGCCCATCGCCGTCGTCGATCGCCCGGGCTGGCGGCTCAAATCGCTCGCCGGACCCGCTGGCGCAGCACTCGCAAAGGTCCGCGTGCCGGAGACAGCCGCGGCCCGCCTCGCCGCACGCTCTGCGCCCGCCTGGACGTTCCTGACCAGCCGCCAGTCGGGATTATCCTCGACCGCACTCCGCGCCACAACCCCGCCACGCCTCCCGCGAAATATAACAACCAATTGATTTTCATGACGATTTTACAACAACCCTGACGCGAAATTCGTTTGCCGCCCCGACCCTTGCAGACTATGATCCCGCGACATTGAACCAATTCAGTGCCCGGCACGCGGGCTCAACCAGCAAAGGACAACAGCCGCTTGATCCGATCCACTGCCGAGGGCGCCCGCAAGAGCGCGTCTCCCGCCAAGTCCGCCGCCAAAGTGCCGGACTCGGCCCCGCTCCTCGCCGCGATCGTCACGTGGCTCGACGACGCCAAGGCTGAGGACATCGTCACCATCCCGCTCGAAGGCAAATCCTCGCTCGGCGACTACATGGTCGTCGCGACGGGACGTTCGGACCGCCACGTCGGCGCCATTGCCGATCAGCTCCAGAGTAAGATCAAGGAGTTCGGTACGTCCCGCGTTCGCATCGAGGGCCAGCCCGCGTGCGACTGGGTCCTGGTCGACACCGGCGACATAATTATCCACGTGTTCCGCCCCGAAGTGCGCGAGTTCTACAATCTCGAAAAGATGTGGAAGGCGGAGATCCCGCCGGATGCGTCGCAGGCCGATCCTTCGCAACATTAGTTGGGCCCGATCGTCCGTCATCCTCAGCCGAGTGCGCACTGCACTTGCGCAAGAAGGCTGGGGACCCAGCGCAAGACTCGTCGAAGACCCGAAAAATAATTTTTGAGCCTGCGGCACTTTTTTCGCTGGGTCCCCGGCCCGCTATGCGGCCAATGCGCCGCAAACGTGCCGAGGAAGACGAACATGCGCATTTTGATCGCCGCAGCCGGCAAGCTGAAAGACGACGAGGAGCGCAGCATCGTCGCGCGCTACGCCAAGCGCTTCGGCCAGACCGGCAAACCGCTGGGGCTCGGCCCACTTACAATTGTCGAACTGCCCGAAAGCCGCGCCGCCACAGCCGACGCGCGCAAGACTGATGAAGCCCTGCGGCTCCTCAAAGCCGCGGGCGACGCGGGTCTCAAAATCGCGCTTGATGCTGGCGGGCGGCACTACCCGAGCGCGATTTTTGCCAAGCTGCTTGGCAAACAGGCCGACAGCGGCGTCAAGGCGTGCGCATTTCTGATCGGCGGCCCGGATGGCCACGGTGACGACGTGCTGAAAACCGCTGACTTCAGACTTTCCCTCGGCGCGATGACGCTGCCGCACGGATTGGCGCGCGTGGTTATCGCCGAACAACTCTACCGCGCGGCGACGATTTTAGCGGGCCATCCGTATCACCGGGAGTAGCGACTCTATTTCAAGCCGCGCCAGCGCTGAGACGGCGTGATGACGCCAGCAACCGCTTCAATTCCGGAAGGCACGAGCCGCAGTTGGTTCCAGCCGCACACGCAACGCCGATCGCTTCGACGCTTTGGCACCCTTGAGCTATGACCCCAGAGATCGTCACCGCGCCGACTTGGTGACAGACGCAGACCACCGGCCCTGTTTCCGCTGCACCTTCGGCCATGCCGCCCGCCAGCAGGGCGCGGCGCTCCTCAGGCGTCAGTTCATCTCGCGCCAGCATGTCCTTCAGCCACGCGGAGGGTTGAGCGTTCGGCGACGGGTCGATAAATAAAGCCAGCTCGAGCCGGTTGTCTCTAATGACGGCGGCGCGGAACAACCCGGAGCGCTCGTCTACGATCGTGATGTGATCACCAGCCGGGAGTTTCGATTCCGCCATATTCCGCGCAATCGCAAACGGTGCATCGACCGCAAATGACGTCACAGAGCCGCTGGCCAACTGTGCGCGCGACCAGTACACAACGTCCGTCACCGCGAGATCCGAGGTCTTGTTTCGCGTCAACAGAAAGCCGGAATAGGCAGCGTCGACCGCCGCGATTTTGGCTGGCGTGGCCTTCGAATCCGGTTGTCCGGAAATTGGGTCGGTCGTGTTGTGGACGAGCGCGCCGATACGCGCCGCAGAGCTATTTTCAGCCGACCAGTGGATCGGCGCGAACACGGTGCCGGCGGAAACTCTGTCCGTCACGACGGCCCTGACGACCGCCGCGCCGTCTGCCGTCTCGATCCGCGCTAAGCGGCCATCCTGGATGCCTGTCCGCGCGGCGTCGGTGGGGTGTATTTCGACAAACGGCTCAGAGATATGGCTCGACAGCCTCGGTGCCAGCCCTGTCCGCGTCATCGTATGCCACTGATCGCGAATGCGTCCGGTATTGAGAAGCAAAGGCCAAGCGTGCGGCGCCACGGCCCGGTCTGATCCGCTCTCGACGGAAATGAACCGCGCCCGCCGTGACGGCGTCGCAAAGAGCCCATCTTCGAAAACGCGTTTTGAGCCGCGCTTGTGTGCGGCAACCGGCCATTGCACCGGCTCAAGGCCGTCGTAGCCGTCATCGCTGAGTGTTGCGAGGCCAGAAATATCGAAAACTCGCGCCCCGCTGTTTTCAAAGCCCGATAGCGCCGCGTGTTCGCGAAAGATGGCAGCGGCGGAGCGATAGGCGAAGGCGTCGTCCCAGCCGAGGCGTCTCGCGACACGGCTCATGATCCACCAATCGGGCCGGGCTTCTCCAGCCACATCGCCGAACGGCCGCTGACGCGAAATGCGCCGCTCGGAATTCGTCACCGTGCCGTCTTTCTCACCCCATCCGTGGGCCGGCAATCGCACGGCGGCGGCGCGCATCGTGTCGTTCGAAGACACGACTTCCGACACCGCAAAAAATTCGAGCTTTGCCATTGCGGCCCGCATGGCATCGGCGCGCGGCAGGCTGACTGCCGGGTTCGTACCCATCACCCACAGGGCTTTGATATCGCCACGATCGATCGCCTCAAACATTTGGACGGCTTTGAGGCCTTCGCTCTGCACCAGGTTCGGCGCCTTCCAGAACCGGCCGACGAGATCGCGCTCGGCGCTCGAGAAACCCATGTGGGCCGCCAGCATGTTGGCCAGCCCGCCGACTTCACGCCCGCCCATGGCATTGGGTTGTCCGGTCAGCGACAGCGGGCCTGCGCCCGGCTTTGAGATGCGACCCGTTGCGAGGTGGCAATTGATGATGGCGTTGACCTTGTCGGTGCCGCCGGCAGATTGATTGACGCCCTGCGAATAGCAAGAGACCACGCGCGGCGCCGTGCTCCACAGGTCGTAGAACGTGCGAACATCATCCACCATAAGCCCAGTGCTGCGGGCCACATCTGCAATCGAACCGGCTCGTTCGCGCGCCACAGCAATCGCGGCCTCAAACCCTTCCGTGTGGGACAAGATGTAGCCGGTATCGATCAAGCCGCGATCGGCGAGCCAGACCAGCAGCCCGTTCCACAAGGCAGTGTCCGACCCGGCGGCGAGGCTCAACTGAAGGTCGCTGCCTTCCGTCGTCGCCGTGCGGCGGGGGTCGATGTTGACAACCTTGGTGCCGCGCGCGACCCGTGCCTTCTGGATGCGCTGGTAGAGGATCGGGTGACACCACGCCGTGTTCGACCCGACGAGCACGACCAGATCAGCTTCGTCGAGATCCTCGTAGCAACCGGGCACGACGTCGGCTCCGAACGCACGCTTGTGACCGGCGACGGAGGACGCCATGCACAGCCGCGAATTGGTATCGACGTGGGGCGTGCCAATGAAGCCTTTCGCCAGCTTGTTGGCGACGTAATAATCTTCTGTCAGCAATTGCCCTGAGAGATAATACGCGATCGCCTGCGGACCATACTGCTCGCGAACACGCGCCAGCTCCGACGCCACATGATCAAGCGCGTCATTCCAGCTTACGCGGCGGCCAGCGATTTCCGGATACAACAGCCGTGTCGAAAGTCCGAGCGTCTCGCCGAGCGCCGAGCCCTTCGAGCACAAGCGTCCGAAATTTGCAGGATGCAGCGCATCGCCCGAGATCGCCACGCCGCCGAGGCCGTCGGGAACGGCTTTGATGCCGCAGCCAACGCCGCAGTATGGGCACGTTGTCAAAACGGACCCGGGGCTCGTCTGCGATCCATCCGCCATCAATAGACGTCCGCTTGATAGCGGCTCGCCGCCTTGAGTTCTGCAACGAAGTCCTTGGCACCCGCCGGACTCATGTGGCCGTGCTCGGATGCGATGTCGGCAATCGCCGTCTCAACGTCCTTGGCCATGCGCTTGGCGTCGCCGCAGACATAAAAATGCGCCCCCGATTTGAGCCAAGCCCAAAGATCCGCGCCAGCTTCGCGCATACGATCCTGGACGTAGACTTTTTGCGCCCCGTCGCGCGACCACGCCGTCGATAGCGTCGTCAGCGCGCCCGACCGAAGCATGTTGGAAAATTCCTCGCGATAGTAGAAGTCGGTTGCCTCGCGCTGATGGCCGAAAAACAGCCAGGCTTTGCCCGGCGCCTTTTGCGCGGCGCGGTGCCAGAGAAATGAGCGGAACGGCGCGATTCCGGTGCCGGGCCCGCACATGACGATCGGCGTCGCGGGGTCTGCTGGCAGAGCAAACCCATGGGCTTTCTGGATGTACACGCCAACGGCATCGCCCGGCACAACACGATCGGCCAGAAACGTCGAGGCGACGCCCGTGCGTTTCCTGGCGTCGATCGCATAGCGTACCGCATCAACCGTCAGATGCAGTTCGCCCGGCGTCGCGAGGGGAGACGACGAAATTGAATAGAGCCTCGGCTGTAAGGGCTCGAGGCACTCGAGGAACGCCTCCGGGTCCGGGTGCATCGGTCCGAAGGCCTGCAAAACCTGCAGCACGTCATAGGATGCCGCATCGCCATCCGGGTCCTGACCCTTGGCCAGCGCCTTGAGCTTCAGCCGTCGCGAGCCGCCAACCATGTAGCTCGCGAGTTCAAACAGCATGTCGGGCACAAGACCAAGCGAATAGTCGCTCGTCAGCGCCTCGCGGAACGTCTTGCCGCCGACGGGGAAGTCCGCCGGAGCTCTCATGGCCGACAAGACCTGATCGACAAGGGCCGGATCGTTCGACGGCATTAGACCGAAGCTGTCGCCCGGCTCATAGGCGATCCCAGAGTCCGAGATGTCGAAGACGACGTGGCGGGTATCTTTTTCCGAGCCTTCGCCATTCAAACTCGTCGCCAGCTTAAATACGGCGGCAACCGGCTGCTCGCGCGAATACCCGCGCTTGGATGGATCAAACGCCATTTTTCCAGCCGGCGATGAAGCCACGGGCTCAGAGGGCGATGGCGCAACGGCTGGCACATCCTCGAGCAGCTTTTTCAGCATGCGCGACGTGTCTTTACCGCCCGGCACGCACAAATTCTGGCGCTTCTCTTCTCCGCTCGCCAGTTTTTCAGCGTAGGATTCGCAGAGATACCCGCACTGCCCGCAATCCTGCTGCGCCATCGCCGCGAACAGTTTGCGGCGCACGGGTCTCGCCTCCGCAAGCGTCATGCGGTCGGCAAGTGCCATGGCCGGATCGTGCCACGGCGCTTCGCCATCATCGCCATCGCCGCCGAGAGCTTTAGCCACGACGTACGGCACGCCGTTGACAGCCGTAATGCCCGGCTGATGATCGAGCGACAAAAGGCCTGCAAAAAATCCGTTAAGCCACGCCCGCTGATCGAGTGAGAACGGTGCCGTCTCAGGGATCAGCGGCACGGGCTTGGGCCCAAGCTCATGGAGTGTCATTCCGCCGCCTCCTCGGCCGCAACAAGGACTTTCATGGTTTCGATATCGGTGCGCCGCGCGAAAGCGACGAAGCTTTCGTCGTCACTGGCGCGATTGACCGTGTAGGTTTTGAGTATGCGCAGGACAAGCGGCGGGCAGTCCTCCACCTTGACGTTGGTGAAGAGTTCGCGCGCGATCCCTACATCCGGCCCGAAACCGCCGCCGATATAAACGTGAAAGCCGTCAACCGTATCCTCGCTCTCGGGCGCAGCGGGCACCTTGCATGCGATCATGCCGATATCGCCGATGTAGTGTTGGGCACAAGAATGATGGCAACCCGTCAGATGGATATTGATGGGGCTATCAAGCGCGATCCGCGGTTCGACGAAGGCTGCGATGGCCTCGGCCGTGCCCTTGGTATTCGCCGCCGCGAACTTGCAGTTGGGCGCCCCCGTGCAGGCGATGAGCCCGGCGCGGACGCTTGTGGCTTTCGCCGTCAAACCGATCGCCTGGAGCTTCGTTTCGACCGCATCGGCGCGGGCCGCATCGATGCCGGAGATCAGCAGGTTCTGCCAGACCGTCAGGCGGATATCGCCATCGCCAAGATCGCGCGAGATCACAGCAAGCGCTCGCATCTGCGCCGTCGTTAGCTTGCCGACGGGCAATACGACGCCCATCCAGACTTTGCCGTTTTGCTTCTGCGCGTGTGTGCCGACGTGCGCCAGCCGGTCCTGCAAATTGGGCGCAGAAACCTGCGCATCTTCAAAACGCACCAACGGCTTGCCAAGCCGCGTTTCGACCTCGGCCAAGAACTTGTCGAAGCCCCAGTCGTCGAGCACATACTTGAGCCGCGATTTTTTGCGGTCGGTGCGGTCGCCGTGATCGATATAGACGCGGATAATCGCGTCCGCCACACGCGTCGCATCCGCGGGCTTGACATAGACGCCGGTCGGGCGCGCGAAATCCTTGTGGCCGGTAATGCCTCCGAGACCGAGCCGGAACCATACGTCCTTCTCAGTCTGGTCCGGGTCAGCCCCGGCGGCCGCGCCCACCGTCACCGCCGTGAACGAGATGTCATTGGTATCTTCAAGCGTCGGAATAGCGCCACCACCATCGAAGGCGACGTTGAACTTGCGTGGCAGGCCATAGAGCGTGCGGCAATTCAGAATGTGATGATGCCATTCCTTGGCATAGGGCCGCGTGTCGATCAGCTCGTTGGGATCGATGCCAGCTGTCGCCGAGCCCGTGACATTGCGGATGTTGTCGGCGCCAGATCCCTTCGGGGTCAGCCCTAGCCCCGCAAGCTCTTCGATAAGCGACGGGCCGTTCTCGGCCTTGATCTCGCGGATTTGCAGGTTCGCTCGCGTCGTGACGTGCGTGAACCCGCCACCGAGGCGATCGGCAAGATCGGCGACGCCCGCAAACTGCCAGTGCGAAAGAATGCCGTTCGGAATCCTCAAGCGGCACATGAATGAGTCTTGTGCAGGGGCGACGTAAAACAGCCCGTGGAAGCGCCAGCGAAAATTGTCGGCGCCTTTTGGAAATTGCCCGGCTTCAGCCTCGCTCTTCAAACGCGGGTAGGCCTCGAACGGGTGGTCGTCGCGCTTGGCCTTCTCCTCGTTGGCGAGCTTCTTGCCAGCGGCTTCGGTGCGCGCCATGGCTTTGAGATGCGGCGCATCCGGCCCGACGGGCTCCGCCACCGCCCCGCCGCCAACGCCGCCAAGCGGCTTCAAACCGGCAGCGGTGCGTGACGTTTGTACGCCTGAGACAAAGCCTTCGAGATAACGCTTTTGTTCGTCTGTAAAGGTTTCGGCCGACATTATGCTGCCTCCGCGTAGGCACGGCCAAAGGCCAGCGTCGAGCGGAACGGCGTGATGGGGTCGCCGCTGCGAACGAGGTCGCGGTACCACAGCGCATCCATGGTATCGCCGATCAGGACAACCCCCGCTAAGCGATTGCCGCGGACCACGAACTTGCGATAGCTGCAGCTGGCGTCGTCACGCCAGACAATGTGCTCGGCACCCGCGCCTTCGAAATCGCCGGCCGAAAATACCGGAACACCGGAGACTTTCAAATTCGTCGCAAGCACGGTGCCGTCATACATGGCGTCCTTCCCGGCGAGAACGCTTGCGGCGACACGGGCGTGCTCATAAGCCGGTTCCACCAGCCCATAGACGGTGCCGCGATGTTCGGCGCACTCGCCAATGGCAAAAACACCGGGAGCACTGGTCTGCATCCGGTCATCGACCGTGATGCCCCGGCCGCAGGCTATACCCGCGCTCGACGCAAGACCGGATCTCGACTTGATCCCGACTGCAATGACGACGAGATACGCCGGTAAGACGCGGCCATCCTTCAACACCAGGTGCTCGACCGAAACATCGCCGTCGATGCGCGCCGTCTCGGCGCTCAAGATAACCTCGATGCCTTTGGCCTCCAGCGCCGATTTCAAGAGCCCGGCCGCGGCGTGGTCGAGCTGGCGCTCCATCAACCGGTCCATCAGATGCACGAGCGTGACCCGCGCCCCCGCCCGCTTCAAACCGTAGGCGGCTTCGATGCCGAGCAAACCGCCGCCGATAACAACCACGGGCGCACCACGCCGTGCGGGTGCTACCAGCCTGTCGATATCGCCGAGCGTACGGAACACTTCGACGCCCGGGAGGTTCGCCCCCGGCACGGCGAGCCGGATCGGGTCTGAACCGGTTGCGAGGACGCAAGCGTCGAAATTCAGCGTACGTCCGCTCGATAACGCCGCACGCTGCGCCGCCGGCTCAAGCGCCGCCACGGACTGGCCCGTGATCAGCGTGATGCCATGAGCGCCATACCAATCGCGCGGCTTCATGCCCACATCCCCGACCGCGATTTCACCGGCAAGGAGTGGCGACAGCAAAACCCGGTTGTAGGCCGGCTCCGCCTCTTCCCCGACGACTGTAATTTCGAAGCGGCCAGGCGTCAGCGCGGTGATCTCTTCGAGACAGCGCAATCCGGCCATTCCGTTGCCGATAACGACGAGTTTTTCGCGCAATTTAAGGATGTCTCCCTCGTTGCCCGCCGATGCCAAGCCACCCCTGACTGTCGCCGGTTGCATCGCACACAAGCGTCAATTAGCAAGCCATATGCCAACCTTAATCAGCGCGCCGGGAATACGCGCAACTAATTGTTTTATAATATAAATACAGATATCACGCGTGTGCTCTGCGGACCATCAAAAGGAGTAACGCACTGCACAATATACAGGCGCACCGCTCATTAATTGCTCAACTAGTATGCGTCTTTATATTTTGGTCAAATATACAGCAGAGAGAATTTTTCTTATTTTTATCATCCACTTACACGCACTTTTACGAGTCTTAACGAACTGGCACGCCGTTTGCCATGCTTCAGAGGATTAACCAACGACTGAGGGGTCCTTCATGCAATCGACGACGGCGGGTGGCATCCGGCTTTTGAGCACGGAACCAAAGATCCGTGTGCTGCATCTGACGTGGCTCGCCTTTTTCATCAGCTTCCTCGTCTGGTTCAACCACGCCCCTTTGCTGGCCTCGATCCGCGCCACGTTCGGCCTGAGCGACCAACAGGTCTCAGCCCTTCTCATCCTCAACGTGGCGCTGACGATCCCGGCCAGGATCATCGTCGGCATGCTCGTCGACAAGGTTGGGCCGAGGCTCATGTATTCGAGCCTGCTCGCAATCTCAGGCGTGCTGTGCCTCGCCTTCGCGTTCGCCGAGAGCTTCGCCATGCTGGCCCTGACGCGCTTCCTGCTCGGGTTCGTGGGCGCTGGCTTTGTCGTTGGCATCCGTATGGTCGCCGAATGGTTCCCGGCCAAGGAGACGGGCGTGGCGCAAGGCGTCTATGCCGGCTTTGGCAACTTCGGCTCCGCCGTTGCAGCCGTCACGCTGCCAACGCTGGCCATGTATTACGGCGGACCGGACGGCTGGCGCTGGTCCATCGCCACCACCGGCGTCATCGCCCTCGTCTACGCCGTGATCTACTACGTCACGGTCACTGACACGCCGAAGGGCTCGACCTATTTCAGCCCTAAAAAAACCGGCGCCATGGAAGTCACGAGCCGCGGCGACTTCGTCCTTTATTGCCTCATGCAGGCGCCGCTGTATTTGGCGCTCGCCGTTCTGACCTGGAAGCTCGGCCCCGGCAATCTCACTATGCTGACGCCGGAAATGGCGCTTTTGGCCTATGGGGTATTGTCGCTCCTCTACTTTCACAGCGTCTACGACACCTGGCGCATCAACAAGGATATCTTCCGCACGCCGGTCGCCGACATCCACAAATACAAGTTCCGGCAGGTCGCAGTCCTCGACCTCGCCTATCTCGTGACCTTTGGTTCGGAACTGGCCGTTGTCTCGATCCTGCCGCTGTTCTTCAAGGACACCTTCGGCCTGTCGCTGACGGCCGCCGGGTTCCTTGGCGCCAGCTTCGGCATGACCACGTTCTTTGCCCGCCCGCTGGGCGGATGGCTGAGCGACCGCTTCGGCCGCCGCAGCGTACTGCTGTGGTGTCTCGCTGGAACCGCCGCTGGGTACTTGGCCATGAGCCTGATGACCCCGGATCTGGGCATCGCCTATGCGGTCGCGTCCACGTTCGTGTGCTCGCTGTTCGTCAACTCGGGCAACGGCGCGGTCTATGCCATGCTGCCGATGATCAAGCGCCGCTTGACCGGCCAGATCGCCGGCATGGTCGGTGCCTATGGTAACGTTGGCGGCGTACTATTCCTGACGGCCTACTCGTTCCTGTCGGCGCAAACATTCTTCATGCTGGCGGGGCTTGCGTCGCTGGGTGCACTGGTGATGACGTCCCTGATCATCGAGGAACCCAAAGGTCAAATCACCGAAGTCATGCCCGACGGTTCCGTCGCCCTGATTGATGTAACCTGACAACCGAAAACGACCGGCGAATTTAGCGAACTTGGATCTGGACCCCGCATGCAGGTTGGCCGGCCGTCAATAACCGTTGGACAGTACTCCGCAGCTGGGCAGAAGCAGCGCAACGACGATTCGTACGGCGTCCTGATCCCCGCCGGTCACGAACTGACGAGCAAAGGCATTGCCATGGCCATCGCCGATGGCATGTCGTCGAGCGAAGCCGCGAAGGCTGCCAGCGAAACCTGCGTCAAGAGCTTCCTCGAGGACTACTACGCGACGCACGAGAGTTGGACGGTCAAGAAGTCGGTCGGTCTCGTACTCCAGGCCGCCAACAACTGGCTCTATGCCCAGGGCCAGCGTGTGCATCAGTCCGACAAAGGCATGGTCACGACGTTCTCTGGGCTGGTGCTGAAAGCTGGCATGGCCCACATCTTCCATGCTGGCGACACCCGCATCGCGCTGCTGCGTGAGGGATCATTCGAGCCCCTTACGCGCGACCATCGCGTCCATGCCGGCCGCGATCGCGCCTACCTATCACGCGCCATGGGCATCAATCCGGACGTCGAGATCGACTACCGGACGGAACCCGTGCAGGCTGGCGATGTTTTCCTGTTCACTTCCGACGGCGTGCATGAGCACGTGACGCTCGTCGAGATGAGCCGCATCGTCGCTCAAGCCACCGATGATCTCGATGGCGCGGCGCAACGCATCGCCGAACTCGCCCTCAAGAACGGCAGCGACGACAATCTCACATGTCAGATCGTCCGCGTCATCGACCCAGGGACTGCCGACGCCGCAAGTCATCTCGCCGCGCTGACTGCGCTGCCCTTTCCGCCCGAACTCGCCCCCGGCATGACGTTTGAGGGCTACAACATCGTCCGCGAGCTGCACACGAGCAAGCGCACGCAAGTCTACCTCGCCCGCGACGTCGCCAGCGGCAAAGTGCTCGTGCTCAAGACGCCGTCGGTGAATTTCGAGGACGACGCTACCTACCTCGAAATGTTCACGCGCGAGGAATGGATCGGCCGCTTGGTCGCGAGCCCGCACGTCCTCAGTGTCCTGCAGCCCGAGCGCACGCGCCGGTTTCTCTACTATGCCACCGAGTATTTCGAAGGTCAGACGCTCAGGCAGTGGATGGCCGAAAATTCAAAGCCAGACCTTGAAACCGTGCGCGCCATTCTCGAGCAAATCAGCAAGGGGCTGCGCGCCTTCCACCGCAAGGACATCCTGCATCAGGACTTGAAGCCCGAGAACGTCATGATCGATCGCAACGGCACGGTGAAGATCATCGACTTCGGCTCGTCGCGCGCCGCCAGCCAAGCCGAAGCGGGCCTGCCAGTCGATGCCCCCGCCTTTGCCGGCACAATAGACTACACCGCGCCAGAGTATCACCTCGGCGAGCCGGGATCGAACCGCTCGGATATTTTTTCCCTCGGCGTCATCGCCTACGAAATGCTGACCGGAAAGCTGCCCTATGGTAAGGGCTTCACAAGCCCGCGTGACGTGCAAAAGCGCGCGTACATTCCAGCCCGCCAGGTCCGCGACGACATCCCCGTCTGGGCCGATGCGGCGCTCGCCAAGGCGGTTGAAAAAAAGCCATCCGAGCGTACGGAAGTCTTGTCAGCCCTCATCGAGGACCTTAAGCGGGCGAACACGTCTCTCGGTTACGATCGCCCGCTGCCCCTTATCGAGCGTAACCCGCTCGGCTTCTGGAAATGTGTCTCGGCCGTTCTGTTTTTAGTCAACATCGCGCTGCTGATCCTGCTGGCGCGGTGATCGGGTTACTGGTCAGCGCTGCAGCTAGAGCAGGTTCCGATCTCATCGAATCGCGGCCGGTGTCCTTCTCCCTGGGGGAGAAGGTGCCCCGTACGGCGCGGCAGCGCCAAAGGATGGGGGGCGGATGAGGGGCTTAGATCCCCAACACATCACGCCAAGTCCCTCACCTGCCCTTCGGGCATCCTCTCCCCTTGGGAGAGGAAAATCCTGACGCTGGTGCCGTATGGCCGGAACCTGCTCTAGATTCAATATCCTGAGATCACGGCTCTAGGGGCTGGGCCCTGCCGGCTTAAATCGCACCATAAACCCGCCGATCGCCTGATGGCTCGTCAGCCGTGCACCAGCCCAGCCGCCCGGCGGCTCCTCGCCCGATAGCCAACGCGAAAACTGCCGCCACATATCGACCGGAAACCAAGTGCCGTCGCGGCCGGTCAGCGGCCCGCTGTAATCGGCCACCGTGAATTTATACTCGAAGAAAATCGAACCCGTCTTCAAGCGCAGTTCAAGTCCGATCAAAGCCTGCGCGCACGGCCCCGTGTACTGGTATTCGTAGGTGCGGGCCGGATCGGTCAGCAAATGGATCTCCGAATGCGGCAGCGAAATACCGGCACCTGCTCCGGCGTAGGGCTGAAAATTGCCAAACGACGCGAACCGCATCAGCCCATTCAGCGTCAGCATGTTGTGGCCGTGCGTCCATTCGAGCTTGTCGAAGTAGCCGCTTATTTTGGCCCGGGTTGGCACCGGCTTGCCACCGAGCGTCCCTTCAAAAGCGTACGCGTCATCGATTGGCGCACAGGGTTTCTCAGTTTTCACACAGGGCTTCTCGATCGGCGCATAGGCCTTCGAATGCGTGAAATCGATCATTGTGCCGAACTGCCCGCCGGACATCCAACGCTGGATACGGGCGCCGTAGTACAGCGGGTTGTCAAACGGCCGCGTATACCAGGCGATATCCTTGATCGTCAGATCGTGGACGCCGGCCTTCTGCAAATGAAAATCGCTTGGGTAATGATACGGCGCCCCGAGATAGGCGCCAAACGCCGTCTCGCGGCCTGCGATGTCCGTCAGTCCGGCGCCTTCGCGCGTGGAAAGCGCCGCTGCTGCGTCGCGATCGCCGGGCAGCGCCGCGCTCACGACGAGCAACCCCGCAGCACACATCGCCGCGACGGCTTCCGCGATTTTACCGGCGCGCCAGCTCCGTCCCGCGCATGCATTGGCCAGGGCCCAAGCGCGAGCTGTTGCTGCAATCATAAACGGAAGCCCCCTGTTCGCCGCCCCATATCCCAGGCGTTGTCGCAGATTGAACGCGCGGCGTAAACCGTTGCAGCGCTCCATAGAATAGGCTTGTTACGATGGCGGCGGAACACGCGATGCTGTCAGCATCCGCACTACAGCTTCGATTTGCGGCGCGTCGCGCGTCAGATACTTCTGCCCGGTATAGCCCCACCAATCCCAGCACGCCTGCGGATTGAACGTTGTCGTCTCCACCTGCGGGAAAAATATCACGAGCTTGTTGGTATCGGCCCAGCGCGCAAACCCAGACTCGGTGATGAACGCATCGCCCACGGTCTCACGATTTTGCGCACAGCCGTGAAAGGCGATGTGGGCGCTGCATTCGGCGCCCGCCCGGCAGTCTTTCGGCACGTAGACGATACCCTCGGCCGCGAGCCCGTTTGGCTCCCCGCCTTGGCCGAAAGGCCGCTGATCGAAGACCACGAAGTCACCTTCGGGTTTAGCAGCGCGCGGTTGCAGCGGCCCATAAATGTGCTTGAGCAAATCGCCGGCCTGATCGTAATCGCAATCGACCACATAAGGCGTGCCAGAACGTTCGCAAGTGCCGCCTTGATCCTCGGTCACGAAGGCGTGGCCCGCCGGAAAATTCGTCACAAGCTTGATGTTGTCCGATGGCACACCAAGCTTGGCATAGAACTCCGCAGCCGCCTTGACGATCGACGGCACAACCGTGCGATCCGAGGTTCCAGAGAACAGATAGACGCGGTCGGTGACGACGTCTGCGACCGGATCAATCTCGCCGGCAGCAGCGCGCTGTACGGCCTTCTCAGCGAGCGTGGCTGGGTTGGCCACACCCCAAATGCCAAGTAGATCAAGCATGCAGCCGTTGACGGCCTTGCTCAAATTCAGAAGCGACGTGTTGGCCCCTGGGATTGCTCCCGCGAACACGCTTTCCGAACAGCCGTAGGGGCCGCCGGCGATAATCGCCGCGCCCTTGACGAGCTTAGCGTGCGCCATTTGGAACTGGCCTGCCATGTAAGCGCCGGACGAGATGCCCGAGACCGAGGTGTTGTCGAGCCTGATGTTGAGAGCCGGCAGCGGGGCTTTGGCCGACATCGGCGACTGCGAGCGCGGCGGCCAAACAATCGCAAAAAATGCCGCCGTCATCAGCGCAAAAGCTGCGATCCAGATCATGAACGCGCGGGCAAACAGGTTCGGCATCACATGCGTCCCTTCGCTGAGCTTACGAGGGCGATGATAGCGCGCCAGTGTGCCTCAACGCGCGTGCCAAATGACCGCTACTTTAGGCGCACCGACACGCGATCGACGCGGCCGTTGGCATCGATCACCGTCAACTTGGCGAAGCCCGCGCTGCCTGGCTGCCAGCTCACATCACGCGCGTGCGGATCGGACGCGATCGGCGCCCCGTCAACAAGCCATGTCAGCGGCAGTGCCCCGCCGTCGGCTTTGAGGATAAGCGGCTCGCCGTCCAGCTCCGCGCTTTCGATCTCGGATCGATCAGGCGGAAAGGCAATCAGCACCGGCGGCGCCAGATAAGGCCCGGTCACGGGATCGTCGCCCGGCTCGCGCCAGCGCTTGAGGGGCGCGGGCAGATCGGCGGCAGCCACCTGCACAACACCCGGCGGCGGGCCCGGCAAGGCGACGCGCTTTTCGGCAATGCGCTGGAAAGCGTCGAACAAAATAGGTGCTGCCGCCGTGCGGCCCATCATGCCGGGCACGCTCGTGCCATCGGGACGCCCAACCCAAATGGCCACAACGTGGCGGCCGTCGTAGCCAATCGCCCAGGCATCGCGGTAGCCGTACGAGGTTCCGGTCTTGTAGGCGAAACGCCCGCCCTTGGCGTTCAGCGGCGGGGCTGCGTCCTTGAGAATATCAGTGACGTACCACGCCGCGTTCGCCGGCATCAGGCGGCGCGCGTTGACCAGCGGCTTGACCCGCGTTGGCGCCGTGACCTTGAAGCGCTCGTCATAGCGATGCGTCAGCGTGATGCTGTCGCCGCCGCGTGCGAGGCTGGCGTAGAGCTGCGTCATATCCTGCAGTGTCAGGCCAGTGCCGCCAAGCGCCATCGCCAGCGTCGGCTCGGACTTGTCGGGAAATCGCGCCATCACGCCCGCGCGGCGGAACCTGCCCACGAGCTTGCCGGGCCCAACTCGCGCCAAGACCCGTACCGCCGGAATGTTCAACGACTGCGAGAGGGCTTCGCGCATCGACACGGTGCCGTGATAACCCTCATCGAAATTTTTCGGCGCATAGGTGCCAAAGCGCACGGGACGGTCGTCGATCAGCGTTTCGGGATGCGCGAGACCAGCCTCGAAACTCAAGCCATAGATAAACGGCTTCAACGTCGAGCCCGGCGAGCGAACGGCGCTGACCATATCGACCGCGCCAAGCCGGCTCGCGTCCATGTATCCGGCAGAACCGACACGGGCGAGAATTTCGCCGGTCGTGTGGTCGGCCACCAAAATTGCAGCAGACAGCTTCTCGCCCTGCAGCCGCGCCTGTTCCGTCGCCAGGTCTTCAAGGCTCGCCTGCAACGTGCGATCGAGCGTTAGCTTGATGATGGACTGATCGGGATGCGCCGCGACCTCGGTTTCGGTCAGATGCGGCGCCAGTTTCGGGAATTCGAGGCGCGCCAACGGCACGGGCTCGGCCTTCGCTTTATCCGCCTCAGCCGCCGTGATCACGTGCGCTGCAACGGCCCGGTCGAGCACGCGATTACGCGCCCGCTTTGCGGCGTCCGGATTGCGATCGAGGCGGCGGGCTTCGGGTGATTGCGGCAAGGCCACAAGGAGTGCGGCTTCGCCCACCGACAACCGCCGCGGCTCCTTGCCAAAGTAAGCGAGCGATGCCGCGCGCACGCCTTCGAGATTGCCGCCAAACGGCGCTAGCCGCAAATAGATGCGCAGAATTTCTGTTTTTGAAAGTGCGTGTTCAAGCTGCAGCGCGCGCACAATCTGGCGCAGCTTGCCGCCCGCCGTGCGCTCATGGCGGCCATCGATCAGGCGCGCAACCTGCATCGTCAGCGTTGAGCCGCCCGAGATGAGCCGCCCATGCCGCGCCAGCGACAGCCCAGCTCGCACAATGGCTTGCGCATCGACGCCGTGGTGGGCGTAAAATCGCTGATCCTCGAACACCAGCAGCATTTGCACATAATGCGGATCGACGTCCTTGGGATCGAGCGGCAGCCGCCATTTTCCATCCGCCGTCGTGAACGGCCGCAGCAGTTTGTCATCGCGATCGACGACGGTGACCGATAGCGCCTTGGCCTCTTCGAGCCGCAGCGGCCCGATCCCGGCAAGGGTTGTGCAGTAAAGGGCATACGCGCCAGATGACGCAACCACTGCGAACGCTGCGAGTGCAATCGAGGCGCGTCTAACCATTGGTACTAATCGAGAAGGTAACCACTTGCGCCGCCGCAATTCCCCTCCCCCTCGCGGGGAGGGGTTAGGGGTGGGGGGTCGATCCAGGCGTGATGCCTTTGTGTTAACGACACCGTCTTGCGTTGTTGGACAAATTTCGCCCAGCTCTTCACCCCACCCCCGGCCCCTCCCCGTCAAGGGGAGGGGGGACGTTGGCGCGGCGTCCGTTTTCCGGAACTGAAGCCGTTCGATGAGCGCGAACACCCGCATCGCGCCATCACTCCTTCACTGTCACGGTCAGCGTGCCCGCCGCCGTCCGCGCATAGCGCTCGGGCCGGTACATATCTTCGACCGTTGCCGCCGGATGCACATACGTTCCGGGAGTCACCGCGCGGACGATGTAGGCGATCGTCGCCGTCAATGCCGGTGGCTTGATAGCCGAAGCAATGTCCGCGGACGGCACAGCGAGCGTGTCCGCTGGTGCAGCGCCTTCGATGCCGCCTTCACTCTCGCCTTCCGGCGACGCATCGCCCTCGTTGCGCGCACTTGAGCCAGAGAAATTGAACGCCGCTACGAACCGGTCGTCGCGGAATTCGGTATGCTCCGGTTGCGCCGTCGATTTCAGCCAGTCGATGCCGGCGATCGACCCGCTTTCAACCAGCCGCGGGTTTTCGATCTCGAAGCCCGCCGGCAAGCGATCGACCAGCATGACGCGACCGCCCGCTTCCTCCGACGTGATCTTGAGCACGATGGCGAAGCGATCGTTCTGCTTGGCCTCACCCTTGCCGCCTGCCAGGCTCTTGAGATCGGCCTTCTTGCCATCAAGCGTGTAGGCTTGGCGGTCAATCTTGAAGCCCTTCGACACCGCAGGCTCAGGTGTCAGTGCCGCACCGATGACCGAAATCACCGCGTCCACCGCCGCGTCTCCGTTATTGATAACGGTCAACGCCCCATCCTTCAGTTGCGCAGGCGTCAATCCGCGCAACACCGGGCCCGCAACTGGCGCGCCATTGACGCTGAGCGTCGTGCCCTTGACCTCATCATTGAGGGCTTTTGCTGCCAGCAACATCCACGCCTGTTCCTGCGTCGAGGTATAGCTGCGGGTCTCGTAGGCCTTGGCGATCACACTCGCGAGCTTCGGCGTCTCAGCCTTAGCAATGCCGGTTTCAGCTGCCAGCGTCACCAGCGCCGCGCTATCGCGTAAGGTCGAGCCGTAGTCGCCGCGATAGCCCGTGTCCGGCGTCGCGCCCGACATGGCAGCCAACGCTGCCGCAAACGCGCGTTCGGCACGCTCCTTGTCGCCCATCATCGCCAATGCAGCACCGACTTGTGCCTTCGCGAGCGGCGTCGAAAAGCGGTCGATGCGCGTATCGGCGTAGTAGCGAAGTTCGCCAATCGGTGCCCGGCTGTTGCGCGCCAGCACATACAGCGCGTAGGCGCGATCCTCTCCGCCCTTGTCAAAGTCTTCGGCGTAGCTCAAGAAATTCTGCAACCTGTCGAGCGCCCGATTGAAACCTTCTTTCGGCACCAGCGTGCCGGTTTCCTTGGCCCGCGTCAGGAAGTCGGTGACGTAGGCCGTCAGCCACAGATCCGCATCCGACGGACCCCAGACGCCGAAGGCGCCGGACGAATCCTGCATCTCGAAGACTCGTGCGACCGCCTTGGCGACGCGCTCCTTCAGGCCCTTGTCCTCCGCGATACCAACCTGCGCCGCAACCGCGTTGGCATAGAGCAGTGGCAATGCCCGCGACACGGTCTGCTCGGCGCAGCCATACGGATAGCGGTCGAGCTGCGTCAGCAGTCCCGGCACATCGAGCCGGGCAGACGGTCCAACCGACATGTTGATGCGCGTCCGCGACGGGATCAGATCGTGCACGAGATCGCTCGACAGCGTGAGCTTGCCGCCCTTCTCCTTCAGCGACGAGATCGTCGTGCGCTTGATATCGCCCGCGGGCGGCAGCACGTCGAATGTCATCTCGCGTTTGACCAGAATGCCGTTTGGACCTGTGACAGTGACTTTCATCGTCACCGGACCAACATCCTTCGGCCGGTAAGAAATGCGCTGCGTCGTCCGCTCACCGGTTTTCAAGTCCGCCGATTTTTCCGCAATGGCCGTCAGACGCTCAGCCGTCGCATCGCCCTGCTTTTCAGCCAGCGCGATTTTGTAAGGACCTTGCGGGCCTTCGATGTTGTGGACGTCGAAACCGAAGTTGGCGTCATCGCCAAACGTCAGGAAGCGCGGCACGGCAACAGTCAGCGCCAGCGCGTCGCGCACGATCAGATCGCCCGAGCCATGACCAACTTTGTCAGCGCTCCACGCCACCGCCATCACCCGCACGGTGCCGTTGAAATCCGGCAATTCGAACGCGATGTTCGCCGTGCCGTCGCCTGCCACCTTGACGATGCCGGAATACAGCGACACCACCGTCTCGACGGTCGGGTTGCCCTGCATCGCCGGACCCGAGCCGTCGCCACCTGATTTCAGTTTGCCGCGATCAGCGCGCATGCCGTCGATCAGCCGGCCGTAGAAATCACGGATCTCGAACGACAATTTTTGTTGGGCGTTGAAATACGACTCCGGCGCCGGCGTCTCGTACCTGGTCAGGTTCAAAATGCCGAGATCGACCGCGGCAACCGCGACGCGCGCGTCTTCTCCGGCTTGCAGCCCGCCGATCTTGACCGGCACTATGAACTTGGCGCCGGACTTGACCTTATCGGGCAGCGTTACGGTGATTTTCAGTTCCTTCGCACTTTGATCGAGCGCCAGCCACGTGATGCCAATCGCGCGCCCTGGCATGCGCTTCTGGCCTTCGTCCATCGGCCGGTACAGCAGCGCCGTCACATAGGCTCCGGGGCCCCAGGTCTCAGCGACCGGAATATCAACTTCGCCGCCGCCCTTGGCGATCCCGACCTCTTTCATGAGGTGCAGGCCGGTGCCGAGCACGGAAATGAGCGCTGTGCCGCCAAGCTTGGAGGCGATGCGCAATTTCGCGGTCTCACCGGCCTTGTAGTTTTTTTTGTCAAGCGCCACGTCGAGCTGCTCGGGGCTATCGACGGCTTCACCCGAGGTGTACCAGCCGGAATTGAACGTCACACTCGACGCCGGACCGTTTGCCTCGCTCGACGCGACATCGAGGCGATAACGGCCCCAGCTGGCATTTTGCGCGAGCTTGGCAGGCGCTTCCGCCGTGGTCACAAGCACGCCGCTGCCGGCCTTGCGCTTGATCGTGACGGCTTCATAGGTCCAGTTACCGTCGCGGCGATACCATTGCCAGTTGGTATCAAGCCGCGTCAGCGTCCATGTCAGTTTGTCCGTCGCAACAGGCTTGCCGCTCGCGTCCAGCACCACAACGTCAAACGCCGCGTCCTGGTCTTCCTTTGCCTGACCATTGTCGAACAGCGGCTTGATGCCGATGCGCGGCAGCTTCATATCGACCGGCAACACAATTTTACGTTCGATCATACGGCCGCCAGCTTCGCGCAGCTTGATCAGCAGTTCGGCTTCCAGCGGCCGCGCGGTTTTTGGGATCGCCGGCAGAGTCACGGGGATCGCCGCCTTGCCGTCGGCGCCGGTAATCAGGTTGGCCTCGAGCGGCTGGCGCACCGGATTGATAAATTCGTCGTCGGCGCCAAAGTGATAGCCGGCATAACCCGGCAC
This sequence comes from Hyphomicrobium sp., assembly GCA_031378895.1. Taxonomy (GTDB): domain Bacteria; phylum Pseudomonadota; class Alphaproteobacteria; order Rhizobiales; family Hyphomicrobiaceae; genus Hyphomicrobium_B. The sequence goes on from JANNEP010000038.1 coordinate 28,132, forward strand.
ATCCTTGTTCGACAGCTTGACGATGATCTCGCCTTCAAGCCCGAGGCCGCTCGCCGGCGGACCGTAAAGATAGCGCCCGTCGGCCTTGATGACCTGACGGTCTTCCGGTGTCAGCGCCGCAACAGCGGCTTCGAGTTTCATATCCAAGCGTTCCGGCACGAAGTCCTCGACCAGGAACGCACGCTCAGCAATCGCCGCCGCCTTCGGATCGGTGTGCAGCCACAGCCGCCACGTCCCCGTCATCGCGGTTTTTGCAAGCTCCAGCGCCAGCGCCCGCCCGCCGAGGCCCTGATCGTTCATGACAAAGCGCGTGTGTTCGACGCCATCGGGGCGCGACACGATCAGCGTCGTTGGCACGCCTGAACCCTTACCCGCGCGGTCGCGCACCAGCGCCGTGACGTTGACCTCTTCACCGGCGCGATAGACGCCGCGTTCGGTGTAGACGAAGGCGTCGATCGGGCCAGACGCATCACGGCCCTTGACGCCGCGATCCGAGAGATCTAAGGCATTGAGTGACAGATCGAGAAAAGCGTATTCGCCCGCGGCCTTTTCAGCGACCAGGATTGCGGGTGCCGTGCCGCCGTCACCTTTGGCGAGTGCCGCGTCAAATTTGGCGTAACCCTTGGCGTCGGTCTTGGCCGTCGCCAAAACTTCGTTGTTGCGGGCGACGAGCTTGACGGTGACGTCTCCGATTGCCGTTGCGTCCGCCAGCGAGCGCACAAACGCGTGAATGCCATCACCGCCCGAAAACGCAGTGAGGCCCAAATCAGAGACGATGAACCATTGCGTCGCCCGCTGGCCGTCGTCGCCCTTCATTTTCTCGGACGGTTTGGCGACCATCACATAGGCGCCGGGCTCCAGTTTGCCGGTTGCATCCGTCACTGGAACGGCGGTCGTGACGTCCTCGTTCAGCTTGGCCGCGATATCCATCTCGCCGGTGAACACCTTGACGCCGGCCTTGTCGCGGATGTTGTCGATCTCATAACTCGACAGCTGGCGCTGGAAATCGCCCGACTGCAGCGTCGCCGCAAGACTGCGATCGCCGATGCGGTAGACCTCGATCTCGATCTTTTTGGTATTCGTCGTCACAACCGGAATGCCCTGCTGACCGCGGCTCGGCAGCACGTAGGATTTGCCGGTGAAGCGCACGACCGCCGACCGATCCGGCACATAGATGCCGAGATCGGCGGACTTGTTGAGGGCTTCGCCAACTTCCGACGGCAACCCTGCACGGATCTGCACCTGATAGCGTTCGCCGTGCTTCAGGCCTTCGATGCACAACTGCTTGCCGTCCTGCACGATTGTCTGCGGGTCCTTGCCGTCGACCGACACGAACTTAGCGACATCCGTTTGCGTGCGGCTCAAGTCTTCGGAAAATTGCAGACACAGGCGCGGTGGCGTTGCCTCGCTGTCGGTCTTGTAATCGGTCATGCGGAAGCCGTGCTCGGCGCGGAGCTTGTCATAGGCCTCGCGCGCCGGCTGGCTGTCAGCGAGGTCCACGCTCATTTTCAGCGCGTCGATGGCAGGCCGCCAATACGAGCGCCGCTCCAGCGTCTGCCCCAGCACGAACAAAGCCCGCGCTTTCTGCGGCGTATCCTTTGCAAGTTCATAACCGCGATAGGCGGCACCCGACGCGTGCACCGGCAGATCGTAGCGCTCGGCGCCCTTGTCGGGATCGGCCTTGATCGCAAGCAGGGCTTCTGCAAGCCGCGTCCACGCCAGTGCATCCTTGTCATCCGCCGCCACGGCGTTCGCGAGCAGCCGGGATGCCGCGCGGGCATCGGAGCTGAAAATCTTGTCGGCCTCGATCTTGAGGTCCGCAGCTTTCTTGCCGTCGGACTTCCAGTTCGCCTTCAGGAAGGTTTCGTAGCGCTTGGCATCCGCCGCCACGCCCTGATGCGAGAAGCCCTTGCCGGCGGCCATACCGAGCCCTGAACCGGACACAACAAAAACTAAAAGAAGGGCGAGGCGCGCAAAATATTGCATGGAGAGCCATCCTGTTAACAAAGGACCCCGCAAACGCCACAAGCACGTCGGGGGGCGTTCGAAAGGACTATTCGGGAATCGAACATGGATCGCCAGCCCATCAAGGGCGAACGGCCGAAGCGCGGCGGCATTTAGGGACTTATCCGGCAATGCCTGGTCTTGCGCCATTTTTCCCGCCTCCTTACAGCGGAGAGCAAGACTACCACGGCGGCGGACCCCCGAGGATAACTCGCGGCCAGAAAAAATTCGCAGATTGGTTATCGGTGGGCGGGGATAACTTTACCGGCGGGAGGCGGCGCTTCCGCTCTTGGCGTCAGCGCTCTGGCCGGCGTGGATCACTGCCGGGTTAACCGTCGATGAGAGCACGGGTTTGACCGGCTTAGCGGCGGCCCACAGCTTAGCGAACGAGGCTTCGGTATGGCGGGCAGCTTTGGCGTCGCCAACGTGGGTCATCTCGAAGGCGTCGCGCTTGGCCGGATCACGCCGCATGCAGTCGCCGATCCAAACGCGGTTGCCGCTCAACACAAGCTGTTCGTGGGCCGCAGCGAAGCGTATGTCGTGCAGCACGCGCACCTCGGCATGAGCGCACTCCAGCAGTGAGGTGGTCGCGCTGTCTTCGGAAAAACAGTCGGTTTCGAAAAGTACAACTCGGATGGCAATGTGCGCGGCGGCAACGTCTGCGGCGGCTGCCATCAGCGCGGCGGCAACCGGGCTGTCCGGCGCACGCGCAACAAGTGTGTACGTTGACCCAGCCGCAGCGTCAGCAAGGTCCTGCACAATGAAGGTCTTGAGCTTGGCTTCCTTCTCCCCGCGGTTTGCAATCACGAGACGAGCAGGAGGAGTTAAGCGCATGTGGTTCATTCCCAGTGTTTGCCCATGTCCTCTCGGAGTGACGCGTGAGAGGGCATGACGTATGGTGGCGGAACCATTTACCGCCAAGAAGATTAAACAAGCGTTGCGGGCAGGTCCGATTTGTGACGGCGCGACTTAAACCATTTTCTGTCCAAGGTTTTTTTACTCCGCTGCGGGCGGCGCCATACGCCCGATCAGGGCGATATCCTGGGCTGTGAAGGGTTCAGCCTCGCCGGTCCAGTCGGTCGCGCGGCCACTTTCGGCATGCATGCCGGCGACATGAGCCTCCGCACGGCCCCCAATGTCCACTGCTGCCAGCGCCTGGCTGAGGCGCGCCGGCATCTGCTGCGCGCGCGGCAACGCCGCTCTCAATGCGTCCGGCAGAACAGCCTCGCTCACCGGAACCGAGAACGTCGCAGTCTCCCGGCTCAGCGTCACGTCAACTTTGTTCGTCATATCGGGTGCGGCCCTCGGCAGACGCACGACGGTCGCGATCTCACGGGTCAACTCGCGCGGGATCTCAGTAACGGTCCGGGCTGATAGCGGAACGGTATTTGAATTTGCCGCTTTCACCGTCACGTCGGCCTCGGGCAAAGGCGGCGGCACCGGTCGTGTCACGCGCGGCGCTTGCGGCGCACGCGCCGCCGGTGGGGATTGTGGATGATAACTCTCGGCATAGGGTCCGAAGCGTGAGGCGTGCTCGGGGTCGGGCGGCAGTGACGGCATTGCTGGTGGCTGAGTACGCCGCGCCATGGTCATGACGGCGGCGGGGTGCGTCTCGGTCATCGCCTCCGGGTTGGCGTATGAGGGCGGCATCGGCACGGGATCATTTCCGGGCGTCTGCACCACATGCTGCAGCGGCTCACTCCCGTTGTGGCGTTCAGAAGGGCGCCCGGTGTGGCGTTGTTCCGTCTCAATGCGCCGTGCCGCTCCCATCACCGCGCCAAGGATGATGTCCGACCAGGCGCCATCGGTGAACTTGTAGACGCGGAAAGCTTCCGCACCTGCAAACTTCGAACCCTGGCGTTTCAAGCGCTTCTGAATGCTCGCCGTCGTCGGCAGCAACGTGCGCTTGAAAATTTTCTCCTTTTCGAAGCTCGCAAACAGGTTCGATAACAGCTGCGCCTCGACGCGCAGGGCTTCGCGTTCCTGCGGATTCAATCGCGGCGGAGCATCCAGCGGCACGGCGACGTAGTAGTCGCCGTTCATGTCGAACACGACGTGGCGGAAAATCTCGAAATTCTCACGGATCTGGCGGTCATGATGGATCTCATTAAACCGTGACAGAATTTGAATGACCGGCCCGCGCTCGGCGGCCTGCATCTTTGGCACAAGGCCGTCGAGACGATTAGCGGACCGCTGCACCATCGACACCAGGAACAGGCACAAATCGACGAACAGCGCGACAGCGAGCGGAACGTAGTCGCGCTTCGACAACCCGCCCTGTTCGGCCGTCCATTGCCGCACTTGGGCCGCAGCCGGACTCTCGACCGATTGCACGGCCTTTTTCTGCAGCTCGCGCAACTCGTCTGCTGACGGTGGCAGCTTGAACGCCAGCATGCCGTAGAACGTAGTCGTCAAGCGCCGAAACGCTTCGATCGTCGCTTCCGAGCCTTCGACCGCCGCAATGTGCGGCTTCTCGAGTTCGGGCAACTGATCAATGGCTTTGACGACGCCGCGCAGTGCCATCTGCAATTGCGCGTCGGGGCAGGAAATCGCACCACCCTTGCCTTCTCCGAACGTCGTCTTCTCGGCGCGGTCGGCAAGATCGGTTCTGATCTGGCGCAGCTGCGGATCGGTGCGAAAGGCGTTGAACCCCGTCACCGTCAAATCGAGCTTGCGGCCTAGCGCCCGCATAAAGTCGTTGCGCGTTCCGGTTTTGGCGTCGAACGTCGATGCATCCGACGACACGATCTTCACGAGGTCGCCGTCGAGCGCCGCCATGTCGCCCTTCACAGCGCCAACGCGGCCTTTGACGAATTCGGAGGCAAACGAAAACCGCTGCGCGTCTTCTTCGCGCATTTTTCGGCGCGGGCCGTCGCCGGGTTTGGAATTCGGGCACGACGTGCCTTTGGTGCGCTCAATCTCAGCCTTTTCGGTCGAGACCCCTGTGAGCTGCACCAACGTCGCCTGCAACTGCTCAAGCCGCGTCGACGCCGCGTGCAGTGAATTCTGCACCTGGCTGACGGCGCTTTCGGCCGAGCGCGAGGCCTCGCCGCGCGATTCAAGCACCTTCCAATAAAATCCGAAGCCGAAACCGATCGAGATCAGCGACAGGAAGACATAGCCGAAAGCATAGAAGACTTTGGTCATAAATGGATGTGGTTTGAATAGCTGGTCGAGCAGCCAGATGATCATGGTCATCAGCATCGCCACCGAAAAACCGATGATGACGCGATGCACGATCGGCAAATCGCCCATGTTGGCTTCGATAAGTTCGAGCATACCGACGTAGGTCGCGACCCAGCTCAGCACGCCGAGGCCGATGATGAGCACCGTGCGCTTCCAATCGCGCTCAGGGGTCGCGGCGTGGGCCGCTGCCATACTCACACCCCGCGTAGGTTCCCCAGGGCGCAGTGAAAAATCGTTATGTTCGAAATTCATTCGCATCCAACCCGCGCTGGCACCCTGTACACGGACGCCCGGTCACATTCGTCGGCCGTTGAGCGTTTTTCATGTCGCAACTGCGGCTTACGGGTGGCGAACGGTGGGTAGTTTGTGTGCGTGCGGCTGTCCTATGCTGGCGCGTGCGACACGCGTTCCGCGCGCCGGCCTCACGCGCGGCGCCGGCGCCAAAAACTAAATGACGCCGAACAGCAAACGTCTCAGTTCGGACTAATCGACCTCAGTTGCTCCTCCGCAGGCGAAAAATCGCGCCGTGCGACACCCTTCGCCGCAACGGCCGCACCGCGTATTTGCCCCGGCGTTTGCGCGATGGGCTTCAGACCCACCGGCGCTGGCGGCCTTGGCGGCAGTAGATCGCGGCGCGGGTTGGCTTTGGCGTGGACGCTGAGATCGCCGAGCAGCTCATCGAGCAAAGGCGCAGCCACTTGCGCCGAATGCAGGCCCTGCGCCCAGGGCGCGCTGGCCGAGCCTCTGCCCACCAAGACGACATACGAATACGCCGCGCCGTTGGCGAATTGCAGGCCGCCGGTGATCCAGGCATCAACCGTGGCGTTGGGGTCCGCCGCCACCTGCGTGCCGGTTTTGGCGAAATGCAGCCGCAGATCGGTGCGGCGCGCCGCGCACCAGTGACTGAGCGCTTTCAACGTGCCGTGCGATGTCCCGTTCGACTGGTAGCACAGCGGCGCTTCCAGCAGTGTCTTCAAGAGTGGCGCGGCGCCGCGGCGGATCAGCGTGCTTGGCATCAGCGGCGGCGGCATCGCTTCCGTAACACCGGCGCCGCCGTCGCCTTTCAGCGTGTAGTCGTAGGTTTTGACCAGGCTCGGCGGTTTGACAGCTTTCGTACCCCGGCCGATGAGCGCCGCCAGTACCACGCTCGACATATGGTGCACGCGCCGTGGCGAGCCCGCGATCTGGCCCAGCACGACGGCGGTCGACGGCGGTGTACCGCCAGCCACCGAGCCGGGCGGCATCGCGAATCCGAAGCCGTCGATCAATTTTTTAACGCGCTCCTGACCGAGCTGCGCGGCTCTGGCGACGAGCGGTCCGTTGAGCGAGCAGGCAAAGGCGACGAGCGCCCGGCGCCCATGGCGCTCCGTGCCGCCCTTGGCGCAGGTTTCAAGCCCGTCGGCGGGTGCTTCGGTGTCGAGATACAGGCTGCCAGCTGTGTCTTTGCCCTCGTTGGCAATCGCGATCGCGGCCAGCATTTTAGCCGTCGAGGCGATCATGCGGCCTTCGCTTGCGGGATCATAATGCCCCGTCACCGGGCTGCGGGCCGGCCAGGACCCAAAGTAGGACGCCGACTCGCCGGTCTCGTAATAACGGATGATGTCGCCGTTGCTGTCGGCGGCAACGGCGACGACATTGGGCAGCTTTTTTTCCGTCGTGACTTTCTTGGGATCGAGGGTGTAGGCGGGATCGATTTTTGACGGCCATTTGACATCGAGAGCCGCAAGCTGGGTCTCTATTTTTTCGCGGAATGCCAGGTTCTCGCCGACATCAAACGTCGTCGTTACGCCGCGCACATAGTCTCGCCAAGCAAAGCCGTAGCTCTGTTTCATCTCTTCGCGAATGCCGAAGCGTTGCGAGGGCATCAGCACATTGGCGCGAATAACCGGGTTGGCCTGCGCCCGCTTGGCTTGGTCAGGCGCGTATATCTCCAGCGCCTCCTGCAGCTTCGGACGCACCTTCGGATCGGGCGGACCGCCCGCCAGCGCCATCAGTTCGAAGACCACCTGTTTTTGCTGCTCGGCGCCAGGAATGAGCTTTTCGGCACACGTCCGCGCCCGCACTTCGGTGATGTAACGCCAGCGGTCAAGCCGCACCTCGTTCAGCTTTTCATTGCCCTCGAGCAGAATGATCGGCTTGTTGACGGCGGAGGCGAGCACGAACTGCTCAGCTGTCGACAGATCTTTCGCCTCCTTGCCAAAGACGATGCGGCTTGTGACCTCGACGCCGTGCAGCGGTTGGCCGCCGGTGCGCTGCGCCAGCCAAATGTGGTTCGCAGCCCATTGCTTAAGGCGCGTATCGTCGCCGCCACGCGTCAGCTCGCGATAGATGACGGGGGCCAGCCACCACTCCCTCATTTTTCGTCTCAGCTTGGTAAAACCGCCCTCATTCAGGCTTGGCGGGGTTTTGTAGATGACGCGCGCAAACTGCATCGGCAGCGTCGATCCGCCGACGCCGAGGCCCGGACGCTTAAGGGCGATCGACCGGGTGATGGTCGTGAGGGGAATTTTCAACACCCCCATGAGGTCGATGCCGAACGGGTTGAGCCAGCCGCCGAGGTAGCGGTCCTCGTGATAGGTCAGGCATTGCCAGTAATCACCTGGCACTTCGCGCACCGGAATGGATTTGTGGTCCGGGTTGGCGGTGTAGTCGCCGAGTTCGATCGCCGCGTCCGTGAAATTCACATCGCGCTGACTATCGAGGCGCGGATCAAAGGTGCCGACGAAGTTTCCTTTGGGATCGTAAATCGCGGTCGCCAGCCAGCGTTCGGCGTCATACCCGAGCTTGTCGTGCATCGACAGCTGACCAAAGTAACCGCGGACCGGCGCAATGACGTAGACCAGCGCAAACGCGAAAACGACGTAGGCCATGACCGCCACAAAAACATGGCGCAGCGGTCCAAGCTTCGGATTGAAGGCAACCGCCAGCATCAGCAGACGGACGGCACGGCGTGGCACTATGAGCACCAACTCGTAGAGCGAGGTCAACCGTCGGAGGAGTTGTAACATGCCTGAAGCAAAGCCGAATGAGCCGGATCACGCCGCGCGCAACCCACTGACTTCGCTTAGACAGACATTGAGGCAATAGATGCGCCGATGCGGGGCAGCTTTGCGGCCCGCAATCAACAGCTCACAAAAACAAGCCTCGAGGAGACCTCAAAGATTGTTCAGCAGAACAAACAGACCCACTCCGATAGCCGGACCCACTAGAGTCGCGAATACCATCATGACGAATGACTTCGCCGCCATAACACACTACCCCGCACATTGCCGCCTTACGACCGGCACCCTCGGAATCCCTCCCCGAGCGAACCGCATTTCCCCACCAGCCAGAGGCCTCCCTCTGATTGATGCGGTCGAGGCGACCCCCATCTCCTCAACACACGCATATTACACGAGCAGAAATGGCTTGACAGATCGGTGGCGCAGTTTGCTTGCGCAAGGGTGTTTCAAGCGACACAGCCCTGTTGCCTCGCAGCACAGGTGATTTGAACGCAGAATAGTTTCGGGGATCAATAATTTATACATTAAAAACAGCAGGTTGACTTTCTTTTGTGAGTTGCACATAAAATATAAATCGATAGTCAGTTGCAATGCATCATCACGAATCATTGACGCTGTTGAAACAGTAATTGATCCCGGCGTGGCCGGGCCACATCAGGCAATAGAACCCTAAAGATACTTGAGCGCCATCCTTCACGTCTTACTTGAGGTCGAACAGCCGAAGCTGGCGCTCGTCCTGTCCGCGCGTTTCCGCCGCCAGCTGCTCGATGCGGTCGAACGGCACCTGCTCCGCCGATATCAGCGAGCGTTGGGCTTTCATCGGCCTAACAAGCCCTTCCTGCACGAGATGGAATTCGCCGACGGTCTGGCCGGGCAGCGCAGTTGCCGGGTCGAGGCCTGATTCCGACTGGAACGCGGCCTTGAGCTTGCGCAACGCCGTATCCTCGCGCACACGGCCAATGAACCAACTCGTGATCTGATCGCGGCTCTTGTAGTCGAGATCGCCCGGCGACTGGGTCGCCAGCATCATGCCGAGACCCGCCGAGCGGGCGCGCTTGAGCAAACTTTGCAAAGGCTCGGCGGTGGCCGGCTTCGAGTTCGCCGGAATGTAAAGATCGGCTTCGTCGAACATGACGACGGCTTGCAGTTCGTCGTTGGGGTTGCGCTGGCAGAAACGCAGCGCTTCCGACAGGAACTGTGACACCCAGAACAGGATGTTTTCGTTATCGCCGAGGAAGCCGGTGTAAATGATCGACAGCCGCGTGCGGTTGGGGCGCTGATAGCGTCCAAGCCCGAGCAGGCTTTCCATGCGCAGGCTTTCGCCGCCGCCTTCAAACAGTGCGGCATTGCGCAAACGGAGACTGTCGAGCTGAGCCACGAGATCACGGCGCAGCTTGCCCGATGGATCCATGCGCTGCGTTTGGTCGGTCAGCTCCGGGTGCTCGTCTTCGAGCAAGTGAATGAGATCGGCGAGCGTGACTTCGCTGTTGCTGAGCGCACCCAGAATGCGCAGCGCCACAGCCAGAACGCCGGATTGCTTCTGGTGCGTCGCCGAATTCTTCAAGTGCAGCATTTCGCCAAGCGCTGCAGCCGACAGATTGGCGAGGAGCTGCTGCTCATGTTCCGGCAATTCATTGATACCGTTTGGCAGCAACGTGATCGAGATCGGGCGGCCGGTCGAGCGGCCCGGCGTGTAAACGGCGACGTCGATCGCATCTGCCAGCTTTTCGCGCTCTGAGCGGCGCTCAGCCGTCTCGTTGTCGTTCGAACGCCAGACATCCGGGTTGGCATAACTCGCGAGATCGCCTTTGCGATCGATTAGTACCGCGGGGATTCCGCGCAAGAGCAATTGCTCAATGAGCGACAGCGCCAGCGTGGTCTTTCCCGAACCTGAGCCGCCGAGGAACGCCGCATGACGCTTCAGCACGCTCTTGTTCAGCGTCACGGGGCGGCCAAGGTTGCCGATCTCGCGGCCTGACAGAATACTCGACCCGTAGGTGCCATTTTCATCAAGGATGACGGACAGCGGCAGTTCGTCGTCGTTGGCGGGAAGCCCGTCGCGACGTTTGAACTCGCCTGTGCTTGCAGCTTCTTCGCCGAGCACTTCGCCGCCGAGCCCCGAGAGCGACGCTTGCGGGTCATCCATGTCTTTGGAGACCAGGCGCGGCACTGGGCGGCCAAGCAGATCGAGCCGCAGCAGATGCACGATCGAGATCAGGCTCGACAGCGGTTTGGTGCCTTCGAGCCATTGCGCCATGCCGGTGTCGCCGCGGTGATGCGCTGTGAATTCGCGCACCGTCATCATGCGCTCCCACTCGGGGATCGGCACGAGGATCTGGCGTCCGCCGCCGTCGCGGAATTTGCGGAAGGATTGCGCCGTCTGGTTCTTCTTGTTCGGCGGGAAGTCGCTGGCCCGCAGCATGAAGCACGGTTTGCCCTGCATGGAGCCGAGTACTTTATCGAGCTGGCGCTTCAAACCGCCGCCCTGGGTCGGGCGGTTGCACAAGAACACGCGCACGTCGCTCGCAAAGCCGGTGCGGTGACGGACCGTCAAATCAAAGGCCGGCAAATCGTCACCAAGCTCGAGCCGCTTGACGGTGACGTCGATCGCCCGGCCCCATTCGTCGCGCGCCAGCAGCAGCGCTGCCGACAGCACGTCGACCAGCTCCTGATCGTCGGCCGGCATCTCGGCTTCGCTCTCGTTGGCGAAGCGCTCCCACATTTCGCGGAACTGCACGACCGAGATCGTGCCGGGCGCTTCCTCGTCCGCGGATCCAAAGCCGACAGCCTGGCCCAGCGCCTGCGCCAAAGTCGAAATGAAAGAAGGCTTCGCAGCCGCCGTCTCGCGTTCGTCACCTTCAGTGGATGTCGCTTCGCGCAACCGCGTCTGTGCGTGTTCGAGCAGGCGGCGCGTCGAGAGGCCGCCAAACTCCTCAAAGAACTGCGGCCCGAAAAACGCCGACGCATCGGGGAAACTCATGCCAGCGCCAGAGAGCTCAGCCTGATGCGCGATGCGTTTTGAAATAATGAGACGGGCTTCTTCCACCGTCCGGCTCTCTCGCAACAGTACGGGTCCAGATTTCTCGATGCGGTCGATGTACGATTGCGCAACAACGCCGCGCACCTGACCATAAAAATCTTCGAGGCACGAGATGATGACAATCGCATTCGTCAGCCGGTTGACAATCTGGATAAGGTCGCGAACGGCGCGCTGAAATCGCTCTTCGGAATTGTCGAAGAACCGCAGATCTTCAACCTGGTCGATGCAGAACACGAGTGCCGCGCGCTCGACGCTCCACACGAGGGCGCCGAGGGCGGCGATGATTTCGAAGGCTCGGTCTTCACCGGTATTGGGATCAAGAGCGCAAACGGTTTCGAGTGCAATGGGTGCAAGCTGCCGCCCGTGCAGATACTGGCGGATGCGCTGATCAATACGCGGGTCTCGGCGCTGCAGGTACAAAAGCGCGCGCACGATATTGATGTCGAGTTCGCGGGTCTGGAATTTCTCGCTGGCGACAATGTCGTCGGCAAGCCGCAGGATCAGCCGAGCCAATTGCGTGTCGTCGAGGACTGCGTCGCGCAACTTGTCGAGATCAGCCGCCGAGATGACCTCGCTGTCGAGCACCAGCTTGTTCGTCAGCCGCGACAGCGCAGACTCGCCAAAGCGGTCCGGATCGTACGGCTTCTCCAGCGAATGCACCAAGCGGCGGAGATAGAAATCGGCGTAGTTGGCGACGTCCGGCGTCATCTGCGCGTAGCCGAAGTAGGCTCTTGCGGCGCGGTGGCTATCGGTGCGCAGCGCCCGCAACAGATGCGTTTTCCCAGCGCCGGATTGGCCGTGGAACAGCAGGATGCGCTCCTGCACATGAAAGCCGCGGCCCGACGTAATTGTGGTCACGAGATCGTGGAATTTTTGCCGCGCCTTCGCGTGCACCTCGGGCACGTCGACCGGATCGGCCCGCCAGAGGTCATCTTCCCACGTGATCGAGTGCTCGAACGCCTCACTGAGCTTGTCAGGAGCCAGCGGCGGAGCATACGTGGTTTTTGTCAAAGGTCCGCCTTCGGCGCCCATAATGAGTCGAATTGCCTTCAATCTTCGACGCGCACGAAGTGCCAAACGGTATTCTTGTAGAGGATCTTGGAGGCTTCTAACGCCCCGAGATCGCACTTGTCTTTGAGGTCGGCGGTCGTCAGTTGAAGCTGGCCGGAGCGGTGCGCCTCAGCCAGCATGCTTTTGAAAGCAATCTCAGAGAGTTCCCAATCCGGCCGGGCGTTCCGAATCGCCCGCCATATGCGAGAAATAAACGCCTTCCGGTTGCCTGGCCAGCCCTCGGATATGGGGCGTGCCGCATCTAACACAGCGCCAGCAAATTCCCCCATGTCGGGCGAAATGCGCTGGCGCGGGCTTGCTGGCGTTTGCACGGGGAACGGCGACGCATCGTTTGCCGGGGCAGGCTGAAGTGCTTTTGCCGCGACGCCTGTTGCCGGAACTGGTTTGATTGCACTGCCGGCAGGCTCTACCGGCGTCGTCAAACGGCGCAGCAACGCCAGCTTCAGGCCATCGAGCGTTGGCTCGGTTGCGCCCGCGACTTCAGCCGCCAGCGCTAAGATCAATTTGCCGTCGGCTGAAAATTCGCGCGGGGCTTTGAACAACTGCCCAGCCAGCAAGCGCCCGGCCTTACCCGGCAGCCCAGAACCCTTGCCGAGCCCGGTCTTGATCTTGTTGCCGAAGGCCCGCTCCAGCGCCACGACGGCCAATTCCGAGCGCAAATCCGTCATCGACAGCAGCCGCGCGGTCGATAATCCGAAGTGCTGTTGCAACAGCAGCGCGGCAAGACTTTCCGCTCGCTCTGCAGCCTTGGTCGCGACGGCTGCATCGCTCGCTAGCCCCAGCGCCCGAGCAACCAGCGCGTCTCGCGCGCCGTCCCAGCCGCTTTTGGCAGCCTTAGGCACCAGGACCAGCGCCTGCGCTGCGCGCACCCCCGCCGCTGTGACCGCGAGACGCCCCTTGGTCTCGCTGATCAAAGCCTGCGCCGTATGGGCTCCAATTGCCATTTCGGCCGCGCGCCGGAACGCCGTGCCGGGAACTCTGGGCGCAACGAGAGAGCCAAGATCGCTCTGCAATCCCGCCCGCGAAGCCCCGCCTGCCGCGACCCGTAGGAGCACGAGATCGGCAATCGAGAACTGGGCTGCCGTTGCGGTTTGCTCCCGCGCCGCCTTACTGCTGGGTGCCGCCATGGATCCGGTCTCCCGCCCGCGAATCAGCTGAATTTTCTGGCCGACTGTCCGCCAATGCAGCACCGCTTCCAAGCACTCCCGCACAGCTTTCGCTTAAACCCACCGCTTATCCCAGACACGGGATGTGCCCCGGTTTGGTCACAGCCGTTGTGCTCGCAAATTGGGCTGCCGTCCGGCTTTCGCCGCGGCACGGTCAAATTGGTGACACGGTGTTCGGGCGAAGTAGCAGGCGGGTGGGACTACGGTTCTCGAGGGATCCGAGACAATGCCAATTCAGCGTCGAACCAAGTTGCGCGGTCGCCCGTATCGCGGGAAAGTTTGCGATTCGCGCATCGTTAGCATTAACGCCCAGTTAACAGATTTGCGGCAATGATCGGTTTGTCCGCACATCGTGTGCCGGGAGTATCAGTTATGTATCGCGTTGTGCTCACGGCCGGGCTTGCCACTGCTCTTGCAGGATGCAGCCTTGGCTCCTCATCGATCTCGTCGGGGTTTGCAGAAGAACCCAAGACCACCGCGGCGATTTCCAAGCCTTCGGCCAAAAGCGTCGGCCTTGGCGGCGAGCCGGCTGCTGCGCGCGGCATTCAGTTGGCCAAGCTCGACGACAAGGCGCCCTCCGGCACGTTCGAGAAAGCGCCCGCCGGCATCCTCGCCGACCGCGACTATTCGAAAACTTTGCTCGATGCCCAGATGGCGCGCGACATCATCAACGGCTATCGCAAGGAAAAGGGCCTGAAGCCCTTGAAGCTGTCTCCCGAGTTGACGGAAGCGGCCAAGGCCCACGCCCGCGATTTGTCGAAGTGGGATCGCATTTCGCATTACGGCTCCGACGGCTCGAACCCGTGGGATCGCGTCAAGCGCACGGGCTACAAGGCGCGGCTGACGGCTGAAAACGTCGGCACCGGCCAGATCGATTTCAGCGAAGTCATGAAGGGCTGGAAAGACTCACCCGGCCACAACAAGAACCTGCTGATGACTGACGCGGACCACATGGGCGTCGCCTTGGTGCAAGACCCCAAAACCGAATTCAAATCATTCTGGACGCTGGTGATTGGGTCACCAATGTAGCTTTTTCTGGTCGACGGCGACTCTCGTTCTTCGAGCCGGCCGCGGGCGCCTTAGTGCCCTGTGAATTGCAAAAGGCCGGGAGTGATCCCGGCCTTTGTTGTTTTGTGACATCAAAACTTCGGTAGGTTCTTCCAAATCGCGATTTCAATTTCGAGGCGGCGCCAGACGACGACGGAGTTCATAAGTGCGGCCATCATCAGCGAGATCGACGTCGCCGTCGCCGCGCCGATGAGGCCGAAGTTCGGCACAAGCGCGAAGTTCAGCGCGATGTTCAACACCGCTGCTGCAACGAGTACGGTCGCGCACAGTGCCTGTTCACCCAGCATGTTCAGCAGATATTCCGCCGGACCCATGCAGGCGCGGAATAAAAACCCGACGACGAGAATGCACATCACCGGGTAGCCTGCCTCGAACTGCGGCCCAAACAGCCACAGCAGCGGTTTTCCGAGCGCCAAGATGATCACCGCGCCCGCGAGTGACGGCCAGAAGGTCCAGTTGACCGCGTCTTTCACAAAGGCGCGCAGGGCTTCCTTATCGCCCTGCGCGTTCAGGCTCGCAAATTTGTTGGCGACCGCGCTGCCGACGGCGTAGTGCACGAACATGATCAGCGACATGGTTTTTCCGGCGGCGAAATAAATGCCAACGTCTTCTGGCGACATGTAGCGCGAGATCACGAGAATATCGGTGTTCTGCAGAGCCAGTTCGGCGGCGAGGATCACGAGCAGGGGCAGCGACGTCTTGAGCCAAGGCCCAAAGCTGTACGTCCGCGCACCTGCGGGAATAGTTTCTTTAAAGCGCTTGTTGATCAGCAGCGTCTGCACCAGCCCAGCGCCCCAGGTCGCGACAATGGCCGCGGCCGCAGCCGTTGCCGCGTCCATCGTCAAGCCATAGGCGTGGGCGGCGAACATCGCGGCGAGAAGGAGAATGGGACGCAAGACATAGGGTGGGATCAGCGCGACGCTCATCCAGGCGTTGCCACGGCCGATGCCGTCCTGCACGTCGGTCAGCGCATAAAGCGGGATGCAAACAAGCGCCAGATAGACCGGCAGCACGAAGTGGTTGGCGATATAAGGCTTGAAGGCCCACACGCCGGCAATGCCGAGAAGCATCACGACCGTGCCGCAGGCGAGCGCTGAGAGCCGGACCCCACGCACCAATCCGCGCAATCGGTCCATGTCGCCTGTTTCGCGATAAACCGGCGCCAAGCGGATGGCGGCGAGATTAAATCCGAGATGCGACATGCCGCCAAGGATCAGAACCCACGTCCAAACGAAGACGTAGATGCCGTACTCGAACGTGCCCATCCAGCGGGCCAGCACGATTTGTGATAGATACAGCAGCCCAGCGCTGAGACAGCGCACAGCGAACGCGATGATGGCGTTACGCTGGGTGCGCTCGCGCTCACCGCCGGATGATAAAATATTTGCCGTCTGCGTCAGTAGGCTTGCGACAAGTCCTTGCGGAGAATTCTCAAGGTTATCTTCCAGCGTTTCAAACTGCGACACACCGCTCCTGGCTACAGGCGGCTCGTTGGCATGTAGCCGCTGCACGGTTGCGGATTTCATGGGCCCCACGTTAAATCCTCAAACCTGTCCGAGGCGGGCCCGTTCCCGGTTCCGCACGAGTTCAGCGACCCCACTCCAAGCCCAGGACCGGCCGGCGTCACCCTTCTCACCGTGATAACTGGCGAAAAATTCTGCGACCTCGGAGGCGAGTGTCCCGTGCCGTCCTTCCAGCACTTCGGCCATGAAACGCACATCATTGGGTGTCGGCGTGGCATCGGTGTCGGGGTGCCAAGTCGCGTGTGTGGTCGCGGTCATCGTAAAGTCCACCTCAATCTTTAAGGCCGGGTTCATGACCTGCTTGAAAGCAAGATTGACGCCAGCGATCCCGGCGCTGCATGACAGCGTAGTTAATGATAAGCTGCTGCTGTGGGTCGAGCCTCGCTGTGGTGCCAGGAAAGGACCGCCGATGAGGAAGAGTGACGCCAGAAACGGCCGGCATTTGTGGGCATTCGTCTTGGCTGCCGGGGCCGCTGCCGCGCTGCACGTTGGCGCGGCGCAGGCCTGGAACCCGTGCTGGCTTCAGGGCCAGTACGCCGGCCGCGACGACGGAGACCTCGACGGCGGCGGCAATGACGCACCGGGCCTGCGCCGTCCTCCGTCCCAACGGCCGACCCAACCGGATACGCCGTCCGAAGACGAGACAGACGACACGCCCTCCAGCCGCGAAGCTCCGGACGAACCACCGGGCTGCATTTTCAACAAGCGGCCGCTCGAACTTTTGGTTTGAGAATTTCTGGTTTGGCGGCGCAGGCTCGCAAGAAACCTATTGCGGGTTTGCGGCGGCTGCCTTCGGCGCGACAGGCTCTGTCACACCAGGCGATATCTGCGTGCCTTTCAATGCCGGCCGCGCTTCGACAGCCTCACCTTTTTTTTTGGCTGCCGCCTTGGCTTTGGCGGCGGCAACCCTGGCTTTCAGCGCTTTGTTGCGTGCGACGACGGTGCCGCGGCGGCGGCCGTTGCCGCAGTCCCACGAGACGACCTGATCGCGCACCGTTGAAATGCCTTTGGCGCCAGGATCTTGCGGCAGGTTGTCGATGCTGGTCTGGTTGAATAGCTCTTTCCAGCCGTAGCTTTGAAAGCCGTGCTCGAGAAGGCTCGCGGCGCGAACGGCGCGTTCATTGCCGGACGTTTCGCCGAGCACGACGGCCATCAGCTTGCGGCCATCGCGCGTCGCGCTGGCGACGATATTGAAACCTGAATCGCAGGTGAAACCGGTTTTCAAGCCGTCGGCGCCGGGAAAGGTCTTGAGTAGTGCGTTGTGGGTGCCAAGACGGCGTTTGCCGAGGCGCATATCTGGCATCGACCAGTAATGCGCGTAGGCCGCGTATTCGGTTATGACAGCACGCGAGAGTTTGGCGAGATCGCGGGCGGTGGTGAATTGGCCTGGATCGGGCAAGCCGTTGGTGTTGACGAAGCTGGTGCGCGTCATGCCGAGGCGCTTGGCCGTTTCATTCATTTTCTGAACGAACGCGCCTTCGGTGCCAGAGACCGCTTCGGCGAGCATGACCGTGACGTCGTTCGCGGACTTGATGACGACCGCCTGCAAGGCTTGTTCGACAGTCAGTTCGGCGCCGACGTTGAGGCCGACCTTGCTCGGTGGCTGCAGCGTCGCAACCAGCGAGCATTTGACCTTGTCTTCGAGCTTGAGCTTGCCCTCTTTGATGGCTTCGAAAGTCACATAGGCGGTCATGATTTTGGTCAGCGATGCGGGGTACCACAGACTGTCCGGGTCTTCGGCATAGAGGATCTTGCCGTTGGATGGCTCAAACAGCAGGGCCGGACCAGCAGCAGCGGGCATGGCGAAGGCCATCAAACCCATCAGTGACGCCGCCAAAACACTCGCTTTCGACCGCATGCAAGTCCCCGAAGCTAATATAGAATTGCGCTACCACATTCCGGGTGAATGCGGCAATCAAACGTCTACAGGTTGTGGCGTAATGGTTGACCAGTGTTGCAGGAGCAGCGCTTGGGACTGCGGCCGCGATTTCAAACATCGTAAATTATGTGGTGCCTCTGGAGGGACTCGAACCCCCACACCCTTGCGAATAGCAGATTTTGAGTCTGCCGCGTCTACCGTTCCGCCACAGAGGCTTCTGCGAGAGGGCTTTCTATAGCGGCCCTAGCGGCGGCGTCAACGCGGGGCTACGGACTTTGAAGGCAGGCCCTGCGTCAGTCCTTGTACTTGAACCAAACCACGCCCCAAGGCGTGACGCGCTCGCTGATCTCGATCTCGGAGCCCGTGGTCACACTGCGCGCCGACGTGGTGGCGACGTCCACAGTCCTGCCATCCGGCAAACGGGCTTTGATTTTGGCTGGCGTGATGCCCGGCGATTTGGGCGACGATCCGCCAGGTTCGGAGTCGATGACGATGCCGCGCACCACACTGCGTTCTCGCGAACCCAAATCTCGCCAAATACCCAAAGCCACTGCGGCAGCGAGGAGCGCGAAGAAAAGCGTGAGCTTTAACTTGGACTCAATCGTCATCGCACTGCTTGGTCCCTAAGCCGCCTTCGCGGTGCCATCCACGAGACGCACGATATCGGCCATGATGTCGTTCATCTGGAAGTCTTTCGGGGTGTAGACGGCGGCGACGCCGAAGGCCTTCAGGGTTTTGGCATCCTCAGGCGGAATGATGCCGCCGACGACAACCGGCACGTCGTCGAGGCCTTCCTTGCGCATGCGCTCCATGACGTCCTTGACAAGTGGCACGTGCGATCCCGACAGGATCGACAAGCCGACAACGTGGACGGCTTCATCCACCGCAGCGCGCACGATTTGCGCCGGCGTCAGGCGGATGCCCTCGTAGACGACGTCCATACCGGCATCGCGGGCGCGGACGGCGATTTGTTCAGCGCCATTCGAATGGCCGTCGAGACCTGGCTTACCTACAAGGAATTTGATGCGGCGGCCGAGCTTGGTTGAGACCGTCTCGACTCTGGCGCGCACTTCGGCCAGCCCAGCGCCGTCACGTGCCACGGCGGCGCGAGCGACGCCGGTGGGCGCCCGGTATTCGCCGAAGATCTTACGCAGCGCCGTGCCCCACTCGCCCGTGGTCACACCCGCACGCGCAGCCGCGATCGACGGCTCCATGATGTTGCGGCCTTCTTTGGCCGCACGTTCGACCTCGGCCAACGCCGCCGCCGCCTTTTTCTGATCGCGGTTGGCGCGCCAGGCTTTGAGCTTTTCGACCTGCTCGGCTTCCATAGCCGGATCGACGACCATGATCGCACCGGCCCCCGTCGACAGTGGCGAGGGCTCGGTTTCGAGATATTTGTTGACGCCGACGACAACGAGTTCGCCGCTTTCTATCTGACTGAAGCGTCCCGTGCCGCTCTCGACCAGGCGGCGTTTCATGTAGTCGATCGCCGCCACGGCGCCGCCCAACTTCTCGATCGTCGCGAGTTCGGCCTTGGCCTCCACTTTAAGGGCGGCGACTTTCTTGGCGATCTCGGTCGAACCAGCGAAAATATCGCCGTATTCCAAGAGGTCGGTCTCGTAGGCAAGAATTTGTTGCATGCGCAGCGACCACTGCTGGTCCCACGGCCGCGGCAGGCCAAGCGCCTCGTTCCAAGCAGGCAACTGCACGGCACGGGCGCGGGCGTCCTTCGACAGCGTGACAGCCAGCATTTCTAGAAGGATGCGGTAGACGTTGTTCTCCGCCTGCGGCTCGGTCAGGCCGAGCGAGTTGACCTGCACGCCGTAGCGGAACATGCGGTGCTTGGCGTCGGTGACGCCGTAGCGGTCGCGCGTGATCTCGTCCCAGAGTTCCGTGAACGCCCGCATCTTGCACATCTCGGTGATGAAGCGCATGCCGGCGTTGACGAAGAACGAGACGCGGCCGACGACGTTGCTGAATTCAGCGGCTGGAACTTCGCCGGATGCCTTGACCGTATCGAGCACGGCGATGCCCGTCGCCAGCGCAAACGCCAGCTCCTGCACCGGGGTGGCGCCGGCTTCCTGCAAGTGATACGAGCAGACGTTGGTCGGGTTCCATTTCGGCACGTGCTTGGTCGAGAATACGATCGTATCTTTGATCAAGCGCAGCGACGGTTCGGGCGGAAACACGTAAGTGCCCCGCGACAGATATTCCTTGATGATGTCGTTCTGAATGGTGCCGGTCAGCTTACCGCGCGGCGCACCGGTATCGTCAGCGACCGCGACATATAGCGCCAGCAGCCACGCCGCCGTGGCGTTGATCGTCATCGACGTATTCATCTGGTCGAGCGGAATGCCGTCGAGCAGGGTCCGCATGTCGCCAATGTGCGAGACGGGCACGCCGACCTTGCCGACTTCGCCCCGCGCTAATTCATGATCGGAATCGTAGCCGGTCTGTGTCGGCAGATCGAAGGCGATCGACAGGCCAGTCTGGCCCTTGGCGAGGTTCATTTTGTAGAGCGCGTTGGATTTCTCGGCAGTTGAATGCCCGGCGTAAGTGCGGAACATCCACGGCTTGTCGCGCTCGGGGCGTCCGGCGGGCGAGGACGCCGCTCCAGATTTCTTTTCAGACCCAGATTTCTTGTCCGACATGGGCTCTTCCCGGATAGGAGCTTTCGACACCACTGCTGCGATGCGTTGTAAGCTAACGAACCGGCGCTGCAATGCAAAATGGCGGTTCGCCGCGACCTGCGGCGTTTGCGAACCCAGGCTCAGTCAGGAGGACAAAACGGATGTGCGGAGTGGAGGCGCGCGGCCGTTCGGCTATTCGGCTCTAGGGGGCAGTTTCAGGTGGGGCATACCCTCGGTTCTGCGGGCTTTACGATCCGACAGCACAGCCGAGATCCACAAAGCAATCAGCATAAAAACGAGGGCGATGAATACCCCGATGGCCGAGGCGATGGCGATATTTGTGTCCTTGTCACCCGACAACAGCACAAAACCGCTCTTGAACACATTGTTCGCGGCGAGACCACTTAACAACAAAACCGGCGCAAAGGTGTGCGCAAGTTTGTTAGACCCCAAGGTAAAATTGATCAGGCAGCACACAGCCACGACAAGACTGCACACCAGCAAAAAGGTGTACCGGTCGACGGCGAACAGGGTCCAGAAGGCATCCACCATGGCAAGCTCAGCGTCCAGGCGCGGGTCTGAGTAAAAGCAACAGATAGCGAGATAAAATTTAACCCGGTACCAGCAAGGAGCTTACCTTTTGAGGGTTAAGGAGCTGTTGAACCGAAGCAAATCAGCGCGCCCCCCTCTTCATTGCAGCGCAAAAACGTGCTTCATACTGCCTGCCCCAGGGGTGGACCGGCCCCTGGGCAACATCAAAAATGAATGGGGGGTCCTCATGGCGAGGGCCGGCCGGGAGACACGCGCACCATGTCGAGTAAGAACGCGTCAACTAAACACGCCGCAGGCGGGGGGGCTGACCCAGCCGCGATGACCGCAAAGAAAGATCTTTACGAGATCGGAGAAATCCCGCCACTCGGGCATGTACCGAAAAACATGTACGCCTGGGCCATCCGGAAAGACCGGCAAGGCCCGCCCGAGACCGCCATGCAGGTCGAGGTCGTGCCGACGTGGCAGCTCGACAGCCACGACGTGCTGGTTCTCGTGATGGCAGCTGGCGTCAACTACAACGGCGTCTGGGCCTCGCTCGGCACGCCGATTTCCATGTTCGACGTCCACAAGCAGCCCTACCACATCGCCGGCTCGGACGCGTCCGGTATCGTCTGGGCTGTTGGCACCAAGGTGAAGCGCTGGAAGGTCGGCGACGAGGTCGTGGTTCACTGCAACCAGGACGACGGCGACGACGAGGAATGCAACGGCGGTGATCCGATGTTCTCGCCGAGCCAGCGCATCTGGGGCTATGAAACGCCCGATGGCTCATTCGCCCAGTTTTGCCGCGTCCAGGACCGCCAGCTACTCGAACGCCCGAAGCATCTGACGTGGGAAGAAAGCGCCTGCTACACGCTGACGCTGGCAACCGCCTATCGCATGCTGTTCGGCCATCGCCCGCACGTGCTGCGCCCGGGCCACAACGTGCTGGTCTGGGGTGCGTCGGGCGGGCTCGGCAGTTTCGCCGTTCAGCTTTGCGCGACGTCAGGCGCCAATGCCATCGGCGTTGTCTCCGAGGACGACAAGATCGACTTTGTGCGCCAGCTCGGCGCTAAAGGCGTCATCAACCGCAAGAAGTTCAATTGCTGGGGCCAGCTGCCGAAAGTCAGCTCGCCAGAATACAACGGATGGCTCAAGGAAATGCGCAAATTTGGCGCCGCCATATGGGAGACAACCGGCAAGGGCGTCAACGTTGACTGCGTCTTCGAGCATCCAGGTGAATCGACGATCCCCGTCTCCGTCCAAGTGGTCAAGCGCGGCGGCATGGTGGTCATCTGCGCCGGCACCACAGGCTATAACCTGACCATGGACGCCCGCTATCTATGGATGCACCAGAAGCGCGTCCAGGGCTCGCACTTCGCCAACCTGCAGCAGGCCGCCCAGGCCAACAAGCTGGTCGTCGAGCGGCGCATCGATCCATGCATGTCGGAAGTGTTCTCGTGGGATCAAATCCCGAAGGCGCACATGCGCATGTACAAGAACGAGCACAAACCCGGCAACATGGCCGTGCTCGTATCGGCGCCGACGACGGGCCTGAGGACGATAGAGGACGTGATCGAAGCGGGCACCCGGCGCACCTGACCCCTGGAAATAAAGTAACTGAACGTGACAAAGGCGCGAGGGAAACCTCGCGCTTTTTTCCCGGCAAGCACTCGGACCTAGAGCATTTTCCGGCGAAGTGGGCACCGGTTCGTCCTAGAAAATGCGACAAAACAAGAGACTGGAGCGCCGATCCGATTCCATCGGATCGCAATACGCTCTAGCTGGGAGAAGCGTAACGCGTAGCCGCTTTCTCTGCCGCCTCGCGCCGCATGCGCTTCACTTCCATGATGCCACGGTTGAGTTCGGCACCAATCAGGATGGCGATGGCCGTAAACTGAAAAAAAATCATGGCCACCATCAGCTGTGACAGCCCGGCGTAGAACAGCGAGTAATTGGTGATCTCGAGATAGTGGGACCAGAGACCCGCCAGCGCCAGCCAGAGCCCGATCGAGAGCGCGATCCCCGGCCAAACGTCGGCCAGCCGCCGCCGTCCTGCCGCCAGCCAGATATGAAACGCGAAAAGCTGAATTGCGATGACCAAGCCTGCAAGGCAGTAACGCACTCCGGGGCCGAGCCACGTCGAGTCAAACACGGTCTTGACCCATTCCGCTTGAAACCGCGAGGCAATCGCCGGGCCGACGACGCCGGGACCGACGACGATGGCCCAGGTCAGAAACAGCGTCGAGACGGCACTGACAAACACGAACAGCATGCTGATCAGAAGACACAGCGGATAGGCGCGCGTCTCGTGCACACGGTAGGCTCCGTTCAGAGCCGCGCGCATGGTCTCAATGGCGCTGGTCGCGAAAAACAGGGCGAGAAAGCCGCTCGCCGTCAGCAGGTCGATACGGCTCGCGCCCATGATGGCTTCGACCTCGGGCGTCAGGCCCTTAGCAACCGGCTCGGGCAGAATGTCGAACAACTGGGTGATCGCTTGCTGGGCAAGTTCACGGCCGCCGAAGACGCCCGACAGGGCGCCGAGAAAAATACAGAACGGAAACAGCGATACGACAAATGCAAATGCAACGGCGCCCGAAAGCGCGAAGCCCGAATGTTCGTAGACCTGGTACAGCGCCTCGAAGACGGCGCGAATTCGCTTCATGGAGACCTGTGCTGCACTTGGAGCCCTGCGAGCCGGACCCTAGTCTCTCCCTCATACGAGGTCCACACTCGGCGCGGCGCCGCTCAGGGCATTTCTGTCACAGGGAGCGCCGGCTTCAGCGCCGGTGCCGCATCAGCGCGGGCCAAGTGATGGACGGCCACGCTCAGGACTCCTAAAACGCGAGCGTAAAGGTCACGACGCGCTTGCCTCAAGCCAGTGCGAGTTATAGGCGTGCAGAATGCATTCCATACTTCCAGTAACATCGCAGGCTTTGCTGACAGAACGCGACCGGCTGAACGTCGTGCTCCACGCGGCAGAAAAAGGCCGTTCGCCAGGGCATGCGACGCCGTCGTCCTTCGACGACCTCACAAAAATTCGCGGCATCGACGCTTGCCTCGAGCGCAGGCTCCACACGCTTGACGTTTGGACGTTCGATCAGATCGTCCAGTGGACAGCAGCCGATGTCCACCACATCGCGGCGACGCTGGGACTTGGCCGCCAGATCAGCGCCCAGAATTGGATCGAGCAGGCGGCGCTTCTGGCGCGGCTCAAACCTAGACCAGCGCCAAGCCGCGATGACGCTGTTGCCCCGGCTGCGGAGGCTGCAACCGGGCACGTTCCTGCAAGCGAAGTTTCTCTTGCGTCACTGCCGCAGCGGCCAAGCCTCGCCGTCACCGGCAATCACCCTGTTAGCCCGCCACCGCGGCCGTTGCCACCATGGGCATACGCTGGTCCCAAACCAGCAGCAGACGCGATCGGGACCGCAGCGGAGATTGTCGAACCACCGGACCACCCCGCGCCGCCACCCCGCCCGGTTGAAGCGCCGTCGATCGCTGCCACGCTGTTGCCCGCAACGGAGGCGCCGGAAATTTACAATCGTACTGCAGCGGCAGAGCCAGTTACCATTGTCGCTCTCGGCGTACCCAAACGCCAGGCCATCGCCACCGTCCTCGAACCGCCGCCTCTGCCATCGTGTCATGCAACACCAGACGCTAGGCAGGGTCAGACCGATCCAACTGACAAGTGTCCTTCAACTTTGCTGGCCCGCGATGATTATGCGGCGTTACGGGGCAGCACCACGGAAGCGAGCGTCGAAATTGTCCGCCATCCGAGCCTGGGCGTAGCATCCACCCAGCCGCCGCCGTTGCCTGGGACCGCGGTCCAATCCTGGCGTCAGGACGTCCAACCGCAGGCCGCCTCCACTGCCGGGACCAAACCCGGTCCAATCGGACGGTTTCTGAAGGCGTTAAGCGGCAACTAGCGACATCTTTGGCCAGTGATCCGAATGGCTATAAAAACCGGATAAGGTTCGCGGGGGCAAAGGCTTGTTCGCGCGCAAAAGTCGCGCGCCAAATGGTTGCGAAGCCGCTCCAGACGACTATCCTGCATCGAGCTAAATTGGCCTGAAACGAATTCGGTATCCCGCGCCGTTGCGCCGCCCGTTGACGTCCCAAACGACTTGAGGAGACACGCATGCCGGTTGCCCCGCTGAAGGCTGAAGTTGGCATACTCGCTGCTGGTCCCGACCGGCTCATCGAGCGCTGCGGGGAGGCGGTGTCATCGGCTGATCGCGTGCTGCAGGCGGCCAAGGCGGGCGTGCGCATAAAGATTCAAGAAGCCGGCGGCATGGACAACGCCCAGCACGCGGCGCATGGCCTCGCCTGGCTTGCGACCGCGGTCGAAGGCCTGCGGCAAATGCACGATTGGGCCGCACGCATGAAGGGCGAAGGTCGTCTCGGTGAGTTCGAGTTGCTGCTGCTGGCGGCGGCATTCTCGGAATACTCAGCCCAGATCGCTGGTGGCATTCCGATGAGCCAGGTCGAGATCATTCGCGCCGATGCATTGGGTGTCTCGAAAACCGAGATCCGCCGCTTCGAAGATTCGGTCGCGGACCTCATCGCCGAAGGCGGATCGGAGACCGTCAAGGCCCGTCTCGCAGAGCTGATCGCGGCGCAACCGGCGGCCATGACGTTTGGTGATACCGGCCTCGACGAGACCCACGCCGAAATCCAGAACCTCATGCGGCGCTTCTGTCTTGATGAAGTATACCCGCACGCCCACGAGTGGCACTTGAAAAACGCTTACATCCCGCTCGAGATCATCCAGAAACTCTCGGAACTCGGCGTGTTCGGGTTGTCTCTGCCCGAGGAATACGGCGGCATGGGTCTCGGCAAGGAAGCCATGTGCGTTGCCTCCGAAGAACTGTCGCGCGGCTATATCGGCGTTGGCTCGCTCGGCACCCGCGCGGAGATCGCCGGCGAGTTGATCCTGCACAACGGCACGCCCGCACAGAAGCAAAAGTATCTGCCGAAGATCGCGTCGGGTGAATGCTTGCCGACGGCTGTGTTCACTGAACCCAACGTAGGCTCCGACCTGGCCTCGCTGAAGACCCGCGCCGTCAAAGACGGCAATGTCTACAAAATCACCGGGCAGAAAACCTGGATCACGCATCCCGTCCGCGCCGACATGATGACGGTGCTCACGCGCACCAATCCGAACGAGGCCGGCTACAAAGGCCTGTCGATGTTCCTCGCCGAAAAGCCGCGCGGCTCGGACGAAAATCCGTTCCCGGCGAAGGGCATGACCGGCGGCGAGATCGAAGTGCTCGGCTATCGCGGCATGAAGGAATACGAGATCTCCTTCGACGACTTCGAAGTCCCGGCCGAAAATCTGCTCGGCGGGCAGGAAGGCCAGGGTTTCAAGGCGCTGATGGCAACCTTCGAAGGCGCGCGCATTCAGACGGCGGCCCGCGCCGTCGGCGTCGCCCAGAACGCCATGGATTTAGGTCTCAAGTACGCGCTTGACCGCGTCCAGTTCGGCAAGCCGATCTACGAATTCCCTCGCGTGCGCAACAAGGTCGTCATGATGGCGGTCGAGACGATGGTCGCGCGGCAGCTGACTTATTTCTCGGCGCGCCAGAAGGACGCCGGGCGGCGCTGCGACCTCGAAGCCGGGATGGCCAAGCTGTTGGGCGCCCGCGTTGCTTGGGCCAATGCGGACAACGCCTTGCAGATCCACGGCGGCAACGGCTTCGCGCTGGAATATCCGATCTCGCGCGTTCTCTGTGATGCGCGCATCCTCAATATCTTCGAGGGTGCGGCGGAAATCCAGGCGCAGGTCATCGCGCGCAGGCTTCTCGAGGGCGCGAATTAAGGCGCCGCAGATAAGCGCGTGCGCTATTGCTTGGCAAGAGCAAGCGAGGTGCAATGGTGCTGGTTCGCGATACGTCAACGGGTTACGGCGTCGTTACGCGCCTGTTCCATTGGATCATGGCGGTCGCCATTTTTGCCTTGTTCGGGCTCGGCTATTGGATGGTCGGGCTCGACTACTACAGCCCCTACTACACAAGCGCGCCGGACCTGCATCGCAGCGCCGGCATGGTGCTGCTGGTAGGCTTTGTCATTCGCTGGGGATGGCGTCTCGTCAATACCGATCCGGGCGATGACGAGCTGACCCGCTTCGAGCGCGTCGCGTCGAGGATCGTGCAGAAGGGCTTCTATCCGTTGATCCTAGCGATGCTGGTCAGCGGCTATTTTATTTCGACGTCGGACGGCAAAGGCATCGACGTATTTGGGATCGTCACGGTGCCGTCTGTAACGGAAAGCAAACCAATTGGCCTGTGGGCGGGTTACATTCACAAAGTTCTTGCCTACATGACGATGGCGATAGCCGGCGTTCACACCGCTGCCGCTTTGAAGCACCACTTTGTTGACCGGAGCCAGATTTTGAAGCGGATGTGGTCCGGCCCCCCGAAATCCTGAATTTGAAAGGAAACCCACCGATGCCGCTGCGATCATCACTCGCCGCCAGCCTAGCGCTATCACTGCTAGCTTTGACACCTGCCAACGCCGCTGACTTTGTCATTGACAGCAAGGGGCAGCATGCCTCGATCAATTTCCGCATCAATCATCTTGGCTTCAGCTGGATTGTTGGCCGCTTCGACAAATTTACAGGGACCTTCGCCTTCGATGAGGCGAAACCTGAGGCATCAAAGGTCAAGGTCGAGATCGACACGGCGAGTGTGAATTCGAACCAAGCCGAGCGCGACAAGCATTTGCGCAGCCCTGATTTCCTCGACGTGACCGCGTTTCCGCTGGCCACCTTCGAAAGCACATCCGTGACGCCAAAGGGCGACGGTAAGGCGACGATTGCCGGTAAGCTGACGTTGCATGGCGTCACCAAGGACGTGACGATCGAGACTGAGAGCATTGGCGGCGGCGCTGACCCCTGGGGCGGGTTCCGTCACGGCTTCAGCGGCAAGACAACGCTGGCGCTCGCCGACTTCGGCATCAAGAAGGACCTCGGCCCGGCGTCAAAAACCGTCGAACTGACGCTCGAGGTTGAAGGCGTGAAGCAGTAAGCCAATGTTTGCGGGTAAGACAAAGCCACCGTTAGGACAAACCTAACGGTGGCTTTTTGTTTCAGCGCGAACGCAAAGTTTCTCGCATTTAATCCGTCACTGTCCATTTGGACTACGGCTACAGCGGCGCGAACGTGGTAAGCCGCGTCGAGACCGCGACCTCACCATAAATGGACCGCCCATGACGCGATCAATCCTAATCACCGGCTGCTCGTCGGGCATCGGCCTCGATGCTGCGCGCACGATGAAGCGCCGCGGCTGGCGTGTCATTGCAACGGCGCGAAAGCCCGAAGATTTAGCACGCTTGAAAGACGATGAGGGCGTCGAGGCGCTGCATCTCGAACTCGCCGATCCAGCGTCGATTGTCGCCTGCGCCGATGCCGCACTGACGATGACGGGCGGTAAACTCGACGCGATCTTTAGCAACGCAGCTCACGGACAACCGGGCGCCGTTGAAGATTTGACGCCGCAACTTCTGCGCCATCAAATCGAAGTCAACCTCATTGGCACGCACGATCTGACGCGGCGGCTCATTCCGGCAATGCGCGCCAATGGACAGGGGCGCATCGTGCAGTGCTCGTCGATCCTCGGCTTTGTTGCCGTTTCCTATCGAGGTGCCTACTGCGCCTCGAAGTTCGCGCTTGAAGGCCTGACCAACGCCATGCGGCTCGAACTCGAGGGCACCGGCATCAAGGTCTCGCTGATTCAACCGGGTCCGATCCGTACGCGCTTTGTCGAGCATGCGGTCGAGAACCTCGAGACCAACATCGACATCGAAAATTCACCCCACCGCGAGGTTTATCTGGCGCGGCTCGAGGGCATGAAGGCCGGCGGCAAGTCGTTCTTCAAGCTTGAGCCGTCAGCCGTCACCAAGCGTCT
This sequence comes from Hyphomicrobium sp., assembly GCA_031378895.1. Lineage (GTDB taxonomy): Bacteria > Pseudomonadota > Alphaproteobacteria > Rhizobiales > Hyphomicrobiaceae > Hyphomicrobium_B. The sequence goes on from JANNEP010000038.1 coordinate 57,133, forward strand.
GATCCATGCGCTGGAGAGCCCGCGCCCGCACCGCCAGTACTACGTGACGACGCCGACGTATCTCGCCGCCATATTCAAGCGCGTCATGCCGCCCGCTGCCGCCGAGTATTTTGCCAAGAAGTTTTAGCAGCGCTCGGCCTGCACGCGAGTGATTGCGCTTGGACGTTGCGTGCGATCCGTGGTCACATGCGCGCATCGAGGTTGGGGCGAGGGTTCGGGGACGGATAGTGAGAGATACGGAGCAAGTCCCGGAGAGTGTCTGGGCCCCGCCGGTCGCGGCTGCAGCCCCGCGCGATCTGTGCACCGATTGCGGCATCTCGCGCTCGGACGATCCAAAACGCTGCGGCCGCGCCTGCCAGTTCATCAAGCCAGACTATACCACACTTGAAACGCGCGTGCACGGGCGGGCCCGCGATCCCTCGCGCACAGACGAGCAGTTTTTTGGCCCCTTCCGGCGCATGGTGCGGGCGCGGCTTGCGACGCCAAAGCCCGGCGCGCAATGGACCGGCATTACATCGCGCATCGGCGAACGGCTGCTTGAAACCGGCGCCGTCGATGCCGTTCTGACAATGGCGCCCGACCCGGACGATAGCTGGCGCCCGGTGCCCGTGCTCGTGACCAAAGCCGAGGGTATGGCGCACTGCCGCGGCATGCGCATGGGCTATGCGCCGCTCTTGGCACTGCTCGAACCGGCGCGCGCAAAGGGTTACAAGCGCCTCGCTGTCATCGGCATTCCATGTCAGGTCTACGCGTTGCGCGCGCTCGAAGCCGAGCTTGGTTTTGAAAAGCTTTTCGTCGTTGGCACGCCGTGCTCCGACAACACCACGACCGAGCGCTTCCACGAATTTCTCGGGCTGTTGTCGGCAGACCCAGCTACAATCACCTATCTCGAATTCCGCGCCGACTATCACGTCGAGCTGCGCTTCACAGACGGCCGCAAAAAGGAAATTCCTTTTCTTATGCTGCCGCTGTCGAAGCTGCCGCCGGATTTCTGTCCGCTGACCTGCCGTACCTGCGTCGACTACACCAACGTGCTCGCCGACATCACAGTCGGCTACATGGGCGGCGAGGGCGAGCAGTGGCTGCTCGTGCGCAACGACCGCGGCGAGGAACTTCTCAACCTCCTCGGCGATGAAGTGGTCACGTCAGGCCCCGGCAGCGCCGGCAAACGTCAGGGTCCCGTCAGTGGCTTTCTCAAAAACGTCGAGCGTGCGGCGGGCGGCTTGCCATTGCGCGGCATGCCCAACTGGCTACGCCCGATCATGGGCTGGCTCATGCCGAAGGTCGGCCCGCGTGGTCTCGAATTCGCCCGAGCGCGTGTCGAGATGAAGGCCGTCGAGACTGTCCTGCATTTGCGCCGCCAGCGCCCGGCGATGATGAAGAATATGATTCCCGATCACGTCTGGCGGCTGGTGAAGCCGTACGGGTTGGAGAAGCGGGACGGGGAGTAACCCGTGCCTCTCGCCATGCCTCTTGTCGATTATTCAGCCTTCGTTTCGAGAAATGCGTGCGCGTCCTCCTTGCGTTCGAAAATGTGCGGCTGCAGCCCGCGCTTATCTAGCGCCTCCTGCATCTTCAATCGCATAAACGCGCTCGTCGTGTAGCGTGCGGTCGATACGTAGTGGTGCTCGAGCATGTACTGAATCATCTCGGCATAATCGTCGTAGAGGTCTTCAGCAATGCGGCAGCCATCGTGATTGACAACCGAGTTGACGCGCCGGCCAGCGGCGATAACCGCTGCTACGAGGATCTTGCGCAAATCGTCGATGTCACTTTTCTTGCGTACGCTCCAGCCTTCGAGATTGGCGAAAAGGATGTTGCGGTCGGCATCGTAGCTGACGCGCTCGGAAAGTTTGAGATTGAGCAATTCCGACATCAAGTCCATCGGCTCGTCGATAAAAATGCGCCGGTCCATGGGTATCGGTTTGTTGATGACGGGCCTGAAATCCATGTGCGCGAGAATGTGCTTCTCGATGTCGATGCCGGGCGCCACCTCGATCAACTCGAGGCCATGCGATGTCAGCTGAAACACGCAGCGTTCCGTGACGTAGATCACCGGCTGCGATTTCGTGCTCGCATACTTGCCGCTGAACGTAATCTGTTCGACTTGTCTGACGAACTTCCGCGCCCGGCCTTCCTTGACGATCCTGAGTTTGCCGTAGGCCAGTTCGACCTGGAGCCCGCCGACAGTAAACGTGCCTGCAAAAACGACAGCACGCGCGTTCTGCGAAATATCGATAAAACCGCCGCAACCGTTGAGGCGGCCGCCGAACTTGCTGGTGTTGACGTTGCCGTGCTCATCACATTCGGCCATGCCGAGGCAGGTCAGGTCTAAGCCGCCGCCGTGGTAGAAATCGAACATCATATTCTGGTCGATGATCGAATGGGCGTTCGCCGAGGCGCCGAAGCTCGAGCCGCTGGCCAGCACACCGCCGATGGCGCCCGCTTCCGTCGTCATGGTGATGTAGGGCGTGACCTTCTCTTCATTTGCTACCGCCGCAACGCCGTCGGGGGCACCGACGCCGAGATTGATGACGCCGTTCAAGGGCAGTTCGAAGGCGGCGCGCCGCGCGATGATTTTGCGCTCATCAAGCGCCATCTTGGGCATCGCGTCCACCGGCACGCGCACTTCGCCCGATAACCCCGGATCATACATCACACCGTAGTTCATGCGATGCATGTCATCGCTGCCGGCAACGACGACGCAATCGACCAGAATGCCCGGCACCCTGACATCTTTGGGCTTAATCGAGCCCTGCTCGACGATACGCTCGACCTGGGCGATGACGACGCCGCCGTTGTTGTGCGCGGCCATGGCCTGCGCCAGCACGTCGAGCGTCAGGCACTCCTTCTCCATGCTGAGATTGCCGGAGGGGTCGGCACTGGTCGCGCGGATCAAAGCGACATCGATCGGTGTCGCCTTGTAGAACAGCCACTCGCGGCCCTCGACTTCGACGAGCTTGACAATATCCTCGGTCGTCACCTCGTTGACCTTGCCGCCGCCAAACCTTGGATCGACGTAGGTTTGCAGGCCGACTTTTGAAAACAGCCCAGGCTGACCGGAGGCGCAGGTGCGGTAGAGTTTCGAAATCACACCTTGCGGCAGGTTATAGCCCTGGATCTTGTTGTCCTGCGCCGCCTGCGCGACCTTCGGCATGCGGCCGAAGTTGGCGGCGATGACGCGGCTCAAAAGGCCTTCGTGGTGCAAGCGTCCGGTGCCAAGGCCTTTGCTGTCGCCGGCACCCGCGCACATGATAAGCGTCAAGCCTTTCGGCGCTTGCGTTTCGACAAAGCGCTTCTCGAGCGCGGCATGAAGGGCTTCGGGAATGCAGCTTTGAACGAACCCGGTCGTGCACACGACGTCGTTGTCGCTGATGAGCGCAATGGCGTCATCGGCCGTGATGACCTTATTCTTCATCATCGTGGTGCGTGTCCCCGGTTCGCTCCACTCTCTGGCGACCGCAGCAGACCATAGCCTGCCAGGATCTTCCGGGTGGATTTATCATTGAAAATCGGCCCTGCTCGGTACTTCGGACCTCTCATTTTAATAGCGCTAACGCCCTTTAGGGGCCCCACTCAATGGGGTAAGGGGGCCCTATCCGTGAGGCGTCTTGTTTGGCGCTCGCGGTGCTCTTTGCTGGGCGCCTTCCGACACGCGTTCCGCGCGCCGGCCGGAAGGCGCACGCGCACGCGCTACGAGCGGCCGGCTCCGCGAAGCGGAGTCGCCGTGCGCAACGCAAAGCTGCGCAAACAAACAAGGGACGGGGCGGC
>JANNEP010000040.1:0-19901 GCA_031378895.1 Hyphomicrobium sp.
GGGATCTCCTGTCTCAAGGTGGGGTTCAACAACCCCTTGATCCTCAAGACAGGACGCTTCCCATTCCGTTACCGGGACCCCGATACAGCCCCGTCTCCTGCCGCCGCAGGCTATCGCGGCAGCGATTTAGTGCATTGGCCCATAACCGAAAATACTACCGGTCTAATTCATGGCCGCAGCCGAAGGAATACCGGACCAATCTGACTTGCTCCCCCCGCCAGCTCATGCACTGCCGATCAATATGCCGACCGCGAACACGACGAGCCCGCCGGCGACGACCTCAAGGGCGGCGCGCATGAACTTGGTGTCCATGTAGCGGGCGCGAATCCAGGCAATGATCCAGAGTTCGACCAGCACGACCGCAATGGCCAGCGTCGTCGCCGTCCAGAAATCCGGGATGAGATAGGGCAGCGTGTGTCCGAGGCCGCCGAGCCCGGTCATCAGGCCGGTTATGGCGCCGCGCATCCACGGGTGGCCGCGCCCTGAGATCATTCCGTCGTCCGACATGGCTTCGGCAATGCCCATCGAAATGCCAGCGCCGATGGAGGCGGCCATGCCAACAAGGAAAGTCTGCCAGGTGTTATGCGTCGCGAAGGCGGCGGCAAAAATCGGCGCCAATGTCGACACCGAACCGTCGATGAGACCGGTCAGGCCGGGTTGCACATACTGCAACACAAAAGCGCGCCGCTCGGTATCAGCTTCGGACGCTTTAGCGCCGGGGGTGAGTTCCGACTCGCCGAGCTGGTGGGCGAGACTGACGTGCTTGTCCTCGGCAGCGACGAGATCGCCCAGAAGCTTGCGGATCGCCGCGTCCGAAGTGCGTTCGAGGGCCGAGCGGTAGAACTGCCGGGTCTCGCGTTCGATGGCCTCAGCCTGGGTCCTGACCTTGTCAAGGCCGAGGGGGCGAACCGTCCAGATCGGTTCGTGGCGGACGAAGCCCGAGACGTCCTGGCGGCGAATCAAGGGAATGTGATCGCCAAATTTTTTCTGGAACAGGTCGATCAGCCAGCGGCGGTGCTCGTTCTCTTCTTCCGCCATGCCGGTGAAGAGCTTGGCAGAAGCCGGGAAGCTTTCGGCCAGCCCGGTGGCATACTCGGCATAGATACGGGCATGCTCCTCCTCGAGCGCGATGGCCAGGGCCAGAATTTCGCGCTCCTGAAGTTCGGAAAACCGCCGCATACAGGGATCCCTACATTTATTAGAATTATTCTAATAATAGGGACAATGGCGGCGGATTGCAAGTCGCGGACGCTCTGTTGCCCCGCCTGGTAGACTGCGAACGGGGCTAGAATTAAGTGGTTTTTCACCGGCGCGCTCTAGCGTTGCTATGAGAACAAACGCTGTCGCAGGAAAGACCACTCCCATGCTCGATTGGCCAATGCTCGATTGGATTGCCGATCAGACCACGATGGCGGTCGTCGGGGCTCTCATGCCGGCCTACGATTTTCTGATCGACGGCACGTCGCGCTACTTCTGGCTCTATTGCCTCACCGGGCTGTGTCTCGCCGCCTACGCCTACCGCAAGCACAAAGAAGCGATGAGCTTCGAGGCGACGCTGTTCGACAAAAATGTCTGGCTGTCGCAGAGCGCCATCAATGATTACATCATTTTCGTGCTGACGCCGGTGCTGCGCCTGACGCTGCTCTCTGGCCTCGCCATCAACTGGAAAGCGGTTTCAGCGTTCGTTGTCTCCGCGCTTGAAACGCTAGGTGTGTCGGGAACCGCGACCGACGGTACCGCGCTCATGCTTGGCGGCGCGCTAACGGTGGTACTGTTCCTCATCGACGACTTCCTGCGCTGGTACGTTCACTACACCTTCCACCGCATTCCGGAGCTGTGGGAATTCCACAAGGTGCACCACTCGGCTGAGGTGTTGAACTTCGCCACCGCCGAGCGTCACCACCCGGTCGAGGTGATCATCACAGGCGCGATATTGGGGCTCGGGTACGGCGTCATCAATGGGCTGTTCATTGGCGTCTTTGGCGACAAGCTGACTGTGACCTCGGTCGCGGGGGCCAACATCTTCCTGTTCGTGTTTAACATTTTCGGCGGCGTGCTGCGGCACTCGCCGTTCTGGGTGTCTTTTGGTCCCAACGTTGAACGATGGATCATCTCGCCGGCGATGCACCACATTCACCACTCCAACAAACCCGAGCACTTCGACCGCAACATGGGCGGCGCGCTGTCGGTGTGGGATCGCATGGCGGGCACGCTGCACATTCCCCGTGGCCGCGAGATCGAGGGCTTCGGCATCGGCGCGGAAACGGCGGATTTCAGATCGCTGGAAGTTATTTTCTTCAGGCCATTTGCTGCGGCTTACAGGCTTTTGAGCCAGCGTTTTGGCCGAGCCGCGCCGGTCGCCCCTGCTGCCAGCACGGCGGCATCAGACTAGAGCATTTTCCGGCGAAGTGGGTACCGGTTCGTCGTAGAAAAAGCGACCAAGCAAGAGACGAGAGCGCCGATCCGATTCCATCGGATCGCAAAGCGCTCTAGACTTCAACAGCCGCGGCGTAAACCTCTCTAAGAGGCGGTTTTAGCCGCTTTGGACGCGACACCGTTGGGGCCGGTGCCGTGCCGGTCGTGATACTTGCCTTCGAGCGACGCCCAATCGAGGGTCAACGTCCCCCCCGTTGCCTTGTGCTGCTTGTCCCAGTTGGTCAGCAGATCGAGGCAGGCGTGGTCGATGTAGTCGAGATCGGCGAGGTGGATGTGGACATTTGACCCCGGCGTCAAGTCTTCGAGCGCGCGCGCGAGGATAGGCAAGCGCACCAGCGTCGCCGAGCCAACGAAGTGCAGATCGATGCGGTTTTGCGCGGCGTTCTCATCCTTGCGGACATTGAGCTGCGAGAAGGCACTGAGCAGCTTGGCGATCGACAGCGCCAAGCCTGTCAAAACGCCTTTGAGCAAATCCGTCGAGACGATCATGGCGATGGTGACGGCGTAGATGAACACCTCGCCCTTGCCGTACTTCAGGAGCGCTGGAAGAATTTTTGGATAAGCGAGCTTGTAGCCGGTGAAGACAAGCACGGCGGCGAGCGAACTGAGTGGGATGTATTTGAGCGCCCACGGGATCAGGCTGACAAAGATCAGCAGCCAAATGCCGTGGAGGATCGCAGAGGCCCGCGTTCGAGCGCCGGCTTCGACGTTGGCACCCGAGCGCACGATGACGCCGGTCATAGGTAGGACGCCAACGAGCCCGCACAGTGTGTTGCCGATGCCTTGGGCTGACAGCTCCTTGTCGTACTTGGTGCGCGGACCGCTGTGCATCTGATCGACCGCGGTCGCGCACAGAAGCGTCTCGGCGCTGGCGATGAAGGCGATAGCCACAGCGCCGATGAGAACGGGATACTCGAAGATGCGAAGCAGCTTTTCAGGTGTCGGGTAGATGGCCGTCGACCAGATGTTGTCTGGCACATTGACGTATTTAATTTCGGATAGATTGAAGAACGCTGCAGCCGCCATGGCGACAAGCACGCCAACGAGGGGCGCGGGGATCATTTTGAGCGACTTTGGTACGAACGCGTTCCATGCAAAAATCGTGGTGATTGTCAGCAGCCCGATTTCACCAGCCGTGAGATGAAAATCTCCGGCTTGAAGCGCGCTAAAGATGGCTCCGGGAATACCAAGCAGGTTCTTGATGCCGGTGCCAAGTGGCACACCATCGAGCATCAGGTGGAATTGGGAGGCAAAAATCAGAATACCGATGCCGGCCAGCATGCCGTGGATCACGGCGGGAGACACGGCACGGAACCACTGGCCGAGTTTCAAGAGGCCGGCAACAAGTTGGATGAGGCCGGCGAACAGCACGATCGTGCCGAGCATCTCTGGACCAAAGTCTTTGACGAGCTGAGCGACAAGAACCGCAAGCCCCGCGGCCGGTCCACTGACCTGGAGCGGCGAGCCAGCAATGAAGCCGACGATGATCCCACCGATGATGCCGGTGATGATACCCGCCGTTGGCGGCATGCCGGAGGCGAGCGAGATGCCCATACAGAGTGGCAGTGCGACGAGAAAAACAACTATGGACGCCAGAAGATCCCGGCCGAACGTACCGGCGGCCGCCGATGGTGTGGGGAATGCGGTCTTCTGATCAGCCGATGCCATGATGTCCCCGTGCCCAGCGCGCTTCCCGCGCTAAAATGCACGCTTCCCCGTTGATGTCGATGCGGTGATTGATACCGGGGCAATCCCCAGTGCTGCGGAGAATAGTCATTCGAGCTTACGGTCACAACCTGCAGCGATCGTCCCCCGGCGCGCCTTCGCGCCGCAGGGATGATCATCGTGCCTGGTCCCGTTTGCCCGCCGGCCCAGGTTATTACCTAGCCGATCCGGGCTTTGAAGCTGAGCTTGGTTTGCCCATCATGCTGGACTGCGTTTCCATCCACGAGGTCAGCGCTTGCTGCCAGCTCTTCTGCCACATCTCAGCGGCCTGCATCCAGAATTGCAGCGGCACCATCGGCATGGAGTTCATGTCCCCCATACCGGGAAACATCGGTGCGCTGCCCATAGATGAACCTGAGCCGAAGCCCATTCCGGGGAACGATGGCATGCCAGGAAATGTTGGCATCCCGGAAAACCCAGTCATACCTGGAAAGGTTGGCATCCCTGGAAAAGACGGCATGGACGGGAACGACGGCATACCGGCCGGCATCTGCATGCCCGCGCCAGGATTGGTCATCTGCTTTTCCCAAACGCCCATAACCTGATCCAGCATATGCATTTGCATTTTGGACGCGTTCTGTATCTGCTGGCGGGTCATATCCATAAATTCGGTCGGCCAGCCCAAGGTTTTGGCCGCCGACGCCATTTTATCAAAAACAGCGTCGCTATTGCGCTCGCTCGTTGCGGTCATTTCGTGACGCCAGTTCGACATGGCGTCGAACGCAGCGGCCGTGGCTTTGCGCGCCTCTTCGTTGATCTGGCCGAAGGCCTGACCGTTGCCGAAAGGCGAGGAACTGTTTGACATAACGTGATCTCCACTGTCACCCGGGGGAAATTACAAATAGACCATGGCACAGGGCGTTTTCCGGTGCTAGTCCGGCGCTTCCCGCGGCTTCACCCGCGACCCCTTGACCGTGAACCGGAAACGCCCCTGTTGCCCAGCCTTTGCGGGTGCTATGAGCCGCCGATGACCGATACCTCCCTGATCCGCAATTTCTCGATTATTGCCCATATCGATCACGGCAAGTCGACACTGTCCGACCGGCTCATTCAGCTGTGCGGCAACGTCGCTGAGCGTGATATGAAGGCGCAAATCCTCGATTCCATGGATATCGAGCGCGAGCGAGGCATAACCATCAAGGCGCAGACAGTTCGCCTCGACTACAAGTACAAGGACGGCAAGACGTATCAGCTCAACTTGATGGACACACCCGGCCACGTCGACTTTGCTTACGAAGTTTCGCGCAGCCTCGCTGCCTGCGAGGGCGCTATCCTCGTCGTCGATGCAAGCCAAGGCGTCGAGGCGCAGACCCTCGCCAACGTCTATCAAGCCCTCGACAACAACCTCGAGATCTTGCCAGTTCTGAACAAGATCGATCTGGCGTCAGCTGATGAGGACCGGGTCAAGAAGCAAATCGAAGACGTGATTGGCATCGATGCCTCAAACGCTGTTGGCGTGTCGGCCAAGACAGGTCTCAATGTGGCAGCCGTTCTGGAAGCCATCGTCGAGCGGCTCCCCGCCCCCACAGGCGACGCAACCAAGCCGCTCAAAGCCATGCTGGTTGACAGCTGGTACGACGCTTACCTTGGCGTCGTCGTGCTCGTGCGCATCAAAGAAGGTACGCTCAAAAAAGGCCAGAAGGTCCAGATGATGGCAAGCGGCGGCCACTATCAAGTGGACCGTGTCGGTATCTTCCGGCCCAAACAGGAAATGCTCAGCCAGCTCGGCCCGGGCGAAGTTGGCTTCTTTACAGCAGCCATCAAAGAAGTGGCGGACACCCGCGTCGGCGACACGGTGACGGATGAAAAGAACCCGGCAGCCGAAGCGCTACCAGGCTTCAAACAGGCCCAACCGGTTGTGTTCTGCGGCTTGTTCCCGGTTGATGCAGCGGACTTCGAAGATTTGCGTGAGGCCATGTCACGGCTGCGCCTGAACGACGCCAGCTTTTCGTTTGAAACTGAAAGCTCTGCAGCGCTTGGCTTTGGCTTTCGCTGCGGCTTCCTCGGGCTGCTGCATCTCGAGATCATCACCGAGCGCTTAGAGCGCGAGTTTAACCTCGATCTCATAACCACCGCGCCAAGTGTCATCTATCACTTGAACATGATCGACGGCACCTCGATCGAAATGCACAACCCGGCTGATATGCCGGAGGTCGTCAGAATCGATCACATCAAGGAGCCCTGGATCGAGGCGACGATCCTCGTGCCGGACGAACATCTGGGGTCCGTGCTGAAGCTGTGTCAGGACCGGCGCGGGCGGCAGACGCAGCTAACCTATGTCGGCTCTCGAGCCATGGTCATCTATGAGTTGCCTCTCAATGAAGTCGTATTCGATTTCTATGACCGGCTGAAAAGCGTATCGCGCGGCTACGCTTCGTTCGATTATCACATCAAGGGCTATGAGGAAGGCGACCTCGTCAAACTCTCGATCCTGGTCAATGCCGAACCGGTCGATGCGTTGTCGATTGTCGTGCACCGGTCACGCGCTGAAAGCCGCGGCAGGTCGATGTGCGAAAAGCTGAAAGATCTGATCAAGCCGCATCTGTTCCAGATCCCGATTCAGGCGGCGATCGGCGCCAAGGTCATTGCGCGCGAAACCATCAGGGCGATGCGCAAGGACGTGATCGCCAAATGCTATGGCGGCGATATTTCGCGCAAACGTAAATTGCTCGACAAGCAAAAGGCCGGCAAGAAGAAGATGCGCGAATTCGGCAAGGTCGAAATTCCGCAGCAGGCGTTTATCGCCGCGCTCAAGATGGATGAGAATTGAGGTAGCTGCCGGTCAACGAAAGCGGCGCGGCTGCCCTTGCCCGCCGGGCTCCTCTTATGGCGCTGCGGGCGTCAGAAAATAGTTTTTCAGAAGATACGTCAGGCTGCGCGTCCAGCTCTCATCCGTGTTGCCGCGAATGTCGACGCTGTGGATATAGTTGAATTTTGGATCGGCAACGCCAGCCATGTAGACGTTCATATTCAAAATGAGGTTTGAAATTTTCTGGACCTCGACCCAGGCAACAGCATCAACTCCGAGGTCTTTGCCATATTGAAGCTCGCACCCAGCGCACGTGCCAACGTGTTGTCCAGCTTCCATCTTTTTTTGGACTACGGCCGTCACCGGCACAAACTTATAACGCCCGGTGGCTTCCAACGTGCTCTTGAAGAGCTCTTGAACTTTGACTTGGCGAGCCCGCTCGGCATCGCTCGTGGGATCAAGGCCCTCGTTGTCGTTCTGGAGAAACACGCCGAGCAAAGCGACGGATGCGGGCACTTCGGCGCGCGCACTTTGTCCAGCCACAGCGAACGCCAGAAACATCCCGGCAAGCAGACGAATGATTGTCGTTGTCAAAGTCATCGGCGTCTCCAAAATCCACTCGCAACATGCTGGTCTGGCCAAACCATATACGGCTCAGCTTATTGCATTGTGTGCAATGTAGTAATGGATCTGGTGACAGCACGTCAACGCGGCTTTAATGCCGCCGAGCGTCGATAGCTGGCAGGCAGCATGCTGCGTCCGGCAAACGAAAAGGCGGCGCCTTGCAGCTCCGCCCGTCGCTACAAGACGTCGATTTTCTTAAACTTACGGCAGTCTTCCGTAGCGGAAGAAGCCATAGAGCCAGGCTGTCACAGCGCCGAAGCCAGCGAGGATGCAGAGCACCGGAATGATCATACTGGCGTCGCCGCCGAAGAACGGCGGGAAGCGGCCGGTTAGCAGCGGAACTGCGAGAAACACGCCGATCAGCGCCGGCCCAAAAATGCCGAGAATGGCGCCGCGTACCGTCAAAGCCCCCTCAGGCTTTGAGCCAAGGATGAGGCCAAACACCGACCCCCACAGGCCGCCCCAGAACGCGTCGCTGACGATTTGCGGCACGGCGAAGTCCGGGACCATGGAATTGGCGACGGGCGCAAAGTTCCAAGACTGACGCGGCCAGCCCGTCCAATATGTATTGAAGATCCAACTGATCAACTCGTGGACCGTCACGGTCGCGATCACGCCGGCGATAAAGCCCAGCACGATGCTCTTGATGACATTCATGTCTCTCTCCCTTGTCTCTTCCCCAAAGTCGTAGGTCTACAAACTGGCCTCCCCAGACCGTTATGGCAGCGGACTATTTCATGTTCGCAGCCTGATTTATAGGCGCTCGTGGTGACATTGCGCCGGGTGGTCGCAGGTCTTGGTTAGGGACGGCCTGGCCTTATTTACGCCGCAGGTCTGAAGACTTTTCGCGGCACTGCACAATAAGGGGCGGGCGCCACGCGCTGAACGCCCCAAAGGGCCTCTCACACGTGAGGCGGCTTGCAGTACCGAGGGGGGCTGGCGCTTGCGGTCCTTGTCCATGCAATCCTCGCCCCACGGCACTGCGCTGAGCCCCCGGGGTCGAACCCCGCGATCGGGCCAACCCCAGAGAGGGTGCGCCAGCCTTGGACGCGGTTTCCAACAACATCACATCACATGAGGACTCTTAATGCGTTGGCATATCGTACCCGTGCTTGCAGGCTGTCTGGCTGTTCTTGTGCCCGCTGCTGTCCAAGCCAAGTCGTATCAAGGCGACGGGACTAAAATGAAAAACCGGTCGATGACCAGCCGGACCTATACGGGCGGGTCTGGCTCATCGAGCAGCTGTCTCACACCGGAGGCGCGCAACCTGCTGGGACGTATCCGCGCCCAGTTCGGCAACGTCCAGATCGTCTCGACCTGCCGCCCGGGGGCGCGCATTGCGACATCTGGCCGGCCGTCCCGGCATGCCTCGGGCCGGGCTATCGATTTCCGCGTGCCGGGACAAAAGAAGCAGGCCGTGCAGTGGTTGATCAACAATCACCACTCGGGCGGCACCATGACTTATAGCGATATGGACCACATCCACGTCGATGTCGGCTCGCACTTCGTGGCGTTGAACCGCCACTCAGGACACTGAAGTTGAGCGGGCGGTGCGGCAGCCGCTGCCCGCCTTGCTCTCAGCCCGCACAGAATTTTTTGGTTTAACTTCGCGTGACCTGCATTGGGTTGGACCTATGCCAACGGACATGACTCTCGAATTGAGCCGTGAGACGAAGCATCGGGGGGGTGCGAAAAGCTAATCGCGTGACACAAGGAAAGCGTCGAAAAGCTCGCAGAAATCAAGGTTTGAAACCTGGCCTCAGGCCTGGCTTCAGGCCTGGCCTCAGGGTAACGAAACCCTTGCGGCGTTCTTGCCTTTCCCCAGCAACCAAGGCATATAAGCCCGATCGAACACGCCTTGGCTCACTTTCGACAGCGCTACCGCCTGCCCTAAGCCGTCTCCATCGCGCGATTTGATGGCCTCCGGTAATTCAATCGGGGGATGCCTATTGGCTTTGGAGGCATGAATGTCGAACGGCACTGTGAAGTGGTTTAATGGTCAAAAGGGCTATGGCTTTATTCAACCGGAAGAAGGTGGCAGCGACGTGTTCGTTCACATTTCGGCGGTTGAAAAGGCTGGCCTTCAGTCCCTGCGTGAGGGCCAGAAGGTCGCTTTTGAAACCGAGCGTGGACGTAACGGCAAGATCGCTGCCGTGAACCTGCGTCCGCTCTAAATATTCGAGACCACTTTATCTGAGCGGGGAGCAGACGGGTCTGCTCCCCGCTTTTCATATGCCGCTAAGACACGAGACAGCTAGCTGCACGGCGCCGCACCGGCGTCGTGAAACAAGATGCGCTTTAGATCAGCGCCCGGGAGACTGAATGGCGAAAGAAGAGATGCTGGAGTTCGAGGGTGTGGTGGACGAAGTGCTGCCCGACGCCCGCTGCCGCGTGAAGCTCGACAACGGGCACTCGGTGATTGCCTACACGTCGGGGCGCATGAAGAAGAACCGCATCCGCATTCTCGCCGGCGACCGGGTCACGGTCGAGATGACGCCATATGACTTGACCAAGGGCCGCATCAACTTCCGCCACAAGGACGCCCGCATGGGCGGCGGCGGACCGGGTGCTGGCGGGCCGGGTGGCGGCGCTGGCGGACAGCAGCGCCGCGGTGGCGATAGACGCTAGAGCATTTTCCGGCGAAGTGGGCACCGGTTCGTCGCAGAAAATGCGACCAAGCAAGAGACGAAAGAGCAGATCCCGTTCCATCGGATCGCAAAGCGCTCTAGATTAGGCCTTTTGCGCGGCGCGCTCCTGGTGAGCGCGGCCGAGATCGCGCGCCGTCCAGAGCCAAATCAGCGCCAGCGGCAGGGCAACGAGCGGGGTCGCGATAGCGGCGAAACCGGCGCCCTTGCTGATGCCAGCGAACAGCCAGCCCGACGCTGCATCGCCACCACGATAGACGACGGTATCGACGAAATTCTGAACTTTGTATTTTTCGTCCGGCCCGGTCAGCGTGTACATCACCTTGATCGCCGGGCTTGAAAGCGCGAAGGCGACGACGCGCTCCGCAACCATCACAGCGGCAACCACCCACAGTACCGGGTCATACCAGAGTGCAAGCGTGCCAAGCGTTGCCGTGACCGGTAGCGCCATAAGCGCCACGGTAAGTCCCAGCCTGCGCATCACGTGCGCGGTACCGAAGATCTGAATGGCGATCGTGAATAGACTGACGATTAAATCGCGGTTGGCGAAGAACGACACGCGATTGGTGCTGTTGGCGATGGCCGCCCCGACGAGACGCGACTGCTCCATATAAAAAAACGTGCCGACAATGTTGGCGAGAAACACGAACAGTGCGATGCGCCCGAGATAGGGCGAAGTAAAAACCTTTGCCGCGCCGTCAAAAATACCGCCGCCCACAGCGTCCTTACCGGCGCCCTGCGGACCGGGACGTACACGGCGCAGGACAAGGCTCGCGACAAGCGACGCGATCAGCAGCGCCGCCGACAGCAGCAAGAGATCGGCGGGTGCCATATAGTGGACCAGCGTGCTGGTGAGCAGCGGGCCTGCGAGCGCGCCAGCCGTACCGCCTGCGGAGATGAAGCCATAGAGCCGCTTGGCCTCCTCGTTCGACCACAGCTCCGACATCAGGCTCCAGAATAGAGAAATGACGAACAGGTTGAACACGCTGGCCCAGACAAAGAACGCGCCGGCCGCAAGCTCGCCGGCGCCGCGCATTTTGAGCAGGGCCCAGAACATCACGAGGTTGACCGCAAAGAAGAGGTAGACGCCAGGCAGGACTTGGCGGCGGGGAAAACGCGAGGCGACCCAGCCAAACAGCGGCACGACGGCGAGCATCACTAGAAAGACGATCGTGAAGAGGTGGTGGATGGCGTCCTTGCCGACGGTGACGCCCATTTCGTCGCGGACCGGGCGGATGATGTAATAGGCGGACAGCAGTGCAAAAAACATGGCGAAGGACGCCAGCAGTGCCGCCAACTCATCGGGCTCGACACTGACTATCCGGTGCAGAAGGCCGCGCAGGCCGGTCGCCACCGGAGGAGAATCGAGAGCCCCCATGTCACCCTTTCCCGGCTTATAGGATGATCGCGGAACGTGCCGGAAAGCCGCTTCCCAGAGTTCCCGGCAAACACTATGGCGGCCGCGAATCAGCCTGTGGATAATACGCGTGCGCGGCAAACCATGCACTGCGCAAAGGGGCCTTAAGGGGGACTGTACCTTTCCTGCACGTTTGCACCCTAACGTTAGGCACGCCCTTGTTTTCCCGATTGTTATGAACTCCGTTCGGCCTATACTCTTGCGACGCAGCAAAAAATCAGCTGCTTCGCCGTGGGGCGGCCCTGTGCCGTCCCCGCGAAACCAAGGACCGGCGGCCCATGAACTACTACGCTTATGAAATGGCCCACGCGTTCGTGTCCCCTTTCCGCTTCGGAATGCAGGCCCTCCGCCACACTTTGGAATGGCCGCTTAATCCGATGGGGCAGACCACCATGGGCAAAAACATGATGGCGGCCTGCGAAGTATTTGAGAACCTCACACGCCGCTACGGCAAGCCAGAGTTTGGCATCAAGTCGGTGCAGATGTCGGGGCTGACCGTGCCGATCCATCAGGAGGTGGCACTTGCAAAACCGTTTTGCAATCTGCTCCACTTTGCGCGCGACGAGAGCGTCGCCGGCAAGCGTCATGATCCCAAGGTCCTTATCGTTGCGCCGATGTCGGGCCACTACGCGACGCTGCTGCGCGGTACTGTTGAAGCCATGCTGCCCGAACACGACGTCTACATCACCGATTGGTTAGACGCTCGCGACGCACCCCTTGCCCTCGGCCGCTTCGACTTCGACGACTTTGTCGACTACCTCATCGGCTTCACGAAGTTCATCGGCCCCAACACGCACATCATTGCAGTCTGCCAGCCAGCAGTGCCCGCTCTTGTTGCAACAGCGCTGATGGCGTCGCGCGGCGATGACTGCCAGCCGGCATCCCTCGTGTTGATGGGCGGCCCGATCGACACGCGGCGCAATCCGACCAAGGTGAACGAATTGGCTGGCGCGCGCTCGATCAATTGGTTCGAGCAGAATGTGACGTCGGTCGTGCCGTTCCCACACCCGGGTTGCATGCGCCCTGTCTATCCTGGCTTCATGCAGTTGACTGGGTTCATGACCATGAACCTCGAAAAGCACATGAACGCCCACGTTGATCTGTTCCACGATCTCGTCAAGGGCGACTGTGACAGCGTCAATCAGCACCAGGATTTCTACGAAGAATATATGTCGGTGATGGACCTGACTGCTGAGTTTTATTTGCAGACCGTCGCCACCGTGTTCCAGGAACACCTGCTGCCCGACCGCAAGCTGATGCATCGGGGCGAGTACGTCGATTGCACCGCGATTAAGAAAACAGCGCTGATGACGGTCGAGGGCGAACGCGACGACATCTGCGGCCTGGGCCAGACGGAAGCGGCACACGATCTATGCACGTCGATCCCGGCAGACGAAAAAGTGCATTACGTGCAGCCCGGCGTCGGCCACTACGGCGTCTTCAACGGCACGCGCTGGCGCACGGAAATTCAGCCGCGCATCCGCGAGTTCATTCGCACCATTCAGTTCAAGCGGCTTGCCGGTGGCGCCGACACACGTATGCCGCAGCCGTACCGGGTCATGAAAGACACTCCCGACGTTGCGCCCGATTGGAAGGCGCCAAAGGCCAACGGCCACCTCAACGGCAGCAACGGCCGTCACGCGCCAACGGTGGCGGGGGAGTAGGGCTGACCGGCCAATCCGGTCGTCATCCTCAAACGCTTGAGCCCTCTTGCGATTCGCGTTTGAGGATCCAGCGCAAAAGCGCCGAAGGCCCAAATTATTTAGTGTCTGCAAAGAGACTTGCGCTGGATCTCCGGCCTTCGACGCACACGTAAAGGGTGCGCGCCCGGCCGAGGTTGACGGGTTAGCGCGCCTCGTCCCAGTTTGCGGCGGCCAGGTTTCCCCTCCCCCTTGAGGGGGGAGGAAGACCGCGCCGCTTCAATGCGCCTCGTCCCAATTGTCCGCTGACTTGGCATCGACGCGGATGGGGACCGAGAGCTTCAACACCGGTTCGCTAGCTGTTTCCATCACATGCCGCGCGGTCTTGATCAGCACCGCGACCTCGGCGTCATTGGCTTCAAACACGAGTTCGTCGTGCACCTGCAGCAGCATCCGCGCGCCTGAAAGCTTCGCGGCCAAAAGTGCGCCCGGCATGCGGATCATGGCGCGGCGGATGATGTCGGCAGCCGACCCCTGGATCGGCGCGTTGATCGCGGCGCGTTCGAGAAAGCCGCGCATCGACGGGTTTTTGGTATTGATCTCGGGGTAGTGAATGCGCCGCCCGAACATGGTTTCGACGTAGCCTTGGGTGTGCACGGCCTTCTTCGTCGCCTCCATGTAGGCGCGGATGCCGGGGAAACGTTCGAAATAGGTTTTGATGTAGGCGCCCGCTTCCTCGCGCGAAATGCCGAGCTGATTGGCGAGACCGAAGGCCGAGATGCCGTAGATGATGCCAAAGTTGATGGCTTTTGCCCGGCGGCGCACGTCCGGCGGCATGTCCTTGACCGGCACGCCGAACATTTCGGATGCCGTCATGGCGTGAATATCGAGGCCGTCGGCGAAGGCCTTTTTCAATTGCGGAATGTCGGCGATGTGGGCGAGCACGCGGAGTTCGATCTGCGAGTAATCGGCTGAGACGAGCTTCATGCCCTTTCCCGCAATGAAGGCCGTGCGGATTTCGCGCCCCTCTTTGGTGCGGATCGGGATATTTTGTAAATTCGGATCCGACGACGCAAGGCGGCCTGTCGTGGTGGACGCAAGAGCGTAACTCGTATGAATGCGGCCGGCCTCATCGATGTGCTCGGGAAGCGCGTCGGTGTACGTCGATTTGAGCTTTGTCATCTGACGCCACTCGAGCATGGTGTTGATCAAGCGGCGCGCATCGCCGGGCAGGTCTTCGTTTGCCGTGAGGTCGTCCAACAACCCGGCGCGGGTTTCCCATTGCCCGGACTTGGTTCTCTTTCCCCCGGGCAGTTTCAAATTGTCGAACAGAAATTCGCCGAGCTGCTTCGGCGACGCCAAATTGAATTTGTGGCCAGCGAGGGCGTAGACCTCTTCCTCCAACCGCGCCGCTCGCTGCGCGAATGTACTTGAAAGCCGCGCGAGAATTGCGCGATCGACCAGGATACCTGCGCGCTCCATATCGGCGACGACGCCGATCAGCGGGCGTTCCAGTGTTTCATAAACGTTGGTCATGCGTTCCGGCACAAGCCGCGGCTTGAGCTTCAGCCACAGTCGCAGCGTGATGTCGGCATCCTCGGCGGCATACGCGGTCGCCTTGTCGATGGGCACGCCGGCGAATGATTTATCGGCTTTCTTTGCGCCCGGCGCGTGTTCGATGACGGCCGAGAACGGGATGCACGTGTGGCCGAGATGGCGCTCGGACAAATCGTCCATGCCGTGGCCGCCGCGGCCGCCGTCGAGCGCATAGGACAACAGCATCGTGTCGTCGATCGGCTGGATGGTGATGCCGTGCCGCGCCATAACGAGGCTGTCATATTTGAGGTTCTGCCCGATTTTCAGAACGCCGTCGTCTTCGAGCAGCGGTTTCAGAACGGCGAGTGCATCGCGGATCGGGATTTGATTGGGAGCAAGCCCGCCGCCACCAAAGAGATCGCTCGCGCCCTCTCGGTGGGCAAGCGGTACGTAGCAGGCGCGGCCGGGTGCCGTGCTGAGCGAAAAACCGACGAGATCGGCACGCATGCTGTCGAGGCTGGATGTCTCTGTGTCGAAGGCCACGCGGCCCGCATCGCGCGCGGCGGCCATCCATTTTTCAAGCGCGGCGATGGTTGTGACGGTTTCGTATTTTGCGCGATCGACGGGAATTTTTGCCAATTCAGAGGCGTAGTACGCCACCGCTGCTTGAGGGGTGCCTGCACCACCATCGCCAGACGCCGTAGGTGTGACCTGTGAAGGCCGGCGCGAGGATGTTCGCTCCAAACCCTCGCCGCTAAGGGGAGGGGATATCGTGGAGCCCACCGAGCGGTCGAGCGGCGGCGGCGCCTCGACACCGAGACCTTCGGCGATGCGCTTGGTCAGCGAGTTGAATTCCATGCCTCTGAGGAACGTCAGCAGCGTTGCCGGATCAGGGTCCTGGACGCCGGTCCGGTCCACGGCGATTGTGACAGGAACATCCTGTTTCAGCGTCACGAGTTCGCGGCTGACGCGGGCTTGCTCTGCGAACTCGATCAGTTTTTCGCGCCGCTTGGGTTGTTTGATCTCAGCCGCCCTTGCCAGCAAACTGTCGAGATCGCCGTACTCGTGGATCAGCTCGGCGGCGGTCTTAATGCCGATGCCCGGCACACCCGGGACGTTGTCGACGCTATCGCCCGCCAGCGCCTGCACATCGATGACTTTTTCTGGTGGCACGCCGAATTTCTCGATCACTTCATCGCGGCCGATGCGTTTGGCCTTCATGCCATCGAACATCGTGACACCGGGCTGGATTAACTGCATCAGATCCTTGTCGGACGAGACGATCGTCACAGCTGCGCCAGCCTTGACGGCATCGCGCACATACGTTGCGATCAGGTCATCGGCCTCAAAACCGTCGAGCTCGATCGAGGCGACGTTGAAGGCCTTAACGGCATCGCGGATCAGCGGAAATTGCGGAATGAGCTCTTCCGGCGGCGGCGGACGCTGCGCCTTGTATTGCGGATAAATTTTATTGCGAAAGGTTTCGCGCCCGGCGTCAAAAATAACGGCAACGTGTGTTGGCGCTTCCGACATCCTGGTCTCACGCAACAGCTTCCACAGCATCGCGCAAAAGCCATGCACGGCGCCGACGGGGAGCCCATCGGACGGACGCGTCAAGGGCGGCAGCGCGTGGAAGGCGCGGAAAATATAGCCCGAGCCATCGATCAGGTAGACGTGGCTGCCTTTGATGAGGGGTACGGGTTCGCCGTCGGGCACGGTCGAGGTGGCGGCGGCTTTGGCGCGGATTTTCTGCGGGGTATCGGTCATAGCGAACGACTATAGGCGGATCCTTCGCCGCGGTCAGCTGACCATCTCCCCCCGGCTCCACCCCCGGCGGCGCGGGGTCTTCGTGGCGCACGGCGGCACAAGCCACACGACGGACGAGATTATCCGTATCCTGCCGTCCGTCCGTTGACTCTCATCGCCCGGCATGGCTCAGTCCGGTCGCTTAGCGGGGAGCTTGAACCCCGCCGGTTTTTGGTGACGTCTTTTGTGAGGGAGTTTCCCATGTACACGCCATCTAAGGTTGGCCTAGCCGTAGCTGCGATTGCGTTCGCGCTTGTGGCTGGCATTGGCGATGCCGACGCCAAGAAAAAGAAAAGAACAGCGCCACGTTGCGTCGCGACCGTTGAGGGCGCCGCGACCGGAACCGGTATTCTTGGGCTCGGCACGGCCAAGGCACGCGAGGCTGCGCGGGCGAATTGGCAGGCAACGGCCGCCTCCGTGCACGGCACGCGCTATTCGAATTTAAACAGCGCGCGATCCGTCAGATGGGACTGCAAGAAGGGCGCGATCCTGCTTGCAAAGTGCGTCGTGACCGCGAAGCCCTGCCGCTACTGAGCCGGCTGTGGCAGATTGTTTTGACGACAAATGCAGGGTGAGGAAATCAGGTTTCCTCACCCTGCCCTTTGGGCTTTTTCGCCGTGTTTGCGGCTCAGTGCCGAATGAGCTATCACCACGCGAGGCTCAGCACCCGTAGCTCAGCTGGATAGAGCGCTGCCCTCCGAAGGCAGAGGCCGCAGGTTCGAATCCTGCCGGGTGCGCCACTCAACGTCGTGTTTTCGGACGTGTCTCCGGCTTCCTGCCCGCGGCCAGATAATGCCGCGTTTTTGGCGGCGTTACCCCTGCCCCATTTCAGATGTGTCCACCAGAGACGCATTTAACGGCCGTTTCGGCCGGCATCGCGGGCGCGGTCTCTAAACGCCGTTTTCGGGGCAGGCGGCACGGATCATTCTGGGCGACGAAAAGGGCCGGTCATTCAGCTGCTCAAACCGAGAAATTTTCGCTGGTCTAGCCAATCGAATGGCAGGTCTTTGGACGGCCGTAGCAACCGTTTTGCCGACATTTCGACCGGGTGCCGGCCCGCCAGGATGTCCTCAACGATCGACGGCGCCAAATACGACAATCGGACAAGCGACGTCAGCCTGCCTTTGCACTTGCCGATGCGGGCCGAGATTGCGTTTATGCTTTCGTCGGTGTCGGCGAGCAACAATGCCTTCGCAGCGAACGCTTCCTGCATAAGCCGGACAAGACTTGGGTTGGCCTGCTCGCGGAGCTGCTCGCCGATGACCATGCATTTGCCTTTGCCGGCTCGGCGCAACTTCGCCTTGATCGACAGCACGACCGTCGATTTCGGTCGATTGACTGCAACGTCATCTTCGGCTCCCAGCGCCTGCGCCAGTCTCGTGAGCCCAATCGTGATCTCGATGCGGTCAGGAGCAATGTTGACCCGGTCGACGATTTTCAGGACTAGAGCCCGCAAGTTTTCGGTTGGCAAGGTCGACCACTTTCGGCCGATCTCGGCCGCCCGCCGCAGCACGGGATCCAGCCACCGCGTCTCGAGGTTCAGCGGATCAAGGGATTTGGCTACCTCGACCGGCGACGTAAGGAGCGCACGAAGCCGGTCTAAAATAAGCCCGTCAATTTCCCCGGCCGGGACGCGCATCGTGTGCGGTCCAGGTACTCCGCGGCCAAGAAGCGAAGCCGAGATGTAGTACCGGTACCTCCTGCCCTGCTTATTGGCATGGGTCGGTGTCATGCGATTGCCATCGCTGTCGAAAATGAGTCCGGACAGCAGGCTCGGAGCCTCGGCCCCGATTGCTAGCGCTCGCGCGCGCCGATTTGAAGCAAGCTTGTCCTTGACGACTTTCCATAGATCGGCATCGACGATCGCCTCGTGTTGGCCAGGATAGACGTTGCCCTTGTGGGTCACCTCACCCCGGTAGACACGATTTTGCAACGTCAGGTACAGCACCCCGCGAGAGAACTTGAGGCCACCGGCAAACCGGCCGCCAGCCCGTTCCCGTCGCTTGCTCCGAAACCCTCGACGGTCGAGTTCGGCCTGTAGCAACGTAACGGAGCCGAGCTGCGTGTAGCGCTCGAAGATCAGGCGCACAGTCTTGGCTTCAGCCACATTGATGACCAGCTTGCGGTCCTTGACGTCGTACCCAAGAGGAACCACGCCACCCATCCACATGCCCTTGGCCTTCGAGGCCGCGATCTTGTCGCGAATACGCTCCCCTGAGATCTCGCGCTCGAACTGCGCAAACGAGAGAAGCACGTTGAGTGTAAGCCGTCCCATCGAGGTCGTCGTGTTGAACTGCTGTGTGACGGACACAAACGATGCACCGTGGGCATCGAATATGTCCACGATCTTTGCGAAGTCCGAGAGCGACCGGGTGAGCCGATCGACCTTGTAGACGACCACGATCTGGACCTTGCCGGCTTTGATGTCGGCGAGAAGCCGGCGCAGCGCGGGCCGCTCCATGGTCCCGCCCGACAGTCCTCCATCATCATAGAGGTCGCGGACTGCGACCCAGCCCGCGTGCTTCTGACTGACAATGTATGCCTCGCAGGCCTCCCGCTGCGCGTCGAGCGAGTTGAACTCTTTCTCAAGCCCTTCATCCGTCGACTTGCGGGTGTAGATGGCGCAGTTCACGTGGGTCATTTACGCCGCCTTCTAAATTCGCGAAGTCGGGCAAGAATGTCGCTGAGGTCGTC
This sequence comes from Hyphomicrobium sp., assembly GCA_031378895.1. GTDB lineage: Bacteria > Pseudomonadota > Alphaproteobacteria > Rhizobiales > Hyphomicrobiaceae > Hyphomicrobium_B. The sequence continues at coordinate 19,273 of JANNEP010000040.1, forward strand.
GCAGAGCTGCTGTGCAGACTGGTTCGGCGCCGTTCTAACCACCGGCCGCTCCCTGCCGCAGGCCAAAGAACCGCGGCCCGGACCAGTGGGCGCCGGTGATCTCGCGGGCGACCACCGACAGAGACCGGTATCGCTGGCCCCGCCACTCGACTCCCTCGGCCAGAATGACGACGGTATGCGTGACGCCGTTCCATTCACGAACGAGCCTAGTCCCGGGCTTGAACGACACCGGCGGACGCGGCCGGCTCGGAGATCCGTTTTGCATTCCCGACATCGAGCTGTCCAGTTTGCGCCACGTCGCCTTCGGTATGCCGCCCAACATCTGTACTTGCAGCTTGTAGGTGATCCCGCGAAGCAGTAGATCTCGGCTGAGCCGCTTCGGTGGCGGCGTCTGATGCAGACGCCGCCACTCTAGGCGCAGTTCAAAAATTGCGAACCCTTCGAGGCGGGCCACGACCGCTGCAATATCGATTGACGACGGCATCTCAGCGGCCGCGCGTCACAATGCGATAGACCCGCACTTCGCCTTCTGCCCTCGATGACACCAGCTTGAGACCAAGCTTCTTCTTGACTGTCCCGGCAAAGAAGCCGCGCACGCTGTGAATCTGCCAGCTCGTCGCGTTCATGAA
>JANNEP010000041.1:0-84019 GCA_031378895.1 Hyphomicrobium sp.
GGGATCTCCTGTCTCAAGGTGGGGTTCAACAACCCCTTGATCCTCAAGACAGGACGCTTCCCATTCCGTTACCGGGACCCCGATACAGCCCCGTCTCCTGCCGCCGCAGGCTATCGCGGCAGCGATTTAGTGCAGTGGCCCTTCTCGGACCTCTGCGATTGGCGGGAACTGGGTCGGTTGATTAAGTCAAAGCGGACTTGGAGCGCCGACGTCTGCGATGCCGGCTCATGGCCCGTTTCGCTCGTCGCGCGAAACATCGTCAAAGGTCTGGCCCCGAAGTTGGAAGTGGACTGATCTCGCGATCTGCGAGAGTGATTGCGCATGGCGTTGGAGAATTGGCGGTGGGACAGTCTAATATATTGTTATTAAACAATAAAATTAAATTGGCGCCCCGTAGGGGACTCGAACCCCTGTTACCAGCGTGAGAGGCGGGTGTCCTGGGCCACTAGACGAACGGGGCGGGCGCAGAGGTACGAGATATATGGGACGCGGATACTGCGATCAAGGATTGCGTCGCTTTCTCAATTCCGCGGCACAGCTTCCAGCGGTTTGACGTCGGCGATGCGGCGGCCGGTATCGAGATCTATGACGGCAATGCCGGTGCCGGCCGGGCTCTCGTGATGCACGGCGAGGCGGTTGCCTGAAATCGAGACTGAAACGACTTTAGCACCCATCGGCAACTCCAGCGCGATTTCGCCGCCGGGCGTTGCGATCGCGGTTGTGCTGGCTGAGCTTGTGGAACGCTGCCCCGGGCCAATTCCTGCCATACCAACGAACACGGCGCCAAGCCCGAGCAGGATAAGCCCGCCCATGCCGCCAATGACGAACTTGAGGTTGCGCTGCAGACGCTGTTCGCGCATGAGATCGCCGTCGCCCTCGCCGTTGATTTGTCCTGCGGCGGGCGGCGTCACTCGGCTGGCGGAGTTGGTCATGCGGTTGGTCCTTGAAGCAATTAAATACGAGCGAGACGCACGTTGTCCCAAAGCCCCGAAGCGACCCCAGGTGGTAACGAGCGCGTCGCGGTCGAAGTTGCGGCCGCCGATGCTGGTGCCCGTCTCGATGTCTGGCTGGCCCGCCTGATCCCGCAACTAAGCCGCGCCCGCCTGCAGCGTTTGCTGCAAGACGGTCATGTCTCCATGAGAAATGAAATTATAAGTGAGGCGAAGAGGCGGGTCAAACAAGGCGATATTTATACCGTTTCTATGCCCGAGCCGGAGCCGAGCGCGATCGCAGGTGAGGTCATCGCGCTCGCCGTGGTCTACGAGGACAGAGATGTCATTGTGATCGACAAACCTGCGGGCCTCGTCGTGCATCCGGCAGCGGGGCATGCGTCCGGAACGCTGGTTAATGCCTTGATTGCGCATTGCGGGGCAAGCTTGTCGGGGGTCGGTGGCGTCAAGCGTCCGGGGATTGTGCACCGGCTGGACAAGGATACGACCGGGCTGCTGGTGGTGGCAAAAAACGATGCCGCGCACCAGAGCCTCAGCGGCCAGTTCAAGAGCCACGGCTTGGATGGGCGGTTGCATCGCGCATATCTGGCGTTGGTGTGGGGGGTGCTGCCGCGGCCGAAGGGCACGATCGATGCGCCACTTGCCCGTAGCGTCACCAAGCGCACCAGGATCGCGGTGTCGCGGGGGCAGCGCGCCCGGCATGCGGTGACGCACTACGAGGTGCTTAAGGTGTTTACGGGCGCGACACCGGCGGCGACAGTCTCGCTCGTGCGGCTCGTGCTGGAGACGGGACGGACGCATCAGATCCGTGTGCACCTTGGGCATATCGGACATCCAGTTTTGGCAGATCCAGTTTATGGCACCGGATTCAAGACGCGGATTGCAGCGCTGGATGTGGATCAGAGGCGCGCCGTACAAGCCTTGAACCGCCAGGCGCTGCACGCCGAAACGCTCGGATTCGAACATCCAAAAAGTGCTAAAGCGCTTCAATTCAATAGCCCTTTACCCTCTGATATTGCTGATATTATTGAAGCTTTGGACGTGCGAGCTGCCAGCGCCAGACGCAACACCGGTGCCAAATCCAAAACGACGGACCGGCGCGCCCCCAAACGTTGAGGGACTAAGACGCCGCCGTCACACAACCTTGATCGCTTGTGACGTGGAACGGGCGCTGAAATCCGGCGTTTAACACCTATGTAACATGCGCTGCGGGGGTAGCGACTATAAACTCCCATGAGTTTTGGCATTGCAACGGAGCGCCGCGCCGAACCGGAAACGGGTCAAGGGCGGCTTGAGGGAATATGGCAACGAGAGCTCTTCCGACACTTGCTGGCGGTTCACTCGGGCTGTCGCGATATCTCGAAGATATCCGCAAGTTTCCGATGCTTGAGCCGGGCGAAGAATTCATGCTCGCCAAGCGCTGGCAGCAGCACGCCGACGCTGACGCAGCCGAGAAGCTGGTGACGTCGCATTTGCGGCTCGTGGCCCGCATCGCCATGGGCTATCGCGGCTACGGCTTGCCGATCGGCGAAGTCGTCTCAGAAGGCAACGTCGGCCTTATGCAGGCAGTCAAGCGCTTCGAGCCCGACAAGGGATTTCGCCTCGCGACCTACGCCATGTGGTGGATCCGGGCCTCGATCCAGGAATACATCCTGCGCTCGTGGAGCCTCGTCAAAATGGGCACCACGGCTGCGCAAAAGAAGTTGTTCTTCAATCTGCGGCGAACAAAAAGCCAGTTGCAGGCGCTGGAAGAAGGCGACTTGAAGCCTGAAAACGTCAAAAAAATCGCAACCAAACTCGGCGTCTCGGAAGCGGACGTCATCAGCATGAACCGCCGCCTCGGCGGGGATGCGTCGCTGAATGCGCCGCTACGTGCGGATTCCGAATCTGGTGAATGGCAAGACTGGCTTGTCGATGACACGCCGACGCAGGAAGACAGGTTGGTCGAGTCCGAGGAATTATCACGACGCAAATCGTACCTGACCTCGGCCATGGCGGTGCTGAATGATCGCGAGCGGCGCGTCTTCGAGGCCCGTCGCCTCGCCGAAGATCCATCGACGCTTGAGGATTTGTCAGAGGAGTTTGGTGTCAGCCGTGAACGCATCCGTCAAATCGAAGTTCGCGCCTTCGAAAAGGTGCAGAAGGCTGTGACGGCCTCGGCGAAGCGCGAAGAAGCCCCTGGTCTCAGGCCGAGTGCTTAGGTGGCTTGACGCAATACTATCATCCGCTTAACCGAAAGCGGGTTGGTCCCTTAAACAGCGGCGGCACCATACGGTGCCGCCGCTGTTGTTTTCAGCCCTTGAGTGTCTATGCGCCGGCGATTTGCCCTCGTCTACAATGCCCGTGCCGGCCTCGCTGTGCCGCGCCTCCTCGATGCCGTTCTGGCGTCTTTGCGAGCGAGCGGCAGCGAAGTTTTCCAGCTTGCGACGCGAAGTGCGGAGGACGCGACGGCGCAGGTCGCTGGCGTTGCGGCGGCCCGGTCGGCCGATGCCGTGATTGCGGCCGGCGGAGACGGCACGTTTCGCGCGGTTGCGGCAGGTGCTGCGGGCAGCGAGCTGCCAGTCGGGTTCGTGCCGCTCGGAACCGGCAATGTGCTGGCCTATGAGCTCGGACTGAGCCCGCGCGCCGCTGATCTCGCCCGCGGGCTGGTCGATGATCCGGTGATCCTGGTGCGCGGCGGCCTCGTCAATGGCTTGCCATTTTTTTTGATGGTGGGCGCCGGGTTCGATGGCCGCATCGTCGCCGGTCTCAACTATCGGGCGAAGCGGTTGCTGGGCCGCGCCGCCTACAGCGGACCGGTGATCAAAGCCCTGGCGGCCGGTGCGCAAGACTTTGATGTCGAGGTTGACGGCAAAGCGTTCGCCGCGAGCTGGGTCATTGTGAGTAATGCCAGCCACTATGGCGGCTCGTTCACGCTGACGCGCGAGACACAGCTGGGTGCTGGGAAACTGGTCGCGGTGATTGTCGAAGCAAAGTCGCGAACGGCGCTGCTGACAACGTCGCTGTCGCTGGCGCTGGGCCGCCTCGCACGGGCTGAAACGCGGCCAGACTTCGTGCGCGTTGTGGCGGCGGAACGGGTGCGGCTCGGTCGTCAGGTGGTGACGCCTGTCGAGGTCGATGGCGATGCGGCGGGGTTTTCGCCGGTCGATGTCTCGGCGCACGGCCCGGTTGTCCGCCTGATCGTTCCGCGCGGCTATGTTGCAGATGTCACGAACCGTCACACGAATCATTTAGACTACGAATTGTGAGGCGTTGCAGACGATGTGTTTTTCGAGAGGGAAACATGGCTCTGCAACACGGTGCGAGCGTCAGAGCGGGATCCAAGGGTCAATGCCCTTTTCGTCTCTGAACCGTGTCCCAAGGGACCGGCAGACGGCTTCAGACGGCGCGTGGCAGCAATGGATAGGGCTGCCCGAGGGAGCGCTGTGTGGGCCCAGGCGACGTCACCTCATGAACCTGTCCAAACCTCCCCGCACCTTCGATGCCAAGCAGAAATCGTCCGCGCGAGTATCAGCGAGCCCGTGTGCTGGCCGCCCGCGTGTGTTGGCTTGGTTGAGAAGACCCTGCGCCTCGTCGCAGGGGTGCGGACATTTGGAAGATGGAGTGCCTCATGCAGAAGCGCTATCACCAGCCATCCGAAACACTGAACCCCATGTGCCGCGACGGCGGACTCGAGCCCAGGCGCATGTCTCGCTGGCTGGTTCTGCTCTGGCGACAACACCACAAACATCCCCCATGTAGGGCGTGACTGGGTCCTCGCTGACGGCGTTAAGTGACGTGCGCCAGCCACGTTGAAATGAAAAGGCCGGCACAAACTGCCGGCCTTTTTCATTTTTATTGTTGGCGGATGGTGACGCTGCGCGCGTCAAAGCTACCAAGGCATATGCGCCAGTTGATTGCCGAAGTAGTTGTCAACGGCGCTGACGATGGACCCGGCAACGTTGCTGCGCCACGTGTCTGATTTAAGGTTGTCGGCGTCCTGCCGGTTGGTGACGTAGCCGAGCTCGATCAACACCGAAGGAAACTGAGCGGTCTTGAGAACTTTAAAGGCAGCCTGCTGGTCAGGCTCATTGCGCATCTGCGTACTATCACCCATTTCTTCAATAACCGTCTTTGCGAAGACGTTCGAGCGTTCATGCGTCAATTCAACATCGCGATCGGCGAGATCGGTGAGAATGTTGCGGACGGCATCGACGTCGCCGCTATTTTGCTTGAGTGTGTTGATGTCGTTTGCCGAGAGTACTCGCTCGGAGGCGTTGTTCTTCGCCGATCGCTCAAGGCTTTTCGCAACGCCGTCCCGCAGCGAGAAAATTGTGGCACCGCGGGCTTTGGTTCCGGCGTAGTCGGCGTGCACGGCAATAAACAGATTGGCATTATTGCGCTCGCTGAACTTCACCCGCTCTTCGAGTTCGATAAAAATATCCTTGTCGCGGGTCATCAAAACTTTATAGCGCCCGGTCTTTTCCAGCTGCTCGCGGAGCACATGGCTGAACGCGAGGACGACGTCTTTTTCGACGGTGCCGTATTTGGTGGCGCCTGAGTCCATGCCGCCGTGGCCGGGATCGAGGACGATGATCGGTTTAAAGGCTTTGGCGGCGCGCGCCTTCGGGCTTTCGGCACGTTTCGGTAATGGTGGCTGCAGGCCGGAAGCACCGAGGCCTGCGGGCTGTGCCAAGCCTTTTTTGCTGCCAAGCTTCAGGCTGGCATCGACGGGAAGGATATCGAGCGCAAGGCGATAGAGACCCGACTTGTCTTTTTCGATTTTGGCGCTTTCGACGACAACGGGCTGCGTCACGTCGATCACGACCCGCGTCTTTCCCGGCGCTGCAAGCCCGCCACGAAAGGATTTCACGAGACCGATTGGATTATTTTCGGCCTGCTCAGGCAGTTGCAATTTAACGTCGGGAAGTTCGACGACGACACGGTTCGGACCAGCGAGCGAGAACACCTGATACTCGACCTTGCGGTCGAGACCGATGACGAAGCGCGTGCGCTGCGGCTGCGATGTTGGCGCGGGCGTAAGTGGAGTGACGGCCAGCATGTCCTGGCGTACTGCCGCATCGGCGACGATATCATCCGCGACTGCGGGCGCAATAAGCGTACCCGCAACCACGGCGCAGCAGACGCGGCAAAAAACCCGCGAACCCCAAAAACGCATGACCAACGAACCCCCGTCATCGCGACACCTCGAAGAGGAGCCGCGGGACTAAAATGGTGTGCCCGGGGAAAATGGCGTTTTAACGAAACACCCCGGACATCCCTAGTGTTATCGAACGGTCAAGGTTAAGCGCGCGTTAAAGGCCTGGTGCTTGGCCGGTTTTTTCTAATACATCATAAGGTTATATCTATTTTGAGTGCCAGCGTTTCGCGGCCGTGTCATCACCATCGCGGGCGTCGACCCAGCGGCCAGCGCCATCGCTTCCGGCTTCCTTTTTCCAGAATGGAGCGCGGGTCTTGAGATAGTCCATCAAGAATTCGCAGGCTGCGAAGGCGTCGCCGCGGTGGGCCGCCGCCGTAATGACGAGGACAATGTTGTCGGTGGGCAGTAGCGTACCAACGCGGTGGATGATGAGGCTGCCCGCGAGCTGGAAGCGTTGCCGGGCTTCTGCCTCGATTGCCTCGAGCTCGGCTTCGGTCATGCCGGGGTAGTGTTCGAGCGTCATCGAGGCCAGCGGTTGACCCTCGGCTTCGCCTCGGACTTTGCCGATGAACGTTGCAACGGCGCCGATGCCGGGATCGCCCGCCGTCAGTTTGGCGATCTCTCCTGAGACGTCGAAATCAGTTTCCTGGACGCGGACGGACATGGCGCGTCAACCCCCAGTGACCGGCGGGAAGAAGGCGATCTCGCGGGTAGTGCCGATTTTTGTATCCGGCTTGACGTGAACGCGGTCAAGCGCGACACGGATCGCTCCGGGCTCTGCGAAGGCCGCCGCGAACGCGGGTCCGCGCGTCTGCATCCAGTGGATCAGATCAGCGGCTGTTTCGACGTGCGGCGGAAGGGTGACGCGCTCTTGGCCCATTCCAGCCTTTTCCCGAACCCAGGCAAAATAGCGCAGCGTGACCTCGCGAGCAGTTACTTTGGTCTCCTGCATCAGCTCACCGCTCGATCGCGTGACGAATTCCAGCTTTGAGATAGTCATAGCCGGTCCGGAGCGTCAGCAGCGCCGCTATCCATAAGATGACGAGGCCAGCTTTCTCAACACCAGGGACGAAGCGCTCTGCGGCCGGGCCAACGAGCAGCATGGCAAGGGCGATGAACTGGGCTGTCGTCTTGTATTTTGCCAGCTGTGTCACATGCACCTTGACGTTCAATTCGGCGAGAAACTCCCTCAGGCCAGAGACCAGGATCTCGCGCGAGAGAATAATGATCGCAGCCCAGATCGACCAGCCGCTGAGGTCTTGGGTATAGACCAGCATCAGCAGCGTCGCGCCGACCAGAAGTTTGTCGGCGATGGGGTCCAGCATGCGGCCGAGGTTCGACTGCTGTTCCCAGATGCGCGCCAGATAGCCGTCGAGCCAGTCGGTGATGCAGGCGAGCGTGAAAATCGTGAAAGCGATCCAGCGGGCGCTATTGCCTTGCCCGAAGAACAGCACGGCAGCGAGCACCGGAACTGCGGCAATACGGCCGTAGGTCAGGATGTTCGGCAGGCTTGTTATGATCGGGCGGCGCACGATTTGGTCCATGGTTCTGGTAATCGCTGCTGGTACACCGCGTCAATGGGCTTACCGGGCTCCGTCTCAGTTCCCGGATTTACGAGGCATGAGCCGCAACAGGCGCCTGCTCTGGCTGGTGGACTGGCAGGTCGATGCTCGCAGCCCTCAGCGCCTCAAACACGGCGATCCTGAGGTCCGACTGGACCCTGAGCCCGCGGTTGATATCGGGCAACAGGACCCGCAGCGAGAAATCAGTCGCCGAAGAGGTGTAGCCCTCGAACACGGCCAGCGGCGCGGGTTCGGCAAGAATGTCGGGATGGCGGCGGGCGCAATCCGCCATGATGGCGATAACCCGGCGCGGATCGGCATTGGGTCCGGCGTTGAATTTGAGCACGACGCGGCCGAGCGCATTGCGGTGCGTCCAGTTCAGGACGCGGCCGGTGATTAGCTCCGAGTTCGGCACGATGAGGCTGGCGCGATCGAAGGTCTCGATCTCGGTCGAGCGTACGGAAATGCGTTTGACGTTGCCTTGTTCGTTGCCGATGACGACCCAGTCCCCGACCTTGATGGGCCGTTCGATCAGAAGAATGAGACCCGAGACGAAGTTGTTGACGATAGACTGCAGGCCGAAGCCGATACCGACCGAGAGCGCTCCAGCAACGATCGCAAGGTTGGTGATGTCGAAGCCGGCGTACGAAATTGCAACCATCGCGGCGAGGATCGTGCCGGCGTAGCCGACGGACGTGTCGATCGAATGGGCAATGCCGGCATCCATGCGCGGCTGGACAAGGACGTTCTCGCGCAGGCGTCGCTGGATGACGCGCGTCGCAAACAGGATCGCCGTGAATAGCGCAATGCCGAGGACAATGCGCACGAGAGAGATCTTGAATGTGCCGATCTCGAACCCGAACAGCAGCGACTTCGCCCAGTCGCGGATGTCAGCGCTTGAAAAGCCCCACTGAAGAAGAAGCAGCGGTAACGCGATCAGCCCGACGGCGAGGGTCAGTGCGCTCTCAGTGAGCCAGGCGAGCTGCTGGCGCCGCGGCGCGTCGAGCCCCAACTGTTCTTCGAGTAGCACGCTGACGGCGTTGCGGCTGCCGCTGCGTTCGCGCGTGAAGGCGCGGATGGCGAGATAGAGCAGCGTGGCGACGAGGGCGACGACGCCGGTCATGACGAGCTGCTGGGCCATGAACCGGCCTAGTGCGACATATCCCAGCAGACAAGCGATGAGTATAGCGCCTGCAGCAATCCAAAGCGGCAGCTTGAGCCAGCGCGGGTAGATGCGCGGGACTGTGGTTGCACCTTTGACGTCGTCGGGCTCGAACGGCGTCAGCAAGAGGCCCGCGAGCACACCGGCAAAGCCGAGGCTTGCAATGAGCGACTGCACGACACTGATCGACAGCGGAAAATACAGGATCTGCCCCACAGCTGAGAAGAACAGATCGGCGGCGTAGAGAGCGGCCAGAATTTTCAGAAGGCGGCAGATACGCCGCGCCGCACGGCCGGATAATGGCACGAGGCGCCGTTCCGGCTGGCTTGGTGCAAAGACTGCCGAAAGCAACGCCGCCACACTGACAAAAATCAGCGTGCCACGCAGCAAAGCCACACCTGCGGGCGCGGCCGTTGGATAATAGAGCAGACCGATGTAATCGAGCCCGGCGTAGAGCAGGAACGCCGTTGCAGCCGCAGGTATCGCGCGCACTGGAGCAATCCAGGCGGCGGATGCGGCGCGTTCGAAAAATGTCGGGATCGCTCCTCCGGCATGCGGGCGGTAGCGCGTCATCCGGAAAATCGCCCCCTTGAGCACCAGATAGAGTGCAAGGGCCGCGGCCAAAAGCATCGCAACGTTACTCTTCTGGCGGTTGACGGATGAGAGCCAATCGGCAGCGTTGTAGTTCAGCCGCCACGAGACGGCTGGCGACTCGCGCACAAGGTTGGTCCACAGCGACGGGAACAGCGGGCTCGACATCCGCTCGGTGAGGCTTTGGACGAAAAGTTGCAGACGCAGGTCAGTGATCTTGTCGATCGCTTGACGGGCCCGCCACCAGGTGACTTCGAGCGTCTTGATGGCGCCGGAGAGTTCGGAAGCGTCAGACGACAAACGCGTGCGTTCGGCCGCGGCGGAGGGGGCTTCAGGAGACGCGCCTTTCTCCGGCGCTGGGCCGAGGCGGTCGATCTGGCTTTGAATATCGCCGAGACGGGGACGCAGGCTGTCGGCCGTCTGCGTCGTCTTGGCAATGACGCCGTCGATATCGTCGCGCAGGCGGCCGAGGTCGGTATCGACGCTCTTGATGGCGGTCAGGGTTTTTTCGGCGCCCTCCATCGTGCCGACGACCTTGCTGATCGTGTCGTTGACTTCCGGCGGCAGGACGACGGACGGCTGAGGCGCGGGCTTTTGCAGCGCTGGCTCGGCTGGTGCTTCGGCGGCTACTGGTGCAGGCGCTTGCGTCTCGGCGCGAGCGGTGCCAGCGACAACCGGAACACAGACGAGCCAGAGGGCGGCGAGGGCGTATCTCGGAGTGCGCACAGGGTTCGATCTCTTGAGGATTGAATGCGTTAAGCCAGCCGCATGGGCCTTGAGTGGCGCGAAAATAGGGCAACGGCGATAAGAATAGCGAGTGCAAACTTGCCGCGCGGATTATCCCGGCTTTTCGTGGAAAAAATCGTAGATCTTCTGGGCCATGTCTTCGGAGATGCCGGCGATCGTTTTGAGGTCTTCGATGCCGGCGCGGGAGACAGCCTTTGCTGAGCCAAAGTGCGTGAGCAGTGCGCGTTTACGCGTTGGGCCGATGCCGTCGATATCGTCCAGAGGATTGGCGCCAAGCGCCTTCGACCGTTTGGCCCGATGGGCGCCGATGACAAAGCGATGGGCTTCGTCGCGCAAGCGCTGCACGAAATAGAGCACCGGGTCTTTGGCTTCGAGCATGATGGGCAGGTCGCGTCCAGGCAGATGGAAATGTTCGCGCCCGGCGTCGCGGTCGGGGCCTTTGGCGATGCCGATCAGCTGGATACCGGTGATGCCGAGATCCGCGAACACGTCGCGCGCGACGGCAAGCTGGCCAAGGCCGCCGTCGATCAAAACGAGGTCGGGACGGTCGGGGAAATCGGTTTCCCTCGCGCCGTCGCGGTCAACGGGGAGGGGGGCAGTGTGAGGGGCGGCCGTTGGCTCAGGAGTTTGTTGCTGCTCATCGGCCCGCGAAGGACGGCGAGACGTGGAGTCGACTTCTGCGATCCGTTTGAACCGCCGCGTCAGCACTTCGCGCATCATGGCGTAGTCGTCGCCGGGCGTAGTCTCTGCTGACTTGAAATTGAACTTACGGTACTGGCCTTTGACGAAACCTTCGGGGCCTGCGACGATCATGGCGCCGACGGCGTTGGTGCCGGAAATGTGCGAGTTATCGAACACTTCAATGCGGCGCGGCACGCGGTCGAGGTTAAAACGTTCAGCGAGGTGTTCGAGCAGTCGCGTTTGCGACGAACTCTCGGCAAGCTTGCGGCCGAGCGCCTCGCGGGCATTAGACAGCGCATGATCGACAAGCCCGGATTTGGTGCCGCGCGACGGCACGCGGACATCGACCTTGCGTTCGGCTTTGGTCGTTAGCGCTTCGGCGAGCACCGCGCGGCTCGGCACATCATGCGAGAGCAAAATGAGGCGCGGCACGGGTTTATCGTCGTAGAACTGAGCGATGAAACTTTCCAAAACCTCTTCAACCGGAAGCGACCGGTCGGCGCGCGGATAGTAGGCGCGATTGCCCCAATTCTGACCGGTGCGGAAAAAAAACACCTGGATGCAGGTTTGCCCGCCGTCCTGATAAGCTGCGAACACGTCAGCTTCCTCGACGCCGTCGGGATTGATCGTCTGGTCGGCCGTGACATGAGCGAGCGCCCACAACCTGTTACGAAATTTTGCGGCGTCTTCAAATTCGAGGTTCTCGGCAGCTTGTTGCATCAGACGCTGATACATCTCGCGCACCGTTTGGCTCTCGCCTTTGAGGAAGCGAACGGCTTCGTCGGCGAGCTTGGTGTAGTCGGGAAGCGCGATAACCCCCGTGCACGGCGCCGAGCAGCGTTTGATTTGGTGCAGCAGGCACGGCCGGGTGCGGGACTCGTAGACGCTGTCGGAACAGGTTCTCAGAAGAAACGCCCGCTGCAGCATGGTGATGGTGCGATTGACGGCGCCGGCAGATGCGAATGGTCCGAAGTAGTCACCTTTGCCAGCCCGCGCGCCGCGATGTTTCATCAGTTGGGGGGCGGCGTGATCGCGCGAAATGCGAATGTAGGGAAACGATTTATCATCGCGCATGAGCACGTTGAAACGTGGCCGGAAGCGCTTGATCAGGTTGGCTTCGAGCAGCAGCGCCTCGGCCTCGGTGCCGACCGTCACGAATTCCATGCTCGCCGTTGCGGTGATCATGCGGGCGATGCGGTTGGTGTGGCCGGCGAGGCGGGCGTAGTTCGAAACTCGCGCCTTAAGTGAGCGTGCCTTGCCGACGTAGATGACCTCACCTTCGGGATCGAGCATGCGGTAGACGCCGGGAGTTGTGGGAAGTGTTTTCAAATAGCCCGCTATGACGCCGGGGCCGGTCGAGGGCTCAGGTGCTGGGCCTTTAGCGCTAGGGTCGCTGGTGGTGTCGCGGGTCATGGCGCAACTATTGGCGGGCGCGACCCCTGGTCAAGCCCAGCCTGAGCCAAATCGCCACAAAACGGCCACGACGGCAGCGCGTTCTAACCCCTTGGCAGACTTCACAAACGGGATCAGGGGGCCGGGCTGACGATGCGTTGCGTAATCGCTGCCTTGAGCTTGGCCATTGTGCTTGTGGCTCCGGCCTTTGCTGCCAGCAAAAGCGCCAAAGATGCGGCTTCGCAGTCCTTCAGCAAAACCGAAGAGCTGTTGAAATGGATCAACGGCTACCGCTTAAAGCCTGAGCCGAAGCGCCTACCCGCGGCACTCCATGCCATGTCGGCATTTGGCGTCACCCGGGACATGGATCAGGCCGGCGTTTACGTCGGCTTCACGGCCGGCGTCATCGGCTCAAACCCCGGCGACGCCGAAGGCCTGATCGCCAAGACATTCCCACTGCCGCCTGAAGATCAGGTGCTGCTGATCCGGGCGATTGCGTATTCGGGGCTCAGCGATTGGAAGGGGTTGCTCGGCAAATTCGTCGAGCGCATGCCGGCGCGCAAAGTGCTGATCGATAAATACCTGTATGCCAACAAACCCGTGCTCGCCGATTTGCCGATGGCCGAGGATCAGACGGCGATCGACGTCAACTGGGGCTACTATTTTGCGACCGGATCAGAAGCGCCGGTTCGCCGCATCGTCACGGTGCTGGCGTGGTCGGTCGACAAGAACGAGGTCGAGAAACTGACGATCGGCGCCACTGCTAAGTGGACATTGGCGCAGAATGCGTCGCGCGATAGTGATCTGCTTGCAATGCTGAAAGATATAGCGTCCGCGGAAAAAGGCGACGTGCGCGCGCCGCTCGGCGACGTCATCGAGGCGGCGGAAACGCTGGAACTCGGGAAAATCCGCAAGCTGGCGTTGGCCTCGATCGAGGAGCTGCGCGCCAAGGGTCCGGAAAAAGTGCGGACCTACAATTGGTGGAGCCAGGCTGGTCAAACCGTGCTGGCATTAGGTTGCGTCGCAGCGGCGGCGACCGGGCAAGTCCAGTTCGGCTTGCCATGCGTCGTCGGCGGTGCCGCGTCGTCTGCGGCTCTCAAATATCTGACGCCGGGGCAGTAGGAGGAGTGCAGTAGGAGGAGTGCAGTAGGAGGAGTGCAGTAGGAGGAGTGCAGTAGGAGGAGTGCAGTAGGTGGGGTCTCGGCGCGTCCATGCAGCCACACGATCCACGATACAAATGTCCTACCGCAAAAGCGACTCGCTGTCTACGATTTGTTATAGTTATCAATAGAATAAGCGTTCGTTTTTTTTGCTCGTTTCTAGCCACCCGGGCAGTTTGCGCGGGCATCCGCCAGGGCTGCGTCCTGGCTCGGGTATTCGCCAACGATTTCGGCCTGAGGCGAATTGGGCGGCGAATTGGGCGGCGCAGTCGCCTTCGTGTAGATGTCGAACATCGACTTCTCAAAGCCGTCGAGCACGGTCAACGCCGTGTAGCGCGTTTCACCCGCCAAGGCGGAACGCACGAGCAAGGTTTTTTTGCCGCCATAGCTCGCTGTCAGAATTTTGCAAGGGCCAATTGTGGCGACTGCGGGCGCCGGTGTGGTGACGATTTCCCCGAAGCGCGCGCTTGGCAGCGGACCGCCGAGACGTGATGGCTGTGGCGTTGCCGGCGAGATTTTGAAGGTCGGCAGCAGCGGCGCACTCTCGTTCGCTTCTGATGTTGCCTGTGCCGGTGTTGCCTGTGCCGGGGTCTGTGCCGCGATCGTAGCGGGGCGGGCTGGCTTTGCCTGATTGTGCAATGACTTTGCAGGGGCCGCGGGCTCATCCGCAGTTCCACTCCGCGACCAGATGGTGCGTACAGGCGCGCGCGGGGACTGGGGCTGCGGCGGTGTTTCGATGACGGCTTCGTTTGGCGCCATAGCGGCGGGCGGTTCGGGTGCGGAAAAAGACGGCGATGACTTCGCCCATGGCAACTCATCAGGGCCTGCAAGCCGCAGCGGTTTTGGCCCACCGAGCCCCGACGGTGGCGCAAATAAATTCCGCCCCGTCCGGCGCGCTGGTTGAGGCTTCGGTACGGTGTCGATTCCGGCAGCCGCGGTTCCTGTGCAGTAGCGGGTCCGGAATTGATCGGCGACGAAATCGATCGACTTGGCGTATTTCCGGTCTGCAGCCCAGCGGCGGGCCAGGTCACCGAAGGTTACGGGCCGCCGCAACCGGCGCGACTGATCGATGATGTCGTCCTGTTTCAGCTGCGTGCGCGGCGCGATTGGCTCAGCGAGGCGTTCCCCTGAATAGGCGACAAGATGCTGGATCTGGGCATGTACGCCGGTTTTGATGTCGGGGAAACGATCGCCAGGGACGCCGCCGCCGGTGGCGCCGATACCGGCGAAATTGTTCTGCTTTTCGTGAACATCCCCGCGCCGTCCATCGCCTCGGCGGTATTTGAGATAGTTGGTCTCGAGCGCCATCTGGAAGAAGGCATAGTCCCAGCGGACGCGCCAAGCGTCGCCCCAATGCTGGTACCAGCGAGCGATGTCGCGGAAGCGAGGATCGAGACTTTGATTGCGGTCTGTCAGGAACGCCATCAATTTATCAGGAGACACGCAGGCGGGCACACGATTGTCCGCTGTTGTGCGGATCGCGGGGGCAGCTGCAGCCGTCGCGGTGATGGCGGAACTCGCAAGCGCGAGAGCCACGACGGCGAGGCACGCGGCTCTGGAGGTCTGGGATATCGTCATGGTCAAGACCCGTTCGCCGGTTGCGCTCAGCCTTCCGGGCAAAGTTCGAAGGCCTTATCGAGCGCCTGAGACGGGGTCGTAATTTCACCGACGGTTTGTCCGCCCTTGGCATAGGCTGCAATATAAGCGTCGGCTTCGCGCTTTTCGGTGCCTTCGTTGACGTCAAGTACGGTGTAGTTGTCTTGACTGCCGGCGTTGGCCTTGATGATCACGGCGCGGCCGCCGCCATAACTTGCAGTCCAGACTTTGCAGGTCGCGCTACCCAATTGCGTACGAGTGGGATCTTTTGCAGCTGGCACAGCGCTCGCCGCAGCTTTCAGACCGGTGCCGAGGGCGGCGGTTTGGACTTTCGCGGCAGTTTCCGGCACGACCTCCGGTGCAGCCTCGGCCTCAGGCTTCGGCGCGTTGATGATCGTGACCGCAGGCTGTATTTTTGAGGCCTCAGGTATAGCCGGCAGGTTCGGTTTCGCCTTCTCGCCCAGGCTCAAAAGTGATCCCGCGCCAAGACTTGAGCGGACAAACGAACCCGAGGCGCGCGCTTCCTCGACGGCTCGGCGTGCGAGGTCGGCGCCTGAAATCTTCGGCGGCGTTTCGTCGTTGACCACGGCCACAGGAGCTTCTGCAGGAGAGTCAGCTGTTTTTGAAATCGATACCGGCTTGGCGAGCGCCAGCATCTCAGGTTTGGCGTCTGGGTTCTTGCAGGGGCCGTTGTTGAAAGCTTCCGAGATATTCTCCATATCGCGGACATAGCCACGTGAGCCGGGCGCCCATTTCTTGGCAAGCTGGGCGAACGTCATCGGGCCGTCGATGGTTTTTTGCCAGGAGGTCAGCACGCCCCATTCCTGAACTTTGCGGGTGCGCTCTGCGACGGGGTTTTCAAGCGTCTCGCCCGCGTACATCAGAAGGTGTTCGAGGTGGGCCTTTACACCGGTCGCGACGTCGGGGAAGCTCTCGCCAGGTTCTTTCTTGCCCGTGGCGCCGAGGCCGGCAAAATTGTTCTGGTTCGGCGAGACATCGCCGGTGAACGTCAGGTTTCCGGTCTCGAGGAGCATCTGAAAGAAAGCCGTATCCCAGCGGATGTTCAGCTCTTCACCGGCCCGCATGTAGTCAGCGGCGATGTTTGCAAACTTGCTGTCGAGCTTGCTGTTGCGGCTCTCGAGGAAGGTCGTGAGCCGTCCGGGTGTGGCGCACGCCGCCACCGGATTGTCGCCCGAGAGTTTGATCTGCGGAAGGCCGGCGGCATTCGCCGGGACCGAAACAGCAGCGGCCGAAGCGGCTGCAACCAATGCGAGCGCAAACTGCGCCCGAACGCGGCACATCATGAACACACCCATAATCACGCGGTACCCCTCGCAAGAAGCACCCAACAAAACCAACATGGTTTCTAGGCGCTTAACGTTACTAAATCGTTGATGCGAGCCCCCGTGGCTCTGTCTGAAGGTTCACTGAGCAATGGGGCAGCAATGAGAGGAGGTGGGGGAAGCTTTGTGGCAAGCCGCAGAAAGAGCGAGTGAAATTCAGGGTTTGAGCCCTGTCAGGTAAGATGCTGACCGCCGTCGAGCGCAATCATCTGACCCGTCATCGACGGAGTTGCGAGGATGAAACGTACGGCTGCAGCAATCTCTTGGGGTGACGGGCCGGTGTGCAGCAAGGTCGAACGCTGTTCGGCTACGAAGTCGATCTCGCTTTGATGGACACTACGGAAGACGGGTCCTGGGCCAACCGCATTGACGCGCACGCGTGGCGCAAGTCCCTGCGCAAGGGTGCGTGTCGCTGTCCAAAGTCCGGCCTTCGAAATGGTGTAGGAAAAGAAATCAGGCGTCAGCTTCCACACCCTCTGATCGATGATGTTGATGATGTTACCCTCGATGCCCTCTGGCAGGTGGCGGACCATCGCCTGCGCCAGAAACACCGGCGCCTTGAGGTTGATATCGAGGTGCGTGTCCCATGTTGCCTCATCAGCAGTTTGCACGCTGTCGAGCAGGAACTCGGACGCGTTGTTGATCAGGCACTGGGGCGGTCCAAGTTTGTCAGCGCAGCGCGCGACAAGATCTTCGAGAGCATTGAAATCTGACAGATCGGCCGCGAAGGCTTGGGCCCTGCCGCCAGATTTCACAATCTGTTGTGCCAGCGCATCGGCATCGGCTTTCGAATGGCGATAGTGAATCGCCACCGACCATCCGGCTTCAGCCATGTCCAAGGCGATGGCGCGTCCGATCCGCCGGGCGGCGCCGGTGATGAGCACGGTCTTGACTTGCGGCGGCATGGAGGCGGGCATGGAGATTATTCCTGAGTTGCAAAGTGGCGCTTCAATTTACGTTAGCGCAGCTGAATCGGTAACGCGGCGATCGCGATCGCGATCGTTTTGCGTTGACGGCGCTATGCCTAACGCTGAGGCAACCCGCACGCTAGCCCCTCGTCGCCGACTGCAAAAATGCCCAAGGACAAGGCATAAACTGTACGCGTCTAGGCGGATATCTAGGCAAGGTGGCTGTTCGGCGACAAGCTCCTGTCATGTCGTGGCAGATACCGCCGCAACGCTTGTCTCGAGCAGGTTATTTCCGTTTTCTCCCCCTCAACGGAACGCGTCACAACCTAATTCGTATCCGGTGACGGGTTCAACAAACTTTGGGACGGGGGTTATCGGTATGGCGAAGATGAAGAGTTTTCTGGGTGTCGCGGGCGTAGCCGCCCTAGCATCATTGGCAATGGGAAGTGCGGCTCGTGCTGAAGACGAGCGGCAGTTTACCTACAGCTTCAACATCGGTGCGGTATCGGACTACATGTTCCGTGGCTTCTCGCAGCGCGATGACAAGCCGGCCATCCAGGGCGGCGCCGATATTGGCTACGGCATCTTCTACGCCGGCGTCTGGTTGTCCAACGTCGAAGAGAATTTCGTCGCCACCAGCACGGAATACGATCTCTATGCCGGCATCAAGCCGGTGCTTGGTCCGGTCACCTTCGACTTCGGCGTGATCTACTACGGTTATCCGAGCCAGGATTCGGCGATTGCCGTCGACTTCGCAGGTAATCAGGTCGACGTCGACTACGTCGAACTTAAGGCTGCCGCAAGCATGAGCCCGTTCACGAATGCCACCGTCGGCGTGAACTTCTTCTACTCGCCGGACTACTCGTACGAAACCGGTAACTCGTACACAGTCGAAGGCACTGTTGGATACACGCTGCCGCAAATGTGGGTGTTCACGCCGACAATCAGTGCCCTGGTCGGCTACCAGGACGTCGAAGAAGTGTTCGCGTTCGAAAATTCTGCTATCGCACCCGCGATTGGAGACCCGCGCTACTTCGACAACATCACCTATTGGAACGCCGGTATCGCGCTTAATGTCGAGAAGCTGACGATCGACCTTCGCTATTATGGCTGCGACCGTGATGTCGACGTTCCCAACGTCACCTCGACCGGCGACCGCTTCGTCTTCGGCGTCAAGGTCGTTCTCCCGTAGAGCCCCCCAGACCTTTGCACTCATGCCTTTGCACTCATGAAAACCGGGGCAGTTTGTCCCGGTTTTTTTGTGAATTGAGAACAGAAAAGAGGTGCGCACGCGCCCATTGGTTTGTTGTAATTGCTTTTTAAGGCGTCACATTCAGGTCGAGATTGACGTCGGATGGTTCAAGCGTCTGGATATCGGTTGGGCTGGCATCAGCCGCTGTATCGAATTCAGTTCCTGCGGCCCATGTCTTCGTGTCTTCGAGCTGCGTCAACACTCCCGCTGCGCGATCTCCCCGCCGCCGCCGCCCGGCGTCCCGCATCGGCTGAGTATCGTCGCGGCACTGATCTTGAGACGTTTGGCCTGACCCGCGGTTGATCACCAGCGCAACGCAGGTCTCGCGGGACGGCGAAAACATCTCAAGTGAGCCCGTGATCATAGGCCCCGTGGCGATGGAGGATGGTCGCTGGACCACGGTCTTAAGCGGTTCGTTCCAAGCAGCCGGCGCTACCGTGGCGCCGCTGTTCAGCACCACCGCCGACACGAAGCCCCAAAATCCTATTGCGTGCCATGCCGCTATTCCGGCGATGAACCCAAGCGCCGCATAGACCGCAGCCGCAGCATCAAAAGTCCGAAGAAAGTTTATGGCGCGCTGAGCGGCCTTGCGTTGAAGTGACGGGGGGTTGGAGCCGAATGCGGCGTCGTCGTCCGGCTGTTCCCACGCGCTCAGGGCAGCTGGCTCGCGATACCTGTGCGCCGATGCAGCGCCAGCAAACGTCGTGTCAGCAATAGAACCTTGCGCCGCGCTGTGCGGCGTTACGAGAGGCCGGCTCGGCCAAAATTCGTCGATATTGAGTGTGCGCATAGCCCGACCAGCGAGAATCACCGGTTGCTAGTGTGCGAACTGGGCGCCGAGCCGGCAAGGCGGCTGCTGCGCAGCGGCTCCGTCATCCCCGCTTTTCCACAATCAAGAGGTCTGGCAAGCAGGGGTCAAAACATACTCATCGGTCAGGATGCGAGGGGTGAGGCGCGGGTTCAGTCTCAGCTTATCCGGTCAGATATCGTTAGGGTTCTCGATCATGCGTGGCTGAGGCAGGGAGGGCTTTGGGGTTGAGCCGTCATCGCGAGCGGTGGAGCGCACCGGCGGCACATACACCCTTTCGGCTGAACACATCCGGCGCGGATTTTCATTGTCGCCACAGGCGCGCGATTTTCCGTCCTTTGAGAAGCAGAAACGAATTTCCTTGAGCCGGTTACTGCCGCAGCCGACGGCAATTGAAGCAGGATTGAGGTTGGGATTTGCCAGCGTGAACGCCTTCACGACCTCCCCCGGTGAGGTAAACTGGGTTTCGAATGGGTTCTTGAACCGCTCGGGGATGCGCACACTTTCGAACAAGCGGCGTGCGGTCGAGAAGTAGCCTTCAGGATCCAGACCCGAGCAGGTGCCGTGTTTGCGGTACTCGTGGATGACGAGGCGCGAGCTTGGCATGATATCCAGCATGCGGTCGATCAAGGGTTGGGGAACATAGGGCCGCCGCGCCGTGCGGCAGGAGTTTGGATAGCCCTTTTCATATTGGGGCCAAAGACCGTGCAGGACAAACGAAAAGCGGCGGCCATCGGAGCGATTGCACTGTTGGTTGTCGCGGTCCCCTGAATCCGAGCAGTACGTCGGGCTCCATGACAGCACCAGCGCGTAGTAGTCGAACTCGCCGGCGACGTCGCGCTGCTGTGGCGGATTGAAACGCTCGCTCGGCCAAGGCGCTTTCTGCTGTGCGACGGCAACCGAGGCCGCGGCGGCACCTATTAGCGCGGCGAGACCGGCGAATGTCCACAAGGCTTGGCGCATAACGTTTTTCTGTCCTGTCCAACACAATAGCTGATCAACCGCGGCCTGGTTCTATAGTGGCCGAATGCGGCGGCGGAAAGCATCAAACGCAGATTATCAGGTTTCCCCCGTCGCGCTCGTGTCTGCGAGTGCTGCTAAGATACGGGCCCAGCTGCGCGCGCCCTTCTCGAAGCTCCGCATATTGTATTTTTCGTTCGGAGAATGGATGCGATCGTCATCGAGGCCAAAACCGACAAGCAGACTGTCCATGCCGAGCGCGTCGCGGAACGAGGACACGATCGGGATCGAAGCGCCGCACCCCATCAGGACCGTGGTCCGGCCCCATTCGTCTTCGAGGGCTTTGGCAGCGGCCTTTAGAGCGGGCGCCGTGGTATCAAACATGATCGCCCCCGATCCGCGGCTGCCGAGCCAGGAAGCGGAGCAATCTGGCGGCAAGATACTGGCAACATGGGCGCGCACAGCTGCCATGACGTGGTCAGGGCTTTGGCCTGGTACCAAGCGGCAGGTGATTTTGACGGACGCCTTGGCGGGAATTACGGTCTTTGAGCCGACCCCTTGGTAGCCGCCAGTGACGCCGTTGAATTCGAGCGTCGGCCGCGACCAAAGCTGTTCGATCAGGCTGCGGTCTTTCTCGCCAGCTGCGGTTTTGAGTCCGACCGATCCTAGGAACGCGTCACCTCTCAACCCGAGGGATTGCCACTGGGCAAGCTGGGCGGGGGTGGGATCTTGAACGCCGTCGTAAAAACCTGGCACGGCAACGCGCCCAGCTTCGTCGTGGAGGGACGCCATGACCTTGGCGAGGGCTCGGATGGGGTTGGTGACGGGACCTCCATAGACGCCGGAATGAAGATCGCGCGCGGGCCCGGAGATGATGAGTTCGTCGCCAGCCAGACCGCGCAGCATGGTCGTAATCGCGGGCGTATCTTTGTCCCATTGGCCGGTGTCGCAGACGAGCACGAGGTCGGCTTTGATCTCATCGCCGTGCTTGGCGAGAAACTCGGGCAGCGATGGAGACCCGCATTCCTCTTCACCTTCGATCAAAACCGAGACGGCGATGGGAAGCTCGCCCGCAACCGTCTTCCAGGCGCGCGCGGCCTCGAAGAACGTCATCAGCTGACCCTTGTTGTCTTCTGCGCCGCGGGCAATGATGACGTCGCCGTTTCCAGGTTCGTGGGCGATGCGCGGCTCGAACGGCGGCGATGTCCAGAGATTCAATGGGTCCGCGGGCTGGACGTCGTAGTGGCCGTAGAACAGCACGTGCGGCATGCCTGCGGGGCGCACTAAGCGATCATGGGCGACGACCATCGGGTGTCCGGTGGTCGGAACAACTTTGGCCTCTGCGAAGCCGATGTCCTTCAAGGTTTCCGCACACCATTGAGCCGCGCGCTGGCAATTCTCCTTGAAGGCGGGGTCGGTCGATACGCTTTCGATGCGAAGCAGGTCGAACAGGCGGGCTAGGCCTGCCTCCTTGGAGTGGCCCAGGTTTTCGAGAACGGTGGCAAGCGCCGTCATGATCAGAAATCCCGTGTCTGGTTCAAAAGCGCGGCTCGGGCTATTCGCTTTGAATGGTCTGTTGAGGCTGCTATGGCAGCAACTCGCTTTTGGATCATGGCACTGTCCCGGTGCGCTGCGGAGGTGTGATGGCACAGCCAAGCTCGTACGGCAAAAAGAAATGGATTTACGCGTTTGCCCCGGGCGTGACCGAGGGCGGCGCTGGCATGTCCGAGCTGCTTGGCGGTAAGGGCGCCAATCTCGCCGAGATGGCCCGGTTGGGCTTGCCGGTTCCTCCAGGGTTCACCATCACGACGGAGGTTTGCGCCGCTTTTTTTGCCTCAGGGGACAAGCTTCCTGAGGCGCTCCGGGCCGATGTCGAGGAGGCGTTGGATCGCATCGGCGAGACGGTCGGTGCGCGTTTCGGCGACAATGAAAAGCCGCTGCTCGTCTCCGTGCGGTCCGGGTCGCGGGCCTCGATGCCGGGCATGATGGATACGATTCTCAATCTCGGCCTGAACGACAAGACGGTCGAAGCCCTGGCGGCGCTGACGGGGGACGCACGCTTCGCCTTCGACAGCTATCGCCGGTTCATCCAGATGTATGGCGATGTCGTACTTGGTGTCGATCACGGAGCCTTCGAGGACATTCTCGAAAACTTCAAGAACCTCAACGGCTATGCCGCCGACACGGACCTCGATGCTGGCGCCTGGCGGGACATCATCACCGACTACAAGGCGGCAATTGTCCGCGAGACTGGCGCGTCGTTCCCGCAGGATACGACTGATCAGCTGTGGGGGGCGATCGCGGCGGTGTTCGGATCCTGGCAGAACCGGCGCGCGGTCACGTATCGCCAGCTGCACGACATCCCCGACGATTGGGGTACGGCCGTCAACGTTCAGGCGATGGTGTTTGGTAACCTTGGTGAGACGTCGGCGACGGGTGTTGCCTTCACGCGCAATCCATCAACGGGGGAAAAAGAACTCTTCGGCGAATACCTGCCGAACGCGCAGGGCGAGGATGTCGTTTCTGGCATTCGCACGCCGCAGCCGTTGACGCGCCAGGCCGCGCCCTCAGCTCCAGAAACGTCGCTTGAGGCGGTGATGCCTCAGTCCTTCAAGGAATTGACACAGATTTTCGACCGGCTCGAAGCCCATTACCGCGACATGCAAGACGTCGAATTCACCATTCAGCTCGGTAAGCTGTGGGTGCTGCAAACGCGCTCCGGAAAGCGCACGACGGAAGCCGCCTTGAGAATTGCTGTCGACATGGCCGGCGAAGGCTTGATCACCAAGGACGAGGCTGTCCTGCGTGTCGAGCCGTCAGCCCTCGATCAGCTGTTGCATCCAGCCATCGATTCCACCGTTGAACACGACCTCATCGCCAAAGGCCTGCCCGCATCTCCGGGCGCCGCTTCGGGTGAGATCGTATTTCATTCCGAGATGGCTGAAGCGCTTAAAGCCAAGGGCAAAGATGTCATTCTGGTTCGCTCCGAGACCAGCCCCGAGGATGTGCACGGCATGCACGCGGCAGCCGGAGTTCTGACCGCGCGCGGCGGTATGACCAGTCATGCGGCCGTCGTCGCGCGCGGCATGGGCCGGCCCTGTGTCTCGGGTGCGGGATCGCTCAAGATCGATGCCAACGCTGGGACCATGCGGGCTGGTGCGCGCACGTTCCGGTCCGGTGATGTCATCACCATCGATGGCGGCACGGGCCGCGTCTTTGCCGGCAAAGCCAAAATGCGCCCGCCGCAATTGTCCGGCACCTTCGGCACGATCATGGGCTGGGCCGACGAGACCCGCCGCATGAGCGTCAGAACCAACGCCGACACGCCGCGCGATGCCCGCCAAGCGCGTATGTTCGGCGCCGAAGGCATCGGCCTCTGCCGCACCGAGCATATGTTTTTCGAAGAAGGGCGCATTCTCGCCGTGCGAGAGATGATCTGCGCCGAGGACGAAGAAGGACGGCTTCAGGCACTTGCCAAGCTGCTGCCCATGCAGCGCGCTGATTTCGAGGAGTTGTTCGAGATCATGGCCGGATTGCCGGTGACGATCCGGCTGCTCGATCCGCCGCTGCACGAGTTTCTGCCGCATGAGGATCGCGAGGCGGCGCAGGTCGCAGCCGCTCTCGGAACCGACCTTGTGCGGTTAAAAGCCCGCGTCGCCGAACTCGAAGAATTCAATCCGATGCTCGGGTTTCGCGGCTGTCGCCTCGGCATAAAATTCCCGGAAATCACCGCCATGCAGGCGCGGGCAATTTTTGAAGCTGCAATCCGCGCTGGCCAGAGGACGGGCAAACCCGTGCGCCCGGAAGTCATGATCCCGTTTATCGCCTACCGCCGGGAGTTCGACATTCTTCGCGATGTCATCGACGACGTGGCGAAGGCCGTTGCAACTGAAACCGGGGTAACGATCGCCTACGACGTTGGCACGATGATCGAGCTACCGCGAGCGGCGCTGCGGGCGGCCGATATTGCAGCGGGAAAGCGCGGCGCTGATTTTTTTTCGTTCGGCACTAACGATCTTACGCAAACGGCACTGGGGCTGTCGCGCGACGATGCAGCGCCAATACTTTCTAACTATCTCGAGCGCGAAATCATCGCCATTGACCCGTTTGTCTCGATCGACCAATCGGGCGTCGGCGAACTCGTCAAGATCGGCACAGACCGCGGCCGGACCGCCAAGCCAGGACTTAAGGCAGGTATTTGTGGGGAGCACGGCGGCGATCCGAAATCGATCGCCTTTTTCGAGAGCATCGGCCTCGATTATATTTCGTGCTCGCCGTACCGGGTTCCCATCGCACGTTTGTCAGCTGCCCAGGCAGCGATCCGGGCGCGCGGACGTCGTGACGGTAGCTAAAGCGGACCACGCCCGTCGCGGTCGATATCGTCGAGGCGCGGCTGGCGCGGACGTGGACCCTTGTTGTTGGGCATCAGCATCAGCCAGACGACGAGCGGCGGAAAAATAAAGCACCACGCCATCCAATACGAATAGTCGCGGTTCTTTAGCCCCGCGAAAACCGCGGCCAGTGCGGTGGCGGCCAGCGAGCTGACACCCCAGACGACAATCCATTTCATCGCAGCAACTTTCTCATTCCGGCACCCCGGCTTAAGGGGCCGTACAGTCATATCATGACCGGTGAGGTGATCGCCAACTATGGCGAAATCAAGCGCGGTGGGCCATGGGTGCCGGCTCAAAATCAAGGCCTAAGTCCAGCACTGGTGCCGAATGTGTGAGCGCGCCGACTGAAATCATATCGACGCCGGTTTCCGCAATGGCCCGCACTGTTCCAAGGTTTACACCACCTGAGGCTTCGGTGATGCACCGGCCGGCGACGAATTTCACCGACTCCTTGAGCTGCGCGATCGTCATATTGTCGAGCAACACGGCATCGACTTTGTGGGTCATGACTTCGCGGAGTTGATTGAGGGTATCGACCTCGACCTCGATTTTGACCATGTGGCCGGCGGCCGATCGCGCGGCTTCGATGGCTTGCGACAGCCCGCCAGCAGCGACGATGTGATTGTCTTTGATCAGCACGGCATCGAATAAGCCGGTGCGGTGGTTCTGTCCGCCGCCGCAGCGCACGGCGTATTTTTCAAAGGCGCGCAGACCTGGCGTTGTCTTGCGCGTGTCGGCGATCTTGGCGCGTGTTCCGGCAACGGCGTCGGCGTACTGGCGCGTCAGCGTTGCGATGCCGCTCATACGGCCCAAGAAGTTGAGGGCGACACGCTCGGCCGTAAGCAGGGCGCGGGCGTGGCCCGAGACCCGAGCAATCACGGCCCCTGGTGACGCCGCCACAGCGTCGTGCAGTTCAATTTTGAAAGTGACGTCAGGATCGAGCGTCCGGAACGCGGCTTCGGCAAGTTGAAGGCCGGATACAACGCCGCCTTTTCGCGCCGCGATCACGGCTATGGCCCGCGCATCGGCTGTGACCGTGGCATTCGTGGTAATATCGCCCTGCAGGCCCAAATCTTCCAACAGCGCGGCGCGCACGGCAACGTCAACAAGTGGAGCCGCAAGGAGTGGCGGCGCCGTCCCAGGCTTCATGTCCGGCATCCGTCAAGCGTTGAGTCTATGGCCGTCGTGCGCCGTGAGCTCTCGAGGACATCGAGATCGGCGATGGTCATGAAGGTGCGCGCGGCGAGCGCCGGGTCGGTGTCGGGAAAGTCCGAGCGATAATGCCCGCCACGGCTTTCCTTGCGGTTCAAGGCCGCCGTTGTGATGAGCCGCGCGGTCAGGATCATATTGGCGAGGACCGTATCACCGTGACAGGTCGCTTCGAGCACCTTGAGATCACCGAGTGCCGTTCTGAGACCCTTAGCTAAGCGTACGACGCCCACGTATGTGGTCATGATGGACCGGAGCTTTGCTTCGGCGGCGATGCGCAGCGCCGGATCAGCTGGCCGTGTGCCTGGGACTTTCTTTGGCTGCACAAAATGTCCAGCCCGCCCGGCGGGCAGAACGCTGTGAATGTCGGCGGCGACCCGAGCGCCGAACACAGCGGCTTCAAGCAACGAGTTCGACGCTAAGCGATTGGCGCCGTGGAGTCCGGTGGACGCCACTTCGCCGACGGCCCAGAGCCCTGCCAGGCTTGTACGTCCGCGCGCGTCCGTGGCGATGCCGCCCATGTGATAGTGCTCAGCCGGCGCGACAGGGATGAGTTCGGTGATGGGGTTGATGCCGGCGCGCTGGCAATGTGCCCACACCGTCGGATATGCGGTCTCAAAGCGCGCGCCGATGGCTGAGCGGCAATCGAGATAGACTTTGCGTCCGGCCTTGATCTCCGCGAAGACCCCACGGGCCACGACATCGCGAGCCGCAAGTTCGCCCTCAGGCGAAATGTTCAACATGAAGCGCTCACCGTTGGAATTGACGAGTGTTGCGCCTTCCCCGCGCAGGGCCTCAGTTGCGAGCGGGGCGGGGTCAATCCCAGCATCTATGGCGGTCGGATGGAACTGGACGAATTCGGCGTCGGCGATCACGGCGCCCGCGCGCGCGGCCATGGCGAGAGCTTCACCCTTGGCATACGACGGGTTCGTCGTCAGCGCGAACAGTGCGCCGACGCCGCCGGTGGCGAGCACGACGGCAGAAGCGGGGACAAACTGATAGGTCCCGTTGCCCGGCCCGCCAGGGCGGATCAGACGGACGCCTTCGACGCGGCCGTTGTCAGAAATGAGATCATCGGCTTCATAGCCTTCGAGAACGCGGATCGAAGGGCAGATGCGTACCGCCGCGATGAGCGCCTGCATGATGGCAGCGCCTGCCCGGTCGCCCGAGACGCGGACAACGCGCTTTTCCGAGTGCGCGGCTTCTTTCGAGAGCACGTAGTGACCTTCGAGATCGCGATCGAAGGGAACGCCGTAGCTCAAAAGATCGCGAATGCAGTCGGGGGCTTCGGCGGCGACGAGATGGGCGATTGTTTCGTCAACAATACCCGCGCCAGCCGCGATTGTGTCGGCTGCATGTTTGTCCGTGCTGTCGCCTTCGCCGACTGCGGCCGCGATCCCACCTTGAGCCCACATGCTGGACGCGCCTTCGCCGAGCGGCGCCGCGGCGATGACCGTGACGGGCTCTGGCGCAAGCTTTAAGGCCGTGTAGAGCCCGGCGAGGCCCGCACCAATGATGACGACATCACCGGGGCTGGGCTTTGCTTCCGCAGGTTTGAAGAGCGGCGCTGTGCGGCGGGGACGTTTTGCTACCATCTGAACTGCCTTTCGCAACACGTGTCCAAGCGCTCAATTCGTCAGGTTGACCATGCGTTCGACGGCTCGGCGGGCGCGGCTGGCGACGTCTGGGTCGACGGTCACTTCGTACTGAAGGTGCAGCAGGCTGTCATAAATGTTCTCAAGCGAAATACGCTTCATGTGCGGGCACAGATTGCACGGGCGCACGAACTCGACGTCGGGAACTTCGACGGCGACGTTGGAGGCCATCGAGCATTCGGTGACGAGCACGACTTTCTTCGGCCGCTTGTCCTTGACCCAGTTGATCATGGCGGACGTCGAGCCGGTGAAGTCGGACGCCGCGATGACGTCCGGCGGGCATTCAGGATGGGCGATGATTTTCAGGCCCGGATCATCTTTCCGCAGGCGATCGAGCTCTTCGCCGGTGAAGCGCTCATGGACTTCGCACGCGCCCTTCCAGGTGATGATCTCGACTTTGGTCTGCGTCTGCACCCACTTGGCGAGGTACTGATCGGGAATGCACAGAACCCGCGGCGCGTTCAGGCTCTCGACCACCTTGACCGCGTTCGATGAGGTGCAGGTGATATCGCATTCGGCTTTTACGGCGGCCGATGTGTTGACATAAGTCACGATCGGCACGCCGGGGTACGCTTCGCGCAGCATGCGTACATCTTCGGCGGTGATCGATGCGGCGAGCGAGCAGCCGGCCCGCATATCCGGAATGAGGACGGTCTTATCCGGCGACAGCAGTTTCGACGTCTCGGCCATGAAGTGCACGCCCGCTTGCACGATGACCTTGGCGTCGGTGCGCGCGGCTTCCTTGGCAAGCTGAAGACTGTCGCCGCGGAAGTCGGCGACGCAGTGGAAAATTTCCGGCGTCATGTAGTTGTGCGCCAGGATAACGGCGTGCCGCTCTTTTTTGAGCTCGTTGATGGCCTTGATGAGCGGCGCGTAGTGCGGCCACTCCATCGGCGTGATGACGTGCTTCACGCGCTGGTACATCGGCGCCATTTCGGCCTGCAAAGCCGGCGACCAAGCATATTTCAGTGCCGGCTTCTGCACTGTTTTCGGCGCGAGACTGGCATTTGCAGCCCCTGAAACGGCAGAAACCATCGGTGCTTCCTCTTGGCTCAACTCGCTATGTGCTCTTTTAGAGCATATATAAGGTAAACGTCAGTCTAGCCGCAGTGCCGGACTGACGTAATCAGAAATGCTCCTAAAGAGCATTCCTGATCTTTATAACTTAGTGCATGCGTTGGGAAATTTCCAGAGCCTGGGCTAGAGATGCTCCGTGAAGCGGCATGCGGTATGTGCTCAGCTTCGGCTGGGCGGTGCTGAGACGCGCACTCCCGGTGCCGGGCGTTCGAGCAAAACCTCTCGCCGGAAGCGGAACAGCTTCGCGGGCCGGCCGCCGGTGCGCGTTTTCATATCGCCCGTTGGCTCGACAAGACCCGCGCTCTCGACGAGGCGCCTGAAATTCTGTTTGTGCAGATGCGGTCCAAGGATCGCCTCAACCGTCTTTTGCAATTCGTAGAGCGTGAAATCGTTTGGCATCAGTTCGAAAATGACCGGGCGGTACTTGATCTTTGCCCGCGTGCGCCCGATCGCGGTCGCCAAAATCCGGCGATGATCGGCCTGCATCGGCAGACCGAGCTTCGGGCGCACCGACCAGGCCTGCGCCGAACTGCGCCCATCGCGCAGGGCTTCGTCCACAAGGCCGGCTTCGTAGAGCAATTCGTAGCGTTCGAGAACTTTCTCTTCGTCCCACGCCGCGCCGTCGAGCCCAAAGCAGATGCGGGCGCGATCGCCACGTGCAATCGGGTTTGCGGTGCTTGACGAAGGTACAGGCTTGTCCGCCCAGGCTTTCAAGCGTGGCTCAATTTCGCCGGCGATGATGTCGGGACGGCCACGGCGCCAGTCTTCCCAGGGAAAATAATGATACCAGCTGCGCCAGACCCCATTCGTCAAACCGTGTTGTCCATTGGCTTGCGTCAGCGCCAGATAGCCGATCGACACCACATGTGGGGCGACGTCACCAGGTTCTGGTAGCCGGCCGCGATCGGCAAAGGTGTAGAGCTGTTCGGCATAGCCGAGATCGAGACCAGTTTGATTGTGAACCCAGGCGCGCAAGCCGCCTTCAAGTGTGCGGTGTTCGCGCGGACTGAAGGGACCGAACGGCAGCACATCCGTTGCACCGGCACTATCCGGCTCGCCCCGGACCGCGAGGGCCACGGGTTCGTTGTCGAGCACAGCAACGATCGCGGCATTGAGCCCGATCCCGACCGCGGCGTGGTCACTTGCTGTTCGGACCTGAGCCCGCTGAGCTTTCTCTGGCGACGGCTTTCCTCGACCTGACAATTCCATGTTCATCGCGTGTCATCCCCGTGCTCCCCAAGAGGCGAGCTAAACCTTGATCATGGCGATTTTCGGAATAACTGTTGCAACAAAAACAGCAAAAAAGCCGCAAATTCGTCCCATTTTCAGAGACTCGAGAGACTCGAAAGTGCTTCGAAACGATCGAGAAAGCGCTGTTCGGCTTCGCCCGCAGGCCACGGTGTAAGGTCATCGAGATGGCTCGAGAAACTTTCTGGAACGTCCGGGCGGCCAAAAAATGTCTCGGCTTCTGAATTTTCAAAACCGGCAAGCCGGGTGGCTTCGAAATACGCAGCAATGTGGTCAGCTGTCTTGATGGCTTTGGTCAGCGAGGGAATTAAAATTTCTGGCAGATCGAAACGGCGGTGGATCGCTGCGAGTAAACGCAACTCGAAAGCTTTGTAATCCAGGCCGACTGCAGCCTTGAACGGGCTGATCAAATCGCCAATGACATACTCTGGCGCGTCGTGAAGCAGTGCTGCCCGGCGCTCAGCTTGACTGAAATTTGGGTTAAGAACCTCTACGATATCAGCCACGAGCAGGGAATGTTGCGCTACCGAAAAGGCGTGTGCGCCTTTGGTCTGTCCGTTCCAGCGGGCAACGCGCGCCAAGCCATGGGCAATATCTTCGATGGCGATGTCGGCAGGCGAGGGTTGCAAGAGATCAAGACGCCGCCCCGAGAGCATGCGCTGCCAAGCTCGCGGCGGAATGAGTTGCTCCGTCATCTCCCAGGCACCTTCAGGGCGCGCTGGAGCTTGGCACACGCGGCGTGGCGCGGGCAGGAGACGAGGTGATCGTTGATCATGCCAGCGGATTGCATAAACGCGTAAACGGTCGTTGGCCCGACGAAGCGGAAGCCTTCGGCCTTAAGTGCTTTTGATATGTGCTTGGAGAGATCGGTCGAAGCAGGCGCGTCTTTGATGCTCGCCAGCCGGTTTTGAATCGGACCGGCCTCCAGAAAATTCCACATGAAGTGCGTAAGGGTCTGGCGAGAGGAGAGCGAGAGATAGGCTTTCGCATTGTCGATCGTGGCTTCGATCTTGAGTTTGTTGCGAACTATCCCGGCGTCATTCATGAGCCGGTCGATGTCGCGGGCGCCATAGCGGGCAATTTTCCCCGCATCAAAGCCGTGAAACGCGCCGCGGAAATTGTCGCGCTTCTTGAGGATCGTCAGCCACGACAGACCCGCTTGGAAGCCTTCGAGCACCAGCTTTTCAAACAGCGCCCGGTCATCGGTTAGGGGCACGCCCCATTCCTCATCGTGATAGCGCGCGTACTCCGGATCGGCGATGCCGGGCCAGGGACAGCGCTCAATTCGAGTGACAGACATCAGGGCAGTCCAAAGGCCGTGGGCCGCGCCGCGACGGTTGCGCGATAGCGTTCGAGGGCATCCGCGCTGGGCGTCACTGCGATACTGTTTGAAGTCAGTGTGATACCTTTCTCGATCGCCTCGAGGGCGCGGTCGAGGCGTAGCATGGCGAGAGCGTTGACGCCGTCGACCGATCCAAGGCGGCCTATGTGCGCTTCGCCGAGAAAAATATCGGAGCCGTTGGTGAGGTTGCTCGAACCCGTCACCCGCACGACGCGTTTGCGCACAACCGTCTTATTCTGCATCCGCGCCACGACTTCCTGGCCGACGTAGCAGCCCTTTGTGAACGAGACGCCATTGAACAGGTCGAAATCGGCTTCGTGCGGGTAAGCGTCGCCGAAATCGTAGTCCTTGCCGCCCTCGGGGACGCCAAGCGCTATACGGTGAGTGTGATAGGCGGCGGCATCGCACTTGAAGCCGTTGGTCGCGGAGGCAATATCGGTTGCGAAGCGGGCCTCTGCGAGAATTCTTGTTCCAAGGTCCACATGGCGCGGGTCGCGGAAGGCAACGGTGCTGGTGGTTGGTCCGGATGAGCAGGCATCCGGCCCCCACAACGCCAAGACCTGATAATGATCGGACACGACCTTGATATCGGCGGCGGCGCGCAGCTTGTACATCGAGAGCCGCTTGGCAAGCTCGGTCGCTTTGTCGCGTGCGACGTCCAGAACGAAGCCGTCAAGCGTGCGGACGCAGAAGAACTCAAACAGGATTTTGCCCTGTGGGGATAGCAGGCCCGCGTGGGCCGCCGCGGCCTCAAAAGCAACGTCGTCCGGATTCGTCTCGAGCGTCGCGATTTCGTTGGTAACAAGACCCTGCAACAGCTTGGCGGCGTCTGCGCCGATGACGCTGATAGCACCGCGGTCTGCGATTTGAGCAATTTTTTGCGGACGCATAGGTGAACCTGAAGGATTGCAAGGGCGTCAAGAGTTACGTATGCGGGTCATAGACTGAACGCAAGCCGTTGCCCCCGCTGCAAGGACCAGCCGCGCATGCCAGAAACCTTCGACCTCATCCTCAAAGGCGGCACGATCGTCAATCACGACGGCGAGGGCATCCGGGATGCCGGCGTCACGGGCGGGCGCATTACCGCCATTGGCAATCTCAATAGCGCCAATGCAGCTAAGATTATCGACGTCAAGGGCCTGCACATTCTGCCCGGCGTCATCGACACCCAGGTGCATTTCCGCGAACCGGGTCTGGAACATAAAGAGGATTTGGAGACCGGCAGCCGCGCTGCTGTAGCTGGCGGTATCACAGCCGTCTTCGAGATGCCGAACACCAAGCCGCTGACAACGTCGGCGGCCACGCTCGCCGATAAAGTCCACCGTGCTCGTCACCGCATGTTCTGCGATTTTGCCTTCTTCGTTGGTGGTACGCACGACAACGTCGAAAATATTCCAAACCTTGAACGGCTCGAAGGTTCAGCGGGCATCAAGGTGTTCATGGGGTCGTCGACCGGCGATCTGCTCGTCGATGATGAGCCGACGCTGTCGTCGATTATCGCAAAAATTTCCCGCCGCGCGTCGTTCCACGCCGAGGATGAGGCGCGTCTCAAAGCCCGCATGGGTCTGCGCCGCACCGGTGACCCCTCCTCGCATCCCGAATGGCGCGATCCCGAAGCGGCGTTGATCGCGACCAAGCGGCTTGTCAGCCTCGCCGAGAAGCACAGCCGGCGCGTGCATGTGCTGCACGTTTCTACAGCGGAGGAAATGGCGTTTCTCGCGCACCATAAGGATTTTGCGAGTGTCGAAGTGACGCCGCATCATCTGACGCTGGAAGGACCCGAGTGCTACGAACGGCTCGGCGCCTATGCGCAGATGAACCCGCCGGTGCGCGACGCACGCCACAGAGCGGCGATCTGGGCGGCGGTGGCTAATGGTGTTGTTGATGTGCTGGGGTCAGACCACGCTCCGCACACGCGCGCCGAAAAAGACCTCGTCTACCCCGGCACACATTCGGGCATGACTGGTGTGCAGACGCTCGTGCCGGTCATGCTTGACCATGTCAACGCCGGGCGTCTCAGCCTGCAACGCTTTGTCGATCTCACTAGCCACGGGCCGCAGCGTCTCTTTGGAATTCGCGGCAAGGGGCGCATCGCTGTTGGCTACGACGCAGACTTCACGATTGTTGATGTAAAACGGCGCGCGACGATTACCAACGCCTGGATCGAGAGCCGCTGCGGCTGGACGCCCTATGATGGTGTCACCGTGACCGGTTGGCCGGTTGGGACGATCGTGCGAGGCCACCGGGTCATGTGGGACGGGCAAATTCTAGGCTCCGGCCAGGGCGAGCCAGTCACATTCCTCGAGAACGGGCGACGTTAACTTGGTGTCTTAACGGACCGCCTTAACAGATTTGGCCCCGGGCTTGCGAAAGAGGATGCATCCTTAACCGCTGTCCCGGAATGACATGTTCACAAGCGCCCTTCGCAACGCGATGTCCCCGGCCAAGCCGATGAGCTGGGCCGAGGCATTTGTCTTGTCGATGGTCGCAATCTTTGCGTCGCTACCCGTGTTTGCAGCGCTTTATCTCGCAAAGGCGGCTCTTGGCGTCAACCTGATGTCGGGTCCGTCGCCGCTCCACGATCTGTTGTTCCACTTGGTCCGGTAATCCGGTTCAACCGTCCGATCCCGGCTTTGCCGCCTTGGCGATGTTCGACGGCAGCTTGTTCAAGACGTGCACCGTCGTGCCAATGCCTGAGATTTTCGCAAGGTGCATCACGTGACCGTTGGTCATGCGGATACATCCTGACGACGCCGCCTGACCAATGGTCTTGGCGTCGTTCGTGCCATGAATGCGATACAGCGAATTGCCGAGGTAGAGCGCCATGGCTCCGAGCGGGTTGCGCACGCCGCCGGTCATGAGCTCCGGTAGCTCCGGTTTGCGCTCAAGCATTTCAGCGGGCGGGCGCCAATCCGGCCAAGAAACTTTTTTCGAGATCTTCTGGGTGCCGCTCCAGGTGAAACCCTGGCGGCCGACCGCGATAGGATATTTATAAGCGGAGGACGACGAGAGAACGTAGTAGAGTTTGCGTCCTGCGGTATCGATGACGATCTTGCCGGCGCCGTAGTTATTTGGAAAAGAGACCGTCGGAGGGGCAGTGGCTGAAATGTTCGGGCGGCCGCCGCCGTCGAGTTCAGACGGGCCTTTGGCAACTTTCTTAGCCTGAGATTTCTTCGCAGCGGTTTCCGGCTTCGAAATGCCGAACAAGGAGGGCGGCGTTTCTTTCTGGCCGCGTTGAAATTTTTTCGGCATCACGTAGCCATACGTTTCATCGAACGGATGGAAGGCATTTGCCGGCGCGGCGTAGCCGAATGCCGCAAGTGCTACAACCGCAACTGATAGTCTCTTCATCACGCTATACCTCAGTGTTCACTTGAACTATGAAGACTTTAAACCAGAGAAGTGGTCTGCGACCAACCCCCCCGTGACGTCATGGTTCCCTGCGTACCGCGCATGGCGTGGACTAGGCCTTTCAGTCCATTTTTTTGAACATGTGCCAGTTTCCGTCGGCACCGATGACGAGCCGCCACCAGGTCCAGCGCTTTTTCTCCCGCATTTCCGAGACCTTGGCCGCAGGCACCAAGCGATACAGGTCCACCAGTTCGGCGGCGGAAAGGGTGTCGAGCGGCTTTTCTGCGAGATATGGCCAGACGTAGATCAGGTTGTTCTCGAGGTCTTTGCCGAGTGGCAATGCCGCAGGTGGAAGCTCGAGTATATCGCCGAGTGCCGCCAGTGTTTCATGGCCTGCGCCATCTGCCGAGGCGGCTTTGAGGGCGCCAATGGGTTCGACATTTGAGTCAAATCCGAGGTCTGGACGCACCTCGTTCCACTCAAGAGCTACTTTGAGATCATCAGCGTTGCCGGAGCGAACGGCGGCGATAAGCAACTCGCGCAAGTCAGCGACCTGTGTTGGTAGCGGTGTGGTGTCCAAAGCAGTAGCAACTGAAGTGCCGAGGCCATGGACAACGGCGGCGAGCACAACTACCAGTGATCGCGGGAGTTTCGTGCGGGCTCGTCCAGTCGGGCAACTATTTTTACTGGCTAGCGTTGCGTTGGAGTGGGCGTCGCGCATTGGTACCGCGCTTTCATCCGGTTCTGGCGACCCGCGCCTCGTGTGGCGCCTGTTCACGGGTCCAGTAGGCCACGTCAGGTTGTGTCAACGCAGGAGCTGATGGACTACTTCCCTAACCCCTTTATCATTCCGGTTGGACTGCTGATAGGCGTGCTAGTCGCGGCCCCCGTCGGTCCGGTCAACGTGCTGTGCATTCAGCGCGCCATTGAACGGGGATTTTGGGGCGGCGTCGCCGCTGGCATCGGCTCGGTCATGGGCGACGGGCTGATTGCACTGTGTGCCGGGCTCGGCGTCGGTGCGATTTCAGGGGCCGTACAATCCAACCGCGCAATAATTCAGGTGATCGGCGGATTTGCGCTGATGGCGTTTGGCTGGAAGCTCTACGTGACGATGCCGCGCATTCGCATGACCTCGGAGGCCGAGGCCGCTAACGCCAGCCTCAAGGACTTCGTTTGGGACATCCCGCAGACCTTCTTCCTAACGATCAGCAATCCTGGCGCCGTGCTCGGGCTGTTCGCTATTTTTGGCGGTGTCAGCACCTTTGTTGAGGTGCATTCGACGATTGATGTTTTGTTTATGGTTGCGGCCATCATGTGCGGCAGCATGTTGTGGTGGATCAGCTTGTCGAACCTGATCGCCCGCTACCGGCATCTCATCGACGCCGGGCGGCTGCGCGCCATCAATCGCGTAGCCGGGGTCGTGCTCGCAGGCTTTGGCGCGCTGCTGCTTGCGGAAGTGGTCTGGAAAGCTGGAAAATTCTAATTACTGATCCCGGCGTGCGAGCGTGAATTCGCCTTCGCCGATGCGCTTTTCAAGCCCGCGCGTCAGGTGGATCACCGCATCTTCGCCATAGATGGCAACCAGGTCGGTCAGAGCGGTAAATAGCGCCGCATAAGCCATCTGTTGCGGCGCCACGCCGGTGTCGACACCCTCATCCCAGGCTGCAAGGATCAGATCCAGCGCCTTGAGATTGGGGTTGTCCGTATCGAACTCTTCAAAACACTTCATGCCACCCCATCCATGTCCCCAAAAACCGCAAGCCACCCCGGCCCATTCTTGTGAGGTAGCACGGCCGAAAGCGAAAGGTCGTAGTTGCAACAATTCACAGTAAATCGCAGTGCATGGTCCTCATACGATGCATCGTGTGCTGATTGGTGTGCTTTAGGGAAAACCTTTGACAAGGCCCTCGGACAACTGCGTGCCCTCGGTGAGAAAGCGCGTGATGGCCGTTTGAGCCGAGGGGCTGCAGGTATTGTAGGTCCGGCTGTAGCTGCGATAGCCCTGATTGAATGCGCGCGTCAGGCGGGCGCGCCGCAAGGCCGACGAGCCTTCGGCGTCCATGAGGTCGCGCATGCGGTCACGCCAGTACTGGCCCTCGTTGGCGCCGCACAGTTCGCGCAAATAATGGACCGCTCCAAGGAGCTCAGAGAGACGCATGAGTTTGTCGTCATACGGTTTTGTATCCGGCGCCGCGAGTGCGATCTGCGGCAGGCACGCGAGCGCTATAACGGCAAGTATCCGCTTCAATCCCGGCAATTGCGCGCCACTACGGCGGTGTTCCTTCAGCGTCATCGCCGAGGGTGTAGCATCGATTCTTGGCGCCAGCACGTCGATAGGCACTATGCTTCCCTCCTAATCCCAACGGAGCCGGCCCGCCATGTGTTCGCGCTACAGTCTGACCTCGTCGGCCGACGAAGTTCGCCACATGTTCGCCTGTGACGGACTGGAAGACTTTCCGCCGCGCTACAATATCGCCCCGGCGCAGCCTGTTCTGATTGTTCGCTCAACACAAACTCAAGTAACCGGCGCTCGGCGGGCACACAAATCCGAAGCCCGGCTCGTGCGCTGGGGTCTGATCCCGCCGTGGGTGAAGGATCCACGCGTGTTTGCAACATTGATCAATGCACGCTCAGAAACGGCCGCGGTCAAACCCTCGTTTCGCGGTGCGTTACGCCACCGGCGCTGTCTCGTGCCGGCAGATGGCTTTTATGAATGGACGGGCCGGCCCGGCGCCAAGCAGCCGCATTTAGTCCGCCTCAAAAGCTGCGCCCTTTTTGCCCTGGCCGGTGTCTGGGAGCACTGGCTCGGCGCCGACGGCAGCGAGCTTGAAACCATGGCCATCCTCACGACCGCCGCAAATGCCGATATGGCCCCCATTCACGACCGGATGCCCGTAATCCTCGAGCCCGCCGCCTTCGAGCGCTGGCTCGATTGCAGGCCAGGGAGCAGCGTCCCTGTACAAGATTTGCTGACGCCAGCGAACGAAGGCCTGCTTGAGATCATCGCCGTCACTGCGATTCTCAACAACCCGCGCGCCGAGGGCCCGGAGCTGCAGACTCCGATCCCGGCGACACTTCCTTAATGCCTCGGGGCGATCGCGGTAAAAGCGCGCGTCCCGTGATCGATTCGGGTTCCAGTCAGCCAAAGCCATGGGCTAGACGGCCAATTGCCCGAACCAACCCGTGCCGCGCCTGTATTTTCCGGCGTTGACCAAAGTTGAGAGTTGCTGATTCAGGCCCTCGCGGGCGAATTGAATCGCCGCTATTCTAAATTCTAAGACAGTCAAGAGGCTGCCGTTTTCGAGCCCTAAGATTTTATGCGGGGTTTTGGATAACCTAAGATCTGATCGCCCCCGCGGGCTGAGTTGGCGCGCGGCCATTGAAACAAGGATCGCTTGGCGGTCGCACGCACGTGAGACGTTAAGGAGACACGACGAGATGGGTTACAGGGGCGAAGACCTCGATCTGCGCACACCGCAGACCTGGAGCGGCACGCCGCCTGATTTGGCCAATGCCAGCGAGCTTCCCGGCACGCCAAACGGGCAGCGCGGCGGATTTCGCACGGGCCCGATCTGGGTCGATGATACGGTACTCGCCTGCTCCAACCACGCCTACGACATCGCCCTTGCACATCGTGCTGGCGAAGTCCGGCTCGAACACCTGCTGCACGCGCTGACGCGCATCGACGCTGCGGCAGAAGCCTTGGAAGCGCGCGGAGTTCGCGTCGCGGCCCTTCGCCGTGAAACAGCGACCATCATTGCGAGCGAAATTCCTGTTGGCTTGCCCATTGGCAAAGGAATGCCGCACCGGTCAGAGGAGTTTGCCGAAGTCTTGCGGCTCTCGGCTGTTAATGCTTCGCGGCGCAATTCGCCGGCGGGCATCGAGGATTTGCTGTTTGTGCTTCTCGACCAGCGCACCGAGTTTACGGGTCTCGGCCTTCTCGCCCGGCACACGGCGCGACCGATGGGCCGCGATACGGTTGAGCCGTTGCCACCCTTGACGCGGTATTCGTCTGAGCCGCGGTATGCGCCTGTGAATGCCGACCGTTACGGGCGCATGCCTGCCCCTGAAATTCCACGCTATGCACCCGATAGCTCACGCATTTATCGCTCGGAATTTGCCGGCACGCCGACCGATAGCATCCAGAACACCCGTATCGAAGCGCTCGAACAAATCGTGCGAGCGTTAAGCAACGATCTCGCCAGTGAGCGCCAAGTGGTTTCTGGGGTGCTCAAGGATTTGAGCCGGGACAACCAGGTACACCGCGATGATCAAGGGCGCCTGCAGCCGGGGCTCCATGATCGCATGCAGACACTGGAGCAAGCCGTGACCCAAACGCGCTCAATCGGAACTCCCGACACTCTGGTGGAAAAACTCGAGACCATCGAGACGAGCCTCGAACTACGATTGCAGGAGATGTCACAGTCTTGGGCCTTGCTGTCGACGCGGCTGCAAGACCTCGAGATGGCTGTGCGCCAAACCGTCAGTGACAAAGCGACCTCATCGCAACTCGTCGATCGCATCAGGCAAGCGATTGATTTCACGCCGCTTACCAATCGCCTCGATATTATTGAGGAAGCGCTGCTTTCGGGAGAGCCCAGGAGCGAAAGCGATGTCGCTGACCGGCTGAAAACGTTGGAAGGTGCAATCGCGCGGGCGCTGGCGGCCAACACGGCAAGCACCAGCCGCATGGAAGCGCTGATCACCGGATTTGAACGCAATAAGGGCGATGGGTCAGGTCCGGTTCTCGAACGTGTGACGGCGCTGACGAGTTCCTATCAGGCGCAGCAGGCAGCGACCAACGAACTTGGTGTGCAGCTGGTCGAGCGCATGACGGCAGTCGAGCAGGCGCTAGCAGCCGATATCGAGACGGCGGCGGCAAAGCATCAAGCCTATGCCCAAGGTCTCGGCGAAGTTCACGATGCTATCATGAAACTCAATAAGAATCAGCACACGCTGGCCGGCTCTATCGATCAGTGGCGCTCGGAGGCAGCCGGCGACATCGCCGCGATATCAAATCACCTGACCAATCTCGATCGCGACAATGAGCGGCCGATCGAGACATTGACGGCTCTCACGGGCCATATGGACACCATGAACCGTTTGATGATCGAGCGGTATCATCGCCGGAACCGGTTCTGGTACTGGCTGTTTGGAACCGACGATTGGATCGGTGCGAGCTGGCCGTCGCAGGCCGCGGCCATGGAGGCCGAGCGGCAAAAGCTCAAGGTGGCGCCGACGGCTTAAGCGCTTCACGCCGCTGACTTGCGGGGCGCCGCGTTTACCATTTTGGCATGGTTGATGCTTGGATTTTTTGGGAAACGCTCTCACCCCAAACACCCAGGTTAACCGCGCCATGAACGCTAAGCTGCCGTCCAGGCTATCGCAACGCCCCTATCTCGGGGATATTATGGTTCCCGAGCGCAATAGCTTCGGCGTCCTGCGCTGCCTAATGGCATCGTTGGTGCTGATTTCGCACAGCTACCTGTTCTATTCCGGGACGTCCGCCGCGGAGCCGCTAACGTCAATCACCGGGTGGTCGCTGGGCGAACACGCGGTCC
Source organism: Hyphomicrobium sp. (assembly GCA_031378895.1). Taxonomy (GTDB): domain Bacteria; phylum Pseudomonadota; class Alphaproteobacteria; order Rhizobiales; family Hyphomicrobiaceae; genus Hyphomicrobium_B. The sequence continues at coordinate 40,090 of JANNEP010000041.1, forward strand.
AGGTCTTTTTCTTTCTGAGCGGACTTCTTGTTGCGCAGAGCTTCGACCGCAGCCGCAGCGTGCTGGACTTTGCAGTGGCGCGCATCCTGCGGATCTTTCCGGGGCTTGTTGTCTGTGTCCTGCTGACAGCACTCATTTTGGGTGCCGTGATGAGCACCCTCGGGCCGGCTCAGTACTATTTGAGTGCAGGTCTGCCAGCCTACATTGTCAAGACGCTGAGCCTATCGACGGGATCGGCACCGCTTCCTGGTGTCTTTGAAAACCTGCCGCTCGGCAACCGCGTGAACACCTCGCTATGGACGCTGAAATACGAAGTCATTTGCTATATCGCGCTGGCGCTCGCAGGGGCGATGGGGCTCTTCCGGTCTGGGTGGAAGGGGGCCGCGATCCTGGGCTTTGCGATTGCCATGCTCGCTGTCTTTGTGACACCACCCGTAAATGCAGACGACTATGCATTCACCGACAATCTACGCTATTTCGTGCTGTTTTTTGGGCCCGGCGCCGCCGCCTATTTCGTCAGAGACAGGCTCATCATATCGGCCTGGGCCTTGATCCCGCTGTTCGCACTCTTCGTTGCGGCTCTCGGAACGCAGCTGACGGAATTGGCCACGGCACTCTTCCTTGGCTACGCCGCGTTGTGGGCCGCAAGCAAGACCTTTGGGCCGCTGCGGGGCGCTTGCAACCGCATGGATCTGTCATTCGGAATCTATATCTACGCTGGCCCAATCCAGCAGGCGTTGATCGATACGGTCCCTGGGATTCAGCCGCTTGGCATTGCGGTGGCAGCGTTTGCCTTAGCAGTACCGCTCGCGATCCTATCGTGGGTCTTCGTCGAACGGCCAGCCTTGGGCCTAAGGCCGAAGGTTCGTGCCTTTGTCACGCGCCAAACCGGGTCGCGGCCGGTCAATCTGGTTTGACCGCGCCAGGCTTCTGGTGATCCCTCTTCACCAAAAAACCTTGAAGCCACCTCTTGCCCCTTGAGTCGGGCGGCGAAGCCGTGCTTTGATTAAAAAAGTGTTAACGGTTGTTGCGTGCTGCGGGGTTTGTGATGTTGCGCCGGTACTTGATCGTAAACGGCATTACGACCGCTCTGCTGTATGCGGGGTTTTGGCTTTATACCCCATCGCTGTCAGGGCTCGTACAGAACGCCAAACAAGGTTTTGAGATCTACGCTTTGGACAGCGCGCTGCTTGGCCCCGTCGTGCATCGGATTGTTACGGTCAGCGGCCGCTAAATATTTCGTGGTGCCGCAGCGCGGCGCAACCGGTCGTTGATGGCTTCGCCAAGGCCGTGGTTGGGGATCGGCATCACAGCGATTGTAGCGACGCCACTGGCATCCAGTTTGCGCAGAGCGGAGAAAAGCGTTGCGGCCGCTTCGATCAAATCACCTGCCGGGCTGAGGTTGATGACCGGTCCTGCGAAATCCGCAGGCGGGGTGCCAAAAGCCAAAAGAGCTTCGCCGGGGATTGTCTCCGTGACGTTGAGACGGATCATCGCGCGTGTCGCGTAGTGGCTCGCGAGTAGACCCGGAGACGCAGGCCGGTCACTGGTACCGGGCATGCGCGCGAGGCGATGACCTAGGACAGCTTCAATCGTCTCAACTGGAACAGCGCCCGGTCGCAGCAGTGAAATCGAACCTGTGGACGCATCGAGCACGGTCGATTCAAGCCCATGCACGGCCGGTCCGCCGTCGAGGATCATGGCAACGCGCGTGCCGAGATCAGCTGCAACATGATCGGCGCGGGTGGCGCTGACATGGCCTGACCGATTGGCCGACGGCGCGGCAATGGGGCAGCTCGCGGCACGCAACACAGCGCGCGCAACGGGGTGGTTGGGGACGCGAAGCGCGAGTGTTGGAAGGCCTGCGGAGGCGAGGTCTGCGATAGGGGTATTCGCGGCGCGCCGGACCACAAGCGTCAATGGTCCTGGCCAGAAGGCTTCGGCTAATCTCTGTGCCTGATATGAGAAATTCCCCAGCTTACCGGCCTCGCCTAACTCCAGCACATGGACGATCAGCGGATTGAAGCTTGGCCGGCCCTTGGCCGCAAAAATGCGGGCCACGGCCTCGCCGTTGGTGGCGTCGCCGCCGAGCCCGTAAACCGTTTCAGTTGGAAAGGCTACGAGGGCGCCTTGACGGATCAGGCGGCCAGCCTCCGCTACGGTCTCAGCATCAGGAAGGCGCACGATATCGTTGCTGTGACAGGTCACCGGGTTGCTCTCGCCGTCATTCGGCATAGTCTCAGGCCTTATTGCGAAACGTGATCCGCGACATCGACTCGAATTATATATCCAGCCCGCATATCCAGGACCACACATGACGTATCAGGCTCCAGTAGACGACATCGTCTTTGCCCTCAAGACCGCAGCCGGTCTCGATGACCTCTTGGCAAACGGGGTCTACCCCGGCCTCGACGAAGATACGATCCGGGCGGTGATCGAGGAAGCCGGCAAGTTTGGTGCTGAAGTTCTGGCGCCTTTGAACTGGAGCGGCGATCGCGAGGGATCACAACTGGTCAATGGGGCCGTGCGCACACCTTCAGGGTTTCGCAATGCCTACCGGCAATACGCCGAGGCGGGGTGGAGCGCGCTTCCCTGTCCCGAAGCCTATGGCGGGCAGGGCTTGCCGGAAATCGTCTCGGTAGCCGCCTGCGAAATCTGGAACTCCGCTAACATGGCATTCGGCATGTGCCCGCTGCTCACTCAAGGTGCCATCCACGCCGTTGCGGCCGGTGGCAGCGAAGCGCTCAAGGCCGCGTACCTGCCCAACATGATCGCGGGTCGGTGGACCGGCACCATGAACCTGACGGAGCCGCACGCCGGGTCCGATCTTTCTGGTCTGACGACCAAGGCCGAACGCCATGGTGACGGCACGTACCGGATCACGGGCACCAAGATTTTCATCAGTTACGGCGACCACGACATGGCGGAGAATATCATCCACCTCGTGCTCGCGCGCCTGCCGGATGCGCCCGCGGGAACGCGGGGGATCTCGCTGTTCCTGGTGCCGAAAATTCTCGTTCATGCGGATGGGTTGCTGGGCGCAAAGAACGATGTTGTTTGCGCCGGCCTCGAACACAAGCTCGGAATCATGGCGAGCCCGACGTGCGTGATGAAATTCGGCGAGACGGGCGGAGCGGTTGGATACCTCGTCGGCGAAGAACATCGCGGATTGGCAACGATGTTCGTGATGATGAACGCGGCGCGGTTGGCGGTCGGCATGCAAGGCGTTGCGGTTGCCGAGCGGGCCACGCAGCGGGCGATTGCCTTTGCCAAGGATCGCACCCAGGGCCGTAGCAGCGTCGCAAAGGGCGCCGGCATGAGCCCGATCATCGAGCACCCGGACATCCGCCGCACGCTGCTGACCATGAAGGCGATGACGCAGGCGGCGCGCATGATTTGCTTTGCCACTGCGCGGGATCTCGATGCCGGGCATCGGCCGGCATCGGGGAAAGAAAAAGCTGCAGCACTCAATCGCGCTGCCCTGCTGACGCCGGTCGCTAAAGCGCTTTCGACCGACTTCGGCGTCGAGGTGGCGTCTCTCGGCGTGCAGGTTCATGGCGGCATGGGCTTTGTGGAGGAGACAGGCGCCGCCCAGCATTTGCGCGACGCCCGCATTCTGCCGATCTATGAAGGCACCAACGGCATCCAGGCCATCGATCTCGTCATGCGCAAACTGCCGCTCGAAGGTGGCGCAGTTGTAACGGGATACTTGGCGGACTTGGCGAGCATCGCAGAGGCGGTGCGCGGCTCCAACCGTACCGACCTCGGCCAAACCGCCGATCGGCTCGCTGCTGGCCTCGAAGCTCTTCACAAGGCCACGCTTTGGATGACGGAGGGCCTACAAAAAACACCCGACGCCGCGCTCGCTGGTGCAACGCCTTATCTGCGGCTATTCGGGCTGGTGTCTGGCGCATGCTATCTCGCCAAGGGCGCGCTGACTGAGGAGCCGGGATCAAACCACACGGTTCTGGCGCGCTTCTTTTCCGAGAACATTCTTTCATCCTCTGGCGGCTTGGCGGAGACGGTCATAAACGGTGCGGAGTCGGTGCTGGTTGATCCGCACGGAAGGATGTTTGCATGACCGGCCCCAAAATAACTGGCGAAATCGGCGTTACGCGCGAAGGGCCTGTTCAGGTGCTTCGCTTGGTGCGGCCCGAGAAAAAGAATGCGCTGACCGGGCCGATGTACCGGGTACTATCGGACGCACTCGAAGCCGGTGACGCTTCAGACGAGATTGCGGCGCACGTGTTTTGCGGATCGGGCGGCGTTTTTTGTGCCGGCAATGACATTGGCGATTTTCTGGCGACCGCAAAGGGATCAGGCGGACTAGGCGAGGACGTTTTGAGGTTTATCCGGCTGCTGCCACGCGTGCAAAAGCCGCTGATTGCCGCGGTTGACGGCAAGGCCGTCGGCATCGGCACGACGATGCTATTCCACTGCGATCTCGTCTATGCGACGCAAGCAGCGTCCTTCTCCACGCCGTTCCTCGAACTCGGCCTGATCCCGGAAGCGGCCTCAAGCTTGCTGATGCCGCGTGTGATGGGTCCTCAGCGCGCCTTTGAAATGCTCGTGCTTGGGGAAACGTTCAGTGCCGAGCGGGCGCGGGACGCCGGTTTCGTCAACGCGATTGTGCCAGATGTCGAGCTTGAGCCGACGGCGTTGGCGGCGGCGCAGCGTCTGGCTGCCAAGCCCCCTGAAGCCCTCGCCATCGCTCGCCGCCTGATGCGCGGCGCTGTGTCCGACATCGTCGCGCGCACCAATGAAGAAGCTGACGCCTTCAAGCAGCGGTTGACCTCACCCGAAGCGCTCGAAGCCTTCCAGGCGTTTTTCGAAAAGCGGCCGCCGCGGTTTGCGAAGCTGAGGGCAAAGTCGTGAGGCGCGATCCACCTGCGTCGCGCGTGATGTTTGCTGAGGAGTGGACGATGCATCGGCTCCGTCACCACATCGTGCGCGCGCTGGCACTGATCGCACTGTTTTTTGCCAGCGTGCCCGCGGTCCATGCCAATTGGCTGACGCACATCGTGCGGGAAGCGGGCGAAGCAGGCGGCAAGGCCGGCGGACATGCCACGTCGCATCTTGGTCCCGTCGGCAAAGCTGCTGCCCATCTCAAGGGACTGACGGCGGCACCCAAGGGTGCGCTCGCCGCCCATGCAACGCCCGAAGGTCATTGGCAGTTCGCCAACCGCGAGGGGCAAACATTTACCGCTGGCACACCCGACGAACTGCAGCGCGTGCTCCCGGCGCTGGCGCCGGACGCCGTGGCCGCAGGTGAAACCAAGCTGTCGCTGTATCTGTCCGAAGACAGTGTGTTTCAAAACCGCAGCGCGCTCGACAGCTTACCCAAGGATGCAGACCTCCATCTTGTGACCGAAGCCGGGGCGTTTCCTGTGCGCCGCCAAGGTTCAAAGTTGCGGGCCCAAATGAAGCCCAACCTCGGCATCGAGCTCGTAGACCAAGCGCTGTTCGACGAGACAGTCACCTACCTGTCCCGCCCTTTGAACACATCGAACATTCGTGCGATCGCGCTCGAACCCGGCGCGGCTAACTTTTTGCCATCGGCGCCAAAGCTCGATTCCATTACCAAGCTGGCGCAGGTCGAGCCCCTCGATCCCGTACATCTGGCGCGCGCGTTCCGTTCAATACGCGGGCAAACCGCGCTTGTGACCGGCCGCGTCGAGGGCGGCAAGCTCTATTTCACGCCCGCGAAGGGCCCAGAGTTGAGCCGCGACGTCGAAGACCTCGTCAGTGCCGCGGCCCAGGATGATGTCACGCTGATCATGCTGAAATCGGACACGGGTCAGCAGGCTGGCGGGCGGAATTGGCTGTGGCAAAAAATCGAGGTCGGCGGCTTGGGTGAGGCTGCCAAGTCGGCGACCTATGGGGATTTCCTCGACGCGCTCGCGGCCAAGCGCGGCGGTTTTGAGCTGACCACCACCCGCGACGGCCCAGGGCGCATTCAGATCAGCGCACTCCCGGGCAGCGGCGATGTAGGTGTCGTCGCTCAGGCGACCGAGGTGTTGCAGGATACCGCCGGCCACATCATCGGTGAAGTCGCGACCAATGCGGTCGAGATCCACGGTCGCGATGTTGAGAGCCAGACAGAGCAGGACGCCCGGCTGATTTCGGGCATTCCGAGCGCTATCCAAATCCCTTATTTGGTATCGCTCGTCCTCGGCCTGTTGAGTTGGGACCGCGTCCGCGGTTGGTGGAACAGGCTGTGGCCCGTTGTACCAGTACACGTGCCGCGCGGACGTGGCCTGACGTTCCTCACCCGAACGGCCCGCGAAGCCCTCTATGTGTTTGTTTTCATGCCCATGGTTGGTCTTCCGGCCTTCATTCTGGAGGTCGCCGCGCAGACCTGGGCGACGATCACCGCTCCGTTCCGCTGGATCCGGCGCCGGTTGTTCAGGCGAGAAGTCTAAGTGACCTTTCGTGCAGCGAAATGGCGGAGTAGGCTCCGTCCAAGAACGGTAAAAAAAGGATGCAGTGATGGCCTCGCTGAAAGGTAAGACGCTCTTTATCACCGGCGCCAGCCGCGGCATTGGTCTTGCCATTGCAAAGCGGGCGGCGCGGGACGGCGCCAGGATCGCGATTGCGGCAAAAACTTCCGATCCCAATCCAAAACTCGAAGGCACGATCCACAGCGCCGCCAAAGAAATTCAGGAGGCAGGCGGCATGGCCTTGCCGATTGTCTGCGATATCCGCCACGAGGATGAGGTGCAGCGCGCCGTCGATCTGACGGTCGCAACATTTGGCGGCATCGACATTTGCGTCAATAACGCCAGCGCTATTTCGCTGACGCCAACTGAGCAAACCGAACTCAAGCGCTTCGACCTTATGTTTGGCATCAACACGCGCGGCGCCTTTCTGGTGTCGAAGTTGTGCATCCCGCACCTTAAGCGTGCAAAAAATCCGCACATACTCATGATGTCGCCGCCGCTTGATATGCACCCCAAATGGTTTGCAGGCCACGTCGCCTATTCGATTGCGAAATACGGCATGAGCCTGTGTGTGCTGGGTCTCGCGGAAGAACTGAAAAACGACGGCATCGCGGTCAACGCCTTGTGGCCGCGCACAACGATTGCGACGTCGGCGCTGCGCAACGTGCCAGGTGGCGACAAGCTCAGCCGCATGAGCCGGACCACGGATATTATTGCCGACGCGGCGCATCTCATTTTCGAACAGAAAGCCAAGTTCTTTACCGGTCAGTTTCTGATCGATGACAGCTTCCTGCACGAGATCGGCAATGTCACCGATTTCGACAAGTACCGTGTCGACAAGACGATGCCCCTGGCCCCCGATTTCTTCGTGCCCACCGACAGCAAACCGCCGCCTGGCGTCAAAATCGCCCGCGTTTCCGAGCTCGGTTGATCGCTTGCCATGACAACTCTGCTCATCACCCATCCGGCATTCGTCAATCACGACACGGGGCCCTATCACCCCGAGCGGCCTGACCGGATGCGCGCCATCGACAAGGTTTTGGCCCACGACATCTACAAGGATCTCGTCCGGCGCGAGGCGCCGCTCAGGGACGATGCCGAAACCTACATCGCCTTGGCGCACACCAAAGAGCATCTCGAACACATCCGCCACTTTGCTGCCGGACGCGGCCAGGGCTCCGAGCACATCGATCCCGATACGGTCGTCTCGCCGGGCACATGGGAAGCCTCGCAACGGGCTGTTGGCGCTGGTCTGGAAGCCGTCGATGCCGTCATGACGGGCGAAGCGGCCAATGTCTTCTGTCAGGTGCGCCCGCCGGGGCATCACGCAGAAAGCCACCGCGCCATGGGCTTCTGCCTGTTTAACAACGCCGCCATCGCTGCACACTATACCCGCGCCAAGCACGGCGCGACGCGTGTTGCGGTCGTCGATTTCGACGTCCACCACGGCAACGGCACGCAGGAGATATTCTGGGCGGACAAAAATCTGTTTTATGGCTCCACGCACCAAATGCCGCTTTTCCCTGGTACAGGTGCCGTCAGCGAAACTGGGGTTGGAAACATTTTCAATGCGCCGCTGCGGGAAGGCGATGGCCGCGACGTTTTTGAGCAGGCCTTCCGCGAACGAATACTGACGCCGCTCAATAATTTTTCCCCTGATTTTTTGATCATCTCAGCGGGGTTCGACGCCCACGAGGATGACCCGCTTGGCGGTCTCCGGCTCGTCGAGGCCGACTTCATGTGGGCAACCGAGCAGATTGCCGGTATAGCCCGGCGGCACGCTAAGGGCCGCATCGTCTCCATGCTGGAAGGCGGCTATAACTTGACGGCGCTCGCGAGATCGGTAGCGGTACATGTCAAAACGCTGATGGACACCGGCGCGTAAGCTGCGCAGCCGCCGGGTGGCTGCCAGAAAATCCAAGAAGGCTGTAGGACATGACTACAACGAAGGCCCCGGGCAAGGGCCACTCCGACATCAAGGACATGACCTTTGAGCGGGCGCTCAAGGAGCTTGAAAGCATTGTTGGCCGGCTCGAGCGGGGCGATGTCGAGCTTGAGGAAAGCATAACGAACTACGAGCGGGGCGAGGCGCTTCGCGACCACTGCGACAGGCTTCTGAAGCAGGCGGAGGCCAAGGTCGAAAAGCTGACCCTTGGACCCGACGGGCGCCCCAAAGGCACCGAGCCGCTCGACGCGGAGCGCTAATGTGTGGGGCGCGGGCTGCGGCGCAGCGGCACGCACGTGGCCCTTTGTTGCCAGGCCCTCAAAGGTTATTGTGACAGCCGGATCTCAGTCCCGGACGTGCTGTCCGCCGAAAACGGAGATGGATGGTTCTCGTGAGCAAAACGCCGCTCCTGGACAGGGTCAACGTCCCCGCCGATCTCCGCAAGCTCAAGGAATGCGACCTCCCGCAATTCGCGGCCGAACTCCGGCTGGAAACCATTGACGCCGTGTCGGTCACCGGTGGGCACCTTGGCGCCGGTCTCGGCGTCATCGAGTTGACGACGGCGCTGCATTGGGTGTTCGATACGCCGCGCGACCGGCTCATTTGGGATGTCGGGCATCAGGCTTATCCGCACAAAATCATCACTGGGCGGCGCGATCGCATACGCACGTTGCGCCAGCCGGGTGGGCTCTCGGGGTTCACCAAACGCGACGAAAGTGACTACGATCCGTTCGGCGCGGCTCATTCATCGACATCGATATCGGCAGCGCTAGGAATGGCGGTCGCCCGCGATCTCAACGGCGGCACGAACAACGTCATCGCCGTAATCGGTGACGGCGCCATGAGCGCAGGCATGGCTTACGAAGCCATCAACAACGCCGGGGCACGTGACGAGCGCCTGATTGTCATTCTCAACGACAACGATATGTCGATCGCCCCTCCGACGGGCGCGCTGTCGGCCTACCTCGCGCGCGCGACTTCAAGTGAGACGTATTTGCATCTGCGCGATTACGTCAAGCAGCTGGCGAAACACCTGCCAAAGAAATGGGAGCGTCGCGCGGCCCGCATGGAGGAATATACGCGCCATATCTGGCAGGGCGGCGCGTGGTTCGAGGAGCTTGGCTTTTATTATGTCGGACCTCTGGATGGGCATGACTTCAACCAGCTACTGCCGGTCTTGAAGAATGTCCGTGACGCCAAGCAGGGGCCGATCCTGGTTCATGTTGTAACTAAAAAAGGCAAGGGCTACGCTCCCGCCGAAGCCTCAGACGACAAGTATCATGGTGTCAACACGTTCAACGCCGTCACCGGCGCGCAGGTCAAGCCGAAGCCGAACGCGCCGAGCTACACTAAGGTTTTCGCCGACAGCTTGATCGCCGAAGCCCGCAAGGACGCCAAGATCGTGGCCATCACGGCCGCGATGCCCGGAGGCACGGGCCTCGACCATTTTGGCAAGGCGTTTCCAGACCGCACGTTCGACGTCGGCATTGCCGAGCAGCATGCCGTGACGTTCGCGGCCGGTCTCGCGACCGAAGGCTTCAAGCCGTTTGCGGCGATCTATTCGACATTCCTGCAGCGCGCCTACGATCAGGTCGTGCACGACGTTGCGATCCAGCGCTTGCCAGTGCGGTTCGTCATTGACCGTGCGGGGCTGGTCGGCGCCGATGGCCCAACGCACGCCGGGTCATTTGATCTTGCTTATCTCGGTTGTCTGCCAGGGTTCGTCATTATGGCGGCGGCCGATGAAGCCGAACTCGTGCACATGGTCGCAACGCAGGCGGCAATCGACGACGGACCAAGCGCGCTACGCTATCCGCGCGGGGAAGGCGTTGGTGTTGATTTGCCAGCCGAGGGTATTGCGCTTGAGATTGGTAAGGGCCGCATCATCCGGCAAGGCTCAAAAATCGCACTGTTGTCTTTGGGCACGCGCCTTGGCGAATGCCTGAAGGCCGCCGACCAGCTGGCGGGCTTCGGGCTGTCAACAACTGTCGCAGACGCTCGTTTTGCCAAGCCGCTCGACACGCAGCTTATAAAGGACTTGGCAAAGAATCACGAAGTTCTGGTCACTGTTGAAGAGGGCTCGATCGGCGGCTTCGGCAGTCATGTGCTGCACTATCTTGCAGATGCAGGGCTTTTGGATCGCGGTCTACGCATCCGGTCAAAGGTTTTGCCAGATGTCTTTATCGACCACGGCAAGCCGGAGGCGATGTACGATTTTGCCGGCCTCGGAGCGGCTGGCATTATCGAGACCGTGTTCAAGGCGCTCGGCCGCGAACAGCTTATTGGCGAACGCGGCGGCCGGGCTTGAGCCAACTCAGTCCTGCATGCCGCCCGCGCGCTCCTTGCCGTTACTTCACCAGGATCTTGATGACGTCCGAGACGACGGGCGGGGTGTGCGGGATGTGGTTCTTGTCGCCGAGAACGAGCTGCAATGTATGTTCGCCGGGCTTGAGATCGGCCGCTGTTTCTGTCTGTCCCTTGCCGAAATGCACATGATTGGCGTCGGCAGGAATAGCAGTGCCCAGGTCTTCGACCTTGGCATCGATGATCAAATGGTGGTGCCCCGTATTGGGCGTGTCGCTTCCGGCTGGTGCCACGTCCATGCCTTCGATGCCGAATTTGACCGTAACTGGGCTTGAAACCGCGGCCCCGTCCTTTGGCTCGATAATGAAAACCTTGGCGCCTTGAGGCGACGGCGTGCCTTGCGTCTCGGCATGAGCTGCGGCGGCGAGAAACAAGGTTATTAGTGCAGCGGCAATTGCAGTTTTCATCAAAGCTCTCCATTTTGCGCGATCTTGCCCTTACCGAAAGATTGGGGCGTGGCCTTGTCAGGGTCAATAGCACTGGAACGCAAAGCTGTATGCGCCTGGATCAAATGCTCGTGGATCGTGGACTTGCCGCCTCGCGTTCGCGGGCACGTGATCTCGTGTTGCGGAGGTTCGTGCGCGTCGAAGGGGAAATTTGTGAAAAGCCCGCGCGCGAAGTGAGCGCCGTAGCGCAGATTGAAGTCGTCGCAGATGCACCGCACTTCGTGTCTCGCGGTGCTGAAAAGCTCAACGCTGGGCTCGATCATTTTGGCTTCGATCCCAAGGACCGCGTTGCCCTTGATATCGGCGCTTCGACCGGTGGATTTACGGAGGTCCTGCTTCAGCGCGGTGCAGCCCGCGTCTATGCCGTCGATGTCGGAACCGGTCAGATGCACCCGCGTCTGCGCCAGGACCCTCGCGTTGTCGCGCTTCAGTCGCAGGACGCGCGAACTCTGAGCCAGAAACACATTCCACAGGCAATCGATGCCGTTGTTGCTGATGTGAGCTTCATCTCACTTCACAAGGCCCTCACCGTGCCCTTGCAGTTCGCAGCACCAGGGGCATGGCTTGTGGCGCTGATAAAGCCGCAGTTCGAGGCCGGGCCAGAGTCTGTTGGCAAGGGCGGTATCGTGCGCGACCCGGCTGTCCACGCTGCCGCCGTTCTTGCTGTCGAGACATGGCTTGCGCGTCAGCCCGGATGGAGCGTACTTGGCGTTATTCCTTCCCCCATTCTCGGCGGCTCGGGGAACGCGGAATTTCTGATCGGAGCGCGCCGGGATGACTGATGTCCGAGAGCTTGTTATTTCCCGCGTTGGAGCCCAGGGGAATGGTGTTGCCAATGCCAGCGGCGCGCCACTCTATGTAGCGTTCACGCTGGCTGGCGAGCGGGTGCGCGTGGGCACCTCGGGCGATCGTTGGCGCCTCATAGACGTGCTGTCCGCAAGTCCCGACCGTGTGGCGCCGGTGTGCCGTCATTTCGGAACCTGTGGCGGATGCGCTCTGCAACACATGGCGCCTGTGGTGTACCAAGCCTGGAAGCGGGACCAAGTCATCGCCGCCTTCGCAGCTCGGGGGATTGAACCGGTTGTCGGCGTTCTTGTGAGCCCGCACGGCAAACGCCGCCGCGCCGTGTTCACGGCGCAGCGCGCCGACGCGGGTGTCACGCTCGGATTTCACGAAGCGGCCTCCCACAACCTCATCGATCTTGCCGAATGTCCCGTCCTCGATAACCGGATTGTCGCCGCGCTGCCAGGGCTGCGGGACCTTGTCGAGCCTTTGATGGCGCGGCGCGGAGAATCCCGGCTGACCGTCACGCTGACCCGCGCCGGACTCGATGTCGCGCTTGAAGGCATTGAACGCCAGCTGACGCCGGATGTCCGCACCCGGGTCGCAGCCCGTGCGGCAGCTCTCAATTTGGCACGACTAAGTATCGCGTCTGATCCGGTGTATCAGGCGTTGCCGCCATTTATGAGGTTCGGCACCGCTGACGTCGTCATCCCGCCGGGCGCGTTCGTGCAAGCTGTCGAGGACGCAGAGACCAGGATTGCTAGCCTCCTCGTTGCCGAACTCGGCAAAGCCAAGGCGGTCGCCGATCTCTTTTCGGGCATCGGAGCCTTCACATTCGCACTGGCCGCAAAAGCCAAGGTCTCTGCTTTCGACAGTGATGCAATCGCGATCGCGGCGCTGGCTGCAGGGGTAAAAACCGCAACGGGGATCAAGCCCGTTGTGGCGCGCGTGCGTGATCTTTTGCGCGAGCCGTTGTCGGCGATGGAACTCAATGACTTCGATGCCGTCGTGTTTGACCCGCCGCGCGCCGGCGCCGAAGCCCAGGCCAAGATGCTAGCAAAATCCAAGGTTAAAACGGTGCTGGCGGTGTCGTGCAACCCGGCAACATTGGCGCGCGACGCCCGCATCTTGATCGACGGCAGCTATAGGCTAGTAGCCGTGACGCCGATTGATCAGTTTCACTACACCCCGCACGTCGAAGCTGTGGCTGTGTTCCGCCGCTAAGTCTTGCCCGTCAGAAGCAAGTCCACATAGGCCGGGACGATCTCTGTGGCGCGGCCATAAATCGCCTGATGAAACACGCTCGCGGCCTGCGACGGCTCGAGGTTGAGTTCGACGGTGTACGCGCCATGGGCGCGCGCTTCGGCAGCAAATCCGGCGGCGGGGTAGACGTTGCCGCTGGTGCCGATTGAAATGAACAAATCACAAGTGCCGAGAAGTTCTGAGATGCGCTGCATATGATACGGCATCTCGCCGAACCAAACGACGCCGGGGCGCATGGCGCCTGTCCGCCCGCAGGATGGGCACGGGGTCGTGACGGAAAGATCGACATGCCAGACGTGGGTTGTGCGGCACGAAGCGCACAGCGCCTTCAGGGCTTCGCCATGCATGTGGATCAGTTCCTTTGAGCCTGCAGCTTCATGCAAAGCGTCGACGTTTTGCGTGACGATCGTAACGTTGCCGTGCCCGGCTTCGAGGCGTGCGAGGGCGGCATGGGCAGCATTGGGTTTGACGGAGATGTGTGCCCTTCGCCGCATGTTGTAGAATTCGTGCACATAGGCTGGGTTGATTTCGAACCCCTCGGGCGTTGCGACCTCGCGCCAGTCATACTTGGCCCAGATACCGTCGGGATCGCGGAACGTCGAAACGCCGCTTTCGGCGGACAGTCCGGCGCCTGTCAGAATGACGATTGCGTCGAAGCTGCGCACGCTGCACGCCTATTCTGAAAGGCCGAAGACAACCCGGCGCCGCCTTGCTGAAAGCCCCAGATCCGGCTAACGCCCGCCGCGACGCTTTGGATCGGAGCAACTGCGACTGCAAACGTAGCGAGAGCAGCAACAATGACAGCTTACACGCAACACCGAGACATGCGGTGCCTCTGCAACGGCCCCAGATCTTCATCTTTGATCTTCGTCTATGTGCCGCACTGACCCCTATGGCGCAGAAAATGGTCGGCGAGCACGATCGCCATCATGGCTTCGCCGACTGGCACGGCACGAATACCGACACAAGGGTCATGGCGGCCTTTGGTGACGATCTCGGTCTCATGCCCCTTGTTATCGATCGTGCGGCGCGGTGTCAGGATCGAAGAGGTCGGTTTCACGGCGAAACGGCAGACAATCGCCTGCCCCGTCGAAATGCCGCCGAGAATGCCACCGGCGTGATTGGAGAGGAACTTCGGCTTGCCGCCCCTACCTATGCGCATCTCATCGGCGTTGTCCTCTCCCGTCAGCGCCGCCGCCGCCATCCCCGCGCCGATTTCGACACCCTTGACGGCGTTGATCGACATCATCGCCGAAGCGAGGTCCTGGTCGAGCTTGCCGTAAAGCGGCGCCCCCCATCCTGCGGGAACACCCTCGGCGACAACTTCAATGATGGCGCCGGCGGACGACCCAGATTTGCGAATGCCGTCGAGATATGCCGCCCAAGTTTCTGCCGCCTTGGCGTCGGGCGACCAAAACGGATTGTTGCCGACCTCGTCCCAGTCCCAATGCTTGCGGTCGATCTTGTGCGGGCCGACCTGAATGAGCGCGCCGCGTATCTTGACGCCAGGGATCACCTTGCGGGCGACCGCGCTGCCCGCGACCCGTGACGCCGTCTCACGGGCCGATGAGCGTCCGCCGCCACGATAGTCGCGAATGCCGTATTTGGCGTCATAGGTGAAGTCGGCGTGCCCTGGCCGGTATTTGTCTTTGTTATCGCCGTAATCTTTCGAACGCTGATCCGTGTTTTGGATTTCAAGCGCGATCGGCGCCCCCGTCGTCACCTGCTTGCCGCGGTGATCGTTGAACACGCCCGACAGGATGTGCACCTCATCAGCTTCGCGGCGCTGGGTCGTGAATCGCGATTGTCCGGGTTTGCGCTTGTCGAGGAACGTTTGAATTTCGCTCGCCTCAAGCGCGATCCCAGGCGGGCAGCCATCGACGAGACAGCCGATGGCGGGCCCATGGCTCTCACCCCAGGTCGTGATGCGGAACAGATGGCCGAACGTGTTGTGGGACATGCAAAGGTCACGCGCTGGATGGGTGCGAAGGCCACCGTGTAAGATGGTCATGCAACGGGGTGTTGCTGTCTTGCGTCACCATCTTTCTTAGGAGTGCCGCTGGAGCGCGGCAAGTCCGCTTCGCGGGCAAACCGCGTGACAACGCGGTGCGACGCAGATTAATTGGCGGGCAGTACCGCGTTCGCCGTAGGTTCCGCCACGCTTGCGATCGATCGATCGGCGAAAAGACCACGTGTTGCCTCAAGTGTTCGTATCGTACCCGCAACTCGGCCGAGCGCGCTTTGCCTGCCTGAACGCAGCCTGCGCCGTCTCGCGAGATCGACCGTTGTGACAGCGATGCGACTTACTATGCGACTGGCCTGGCTTTCGAGCCGCAAGGGCCGCGTATGACGTCCCAAGTTTTGTGTATCTGGACTGATGGTCTATGGCCGTCCGTCCACTCAAAGGCATCTCCGCTTAGGGTTTGAGCACCCGCGGTCGAGCCGCCTTTCAAACTGCACTCCTCTGGAGTGGAAAAGAGCCGGAGAGCCGCTTCTCCGGCTCTTTTTTTGCGCATATACCGTGCCCTAATTCGCAAGACCCCTTTTTGCAAGAATTGCCCCGTACGCGGACGGTCGTGCATGATATAGGTCTGGTGCTTTCAAGCTTTGCGTCATGGGATCGGGCCGATGCTCCGCCGCATAACCGTTTCGGCCACTATTGCGCTGGCCAGCCTGACACTGGCCTATCTTTCTCTGGCCTGTCTGTCGCTGGCCTGTCTGTTGCTGGCGAGCGTGCCGCTCGCCGCCGGGGAGGTTGAGCCTGAGGTCGCGCCGCGACCGGCGCAGATCGAGCCGATGGTGGCACCCGTCAAGCGCACAGCGCCGCAAATGCCAGCCAACACATCGAAGGCCGTGAAAACGGCCTGCATCTCCGATGCTAAACGCACGGCTGCAGGCGAGGCCTGCATGCAGGATTCCGGGACCGAAACGCCGGCCAAGAAAACGCTCAAGAAAGCCAGCGGCAAGAAAGTGCGCTAAATAATTCTAGATCCACTGCATGGCGCCGTCGCGGATCACGAGCGTCTTGTCCTGCGGTACGTCGAGAAACGGAACGCGGTGCGTTTCAAGCCCGAAGATGGCGCCCCGGGCGACGCGGCTGACGCCGCCGTGGGTGAGAGCGACGGTATCGCGGTCAAGCGTTGCGATCCAGGCAGCGACCCGCTGCATCAGGTCTGCATAGCTTTCCCCGCCCCGCGGCCGCCAGCCGAAAGGGTCGGACGCCTTGCCGGCAATGCCTTCGGGATCGGCCGCCGGCAGATCAGCCGCGAGCTGGCCTTCCCAGTGACCGTAATGGAGTTCGAGAAGCTGGGGATCGCGACGGAAGCCTGCCTTGGGCAGCCCCATCTCGGAGCGCAGAATTTCCATTGTTTCGACGGCGCGGATGAGCGGGCTCGAGACAAAGTCGGCGGCAGCGATCTCCGGCATCAGGCTGCGCATGGCAATGCCGTTCGTACGTGCCTGTGCCCGGCCAATGTCATTCATGGGAATGTCGCTCTGACCCTGATACCGGGCTTCGCGGTTCCAATCGGTCTCGCCGTGGCGGACTAAATACAGCGAGATGCCCGGCGTTAAGATAGACATGCGCGGGTCTTGGCCGCTCAAGCGCCGTCGCCCTTGACGACCGAAATATCAGGAGCGTCCTCGTTTTTCATGCCTTGGACATGATAGCCGCTGTCGACGTGGTGCACTTCTCCGGTAACCCCGCGAGCAAGATCAGACAGCAGGTACATTCCCGATGCGCCAACGTCTTCAATTGTCACTGTGCGGCGCAGCGGAGAATTGTATTCGTTCCACTTGAGGATGTAGCGGAAGTCTGAAATGCCGGAGGCCGCCAGGGTCTTGATCGGTCCTGCCGAGATGGCGTTGACGCGGATGCCTGTTTTACCGAGGTCTGCTGCCAGATAACGGACGCTGGCTTCAAGGGCAGCTTTCGCCACGCCCATGACATTGTAGTGCGGCATGACTTTTTCGGCGCCGTAGTAAGTCAGCGTCAGCAGTGAGCCGCCGTTAGGCATCAGTTTTTCAGCGCGCTGGGCCAGCGCTGTGAACGAATAACAGGAGATCAGCAGGCTCTGCGTGAAGTTTTTTTCCGTCGTATCGACGTAGCGGCCATCGAGTTCGTTCTTGTCGGAGAAGGCGATCGCGTGAACGAGAAAATCGAGGCGGCCCCAACTTTTCCCCAGGTTTTCAAAGACGGCGTCGACAGAGGCTGCATCAGTCACATCGCAGGGTAGGACGACGGTTGAGCCAAGTTCTGCCGCAAGGGGCTCGACGCGCTTTTTGAGAGCGTCGCCTTGGTAGGTCAGCGCAATTTCAGCGCCCTGCGCCGCGCAGGCTTTGGCGATTCCCCAGGCGATCGAGCGGTTGTTGGCGACGCCCATAATCAGCCCGCGCTTGCCAGCCATCAGTGTGCCGGCCGTCGCGGCTGCGTTCGCCTCTGAACTCGTCATTAGGCCGTCAATCCTTAAGTCTTTGATTGGTATCAGGAGCCGCATCCTACACAAATGGATTTAGGGGTCCAGATGGTGAAAAGCGCTTAAAGCGCGGCGTCTTAGCTGCCAGTTAGCAGCCCGTTGCTGGCTGAGTATTTTTTCTCCCTTCGATATCGTAACGCTGCTGGGCGGCGAGAATTTCGGTGAAGTTGTCTTCAACCCAGCCATCGAGAGCTTTGACCAGCCCTGACAAGCGTTCGCCGAGTGGCGTCAGGCGATACTCGACACGCGGGGGTATCCCAACGTCATCGCCTATATGAAGCGTGTTGAAGCGCGGCCTGCCGTCCAGGGTGCCATGAAGGCCGAGGGGCTCAGCTAGAGCGAATAGGGGAAGCGGCCTTGGTGGCCGCTTCTTCAGGTTAGCCCTCGAGCTGCCAAACGCCGCTCGCGAGGCGGCAGGCCACGGCCTCGGTTTTTTTTGTCGTGTCGGCGCCATTCAAGACAACGACGACACGGCGGCAGATGCCGCCTTGTCCGTCTTTGAAGGAGGCGGTTGGCTTGACGATTCCCGATAGTCGCCCATGGCTACGGTGCCAGACGTAGCTTGACCCATCAGCGACTTCGGTCAGCGCGTACTGCACGCTTTCCAGCGCCGCGATTTCATCCGACTCGTCGAGAGGCTTTTGAAATTCGGCGAATTTTGGTTTTGCCGAGGACTTGTCGCCGCTATTGGGGCAGGCGCAATTTGCTGGCTGCTGGCTCGTTTCGCCAGCAGCTGCAAAGTCTGCGGAGACAAAGATGGCGGCGACGAGCGTGAAAGCCGTGAGGCCTGCGGCCGCAACTGGAAATAGTGAACCACTTGGTGACATGACGATGCACTCTACTCAACAGGACGCTACAATCCGCGACAGGCGGAATAGCGTTACTGTGCTCGTGTATAGTTAAGACGTACTAAACGGCCGTTTCACCTGTCTTTCTGAATTACGTTGAGTTCTGAAAAATTAAGGTTTGACCCGCTGACATGACCGACATGACCAAAAACAGCCCGGCAAAAAAAGCCGCGACCACAACCGGCACGGCAACACTGGCTTCGAGCCCAGACTTCACGGCGTCGGCTGATCCCTTTGCGCTGTTCGAGGATTGGTTCAAAGACGCCCAAGCCTCCGAGCCCAATGACCCGAACGCCATGGCAGTGGCGACAGTCGATGCCGGCGGCATGCCCAACGTCCGCATGGTGCTTCTCAAGGGGCTCGACCCCGCGAGCGCACTTAACCGTGGTTTCGTTTTCTATACGAACTTTGAAGGCACGAAGGGCCGTGAGCTGCTCGCCAATCCAAAGGCCGCCTTGGTCTTCCACTGGAAAAGCCTTGAGCGGCAGGTGCGCGTGCGCGGGCAAGTCACCGTTGTGCCGGACGAGGAGGCGGACGCCTACTTCGCGTCACGGCCGCGTCCCAGTCAGATAGGGGCCTGGGCCTCGCAACAGTCGCGGCCTCTGGACGGACGCTTTGCGCTTGAGGCCGCGGTCGCCAATTACACGGCGAAGTATGCTATCGGCGCGATCCCGCGTCCGCCCTACTGGTCGGGTTTTCGCATTGTTCCCGGCGAGATCGAGTTCTGGATGAGCCGGCCGTTCCGCTTGCACGATCGTGTGGTCTTCAGGCGAGGCACAGAATCTGGGACGTGGGCGCAGGCGCTACTTTTTCCGTGAGCCTTTTGTCCTTAAATCCTGGCACCCTGCGATGTGTTCACTTGCAATTTTCACGGGAGAACACTTGAGACATTTGGATGCGTCCGGGTCTTGCTCTCGTTTTTGACGGATTTCCAACTATGCTTCGCATACCCAAGCCATTTGCAGTGACGCGCTAAACGTTTGGGTGTGTGATATTCTGGTGGTCTATGCAGCAACGTGTCTATTCAGTTGACCAAGCGCCTTCGTTTCTTGCCCGCTGGACAAGCCGGCTGGCGCTGTTCTGTGCCGTGCTTCTGATTGTGACGGCATTTCTGCATCGGGTCTTGTCGTTGCCGACACCCGTCGCCTTGAACATCGCCGCCGCAGTTTTTGCCGGATCTGCGGCTGTGGTGCTGATGGCCGCGATCGCAGGGCTCGACATCTGGATGACCGGGCGGCAAGGCGCCTCGCGTGTCATCTTCGGTACTGGAGTGGCTCTGGCTTTGCTGGCCATTCCGCTTGCTCTCTTTGTCGCCAGCCGCCAGTGGCCCGAGATCAATGACGTGACGACAGACCTTGTGCAACCCCCGGAATTTGTCGGGGCGGCAAAGCAGCGCTCTTCCGGCAGCAATCCGCTCCTTTACCCGGCGGACCGTTTCGCGAAGCTCCAGCAAGCGAGCTATCCGGATATCAAGACCATTGTCGTCCCGCGCTCCACCGAAGAAGCCTTTGAGAGTGCGTTGCAGGCGCTCGCAAAACTTCGCTACAAAACTACATTCGAAGCCCCGCCTGACGAAGATCCTGGCTCGCCTGGCATTATTGAAGTGGCCGACCGGACGATGTTCCTCGGCTTTCCCGACGACGTGGTGATCCGCGTCACCAGTGATGATGAAGCCTCGCGCATCGACGTTCGCTCGGCATCACGCTACGGCCGCAGCGATTTTGGCCGCAACGCCGAACGTGTCCGGGAAATTTTGAAGGAGATTGTCGGCCGCCTCGAAGCCTCCGTACCAGCCCCTGGCGGGCCTAAGAAAACGGCGAAGAAGACGGACGATAAGCCTGGCGCTAAACGGCAAAAAGATCGCGATCAAGAGTCAACGGCAGATCGGTCGCGACGAGACCCTTCTCGATCAGATGCTCGACGTGGGCTTGTACGGAAAGTACAGCCGCGGGCAACAGATGTGGCGCCAGACCCTGGTAAACCGCGGGGACTATCCGGCGAATAGTCGTCGCGCCGTCGCTCAGGGCCTTGAACACCGCCTGTTCGCGCCAGCGCCTGTGCAGAAGGTAGGCTTTGACCGTGCGTTGCGGGTTCATCAGCCGCCCGCCATGTCCTGGCAGAAACACGCTGTCGGTGCGATCGAGCAGGATTTCGAGTGAGCGGATGTAGTCGGCCATGCGGCCCTCGGGCGGTGCTACCACCGAGGTGTTCCAGGCCATAACATGGTCTCCGGAAAACACGGTGTCGCGGCCTTCGAGCGCGAAGCAAAGATGATCGGGCGCATGGCCTGGCGTGTGGAGAGCGGTCACGGCCCAGTCGGTGCCTGCAATCATATCGCCACCCGCGATTGCGATATCGGGCGCGAAATCGTAGTCAACGAAAGTGCTGCCCGATGGACTGGCTTCGATTGCAAGCCGTGCAGCATTTGGGTCGCGTGGAAAGGCACAGACCTTGGCCCCGGTCGCCGCTTTCAGGGCTGCAACGCCATCGGCGTGATCGCGATGGGCGTGGGTCACGAGAATGTGGGTGATGGGGCGGCGTGCTGCCGCTGTTAAAATGGCCTCATGGTGTGCCGGGTCGCCGGGGCCCGGATCGACCACCGCCAAGGTTGTCGAGCCGACGAGGTAGGTGTTTGTGCCCTTGAACGTAAAAGGCCCGGGGTTCGGCGCGACAAGTCGCACGATGCCGGGCCCCATCGGCGATGGCTCGCCGTAAGTAAATGCCATATCAGTCTTGAACGAGAGGTCATCCATGGGCAGTGCCGCCTCAGCAAGCCCGGCACAGACCCAGCTTCAAGGACCTGTATCGCACAAAGCAGAAAGGAATTGGTCGGAGCGAGAGGATTCGAACCTCCGACCCCTTGCTCCCGAAGCAAGTGCGCTACCAGGCTGCGCTACGCTCCGCCCGACCGTCAGCCAACGATAGGCTTTATTCCACCCAGACGCGCGCGGGAATGACGTATGGCGCCTGAGAGCAGCGGGTTATAGCGGCAGGACACCGGCCCCGCAAGCTCTCGTCTTGGGTCTAAATGGCGTCGGCGGCTCTAGCCCTTTTCTATGCAACCACAAGGCTCTACAGAGAAACGTGAGGGTCGACATCGCTTGCGGCGAAGCCATTGCCCGTGTCGAAGGGACTGACTATGGTGCGGCCGCGCGCCGGACCCCTCGCGCTGGGGCACGACCCGGCAGTGCGCGTGTTGGGATGTAGCCAAGTGGTAAGGCAGCGGATTTTGATTCCGCCATTCCCAGGTTCGAACCCTGGCATCCCAGCCAACATATAAATCATTGATATATAATAATATTATCCATTTTTACGGTCGCAGAATAGTCCCCAGTTCCGGGGCGTTAGCGCGTATGCTGAGTGGCCGAGCCGCGATGAGAGACCTGACGTCGCGGGATTTGGGGCGAACAAGGCGCGGCTATCTCTTGTGCCCCTTTTTGAGCTGCGGGAGTGCGCCGGAAGCTGCGTGAAAATCGAAGTGCGCAATTCGACAAGACGCCGTGTGTGTCACGCCCGATGTTGAAAAGTGCGCAAGCCGCTTGCGCGGCTCCATTCAAAATCCGAGATGACGCCGCTGAAGTGACCACTCGCGCGGCAGGGTAGCCTCGAAGGGTTCGCTCAATGTCAAGGCGATCTTGATCGAGCATCGCATAGCCGATGGCGTCGTGGCGCACGCCCGCAGGAGGGGCAGGCCGCACACCGAGAACTTTCGTCTGCCAGCCGATATCGCTCTTGGCTTGGAAATGACGTGAGTACTTGCCGATGTCGTGGAGCGCTATAAGCACCACCAGAAAGCGCTTCAGCGTCTCCGGCGTCGTGCCGCATAGGGCAGCCATCCGCGCTAGTTTTCGTGGTGACCGATCCAGGATCGCATCAGCCACGGCCGCAACATCAAGTGAGTGATAAGCAAGCGGATGCCACGGTTGTCCGCTTGCTGTCGATGACTGCGCCTTGCCCCAGTATCCATAAACATAGTCTTCTTTTTTCATCGGGGCCTGCCTTAACACGAGAGTGCTTTACAAGCCACGCTTTGATCAGACGCTGGTCAATAGGAGAAGCGCATCTTCAGTTTCCATAACGGGGTATCGGCGCATTTCGCGGCGGCTCTGGTGAATGGCGGCGCGTGCGCTCGACTGCGTCAGAAAGCTGAGTGGGCCGCAAAAAGCGTGATCAAGCGCCACGCGCGTCCGGTTTGGGACAAGGCCTACGAACTTATCTATGGCGAGCCAACGAACTCCTAATCTTCATAGCCGCTGAAGCGCCGCGAAGCAGTTAGGTACTGTCCAGACCTTTTCGCACATTTGAAGTTGGCTGAGCGGCGGCTGGCGCTTGCTCAGGCGGTGGTCGTGCTCCTGGTTTGATGGCCCTGCTGCACTTTTACTCCGGCACGCCGCTGCACTATCGCTCCGGCGTTGACACTTGCTACAAATATGGAAGGGTGAAGCAGGCGAAGGCGTGAGCTACACCACGGCGCGGTTGTCGATGGAGATTCAAATGACGGAAAGCGTTTACAAGGTGATTGAGCTGGTAGGGACCAGCACAGACTCCTGGGAGAAGGCTGCTAAAGCTGCGGTGGATAGGGCGGCAAAAACCCTGCGGGATCTCCGCGTCGCAGAAGTGATTTCGCAGGACTTGGTCATTACCGATGGCAAGGTGGAAGCCTATCGCGTCAAGGTAAAGGTTTCTTTCAAGTTTGAAGGCGCCAGCCGACGGCCAGCGTTGGGAGGGAGCCAGACGGCGCCCTCCTGATTATATGCATCGGCCGCCGCGGGTTCTAGTCTAGCTGCGGGGCGGTATGCTCTGGGCAGCTTGGGTCATGAGCTGGCCAAGCTCCTGCGCCTGACGAGCATATGCCTGCATCTGGGCTTGTGCATGCCGGCTCTGAAGAGCCAACACTTCCTGTATGTCCTTGGCTTTGGCGAGTTCGCTTGCCAACGCAAAACCCGCTTCTGCGTTCTGCTTGGCGAAGCTAGTCGCGCGCTCTTGAACAGCCTTAAACCCGGATGTCATCGCATTTGACGGCATCGCCTTCGCCCACATGTCTACTGCTTGCGTCATAGCGCCCATGAACTGATCATAGGCCGCACGCGCCTGCTCGACATTCTTGTCCGCAATATCGCGCATCTGTTGAGGGACCTCGAATGGGCTCTGGGTCATGCTTTCCTCCTGGTCTGTGGGTCGAAAATCTACTCATACCATACATCACACCATTCTTGTGGCCCCGGAAAGTGATGGGCTCATACATTTCCGACTACACTAAAGGTTGGACTGACCGAACGGTGCGTGGAGATTAGATGCCAGTGGACTTTCTGATTTTGGCTGGCGGAACGATATTGTCGTTGGTCCCCTAAGCGGGCTAATCGGGCAGCTAGAGAATGAAAACGCCTGCGGTGGTCGCAGGCGTTTTTTATACACGGCCGCCTTGAGTATCGTATGGACGTAGAAACTGTGAATTTGGAAGCGTCAATCGCTTTTTGTTAGTTTGGCCAAGTGTCAATTCCGGAAGTAGGTAGTTCCAAATCTGGATGACCAAAAGCGGACATTGACCGACATTAATTTCGATGCCGTTGTGATCGACGGGGCCTGACAGAACGCACTTTGCTGGCTTTAGGAATGTTCAGCTTGGCCGGATAACGTCAACGAGATTCCTCGACAGATGTGCCGGCTTTTTGCGAAGCGGCGAAGCCGCCTGCGACGTGCGCGACGTTTTCTATCCCCATGTCTTTCAAAGTTTTGGTGGCCAATGCCGAGCGGCTTCCCGAGCCGCGATAGAGCACCAATTTTTTACCGCTACTCAGTTCTGGCTTGTGTGTCGGGCTTTCTGGATCGGCCTGGAACTCAAGAAAACCGCGCGGGACATGCACGGCGTCTTTAAGTGTGCCCGTCTTTTGAAGTGCTTCCCCCTCGCGCACATCGACAAATACGACGTCGGGCTTGCCCGCCAACTTTACAGCCTCCTCCGCAGACAGGGTCTCGATATCCTTGGTGACCTGCGCCACCAGTTCCTTCGCACTTCTTCTTTCCATTGCAACCTCCATCATTGCTCCCAAGGCGCGTCGTCGAATGCATCGAGCGGAATCTTGAGAAAACGCTTGCCGTTATTTTCTGGTTCCGGCAGCCGTCCTCCCCGCAGGTTGACCTGTAGCGAATGCAGGATTAGCTTTGGCTTTGGAAGTTTCCCGTCCTTCGCGTCTCGAAGCGAAACAAACTCCGCTTCTGTTTTCGCCCTCCTGAGGTCGACGTTCTCCGATTGCTGTTGCGGGACCGTGCTCTCCCATCTGGGTTCGCGCCCCCCTGGGCAATAATCGTGGCCGGTGAACAGCCGCGTTTCGTTTGGAAGCGCCAGGATGCGCTGAATGCTTGTCCAGAGGGCGCTCGCGCTGCCGCCGGGAAAATCGGCTCGTGCTGCGCCGCCGTCTGGCATGAACAGGGTGTCGTGGATGAAGGCCGCGTCGCCAACGATGTAGGCAATCGACGCTAGCGTGTGCCCCGCTGTCAACAGCACCTCGTTATCCATGCTGCGGATCTTGAAGCCCTCGCGTCGTCGGGACAGCAATCTGCAACGTTATAGCTCTCCTGCCAAAGTCTTTGGATCTCGACGACTTTCTGGCCTATCGCCGTGGGCACGCCGGTCTTGTCCTTCAGATAGCCGGCTGCGGAAAAGTGGTCGGCGTGAGGATGCGTGTCCAGTATCCACTCCAGCTCGTATCCCTCGCTCTCGATATGGCGGAGGAGTGCGTCGGCAGAATGTGTCGCCGTTGCCCCCGACTTCGGGTCGAAGTCGAGAACTGAATCGATGACTGCGCACCGTTTCATCTCCGGGTCCGCAACGACGCGACGTGAACGCGTGCGTAACAGCCTGTGCAGCTCCCGTTCATGGACCGTTGGCAGTTCCGTCGGCACGGCGGTTACGCCTCCCGGCTTGACGTGTCGATTGTCGCTTCGCCGCCATTGCTGGTTGCTGCAACGCACAACACAATTGAATTAGTTTGATCTCGCTCGTGCATTGAATTTGGGCACGCGTCTATTACGTCGGCAACAGGCCCACTTAACACAGGAGGACCCCATGAAAATCCGCATTCTTCTGGTTGCTGCCTCGCTTGTAGGACTTGCGGGCGCGGCATTGGCATCGACAGATGCGGTATCGGCCAAGGATCAGAAAGTCACGAACAAGAGTGTGACAGCTGCCGCGGTCGCTGCAAGTAAGGCCGGCTATTTGGTCGTTCACGAGGCTGACGCCACTGGAACGAAAGCCGGCAAGATCCTTGGAAACACTGCAGTAAAGGCAGGCGAAAACAAGGATGTCACGGTGCCCTTGGCGTCAGAGGTGAAAGCAGGCTCGAAGCTCATCCTGATGCTGCACGAGGAGTCGGACGGCGATACTAAGTTCGATGATAAGGACAAGCCAGTGACGACAGACGGGAAAGTCGTCATGCAGGCGATCACCGTCCAATAGCCGCTGAACATTATGGACCGGCAGCTCCCCTGGGACTGCCGGTCAATTCTTTTTCGCCACTGGGTCCGATCAGATGTATCCGATCAGATGTAGCGCGGTTGATGATTGTAGGCTTCCAACACGTGTTCGCGCCACCGCGTGAGGCGCTCAGCTTCTGTTACCGCTGGCGCGATGACCTGCTATCTGCCGCGCCAAGCCCAGAGCACGACGACCGCGCCGACAGCGGCAGCAAGGTACAGCATGAGTGGGGAAGGCAAAAGGCCCAGCACCACGCCAAGATGGAAGCCAATAAAAGACCCGGAAATTCCAACCAACGCACTGGTGATATCACTGCGCGTGCCACCAACGATTTGACGCGCCCACCAGCCTCGTCCGTAGCGATTGAATGCGAATCCGGCCACGATGCCAATCGCGACGACAATTAGTAATGTTGCGAGTGCGGTTGTGATCAAAGTCATTGTACTCTCCTAGAGCAGTCAATAGGTTTCGTCCAAACGCACGGTCACCAGAGCTATGTGATTTTATGAAGCGGGACCGCGATCAAGAACTCCGTTCCCGGCGCGCCTCGGTTCACGGATCTCGTCGGGAATGCGGTTCCAGACCCGTGACGGCTTCGATGGCTTATCGTCCAGCGCTTCGATGCCGCCGGCTTGATAACGATCAACCCAGCGATAGAACGAGCCCGGCAGAACGCCGAGCTTGTCCAGGGTGCGCCGCACCGGCAAGTGGGATTGCTCGACGATGCGGATGATCTCGAGTTTTTCGTAAGCTGGATATCTCATGCCTCGTCCTCCCCATCCCCGGTCATGCTTTTTTTAAGCAGGCGCAGTTCGAGGGCTTGTTCGGCGACAACCTCTTTCAGCTCGACGGCCTGGCGCTTGAGGTCTTTGACTTCGCTGGTGGTGGCCGACCGCGCCGTGTCGCCAGCGAGGCGGCGCTTACCGGCTTCCAGAAACTCTTTCGACCAGCTGTAGTACAGGCTCTCGGCGATGGTGACCTCGTCGCGCAAGCCATCGAGGACGATGCGGATTTTGTCCTCGGCTGAATAGTGCTTGCGGGTAGCCCGGCGGATGTCTCTGACAAGCCGCTCAGACGGTGTCTGGATTGGCGGAATCCCTGGCGTGTTGGATTTGTGTCTCATGTCCACTCCTCAGGTGGTTACGATGAGCCAAAAATCCTCCGTTCCTCAAGCCGCTCGTCTTGTCTCATAAGTGTTGATGTCGGACACGCGGGGCCCCAGCAACGCTCTATGTGGGAGGTGATGACAGTTGAATATCGGCTGCTTCCCCATCCTCGTTGGCGTCAGAGTTAACGGCACGGGCCATCCTAAGCGACTAAACAAGCATTTGGGGTTTAAACGTTGGGAACTGCCGACTGGGTTGGGAGTTATGCGTCCAGGGCGGTCATGGGCTTCGATCATCTGCGAGGTAGGGTTGGGGCCGCCATGACTTGGCAATCGAATGTGTCGTTTCCCCAATCGATACGCGCGTAACGTCTCTTTCAGAGGCGCGCGATAGAATTGATCGAAGGCCGCTGATGGCAAATAGCCAAGACGAACCAAAGCTGCCGCACGCTGTGGCCTTCCACAGCAACAACGGTCCCTCGGTTGCGCTGCAAAGCCCGGAGGTTGAACTCAGTACGTCAGTCGAGGAGGTTGGTCACGACGCGGTAGAACTCACCCGTGCCAATCGGCGGCTGTTATTGCTGAACCAATTAGCCAACAGCTTCATCCTCGGAGATCACCCGCAAGAGCAACTCAACGCAGCCTTCGATGCGTTCGCCGAAGAACTGGGTGCGAAGTACTATTTCAACTATCGCACTGATGCGACTTCCCCTGACACCCTCATTCTCGAGTCTTCACGCGGCGTCGAACAGAATGAAAAGCTCGCTATTCGCCAGATTAGGTTTGGTCAGTACCTATGTGGGCAGGTGGCTCAGACCCGCCGGCCGTTGATCGTCGAGAACGTTCATCTGCTTTGCGATGAAGCGACGGCAGGGGTGCGGGCAATGGGCATCAAAGCTTATGCCGGCCTGCCGCTTATCGCGCACGGACAACTGTTCGGGACAATAGCATTGGGTTCGAACCGGCAAACTCACTTTGAAGCCTCTGACATTGCTTTCCTGCAAACGTTGGCCGATCAGTCCGCTGCCATGTTGGATCGCACCCGGCTGCTCCAAAACGTGCGCGAGAGCGAGGCAACCCTTACCGCCTTCTTCGAAACCGCTACGATCGGTCTGCACTGGGTTGGTCCCGACGGCATCATCCTGCGCGCCAATAAATCCGAGCTAGAGCTTCTGGGCTATTCCCACGACGAATACGTCGGCCACCACATCGCCGGGTTCCACGCCAGCAAAGAGGCGATTGACGATATCCTCGCGCGATTGTCTCGCGACGAGAAGCTGCACGATTACGAAGCCCGATTGCGCTGCAAAGACGGCTCCCTCAAGATCGTTCAGATCAACTCGAGTGGTTTTTGGAAGGACGGTAATTTTGTTCACAGCCGCTGCTTCACCCGCGATATCACCGAGCACACACGCGCCAAAGATGCGTTGCAAGAGAGCGAAGCTCGATTGCTCCATGCCGCACAAGCAGCCGGGTTGACATACGTCGATGTCGATATGATTGAGGGCCTGATACAAACGCCTTCTAACTTCGCCGCTGTCATGGGATATGCCACGTTGCGCGAGGAAGCCATTGAGCAAGCCGTCGGCGTTCGGCTGCTGCTTGAGCATGTCGTCGCCGACGACCGTTCGCGCGTGCAGGCTGCGCTAGAGGAATTCTTAACGGGCTCGGTCCCTGGCAAGATCGAATACCGGGTTCTCGGTGACGACCAGATCGAGCGTTGCATCGAGACAGCGTGGTCGGCCGAACATGGCGCAGATGGTAAGTCTGTACGGGCGTTCGCCACCAACCTTGACATAACCGACCGCAAGCTCGCCCAGCAGCACGCCAAGTTGCTGATGTCGGAGGTCAGTCATCGATCTAAGAACCTGCTAACTGTGGTGCAAGCGATTGCAAGGCAGACGTCGCGCAGAGGTGACCCGGCGACGTTCGTGGCACGTCTCTCTGAGCGTATCGACGGGCTCGCTGCCGTCCAGGACCTGCTGGTCAAAAACGAGTGGAAGGGCATCGGCGTGGCGGACCTCATTGCCGCCCAGCTGGCCCATTTCAAGGACCTGATTGGCACACGCGTACTGATCGACGGGCCGCCTGCGCGCCTGACACCGGCCGCTGCCCAAGGGGTCGGCATGGCACTGCATGAACTGGCAACTAACGCCGCCAAGTATGGGGCACTGTCAAACACCGGGGGCCGCGTGCACATCAACTGGCAAATCTCTGCCACCAGCACGCCGGAGTTCGTGATGACGTGGTTCGAGCACGGTGGACCCACAGTCGCGCCTCCGACCCACCAAGGCTTTGGCCGGATGGTGATAGGCCGAATGGCTGAGTTGGCAGTCGGTGGTACTGCCGAGATCGACTATCGCGAGTGCGGCCTCTGCTGGAAGTTATGCGCGCCCGCCAAGAACACGCTGGAGCCAGAGGGAAGCGTTCGCACCCACCGCGCTTACTAAAGATCGCACGCATCGTTAGTGCCAGCGACAAGCGTTCGCTATTCGTTGACGTGGAAGCACCGACCGTGGTTACGGTGCCCCTTACGCAGAAAATAGCGTCCCGTGACACCTTAACTCTCTATGCGAAGTGGCCTGAACTCAGACCGACGCACTGGACATGTGCAGTCGTGCAAAACCGCGCAGATGACAACCTAAAGACCGCTCGCCCGGCACCCAAATACAGAGCATTTAAGGTTCATGAACTTTTGTGAAACTAAGTGGGGCGATTTCGACCAAAAAACCCAGATCGTCCTTCAACCAGAAACACAGTCGCAAGGGTGATAAGGCTGCAACTGGCAACGCCGAGGGCGAGCGTTGAAACCGTGGCGTCAAACGATGCGCCAATCACACCGCCAGCAACAGCCCCGGAGGCGGTACTCAGTGAGCCGATAACGGATGAAACAATTCCGGAGTTATTGCCTTGCTGTTCCATCGCCAACGCATTGAACTGCCGGAACTCTCAACCTGACACGGCGTTGTGCATGAGTCATTCCGTAAACAGACCCGATACGGGGCTCACGCAGTTTGTAAAAGGACCAAACCCAATGAAATTTATGATCTTCGCCGTGTGTCTTGCCGCAGTTGCCCTTGCCGGTTGCCGCCGCGAAACGCCGGACTACCAGCCAATGAAACTCGGCGCGCACGCTGATAAGGACACCAACGGGGGCTGACGAGGCGATCCACGTCTGAGTTGAAACTATGAGTCAGCGGCGCAGCGCAGTCGAACTGTCTGTGTCAACGCACTTTCGGAAGCATCGCGTGAGCTTGAGCGCGTTGGGTGACCAAGATAGATGCACCAACGTGGTCTCTGTACTTGTCGGTGCAGCCAAACTCAGGGGGTTCGTTGACTGGCCGGCCATCTGCCATTATCGCTCCGATTTCTCAGTCGAAGCCGGGGAAACCACCGTTAACCATCTGCTGTTGCCGGAGAGTTTTCCATCTTTCTTCCAGTATACACATCTGTTAGGCATCGGTTGTTCACAGAGTATCTTGTGAAAGTCGATGGACCGATTGATAAAATCGCAAAAAGCCGTCGTCGTTGGCGCTGTTATACTCACAGTCGCTGCGGCTTTGGCGGCGCTCGTTTTGTTCAATAAATTGAACGCGGCCTTGCTTTGGGTCGAACATACCTTGTTGGTCCAAAACACTTCGAAAGATCTTCTTCTTAAGCTGGTCAACGCTGAAACCGGACAACGCGGATTCCTCGTGTCAGCTGACGCAAAGTATCTCGAGCCCTATGAAAAAGCCATTCGCGAGCTGCGTACGCCGTGGGACAAGCTGCGTAACTTAACGGGCGACAACGACACGCAACAGGGACGGCTAGCCGTCGTCGAGCCACTCATTTCCAAGAGGCTCGACGAAATGGAGAGTACGATCAAACTGGCACGCGGCGGCCAATTGGCGGAAGCCCGGGAACTCGTACTACAGAATACCAACAAAGGCACGATGGACAAAATTCGTGAGCAACTGGCGGCGGTTGACATCGAGGAACTTAGCCTACTTTCCAGCCGAACCGCGATGGCCGACGAACTGCGCAAGTGGCTTCTTGCGTTTATTCTTCTGGCGCTGCTTGGCGCGTTGGGACTGGCCGGCTCAGTGTCGAAGGCGTTCCGGGATCATTTTGTAGACCTTGATGCGGCCCACAAAAACCTCCAGACGTCTAATCTGTTACTCGAAAGCCGCGTGGCTGAACGCACCGCCGAACTCGAAGCGTCAAAGCGTAATATTGAACATGATGCCCATCGGTTGCGCGTCGCTGAAGCCCGGCAGCGGGTCGCCGTGGAAGCTGGCGAACTCGGCACCTGGGATCTCGATATGACCACTAATCGTGCCGTCAGAACCGGCCGCCATGATCAGATTTTCGGCTACGAGACGCCGCCGCCTGAATGGGGAACAGAAAACTTTCTCGCTCATGTCCATCCAGACGATCGCGCGAGGATCGAGCTGCTGCTCGCCGAGGGATCGCGCAATGAAACGTCCTGGGATTTCGAATGCCGCATCCTTCGTGCCTCGGATCAACAGTCCCGCTGGATCGAAGTCCATGGCGGCCCGCGCTTTGATGAACAAGGCCAACTTGCTGGCTATGTGGGCGTCGTCGCCGACGTCACGGATAGGAAGGGCCGCGAGGAACAGCTGGAGTTCGTCACCAAGGAATTAGCGCATCGGTCTAAGAACATGATGGCGGTCATTCAAGCCATTAGCCGCCAGACCGCGAAACATTCATCGTCCGTCGAGACGTTCGAAAAGTCTTTCTCTGCAAGGCTTGCAGGTCTATCGCAGTCCCAGGACCTCCTGCTTGGAAAGAACTGGCGCGGTGCCGATCTGCAGGATCTGGTCGTCGCTCACCTGACCCCTTTTACTGAGCGCAGCCGGTTGAAAATCGACGGCCCGCCTGTAATACTTCGGCCAGAGTCTGCTCAAAACTTTGGTTTCGCGCTTCACGAACTAGCAACGAACGCCGCCAAGTACGGCGCGTTGTCCGTGCCGCCGGGGATAGTTACAGTTTCCTGGATACTTGAGGCCGGCCGCATCAGGTTCTGCTGGCAGGAACACGGCGGACCGGCGGTTACCGAGCCTAGTCGAAAGGGATTCGGCAATTTCGTGACCGGGAAAATGATGGAACAAACTTTGGGCGGCACCGTTGCTTTCGCCTACCGGCGGCGAAATCGTCAGCTGACTGTGTGCAGCCGTGCAGCATGACGATCAGCGGGAGTGGTTGTCCTTGGTAGGTATAGGCGGTCGCGTCTTGAGCGTCGCCGCAGATCAACCGGTGACGGCCGAGCTGCCAGACGTCGCCCGGCCGCGTCACGGCCGTGGCGGCGGGCTCCGGAATTTCGTTCTCGTTTCCGTCTGAGCCATTGACGCCCGCGTCGCGGGCTTCGCCAATCACGGTGTCGACCTCGCAGATCGAGAAACCGGTCAGATCGAGGTCGTATTTGAAATCGATCAGGCCCTGCAGCTCGATCGCCAGCAGGTCCTTGTCCCAGCCGGCGTTCAGAGCGAGCTTGTTGTCCGCTAGGATATAGGCGCGCTTATCGGCGTCTGAGAGGTCTTTCAGACGCAGACACGGCACGTCCGTCATGCCGATCGCCTTTGCCGCGAGAATGCGGCCATGTCCGGCGATGATGCCATTGCTGTCATCGATGAGAACCGGATTCGTGAACCCAAAGCGTTCGATCGATTTCGTGATCTGCTTGATTTGCCCCTTCGAATGCGTGCGGGCGTTGCCGGCATAAGGGGTGAGGGCCTCGACGGGGATACGTTCGAGGGACGCGTGATGCATAAAACTCATAACTTACTCCAGGGTTGTTGTGAATGTCGGTGAATGACGGCCGAGTTCTTCAGAACTCGACCGGACCATCTCCGTCGTCGTCGTCTTCGGGTTCGATCGGCAGACCGAGCTTGCGCGCGCGTTCTCGCTCTTCAGCGCGAATCTCCGCCTCCTCTTCTTTCTCGAGGTCGAGCAGTGATTGCGGTTTCGGGCCCTTGCGCCAGCTCGCAGAACCCGGCTTCCTGCGGACGCGCGTCTTGCGCCGAGGTTTCGGTTTCCGGCCGTAGCTCAGCATCTCCTGAAGCTCGATCAGCTCGCGGGCGCGCTTGTCGTCGAACTTGCCGCGTTCATGGTAATCGTCCAAAAACGCTTCGCGGTCCTGGTTCAGCATGTCGCGCGCCTGCGCCCACGTCAGGTCCACGTCTTCAAACCGGTCGAACAGCTTACGAGCGAGATTGACGCTCTTGCCCTTGATCGCCTGCTCGAACATCGAATGCAGCAAGAGCTCGTGCCGGGTGAGCTGCCGTTTCTCGCCGTTGACCATCACCTCGACGACGCGCTGCTTGAACCAGCCGACATCGGAGTCGCTGATCGCCGGCTCCTTGCGGGGACGGCCATTGGGGTTTGGGCAGAACCCCTTTTGCCAGCGGCCGCGATTATCGCGGCCAAAGCCATCTCTATTTGACATCAACGCTTACTCCTCAATCATGGGCGCGGCATTTGCCGGCCCTAACTTCAAAAAAACCCTTTTCAGGGTCGCAAAAAAGACGTCGTCCTGCTGTCGCAGGACCTTCGCTCACCTTTCGCGCCGCGGCCGGCCGCGCGCCACGACGGGTGCCTCATGCAAATAGTGCGTGACGGCCTGGGCAATCGCCGTTATTTCGAGCAGGATGACCGTGCGCCGCCGCAGCGGCATCACATCGTGAAGCCGAGCCTCGAGCGCGGCCAGGCCTTCACAAACCTCGGGTTGCAAGAAGACGGCGTGCCCGGGCTTGGCGCCTGCTACCGCCAGCACTTCCGTGATCTCGATCCGGTTCAAGATTAAAAAGACCCGCGCGTCCGCAAGAGCGGCTTTGCCGGGACCCGGCTCATAACGTGGCAGCTTTGGAAAATGCGCGGCCAGCCGCTTCTGCCGGTCATTGAGAGACGGCCGCTTGATCAGATCCGGATACCAGTCGTCGAGCACCTCGCGCAGATGACGCATGACGTAGACGATCTCGCCCTGCTTGAAGCCGACGTCGAGGAGGTCGAGGGCAAGGGCCAAGGCGAACACATCGGCGGGGGCGTAGGCCGCCTCGACTCCGCTGCCACCCTCGAACGACGTCACAAAGGCGAAGTCCGACGGCGGTCTCGACGCCAACTGCGTCACATCCAGCTCGCGATCGAGATCCAAGAGCCGCTTGATGCGCGTCTTGAAGATCGGAGGCGGACCCTCGTCCCGGCTGCCAAGCGGCCTGAAGGAGCGCCAGAGCGCCCACTCGATCTGTCCACGTTTGTAGGTCAGGTTGCTCACGCAAGCATCCATTAAAGAAGTTCATGTCTGGGTTTATATAACCTGAGCTAATGAAGTTCACAATGGGGTCGGATTATTGGTAAATCGGCTCAACGCCCACTGCCCGCGACGCAAGTTCAAGCTCCCGACAGCGAATCCGAGAGCCAATACCACGACCGAAAT
Organism: Hyphomicrobium sp.; assembly: GCA_031378895.1. Taxonomy (GTDB): domain Bacteria; phylum Pseudomonadota; class Alphaproteobacteria; order Rhizobiales; family Hyphomicrobiaceae; genus Hyphomicrobium_B. The sequence continues at coordinate 74,668 of JANNEP010000041.1, forward strand.
TGCAGGCTTTGCACGTGATGGCCGCGTGTATGGCACGTGCTCGGCATCATGCTTGGCACGCATTTGGCCACATGCTTGGCCCGTTCTTGACCGCGTGTTTGGCACGTGTTTGCCACGTGTTCTTTTGACCGGGACGCGGAGTGGCAGTGCTGCGTAACTCGCTGCAAAGGCTGGAGAAAGCGGATGCCCATGCCGAAAACGGCGGGAATTTCACCCGCCAAAAATGGGAGAAAACACGTGCAAAGCGGCCAAAGTGACCGCCAAACCGCAGAGACCCGTTCGCGGCAGACTGCGTCCACAGCCAACTCACTTATTGATTTTATTATATATCTCTAATTTCTGCATACAGACGAAATAGCCCCGACATGCCCGCGGCTTGCGGTGTGCCGCGATGCTGATCCCGCAATGAGAGACCGGAATTTTGCGATTCATCGTGAGCGAAGTGCGCAGTGGTTGACCTGACCCTGCAGAACTCCTCCAGTCTGAGTTAGAGTCCGATCCTCAAAGAGGAGGCGGACGATGAAGCGGTCACGGTTCACGGAAGAGTAGATCATCGGGATCTTGCGGGATGCGGAGGCTGGCGCGAAGACGGCTATTGCGATGTCGGCGCGTCTGAGTGCTCCGTGGGTGGCACGCCGTCCTGAGGGTGACGGCGCTACTGCCGGTCCCCACGCCACCGCGCCTTAAAAACGTGCCCGCAGCCCTTGCCCTGGCTCGTGACACGAGTGGCCGGTTCCGGTTTGTGCTGGATCCGGCCCCTTGTATGTGGCACCAATTGACCTTGACGCGGGTCAAGGATGAAGACAATCAGCATGATTGATGACGTCAGGACCATCTCGAATTGCGGGCTTCGGTTGCAATACTCTGCGGTCGCATCGATGCTCATTTTCTGGCTTTCTGGGTCACCTGTTGGCGCCCAAGAGTTGGGAGCGCCTGGCGCAGCGCCGCCCGTCCCGCAGCCTTTTTTACCAGCCTTTGGCGCTGCAGACCTGCCACGCGATCTGTCACCGTGGAGCATGTTCATTCATGCGGATGTTATCGTTCAAGCCGTTATGATTGGACTGGCGTTCGCCTCGGTCGTGACGTGGACGGTTTGGCTGGCAAAGAGCATCGAACTTGTCATAGCCAAGCGCCGGCTCGCTGCCGCGCTCGACGCGATAAGCTCGGAGAGATCGCTGGCAGAATCGTACCAACGCCTTGGGCAAGGGTCGGGACTGGTCGCAACCATGATCGATGCCGCCGCCACGGAGCTGCGGCTGTCGCAGGGCATGGTATCCCGCGAGGGGATCAAAGAGCGTGTCGCGTCGCGCCTTCAACGTTTGGAAGTCGCGGCGGGCCGGCGCATGGCGCGCAGTACGGGCGTGCTCGCAACGATCGGATCGACGGCCCCGTTTGTTGGCTTGTTCGGCACGGTATGGGGCATCATGAATAGTTTCATCGGCATTTCCAAATCGCAGACAACGAACCTTGCCGTGGTCGCTCCAGGTATCGCCGAAGCTTTACTTGCAACCGCGATGGGCCTCGTCGCCGCCATCCCAGCGGTCATCATTTACAATGTGTTCGCGCGCGCCATAGCGGCTCACAAGGGCCACATCGCCGATGCGGGAGCCGAAGTCATGCGCATTGTCTCGCGCGATCTGGACCGCAATACCAAGGTCGAAATCGCGCGGGCGGCGGAGTAAAGCCATGGCCTCGCGTCTCGATGATTCCAGAGATGAAATCGAAGAGATCCACGAGATCAACGTCACGCCGTTTATCGACGTTATACTCGTGCTGCTCATCATCTTCATGATCGCCGCACCGCTATCGACGGTCGATGTGGCCGTTGATTTGCCGGTTTCAAACTCCAAGCCTCAAGTACGACCGGACAAACCCGTGTACATCACGATCAAGGCCGATCTCACGGTATCGCTTGGCAATGAAATAATACCCAGTACAGCGCTGCAAGGTGCGCTTGATGCCGCGACGCAAACGGACCGGCTGAAACGGTTATTCCTGCGCGCCGACAAGACTGTGCCTTACGGTGAGTTGATGCGGGTGATGAACTTACTGCGGGCTGCGGGATACCTGAAAGTCGCGCTCGTCGGTCTTGAGGGTACAGACGTTGTTGGCCAGCCAGCAGTGCAAGGATCTGAGCCTGCTGGTACTCCTGCGACACCGAAATGATTAGAGAGCCCCATCGCCTTGGCATGCCCGGCCGGCAATTCGCGCGGTGGATGGGCGCGGCCGTCGTGGTCGTGATGCTCCACGCTGCGGCAGGAGCCTTTTCGCTCATGCGCTGGCAAGAGCCTGTCGAACCGGACGATCCGGACGGCGCGGTGGTTATCGAACTCGCGCCACTGCCGGTGGCAACTGAGTCCAACACACCTGATCTCGCCCCGGGGCCAGTGGCGGAGGAGACGCCTCCAGAAACGCCACCCTTTCAGCCGGAAGAGCAACCGAAAACGGAAGAGACGCCCAAGGTCGAAGAGTCGCCGCTGGCCCCCGAGCCCGAGGTGACGTTGCCCAAGCCGGAACCAGTCGTCGAGAAGGAGCCGGAAAAGGAGCCAGAAGCTAAGCCCATAGAAGCGGAACCAGCGCCTCCGGTCGAAACCACGAATGTGCCACTGATGACCGCACCGCCGAAGGTCGAGGCGCCGCCTGCTCCAGCCGCCGCACCGCGCATGGCCATGACACCGCAACACTCGAGGGCGCGGGCCACGTGGACGAAGGAACTTGTCATTCACGTCAACCGGTTCAAGCGCTACCCAGACGAGGCGCGGCGCGACAAGACCCAAGGTGAGGTTGATCTCGAATTTACAATGGATCGCCAGGGCCGCATCGTTTCATCGCGCGTCGCCAAAAGTTCTGGCTCGCCGGCCCTTGACGCGGAAGCGATCAATGTCGTCACCCGCGCCAGTCCCCTTCCTGTACCGCCAAGTGATATGGCAGGCGAGACGTTTACTCTTTTGCTGCCGATCAAGTTCCGGTTCAGATAGACGATCGCTACCTATTCGCTGCCTTCCGTTTCAGATCCGGCCAGGATTCTCTTTCGAGGGCTCCGGGGTCGCGGGCGTCTGGTCACTTGCCCGTTTTTCCTCGGCCAAACGCTGCAACGCATCACTGTGTTCGGCGTTTGCGGGCGCTTGGCCGCTGGGACGTCCCGCAATGTCGTCGGCGAAGCCGTGGTTCACGTCACGATGCTTGGCTTCGTCGAGGCGGACAGCGATGACAACCTCGCGCAGCCGCGCATCGGGCTCGAGACCCCAATAGTCGATCGCATAGAGAGGCGCCGGCACATTTTCAATCTTTCCTGCGTCGATCTCGGCCAGATACTCCGTGTAACTGACGACGGCTTCCTCCTCGAGGTAGCCGACGAAGCGGTGGGCGACACGCGGCCAGAACAGATAAGAGAAGAAAAACAGGTTGAAGAACACGCCTTGCGCGGCGATGATCAGAAAGCGCTCAAACCACGTAGGCTTGGCCAGCAGGATGAAGGTCATGAGGTGAGCGCGCTCATTCTGCGCCTCGTCCAAGAGCGTCTTGATCCATCCACGGTCGTCTTCGAAACGCCGCAAGGCCTTGAGGTGCGTGAGGGCGCCGCCGACCATGCCTGGAACCGCGGCCACGGTTTCGAGGATGACGGCGCGGTGGCCGTAGCGGCGTCCGAAGAACGAGTCCGCTAGAAATCGCAGGAACTTCACGCTCCCACGGGCGAACCGGTCGGCGGTATCCACGGGCGTATGGTGATAAACTCGCAGCTGGCGTACTTCGGGCTGGTCTTTGCTCGTCATCGGATCGACTCCACTTCGCCGCGCAATTTATTGAGATGACGGCCAAAGCTGCGTATCTTTTTGCCGCGCGCTTTCCTCCGCCACAGTAACGAGCGAGAAGGGCACTCAGTTCCCGGCGTTGACAAGCGCTATCGGGATCATCGCCGTCCCGTCACCAGGGAGAATATGAATATTGCGGTTTACGGGATAAGTTGGCACTGATCATCGGGGCTGGATAAGTCAAAGAGTGGAGGTCGGGCATGCGAGGGCTATCCGTGGCGCTGTGGCTTGCCCTCGTGGGCGCGGTTTTCCAAATCACGTCCTTATTCACGGACTTCTATGTCTATGAAGGCGTTCGCAAGGCCGCATGGTGGTCCATTCCGCAGACTTCGGAACTGATCCTGTTGTCGGCACTGCTCACCGCTGGTCTCGTGGCTTTGACGGCCACTGAGCGAAGTCCGGTTTCCGGCCGGACAGCTGGCAGGATCATTGGCATAGCTGCAACGCTTGCGGCACTACAGCTCGCCTACCGGATGAACGCTGCTCCGTTCGGTGCCGATGTTGCCGAGCACGTGGGGATCTTCGGTTCCTCCTGCCTGTATTATTGCCTGCCGTCGCAAGCCAAAGCGGCCGACGTGCTCAGTGGCATGTGGATGGCGCTGGTTGGCTGCATAACGGTCGCCGCCGGCGGCATCGCCCATGGGCTCTGGTTCAAGGAACAACATGCCGTTGCGCAGCCATGGATCGCGGCGGAGCAACCCGGAATGACGCCTTGGTTGGGGCTGGCAGGGCTCGGCGCTGTCGGGCAGTTTTTGTTCGGCTATACCTTTTTCACATTCTACCGCACCGTGCGCGCGAACGGCGTGCCGACCAGCTGGAGCGGATGGCTGCCGTCGCCGCATACCGCCTGGTTGGTTCTCATGATCACCGTCGCTGTTATCGGCTTGGTGTGGCTCGCCGCCCGCGAGCGCGCGCCACTTTCGCCGAAACTGCTCGGTGTCGCGATTGCTATGCTGGGTGTGTTGTCAGCGGGGCGGATGGCCTACCGGATGTATCAGCCGCCGTTCCGCATGGATGCGGAGATTGGGCCTGCCGCGTATCTCGCGTTGGGCTCCGCCGTGCTCGTCGCGGTGGCTGGCTGCGTGCACGCAGGCGTGCTGCCGACCAAGCGCCGAACGCCCTGAGCTGCGGCGGTCAGCGCGGGAGGGCATGGCCCAGGCACAAACCAGCCTTTTGGCCACTCTCACGCGGCCAATGAATGCAGTCCGGTCCTGGAAAGTTTTAGGTAGCGAGTGCGCTGGCGACGCTCAGGTCTTGCGGTACGCTTGTTTGCTCTGGTGCAGCCGGCTTTCCCCAAGTCTCAAATATTGAGCGGCCCGCTGCAAAAAAGATTCCCAAGACCGCGATGAGCATCATGCACTCGCCCATTTCGGGGATGCCGAGCGGATCGACCAATCCAGTGACTGCAAGACCCACTGGAACGTCGCAGTAGAGGGTGTTTTTTCTCATGAGCACGATCCTCGCAGCCGAGTGGCACAGTCGCTTAACGCTAATCCTCCGCTCCAGACTTCGCAAGAACAATAGGGTTCGCCAACACGTCGATCTGGTGTTGCGCGCATGAATTGGCGATTTGGTCTGCGCATCACTCAACCCTCGTTGCCATCGGAGCCACCGCGCGCACGTCCCTGCCGGATTTTGAGGGCGGGTGCCTGTCCCGTATGCCCAATTCGCTCCACCACGTTGATTGCGGCCGAAGCCTTGTTGCAGGTAGGACACGCAGCCGAACTTAAAATGCTCAGGGCGGGGCAATAGACCTTGCCCCGGGACATTAACCCACGGCAATCTGCGCCTTGACCTGGGGGAAGGTCGTTCAGTTGGCCGTTCGCCAATGGGGGCACTTTCAACAACTTTCGATCAATGTGAGGGCGCTGAATCTATTCGGATTTCCGGGTAGTTACGCGTCGGCACGGACGAGAAGCCGCGTCAAAAACGCAATCCGCTGGGGAAGCAAAAAAACGCACGGCCATCTGCACTTGATTTGAATGTTTAGCGTCGATCAACGGGGGATCTGCCATGCAAAAGGGCAGAAGTGCAGTTCGCAATACATCGCTATTTCTTGCGTATGTTACCGCAATATCTTTGCCCGCATTGGGTCAGGACGCGCCCAGCGAGGGCAAAACCACCTTGCCGCCGGTCGTGGTTGAGACGGATAAGGCGAAGGCGCCTAAAAAGTCGATAGCCGCAAAAAAGACCAGTGCGCCCAAGAAAGCCAGCGCACCGAAACAGGCGAGCGCACCCAAACCGGTCAGTCCGCCCGAGCCGGTCGAAGCTCAGGCCAGCGCGCCTCCGGAGCCGACCGATTCGGCCGAGCCCAGTCTCGGCTTGCCGCCAATCTCAAAGACGAGCTACGTGCTTGGGATTTCCAAATCCGAACTCTCGTCCAGTCAGGCCGCCAATCCTTCGTCGACCACGGTCATCCGGTATTCCGAAGACACCACTCGTCTCGTTCAAGACTATCAGTCTTTGCTGAAGCCTATTGCCGGCGTCTCTGCCAACGACTTTGGGCAGAACGGCGTGGGGTTCGGGTTGACGCTGCGCGGGTTCTCCTCGCGCTCCAACGGTTCCAACGTCGCCGTGTACATCGATGGCGTGCCCGTCAACCAGGCGAGCCACCGCTCGAGCAATGGCAACGGCGATCTTAGCCCGCTTATTCCCGAGCTCATTGATAGTTTCGAACTGACGCGCGGGCCGTTCGATGTCCGCGTCGGCCCCCATGCGCTCGCCGGTTCGGCGCACTACACAACAGCCGATGAACCGACCTCCGGAGTCCTGGCCAAAGGCGGGAGCTTCGGATATGCCCGAGGCGTCGCCGTGTTCGGTTTCGATGCCGGTGAGGTGAAAGGATACGGCTCGCTGGTTGCTTCGACGGTTGATGGCTACCGGGACAATTCGGAGTGGGATCAATACAATACGTTCAACAAATTCCTGTTTCCGATGTTTGACGGCACGGCCTCGCTGCGTTTTCAGATCTATGACAGCGATTTCGGTTCGCCAGGGTTCACAAATCGCGCCAGGATTAGAAATGGAACCATAAGTGAAAAGGCAGCCAGAAATCCGACAGATGGCGGCTCTGACGAACTGCAAAACTTGGTCTTCAACTACGGGGAGAAGGGTGACCAGCCGTTCACGGCCAATGCTTACATCGTGCACAACGACTACCAGCGCATCGCGTCTCGGCAAGGCAATGCTGCTTTCCCAGATCCCACGCTCCCCGTCCCTGCGAACACTGCGGGCGTCCAATTCATCACCGAGGACGATCGCATCACCTACGGCGGCGCGATCAACAAGTACATCCGCTCGGACCTTCCGGCTGGAATGGCAATAGGTCTGCTCGTGGGAGCCGGCGTGCAAGTGGATGACACCGAGAGCAACGAGTTCCGGAGCGTCGCCGGCAACAAGACCATCCCTAATGTTATTTGCACCATCGGCGCGGCAAACGCCGTTGGGGGTTGCGTCAATCCCGCGGCGCGAGCAACGAATGCGCTGGTGGACTTCACTCTGACCAACCCGTTCGCTTACATTCAGAGCGATTTGAAGCCTTTCTCGTGGCTTAAACTGACGGGTGGGTTGCGATACGACCAGCTGTACTTCGATATCGAAGACCATACCAATCCCGCCCTCACGAACAAGGTTTCCCCGAACCTCGGTGTGCTTCAGCCAAAGGCTGGCATAACGGTGACACCATTCACCGGCTTCGATATCTTCGCTAACTATGGTGAGGGCTTCCGGCCGCCGAGCGTGATCGGGAACCAGCTGCTGCGGGATCCGAATACTCCCGAATCGGTTCTTGCGACAGAGGAGTTTGGCTTTCAGTACAATTCTCCGGACGGCGTTTGGCATTTCCTCGCGAGCAGGTATCACACAACTTTTACGAACGAGATCACAGTGAACCAAGCCACTTTGTTACCGCTGTCTCTCGGGCCGTCAATTCGTGAGGGGTATGATATCGAAGGTCGCGTGCGCGCCTATCAGAACGGCCAAACGTCACTCTCGTTCTATGCCAGCTACAGCCCGGTCACAAAAAGCGATCTGGTCAATCAAGCGAGCGGTACGGTCATCCCCGATATCGCAGAATTCTTCGTCAAGTATGGGTTCGATCTGACAGTGCCGCTCGGCGGCGATTTCTCGCAGCACCTACTTACCTTTTCGGCCGGGCAGGTGTGGGAAGGTCCGAGATCCTTGACCGCGAATCCCGCTCAAGTGGATCCGTTCGGGACCGGTCCATTCCGGACTGAAACATATTCACGGATCGACGCGGGCCTGACATACACCAACACGGCATGGAAGGGATTTAGCGTGTTCGTCGACACCACATATTATCCGGGCAGCCGTCTGGACGAGACTGCGTTCCTCTTTACCAACCGGGTCGGCGTGGCTGCGAAAGCTCCCGTCACGGTAACAGGCGGTGTCTTCATTCCGTTCTGACGGTTCTCGCCAGGCAATGGCAATGGTCGATGCCGCATGAGACCTGCTCGTGAGTGCAGACCCACTCACGAGTGGTCTTTCTGAAAGGCCACTGGTTTGCGGCGGCGCAAGGCGGGCTCTTGGAGGTCATTTGGCATTGCAGCACTGCCCATGGACTCGATCTGCGTCGCTGCAGGCAGCGCAGCGGACCTGCCACCACGGTCGCTTAGCTCCCATGTGAGCGACCCGGAACTTTTCACCTCGGCAATCAAACCTTGTCCCTAGGGCAATATATACATGCGGTACGCAATCTGTGCATGTTAACGCTCTAAAAGCGGTCGCGCCGGATGCCCGGGGATTTTCGGACCCTTTGGACGGCAGCGATGGACCCGATCGGAGCGCCACGCGATGCAGAAGCAGAGCCCCACGCCGCTCAGCAACGACCACACCGGCATCTTCGCCAACGAACTCGGCCCGATTAAAGAGGTTCACGCCTTCTGGTTAGCGGGCATGAGTTGCGATGGCTGTTCAGTGGCCGCGGTCGGGGCTCAGAATCCAAGCGTTGAACAGCTCATCAATCATGAGATTCCGGGGCTCCCCAGGATCATCTTGCACCACCCCGTTCTGGCTGTGACCGCTGGCGATGCATTCATGGAGCCGTACTACAAGGCGGCGCGTGGCGAGTTGGATGCGCCGTTCGTGGTGCTCTACGAAGGGTCTGTCGCAGACGAGACGATCGCTGCAGATTTCGGCGGCTATTGGTCGGCGATGGGCATGGAGAAGTTGGACGACGGCACGTGGCGGCCGTATCCAACGGCGAAGATGCTCAGCGACATGGCACCCCACGCCGCGGCAGTGATCGCGGTTGGCACTTGCGCCACCTGGGGCGGCGTTCCCGCGGCGCAAGGCAATGTGACCCACGCCATGGGAACCATGGACTATCTCGGCAAAGGTTATCGCAGCGCCTTGGGTCTTCCCGTCGTCAACATTCCTGGCTGTGCCCCTGTGGGCGACAACATCACCGAGGCGATCACCGCCGTTCTCATGTTCCTTGCCGGCGTCGGTCCTTTGCCGGATTTCGACGAACTGGGACGTCCGGCCTGGATGTTCAAATCGACCGTGCATCGCGGCTGTAC
>JANNEP010000042.1:0-83984 GCA_031378895.1 Hyphomicrobium sp.
GGGATCTCCTGTCTCAAGGTGGGGTTCAACAACCCCTTGATCCTCAAGACAGGACGCTTCCCATTCCGTTACCGGGACCCCGATACAGCCCCGTCTCCTGCCGCCGCAGGCTATCGCGGCAGCGATTTAGTGCAGTGGCCCCTAGCCGACGTGAAGGCTAAGACGCTTTGACTCCGGCTTCCTGCCCTCAGCAAGCCCAAATAATTGCAGCAGGACTGCCCGCAAAAACAAAATAACGCCGGATCACTGACCCGGCGTTTTATTCAGTGTCATCACGGCATTTATTGCCGGGATCCAGTGTTCAGCGGACGGCGGAGGCCGTTGAGCGATGGATCCCGGGGACGAGCCCCGGGATGACAGCGTCGGCGGCCGGCGCGCGGAAAGCGTGTCGCCGACGCCAAGCAAAGAGCTCACTCGTCCTTCTTCCTTCTCGGCACACTCGGCACCGTGCCGGACGATTTCGAGGCCTTGTCCTTCGGACCCGGCAGCGCCTTCTTTGGCGTGGCGTCGACGAGCACTGGCTGCGGCCCGTCATCGTCGTCGTCCTCCGGATTGCGGCCCTTCTTCGCCGGATCGGCTGGCACGTAGTCAAAGGCCAGCGCCCGGTCGTCGCCTTTGCCGGTGACGAGCACCTTGACGGTGCCGCCATGCTCGAGCTTGCCGAACAGGAGTTCTTCGGCCAGCGGCTTTTTGATGTACTCCTGGATGACGCGGCCAAGCGGACGCGCACCAAACTTTTCGTCATAGCCCTTTTCAGCCAGCCAGCGCGTGGCTTCGCTTGTCAGTTCGATCGACACGCCACGGTCCGCCAGCTGGGCTTCGAGCTGGTAGATGAACTTCTCCACGACCATGGCGATGTTCTCAGGCGTCAAGCCGGAGAACGCCACCACGGCATCGAGGCGGTTGCGGAATTCCGGCGTGAACATCTTGGTCACGGCCTCGGAATCCTCGCCCTCGCGCTTTTGCCGGTTGAAGCCCATCGGCGGCTTCGCCATGTCGGACGCGCCCGCGTTCGTGGTCATGATGAGGACGACGTTGCGGAAGTCGATCGACTTGCCCGTGTGATCGGTCAGCTTGCCGTGGTCCATCACCTGCAACAGGATGTTGAACAGATCCGGGTGCGCCTTCTCGATTTCGTCCAGCAGCAGAACCGAGTGCGGATGCTGATCGACGCCATCGGTCAGCAGGCCGCCCTGGTCGAAGCCGACATAGCCCGGCGGCGCGCCGATGAGACGCGAAACCGTATGTTTTTCCATGTATTCCGACATGTCGAAGCGTAAGAGCTCGACGCCCATCAGATTGGAGAGCTGCTTGGCAACCTCGGTTTTGCCGACGCCGGTTGGACCGGAGAACAGGTAGCAGCCGATCGGCTTTTCCGGTTCGCGCAGGCCCGCACGCGCCAGCTTGATGGCGCTGGTCAAGGTTTCAATGGCCTTGTCCTGGCCAAACACCAAGCGCTTCAAGTCGCGATTGAGGTTGCCCATCACCTCGGCGTCACTCTTGGTGACGGTCTTTGGCGGAATGCGCGCCATGGTCGCGACCGTGGCTTCGATTTCCTTGGTCGTGATCTTTTTCTTGCGCTTGTTCTCCGGCACCAGCATCTGCGAGGCGCCAGATTCGTCGATCACGTCGATCGCCTTGTCGGGCAGCTTGCGGTCGTGGATGTATTTGGCCGACAGCTCGACCGCTGCCTTGATGGCTTCGTTGGTGTATTTGAGCTTGTGATAATCTTCGAACACGCCCTTGAGACCCTTGAGGATCTCGATCGTGTCTTCGATCGTCGGCTCCTTGACGTCGATCTTCTGGAACCGGCGCACGAGAGCGCGGTCCTTCTCGAAGTGCTGGCGGTACTCTTTGTACGTTGTCGACCCGACACAGCGCAGTGTCCCCGACTGCAGCGCCGGCTTCAATAGGTTGGAGGCGTCCATGGCTCCGCCCGACGTCGCGCCGGCGCCAATGACGGTGTGGATCTCGTCGATGAAGAGAATCGCGCCCGGATAGGCCTCGATTTCCTTCATCACGGACTTGAGACGCTCCTCAAAGTCGCCGCGGTAACGCGTGCCGGCGAGCAGTAATCCCATGTCGAGCGAGAAAATCGTCGACGAACGCAACACTTCAGGGACTTCGCCGCGAATAATCTTGCGGGCCAAGCCCTCGGCAATGGCTGTCTTGCCGACGCCGGGATCGCCGACGAACAGCGGGTTGTTTTTCTGGCGGCGGCAGAGAACCTGAATGGTGCGCAGAACCTCTTGCTCGCGCCCGATGAGCGGATCAATTTTGCCGTCGCGCGCCTTCTTATTGAGATTGACGCAATATGTGTTCAGCGCGTCCCCGGGCTTCTTGTCGTCGCTGTCGCTAACCTGCTCATCATCGGCGCCAGTACCGCGAACCGCTCGGGGCTCGGACATGCCCGGCCGCTTGGCGATGCCGTGGGCGATATACTGCACGGCATCAAAGCGTGACATTTCCTGCTCTTGCAGGAAATACGCTGCATGGCTTTCGCGCTCCGAGAAAATGCCGACGAGCACGTTGGCGCCTGTGACCTCTTCGCGGCCCGACGTCTGGACGTGGACTATGGCGCGCTGCACGACTCGCTGAAACGAATTCGTCGGTTGCGCATCGCGCGCCGCTTTTGAGACGAGCGGCTTCAATTCGCTGTCAAGATATTCGACCAGGCGTCCGCGCAGCTGATCGAGATCGACCGAGCAGGCGCGCATGACAGCTGCCGCATCGCGGTCATCGACCAGCGCCAGCAACAGATGCTCAAGTGTAGCGAACTCGTGGCGGCGCACGTTGGCGTATTCTAACGCCCGGTGGAGAGTGGCCTCGAGATTTTTAGAGAGAGACGTCAATTCAGACCTACTCTTTCTCCATGGTGCATTGCAGGGGATGACTATGCTGGCGTGAAAAATCCATAACTTGCGCGACTTTCGTTTCAGCCACCTCGTAGGTGTAAACTCCGCAAATACCGACACCCTTTTGATGCACATGTAGCATGATGCGAGTCGCGTCCTCCTGTCCCTTGCTGAAGAAGCGCTGCAACACCAGCACGACAAATTCCATCGGTGTGTAGTCGTCGTTCAACAGTAGGACTTTATAAAGGCTCGGCTTCTTGGTTTTAGGGCGTGTCTTGGTGACGATGCCGGTCTTACCCTCGTCGTCGCCGTGACCCGGGCCGTCTTTGGATCCGCCCTTGCCAGCCATCATGAAACCAGCAGATGGGAAATGGGAACGGTCGATCGTCATGTCAAACTCTTGCCCTGGGCCCATGCCGGACCACTTATTAAACGAGCCGTATTGGAGCCTGGATTTGTGAATGTCTGACCAACACGCTCTAGCCCCAAGCCGCAACCTGATATGGAAGTGTAATATAGGAACCTATGTTGCGGCTGGGAATAGGCGAGCTACGGCGGCACGCCTAAATCCAACGTACTGCAGCCTGCGCGCATCATAATGTGTTGAATAACCTATCGCACCTGTAATCCAGCAGGTATCGAGAGCGGGCGGTCTCCGGCGTCAGCCATGTTGCAGGGCCATCATCCGCTCGCCGGCCGGCCTGCGCGCCGGCACAGCCAGGGCCGGCTTCGTGCAACGGACACCTGCGTATGCGTGAGACTCGCGGCCACCAACGCTCAGCCCGGGCCGATTGTAGCCACTCTGCGCCCCAAAATTGCGCAATTTGAAACGCGCGGTGACCTCAGTTTAACCGTCTCGCTTAACCGTAAGTCAGCGCTGCTCTGCTAGTTTTTTTACGTCACTGGGCCCTCACGACCAGCGCACGCCGGCCGTGCGCCCAAAAGGTGCCCCAAAAAACTGCTTCTGTCCGGTTACGGATGGGGCCAGCCACGGCGAACCTGCACAACAGGCAACCTCGGGCTGTTTAGATCGGCAGGTTCACCCCTTGGATTTAAGAGGGGGGTGCATGAGGGATTGGCGTTTTGTTGCAGCGTGTTGCATCTTTTGCGCTCGTTTTTGCGAGCCTGACCTGCGTGTGCGCAGGGTCGTCCCCGGCATCGGCCCGGGGCGCGCGTCATGCCGCCATGATCTTAGATGCCAACACCGGCGCCATCCTGCACAACGACGACGGTGACGAATTGCGCCACCCGGCGTCGCTGACCAAAATGATGACGCTTTATCTGGCATTCGAGACGCTCGAGAGCGGACGGCTGTCGATGTCCGACAAAATCAAAGTCAGCCAGGAAGCCGCCTCCGCCGCCCCGTCCAATCTCGATCTGGAGCCGGGCGAAGAGATCACGGTTGCAAACGCGATCCGCGCGCTCATCACCAAGTCCGCTAATGATGTCGCTGTGGCCTTGGCCGAAAAGATCGGCGGTTCGCAGGCCAACTTCGTGCGCCTGATGAATGCAAGCGCCCGCGACCTCGGCATGTCGAAAACGCATTTCGAGAATGCCTCGGGGCTGCCCAACCCCAATCAAGTCACAAGCGCACGTGACATGATCACGCTCGGCCTGCGGCTGCAGGATGATTTCCCATCCTACTACCCGCTGTTTGCGACCCGCGCCTTTACCTACAACGGCAGCACGCACCGCAATCACAATACGCTTATGAACCATTTCGCCGGCATCGATGGCATCAAAACCGGCTACACGCGTGCCTCTGGGTTCAATCTCGTGTCGTCCGTGCGCCGTGGCGGCCGTCATGTCGTCGGCGCCGTGTTTGGCGGCGCCAGCGCCGGCAGCCGCAACGGCGAAATGCGCAACCTACTGACGCGGGCCCTGACGCGCGCCTCGACCGTCAAGACCCGCAAGCCGGCTCCGGCGCTGATCGCCAAGCTCAAATCAGCGCCCAAACTTGCAGCGCGGCCCGCAGCCAAGGATATGGTGCCTAAGGATCTGGTGCCTAAGGACAGGCCACCTGTGAAAGCCGCTGCACCGGCCACGGGTGTGCTAAAGCCCCTTGAGACCACAAAGCCTGCGTTGCAAATAGCCACACTGGAGGACGCGGCAAGTCTTGCGCCGGTGGCGGAAGCTGCCCCACTCGAAGTCTTCAAGGTCAAACGCGTCATGGTGGCGCCGCGCCAGGGGCCGCAGCGCCCGGCCCCAAGCGCCGATGAAACAACCGACATGGCGCCGGATGAAGCCAATTCCGGTGCCGCGGCTGAACTAGGCCAGACCGTGTCGGTCGAGCCGCCCGTCGTCGATCCGGACATCGCCAATCTGCCGGTTGTGACGGCATCGTCTGAAGCCCCGGCTGACGCGATTGCGCAAAGCTTTGCCGCTGACAGCACGCCCAGTGCAAGCACCAGCGAGCCCGCCGAAACTGATATGAGCGAGACGGTTCTTCCGAAGCTGGTCTCCGCTGCGAATGTGGCGCCAGCCACCGCACTCTATGAAAATCAAATGACGATGCTTGGCGCCGCCGATGCTTTGACGCCGCCCGCTCCCCCCCTAGCGTTGAAACCGGCGGCGGCCCCGCTTGCGGCTGCGAAGCCAAAACTGGTTCAAAAGCTGCGCGCCGCCGCGCCGGATCAGCGCGGCCCAATTCAAAAGGGACTGTCGCCATCCTCGCTCCAGGCCCAGGCCGCAACACTTGGTGCGGGTCAACAACGCGTTGCGGCGCTGCAAACGTCGAGCCCCGGCACGCCAGCGGCAACACTTCAAGGTCTGCCGGCCCAAGGCTCGGCTTCCCAAGGCTCGTCTTCCCAAGGCAGTGGCCGCTATGAAATCCAGATCGGCGCCTATGGCTCGATCGACGACGCGCAGCGGGCGTTGAGCAACGTGCAAGCACGCACCAACACGCTCCTCGCGGGCTATGCCTCCGTCACTCATCCGGTGCAGAAAGAGGGCCGCCAGGTCTTTCGCGCCCGTTTCAGAGGCTTCGAAGCCCAGCGCGCAGCCAGCACCTGCACGGAGCTGCGCCGTCAGGCCATCGACTGCTTTGTGATGACAGCTGAATAGTATTTTTTCGGCGCCGGCGCTCGTGTCCACAAATCATTGCATCCGCGCAGTGCGCCGCTTAGCATTGCTCAACCGGTGCGATGCTGTTGCAAGATCGCGCGATAACCCCCGTGAGGACACACGATGATCGCCACGCCCGAGACGCCCGCAATTCCCAAAGTCATCAGCTTCCAGGGCCCTTTACCAGCGCCCGAACGCTACCGCCCGGAGCCTGAGCGCGTCCTATCGGGTGATCCGGCGCAAAGCGCTATCAATGTGTTCGCAAGCACCGATGGCCGCTTCAACAGCGGCATCTGGGAAAGCGCGCCTGGCAAATGGCGCGTCGTGTTTGCCGAGAGCGAGTTCTGCCACATCCTTGCGGGCGCGATCGTCGTCACCAGCGATGACGGATCGGTCGCGACCTTCCGTGCAGGCGATGCATTCCTGACGCCTGCGGGATTTATGGGAACGTGGGAGGTGGTTGAACACGCCAAGAAGTTTTACGCGTTTTATGAGTGATGTTGGGGGCGGCGTTGCAACTCACTCGCGCCCTCTTAACAGCGTGTAATTCCCCCCCGTCGAGGTGATGTCGGTTGAGCGCGTGCGCTCGGTGGCGAAGCGGAGCAAATAATTCGGGCCTCCCGCTTTCGGGCCCGTGCCAGACAAGCCTTCGCCGCCGAACGGCTGCACGCCGACCACTGCACCAATCTGATTGCGGTTAACGTAGAGGTTGCCGACGCGGGCATGTTCGGCGACGTAGCCGGCGACACTCTCGATGCGGCTATGAAGGCCAAGCGTCAGTCCATAGCCCGTGGCGTTCAGCGCCGCGATCACCCGATCCAGGTGGCCGCGGTCGTAGCGGATCAGATGCAGCACAGGCCCGAACACCTCACCCGCGAGGCGGCTCACGCGGTCGAGTTCGTAGAGCGCGGGCGTGACGTACGTTCCGGCGCGGCAGGATTCCGGCATCGCCAGATCGATGATCTCGCGGCCTTCGCGCTGCATGCGAACCTTGTGGCCTTCAAGCTTATCCTGGGCGGCATCATCGATCACCGGGCCGATGTCGGTGGCGTAGTCGAGCGGATCACCGACGTCGAGGGCTTCGATAGCGCCGGCCAGCATGGATTTTATGCGCGGCATGGCATCATCCTGGACGAAGAGGATGCGCGCCGCCGAGCAGCGTTGCCCGGCGCTGTCGAACGCCGACCGCACGGCATCGCGCACGACCTGTTCGGGAAGTGCGGATGAATCCGCGATCATGGCGTTAAGCCCGCCGGTCTCGGCAATGAAGGGCACAAGTGCGCCGCGCCGGCCGGTCAAAGATTTCTGGATCGCCCACGCGGTGTCGTTCGATCCGGTGAAGGCGACGCCAGCGATGCGCGGATCTTTGACGAGGGCTTCGCCGAGCTTAGCCCCACCAGTGACGAGGTGGAGCACATCTTCTGGTACGCCGGCTTCATGCAACAGCCTGACCGCGAGGAAGGCTGTGATCGGCGTCTGCCCGGCGGGCTTGGCGACGACAGGATTGCCAGCAGCCAGCGCGGCGGCGATCTGACCGGTGAAAATCGCCAGCGGGAAATTCCACGGACTGATGCACGCAAACGGCCCGCGCGCCCGCAGGCTCAGCGTGTTCTCTTCACCTGTAGGGCCGGCAAGACGCACCGGTTCGGAAAACAGGCGGCGGGCTTCGGTGGCGTAATAGCGCAGAAAATCGACAGCTTCGCGCAGCTCGGCCTGGGCCGCTTCGAGCGTCTTGCCAGCTTCGCGCACGAGGCTGGCGATCAAGACCGCAGCATCGCGCGCATAGAGATCGGCGGCGATACTCAGCACGCGCGCGCGTTCGCTCGCAGGCGTCATATCCCAGCGATGGGCAGCGGCAACGGCGCCGTCGACCGCGTCATTCAGGATCGCGGGCGTGGCAATGCGCAGCGATCCCACCCGCTCGCGCTTGTCATGTGGACACAGCAGCAACGCCGCGGCGTCTCCCCCCGCCGTCACCTGTCCGTTGACAATGGGGCCGGCGGCAATCGGATTTTTAATGGCCTTAGCGATCTCGGCGAGCAAGCCACGGCGCACGCTCGCCTCTGTCAGCGCCAGTCCACCAGCGGCGATCCGCAGCGGCGCATAGATCTCGCGCGGGCGCACCATCAGCGGCGTGCGATCGCCCGTGACGCGCTCGCGCTCGGCGACTTCGACGGGATCGGCAATGATCTCGGAAACCGGCGTTTCCTCATCCGCCAGGCGATTGACGAATGAGGTGTTGGCGCCGTTTTCCAGCAGGCGTCTTACGAGATAGCCGAGCAGATCTTCATGCCCGCCGACGGGGGCATAAATCCGGCAGGGTCGCGCGAACTTGTCATCGCCTGCGATTTCTTCGTACAGCGCTTCGCCCATGCCGTGCAGGCGCTGATATTCGAACCCGACCGAGGCGCCGGCAACGCGCGCTGACGCAATGGTGTGGGCGTTGTGGGTTGCAAACTGCGGATAGAACGCGACTGGGTCGGAGATCAGCAGCCGCATGGCCGCGAGATACGACACGTCGGTGTGCAGCTTGCGCGAGAATACGGGATAGTCTTCAAGGCCGCGCTCCTGCGCCCATTTGATCTCGCTGTCCCAATACGCGCCTTTGACGAGGCGGACAGGAATGCGTTTGCCCGTCTGCCCGGCGAGGCGGCGCACCCACCTGAGAAGCGGCACGGCACGTTTGCCATAGGCTTGTACCGCGAGCCCGAGTCCGTTCCAGTTATCAAGCGCCGGATGGCTCAGCGCTTCACCAAACAGGGCGGCGGTGATGTCGAGACGGTCTTGTTCTTCGGCGTCAAGCGTTAGCCCGAGGCCTTTTCCGCGCGCGGCCCTGGCGAGTGTCAGCAGGCGGGGGCTAAGTTCAGCGCCGAGACGCTTTTCCTTGCCGGGCTCGAAACGCGGATGCAAGGCCGAGAGCTTTACGGAAATCGAGGGCCGGACAAAAATCGCATCGGTATTGCCAGGCGGCATGGGGCCAGCCGCCGCGCCAACGGCATCGATCGCCGCCATGTAGCGCTGGAAATAGCGCTCGGCATCGTGTTCCGAGCGTGCGGCTTCACCCAGCATGTCGTAGGAAAAGCGAATGCCCTTGGCTTCCTGAGGTTTTGCCCGCGCCAGCGCCGCCTCGATCGTTGAGCCCAGCACGAACTGATCACCGAGCAGCTTGACCGCATGACGCACCGCGAGGCGAATGGCAGGTTCACCAGAGCGCGCGACAAGCCGCTTCATGGCCTGCAGCGGATTGGCGCCCTTGGCATCTTTGAGCTTCACGATGCGCCCAGTGAGCATCAAGCTCCATGTCGAAGCGTTGACGAGCAGGCTGTCGGAGGCACCGAGATGCTTTTCCCAAGCCCCGCCCGAGATCTTGTCGGCGATAAACTGATTGGCGGTTTCGGTGTCGGGAATGCGCAGCAGCGCTTCGGCGAGACACATCAAGATGACGCCCTCGTCGGTTGCTAAGCCATATTCGTGCATGAAGGCGTCGATGCCTGCGTGCTGACCCGTGTTGGTGCGGGCGGCGTGCACAAGGCGGCGGGCGATGTCTTGAGTCCGGCGGCGTTCATCCTCGGTGAAAACTGCGCGCTCGATCAGACCGCCGACAATGCGGTGCTCGTCCAGCAGATGATGGGCGGCGATCTCGTCCCGTGGCGGCAGCCCGCGTCCGCCAGAAAAGTCTTCACGCCGCAATGCCGCAACCATGTGAGTTCCCACTTCCAGGCAAAAAACGCGATGACGATTCGATGTGGGCCTACTTTAACAGATATCAAACGGCTCGGCTGCGTCTCCCCGCTCTTGACGTGTTGACCGCGAAACCGGCACCTGTGGGCGGGAAAACACTAATCGAAGGTGCCGCCGTGGCCAAATCCGTCAAAGTCGTCCGCACCCTCAAAGCGCTGCGCAAACAGGCCGCAAAATGTCGGGAGGCGGGAAAAAGCGTGGCTTTGGTGCCGACCATGGGGGCGCTGCACGATGGCCATTTGTCGCTCGTCAAGCTGGCGAAGAAGAAAGCCGACCGCGTCGTCGTGTCTATTTTCGTCAATCCGTCGCAGTTTGCGCCGGCCGAGGATTTGGCCCGCTACCCACGCGACGAGGCCGCTGACCTCAAGAAGCTCGCGGGCGTGGATGCCGATCTCGTGTGGGCGCCGAGCGTCGCGGAGATGTATCCGCAGGGATTCTCAACTTTGATCCTTCCCGGCAGCACGGCGGAGGACCTTGAAGGCACCGTCCGGCCGCAGCATTTCGGCGGCGTGGCGACGGTGTGCTGCAAATTGTTCAGCCAAGTGACGCCAGACATCGCCATTTTTGGAGAGAAGGATTTCCAGCAGCTGACGGTTTTGCGCCAGATGGTGCGCGATCTCAATCTGCCGCTGACGTTGATCGGCGCCCCGACGAAGCGCGAGAAAGATGGTCTCGCACTGTCGTCGCGCAATGCCTACCTGTCGCCTGAGGAACGCAAGATTGCACCAGCGCTCTTTTCCGTGATTTCTGAGTTGGCCAATAAGGTTTCCAAAGGTGCCGATATTCCATCGAGCGCGGCCAACGCCAGGCGCAAGCTCGTGGCAGCAGGGTTCGGCAAGGTCGACTATCTCGAGGTCCGCGACGCCGAAACGCTGAAGCCGGTTGGAGAAAGTTCCAAACGCCCGCTGCGCGTGCTGACAGCAGTTTGGCTGGGGACGACGCGGTTGATTGATAATGTTGGCGTTTAGGCGCCTGTTTCGTGACCTCCTCGCCACAGCCGGGTTTGGGCTGTAGTGGAAGCGCCCCATAGCGCGCTATAAGCTACCCAGATTCGCCTTCGTGGCTTAGCTCCCGCGTTGCGTGCCGCTTTGACCCAATCAATTGGCGCCGCGTCAATTCGACGAAGAGACACCGCATGGCCAAATCGCAAACTGACTTGTTTTCTGTTTCCGGGAGCGACATGACCGATAAATCGTCTCGTGCGCGCAAACTGTCCGACGCGTCCGACAGCTACACCGCCGCCAACATTGATGTGCTCGAGGGCCTAGAGCCCGTCCGCCGTCACCCGGGCATGTATATCGGCGGCACGGATGAAGCCGCCCTGCATCACTTGTTTGCGGAAGTTATCGACAATGCGATGGACGAAGCCGTCGCCGGCCACGCGACGTTCATCGATGTGCGTCTCGACACCAACGGGTTCTTGTCGGTGACCGACAATGGCCGCGGCATCCCGGTCGATGCGCACCCAAAGTTCAAAAACAAATCGGCGCTCGAAGTCATCATGACGACGCTGCATTCAGGCGGCAAATTCGACGCTAAAAACTACACCACCAGCGGCGGCCTGCACGGCGTCGGCGTCTCCGTCGTCAACGCCCTGTCGGAAACCTGCGAAGTCGAGGTCGCGCGCGGTCAGCAGCTCTACCGCATGGTGTTTAGCCGGGGCCTCGCCCAGACCAAGCTCGAAAAGCTTGGGCCTACAATGAACCGGCGCGGCACCACTGTGCGCTTCAAGCCCGACGACAAAATCTTCGGCAAGGGCTGCCATTTTAAGCCCGCCCGCCTGCTCAAGATGGCACGCTCGAAGGCGTATCTGTTCTCCGGCGTCGAGATCCGCTGGTCGTGCGACCCGTCTCTCATTAGCGACGACACGGCAGCGGAAGCCGTGTTCCATTTCCCTGGCGGCTTAAAGGATTTCCTCAGCTCCTCGATCGAGGGTGCGACGCCGGTCACAAAGGATATGTTCGCTGGCAAAGCTGGCAAAGATGACGGCCACGGCTCGGTCGAGTGGGCAGTGGCGTGGATCATCGACGAAGACGGGTTTTCGTCGTCCTATTGCAACACGATTCCAACACCCGACGGCGGCACCCATGACGCCGGATTCCGCCAGGCGCTGTATAAGGGATTGCGCGCTTATGGCGAACTGACCGGCAACAAGAAGTCGGCGCAGATTACGTCTGATGATGTGATGGGTACGGCGGCGTCGATGCTGTCGGTGTTCATCCGTGGTGCCGCCTTTCAGGGCCAAACCAAAGGCCGGCTCGCGACGCAGGAAGCGACCAAGATCGTCGAAACCGCCGTGCGCGACGCGTTTGACCACTGGCTGGCGGATTCACCGCAGCAAGCGACGAAACTTCTCGACTGGACGATTGAGCAGTCGGAAGACCGGCTGAAGCGGCGGCGCGAAAAGGAAGTCGGGCGTCAGTCGGCGACACGCAAGTTGCGGCTACCCGGAAAACTCGCGGATTGTTCGATCCAGCAGGCGGCGGGGACAGAGATTTTCATCGTCGAGGGCGACTCGGCTGGCGGCTCGGCAAAGAGTGCGCGGGCGCGCGAGACGCAGGCGATTTTGCCGTTGCGCGGCAAGATCCTCAACGTCGCCAACGCCACGGCTGCGAAACTTTCGCAGAACCAGCAGCTCGCCGACCTGATCCAGGCGCTTGGCGCCGGCACGAACAGCAAGTACCGCGATGAAGATTTGCGCTACGAGCGCGTGATCATCATGACCGATGCCGACGTCGATGGCGCGCATATCGCTTCGCTGCTGATCACGTTCTTTTATCAGGAAATGCCGGAGCTGATCGACAACGGCCATTTGTTCCTCGCCGTGCCGCCGCTGTACAAGCTGACACAAGGCGCAAAATCGATTTACGCGCGGGACGAGAAGCAACGCGACGCGCTGATCGCAAAGGAATTCAAACCGAGCCTGCCGGTCAAGGTCGGCCGCTTCAAGGGCTTGGGTGAAATGAACGCCAGCGAGCTCAAAGAAACGACGATGGACCCGAAGAAGCGCCTGCTGCTGCGCGTTGAGATCGGCGAAGGCGAACGCTCGACCATCGGAGAGACCGTCAACGCGCTGATGGGCTCGAAACCCGAAGCCCGCTTCCGCTTCATCCAGGACCGCGCCGCGTTTGCGAAGGATTTGGATATTTAGCTTGCCTGCGTAGATGAAAGAAACCGGTATGGATCTGCAAAAAGTAACTGATGTCATTGGCGCCGGTTATGTCTTCCTAGCTTATATTGGCTTCGTAATTTTTCTGATTTGTGCCGCATTCCGTGGTCTAGGTTCAGTGCTCTTCTGGTTGAATAATCGTTTTCCGAGTTGGTGGCCAAGCAGCGGGAACCCAAACGATCAACACCGGCAAGATTTCGCCACAGCCTTTCTCATTGGTGGCATAATCGCAGTGCTTTTGAAAACAACACTAGACTCGTATCATTAGGCGCGGCATTCAGTGGTGCCTCTGCTTCATCAACGATCGCGCCGCGTTAGCGATGCATTCAGATATCTAAGCGCTCAATGTGGTTGTCCTGGCTGAAGTAAATCGGAGCTGCAGTCCTTCTCCCTTGGGGAGAAGGTGGCCGAAGGCCGGATGAGGGGCTGCTCGGCAGCTTCTCTGTCGTGGCAAGCCCCTCACCTTTCGCTTCGCGACATCCTCTCCCTAGGGGAGAGGAAAGCGGTAACTGGCGGCTGATTTTCAGACTCGAAGACGGCGACGCCTTCGAACTCGACCTTGTCGACTATCATTGAAAGGAGATACCAGAAAATGCCTATGAAAAGCCCGCCGCATCTAGGCGGCTTTATCCGCCGCGAAATCATTGACCCCCTTGGTCTATCGGTGACCGACGCAGCATCAGCCCTTGGGGTTACGCGCCAGGCTCTTTCAAACCTTTTGAATGAGCGCGTCGCCCTCACGACAGACATGGCGCTGCGGATTGAAAAGGCATTTGGGCCGAGCATGGATCATTTGATGCGCATGCAATTGGCGCATGACCTGGCAGCAGCAAGATCCCGGGAAGCCAAAATCAAAGTCCGGCGATTCGTACGTCGTCCCGAGGCGGCATAAGCGCCAGATTCATCCAAGACCGCAACCCTAACTCATTCCCTTCGCCGGATGGCGCGCGTCGCCGCGGCGGTTTTGGCGGCGCACGTAGGTGATGACCGCTTCGGGCTGGTCCTGCTTCACCTTCAAGGCCGCGAACAGCGCGTCTTCGGCGTCGACAACCACGTGACCTGACTTGTCTTTGACCTTGAGGCCGACCGCAAATTGCATCGTAAAGCCTCCTACAAACGCGCGTGACGGGGTCTTCGCGCGTGTCTAAACATAACATAGCGGAGTGCCGCCACCTACCGTGTTAAAAGATATCTAGACGCGCTTTGCGATCCGATGGAATCGGATCGGCGCTCTAGTCTCATGCTTGGTCGCATTTTCTACGACGAACCGGTACCCACTTCGCCGGAAAATGCTCTAGCCCGCCCGCTCTGATAGCTCAGCCTAGCGCGCGTTCGTCTCGCGCTTCCCCTGCTGGCACTCTACAACAGCTTAACGGGCCTGAGCGATTCGGGGGCATGATCAATTCGTCTGCGTCTCTTCGGCCGCGTGCGGCTCCCAGAAAATAATCGCCAGCCCGTATTCTGGTAAAACAACAAAAGGGACTGCTCACGATGAACACTATAAACATCAAAGCACTGACGGCGGAGTTTGTGGGGACGTTCATGCTCATGGCGTCGGTCCTCGGCGCCGCGTTCTATTCGTTCGGAGCACCCGCGGGCGCGGCCGGAATTTTGGGTGTTGCGTTGTCGATTGGGTGCACGGTCATGGCGCTGGCGTATGCCATAGGCCACGTTTCGGGCGGACACTACAATCCAGCGGTGACGCTTGGCCTTTGGGCCGGCGGACGATTTTCATCAGCAGACGCCGCGCCTTACATCGTAGCGCAGATCCTCGGCGCCTTCTCGGCCTGCGGCACGTTTTCGCTGATCGGCCACACCGGCGCAGGCTTCGCGGCGAACGGCTTCGGCGAGCTGTCGATGCTGAAGGCGACGATGGGGCAAGTTTTCATCATCGAGACGGTGCTGACGGCCTTCTTCCTGGTGGTCATCATGGGCGTGACGCGCAAGGGCGGCCCAGGGTTGCTGGCGCCCGTCGCCATTGGCCTGACACTGACGGCGATCCACATCATGGCGATCCCGATCTCGAACGCGTCGGTCAACCCGGCCCGCAGCTTGGCGTCGGCGGTCTATGCGGGCGGTGAACCCCTCAATCAGGTCTGGGTGTTCTTGGCGGCGCCGATCCTCGGCGGGCTCATCGGCGGCAAGCTTGGCCAGTGGCTGTTGGCCGAATAGCCCGAACGCTACAACGCCGGACTTGAGGGGCGGAGAGGATCCGCCCCTTTGTCATTTTGAGACATCCCGGCGTTCGTGTCAGGAATGTGACGCTCAAGCATGCGACTGAGCGCGCAACCTACCAGTTTTCCTTGCCTCCGGGCTCGAGGTGTGCGAGCACCCTGGCGTGCCCGAGCGCAGGGGATTGATTTGAGCTCTCCAAGCTTTTTGATCCGACTCCCCCATTTGACTTAGTCACTTTTCGGCACTGTGTCCCCCTGCGCTCTTGTTTGCTGTCACCTGGTGCTTTGCGCATCGGGACAGCGTTGAGTTTGCAAATGGAGACCTCTGCTTTTGGAACCAACGACGTTCGCTGACTTGGGCCTCTCGCCCAAAGTGCAAGCCGCGATTACCGCCTCGGGATATACCATCCCGACCCCCATTCAAGCCGCCGCCATTCCCGTAGCTCTGACTGGCCGGGATGTCCTCGGCATCGCTCAGACCGGTACCGGCAAGACCGCCTCCTTCGTGCTGCCGATGATCACCCGGCTCGAAACTGGCCGGGCTCGCGCCCGCATGCCGCGCTCGCTCATCATGGCGCCGACCCGGGAACTTGCCACTCAAGTGGCCCAGAGCTTCGAGAAATACGGCATCAATCACAAGCTCGACGTGGCGCTGCTGATAGGCGGCACGGACATGGACAAGCAAATCCAGAAGCTGGATCGCGGCGCCGATGTACTTGTTGCAACGCCCGGCCGGCTGCTCGACCATTTTGGGCGCGGGCGCATCATGCTCATGGGCGTCGAGATCCTCGTCATCGACGAAGCTGACCGTATGCTCGACATGGGCTTCATTCCCGATATCGAAAAAATCTGCAAATTGCTGCCGCACCGGCGTCAGACGCTGTTCTTCTCGGCGACCATGCCGGCGGAGATCACGCGCCTCGTCAACCAGTTCCTCAAAGACCCCGTTCGTATCGAAGCGGCAAAGCCCGCGACCACGGCAAAGACAATCACGCAGCTGTTCAAGTTTTGCCCGGACGGCGAAGACTATGCCAAACGCGAAATTCTGCGCGAGCTGATTAAAACCGGCAACGTCAAGAACGCGATCATTTTCTGCAATCGCAAGCGCGACGTGGCGGTGCTGTACAAATCGCTCGCCAAGCACGGCTTCAATGCCGGCGCGTTACACGGCGATATGGAACAGTCTGCCCGCACCGCAACGCTGGACAAGTTCCGGGCCGGTGAAATCATGCTGTTGGCGGCCTCCGACGTCGCGGCGCGCGGGCTCGACATTCCCGACGTGTCACACGTTTTCAATTTCGATCTGCCGTGGGCTGGCGATGACTACGTCCATCGCATTGGCCGCACGGGCCGCGCTGGCAAGGAGGGGCACTCGGTCTCACTCGTAAGCCCGGACGACCTTAAGTTCGTTAGTGACATCGAGAAAATCACCGGCGAGACGGTGACGTGGCTGGGAAATGCCCCAACCGCTGACGACGCCGCGGGGGCAGGCAAGCGCCGCCGTGGTCCTCGTGGACGCGGCGCGCCAACCTCGCGCGGCGGGTCAAGCGCCAGCTCTCCCCGGAATTCTGGCGAGCGGCCACGCGGCGACAGACCCGAACGCACAGCTGAAAGTTCCGGCGGCGGCGAACGGCGTGAGGCGCGGCCTGCCGCGTCAGCACGCAGCGAGCGGCCTGCGCGCTTATGGGCCGAGGCATCGGCCGCCAACGCAAACCCAGCCGATCCAAAGCCCGTTCAGTCACGGACCCCAGACACACGACCAGACACACGACAAGACGCAACGCATGAGCGCAGCGAGCACCCAGCCCGTGCGCCTGCACCGGATCGCGACACGAAGCGTGAGCCAGTGCGTGGCCCAGAGCGTGCATCAGAGCGTGCCTCAGATCGCGGTAATGAGCGCGGGCAGCAGCGCGGGCGAGAGCGTCCGCGAACGGAAACGCCGGGCCAGCCGCGGGAACACCAGCCAAGTGGCGCTGGCAGCGCGGCCGCCGCTCAGCCGGATCACAGGCCCGAGCGGGCGCCGAGGCCTCCACGCGAGCCACGCCACGATGCTTGGACAGATACGCCGAAGCCAGCGCGCAAGGACGCAGCCCGCGGTGATCGCCCGCAGGAGGGCCGCGACAAGCCGCGCTCCACGCAACCCAAAGGTCCGAGCCCACAGCAGGGTGAGAACCGCGTCGGCTTTCAGGAAAACGTGCCGGCCTTTATGCGCAAATCCTCGCGGCCTGCGAAGGCACCGGGGCGCAGATAAGCTTCAGGATTTACGCGGTTTGGTTTTGGTTTTCGTCGGCGGCGCCATTGCTGTGGCGCCGCTTTTTTTCGGCTTGAGTTTTGCAGTAGCTTGTCGCGCAACAGTCAGGGCTTGGCGCGCCCACTCCGCCATCTCGTCCGGATCATCGTAGAGGCGCTCCGGCGCGCGCCAGTATGACATGGCGACGGGCCTGGTCTTCCCCTCATACGTGAAGGGCCCAAGCCCCTCGACTTCGAAGCGGGCTTTGGTTGTGGCGTCGGCCTTCAGATACAGAACATCATCTTCGACCAGCGCGAAGATCACGCCGTCGGCGTAAACGCTGGCGCCGCTGAACATGCGCTTGATGGTGATATGACCCACGGGCGCGAAGAGTTCGCGGAGAAGCTCGAGAAAGCCGTTGCTCGCTGCCATGGCTCACCAGAATTGAGCGCGACCTATCAGTGCTCTGCGGGCCCAAAGCCTTCCGGAGTCGCCGGCTCGAGATTGACGCTCTCGCCGCAGCCGCAGGAGCTCTTCTGGTTCGGGTTGTTGAACACAAACGTTGATGCGAGCTTGTCGGTCTTGAAGTCCATCTCTGTGCCGAGCAGGTACATGACGGCGGTCGGCTCAATCAGCACCACGGCGCCGTTGTCCTCGATCACCTCGTCGAACTTGCCGATCTCGTTGGCCCAGGTCATCGTGTATTCCATACCGGCACAGCCGCCCTTTTTGATACCGATCTTCAGACCCTTGACGCCGGGCTTGGCGGCCATCAACGCGATGACGCGCGCGGCGGCGGCGTCGGTCAGGGTCATCACTTTGGGCAGCATGCGAAGAGAGGGCATAGCGGGCTCACAAATGGGGTTCGACTCAACGATGATATATAAGCATTGCCGCCGGATTTGCGACGCTCGACTTAGAACATATTGACCGCGAGGCGGGCTTCGTCCGACATCCGGGTCTGGTCCCAGGGCGGATCGAAGGTGATTTTGACCTTGGTTCCAGCGACGCCCGCGACGGTGTTGACGGCGTTTTCGACCCAGATCGGCATCTCGCCGGCAACCGGGCAGCCCGGCGCCGTCAGCGTCATGTCGATGGCGACGTTGCGGTCATCGTCAATCTCGACCTTGTAGATCAAACCGAGTTCATAGATGTCAGCCGGGATCTCCGGGTCGTGCACGGTCTTCAAGGCCGCCACGATGTCGTTGGTCAGCCGTTCGATTTCTTCCGGCGGTAGGGGCTGCGATTTTGGCTCTGCCGCAGCTTCTGAGGACGACACTCCGGCAACAGGCTCCGTGCCCGGCGCATCCAAGCTAGCGACGGCCTCATTGAGCTTCGCGGTTTCTTCGGTGCGCTTGTCGTCCATACCCATATCCTCAGGCAAATAATCCGTGCGCCTTGGTCAGTGCGGTAACAAGCGCGTCGACCTCGGCCTTGGTACTATACATGGCAAATGAGGCGCGGCACGTAGCCGTGACGCCAAGGCGCTCCATCAGCGGCTGGGCGCAGTGGTGGCCGGCTCGGATCGCAACGCCCGAGCGGTCGATGATGGTCGAGACGTCGTGCGGGTGCAGTCCGTCGACCGTGAAGCTGAAAATCGCGCCTTTGCCCGGCGCCGTGCCGTACAGCTTGAGCCACGGCAACGCCGCCAGCTGCTCGCCAGCGTACGCCGCGATCCCGGCTTCGTGGCGGGCGATTTTTTCGCGGCCTACCTGCATCATGTAGTTCAACGCCGCGCCGAGACCGATAGCCTCAACGATGGGCGGCGTGCCAGCTTCGAACTTGTGCGGTATTTTGTTGTAGGTGATGCGATCGACGGCGACGGTTTCAATCATATCGCCACCGCCTTCGTAAGGCGGCAAAGCTTCGAGATGGCGCTTCTTGCCATAGAGCACGCCGATGCCAGTCGGACCGTAGGTCTTGTGGCCGGTGAAGACATAGAAATCTGCATCAAGATCACGGACGTCGACGCCCATGTGGGCGGCCGCCTGGCTGCCATCGACGAGGACGGGGATGCCCTTGTCGTGGGCGATGCGGATGATCTCCTTCACCGGATTGACCGTGCCGAGCACATTCGACAGGTGCGTGACCGCGACCATTTTGGTCTTTTTGGTCATCATGCGCACCAAGTCTTCGAGGATCAGCTCGCCGCGGTCATTGATCGGCGCCCATTTCAAAACCGCGCCCTTTTTCTCGCGCAGGAAATGCCAGGGCACGATGTTGGCGTGGTGCTCCATGATCGTGAGGAGAATTTCATCGCCCTCGGCGATCTCGATTTCGCCAACGCAGCGGGCGACAAGGTTGATGGCGCTCGTGGCGCCACGCGTGAAGATGATCTCGTCTGCCGATTCGGCATTTAGGAAGCGGCGCACGGTTTCGCGCGCGGCCTCGAAATTTTCCGTTGCTACATTCGAGAGATGGTGCAGTCCGCGGTGCACGTTAGCGTAGTCGAAGCGGTAGGCGTGATCCATGGCGTCGAGCACGGAGCGCGGCTTCTGCGCCGAGGCGCCGTTGTCGAGATAGACGAGCGGCTTGCCATGGACTTCGCGAAACAGGATCGGGAAATCGGCGCGGATGCGCTCGACGTCGTAGGCTGCGCCGGTCAGTTCTGACGTTGCACCGCCGCCACGTGCTTCGAAGATTTTTGTCTCGCTGCCCATAAACTTCCTCGTTATGTGCTCTTCGTACGCAGCCAGGTGGCCGCATACTGCATCAACGCTGCATGAACGCCTTCGTGCGCGACCTTATCGATGGCTTCGCCGATAAACGACTCGATCAGCAGTGTGCGGGCCTCATGATCCGGGATGCCGCGCGACTTGCAATAGAACAGCAGGTCTTCGTCCAACTGCGCCGAGGTGGTGCCGTGGCCGCAGACGACGTCGTCGGCGTAGATCTCGAGTTCCGGCTTGCTGTCAAATTCGGCGTCGGGCGACAGCATCAGAGCTTGCGCCATCTGCTTGCCGTCGGTCTTTTGCGCGTCCGGGCGGACGATGATCTTACCCTGGAAAACGCCGCGGCCGTGGCCGTCCAGAACGCCTTTGAACAATTCACGGCTTTCGCACCGGGGCACGGCGTGATCGACGACGAGGGTCGTGTCGATGTGCTCGTGTCCGCGTGCGAGATAGGCGCCCGAAAGATCGAGCTTGCCACCCTCGCCCTTATAGACGAGGTGAATCTGGTTGCGCGCGAGGCCTTGCCCGCTCGTGAATTGGAAGCCGCGATAGTTCGCTCCGGCTCCGAGCGCCACGTTCCAGTTGGCGAGGTGCACGCATTTACCCTCGTCAACGGCGACCTTGATGTGGGTGGTCTCGGCAGCCTTGCCAACCACGACCTCGGACAACGCGTTGATCTGACTTTCCGCGCCAGACCCAGGCAAAACCACATGGGCTTCGATGATGGTCGCAGTCGAGCCCTCGCCCGTCACGATGACGTTGCGCACGGCCGTGAAGCGCGCGCCGGACCCAGCCCGCAGGAACACGATGAGTAGCGGCTTGTCGAGTTTGGCATTGTCCGCAACCCGCACCACGGCGCCATCTGTCATGAACGCCGTATTGAGCGCGATGGTCGCGTCTTTGCCGGGTCCAGTTGTCTCAGCTAGGCCCGCGCCGGCGTTGCCGGGAGTTGCTGCGAGCGCGCCGGCCAGTGGCTTGACATCAAGGCCGTTGGCGCCATCGAGATCGGTAAGGTCGGCGCGGAAGTGGCCATTGACGAAGGTGATGCGGTGCGCGTCGATGTGGGCCAACGGCCCGAGCGCGACAATCAAATCGCCAACCGTGACTTTGGAGGTATCCTCAATTGACACCGGCGGCACGTCTTTCAGCGCCGCACGCAGGTCGGTGTATTTCCACTCCTCGATCCGGCGATGCGGCAGTCCCAGCGATCCGAAAGCGCCAATGGCAGCTTTGCGCGCCGCCTGGACCGCTGGCCCGCCCGGCAGATGGGGTGCTGCCTTTTCGAACGCTTCGGTCAGCGCCTGCTCGGCTTTTGTTTTCATCACTGCGATCGTCATGTCTCGACCTTTCGAACCTTCTCCCTCTCCCCTTGGGGAGAGGGGCGGGGTGAGGGGGCTTCACTTGTATTGTTGCTGGCGAAGGCCCCTCATCCGGCCCCATCCTTTGGCGCCTTCGCGCCGGGCGGCCACCTTCTCCCCAAAGGGAGAAGGAAATTCCTACGCTGCCTTGCCGGAGTAGTCTGCGTATCCTGATTTCTCGAGTTCGAGCGCCAGATCCTTGCCGCCAGTTTTCTGGATCTTTCCGTCGGCCAGCACGTGCACCTTGTCCGGTACGATGTAATTCAACAGACGCTGATAGTGCGTGATGACCAAGAACGCGCGGTCTTTCGAGCGCAGCGCGTTGACGCCGTCTGACACGATACGCAGGGCATCGATATCAAGACCTGAATCGGTTTCATCCAACACGCACAGCGTCGGCTCGAGCAGCGCCATTTGCAGGATTTCCGAGCGCTTTTTTTCGCCGCCCGAGAATCCGACGTTGACCGGACGCTTGAGCATCTCGACGTCGATGTTGAGTTTGTCGCCCTTTTCCTTGATGAGCTTGAAAAACGCTGGCGTCGTCAACTCGTCCTGGCCGCGCTTCTTGCGCAGCGCGTTGGTCGCCGTGCGCAGGAACGTCAATCCCGCGACGCCTGGAATTTCCATCGGATACTGGAAGGCGAGGAACACACCCTTGGCGGCGCGCTCGTCGGGTTGCATGTCGAGAATGCTTTCGCCGTTCCACAGGATGTCGCCGCCGCTCACCTCGTACCCGGCGCGGCCTGCGAGCACATAAGCGAGCGTCGATTTGCCGGACCCGTTCGGGCCCATGATGGCGTGCACTTCACCTTTGGGAACTTTGAGCGACAGCCCCTTGAGGATCACCTTGTCCTCATCGGCAAGCTTCACGTGCAGGTTTTTAATTTCAAGCATTTCACGCCTATCGCTTTGTTTCTCTGTAAACCGCTACGTCGCCCACGCTGTCGCCGGTTGGGCCAATACCGCATTCGTAGTCGCCTCTTTCGAGGCTAGGATCACCGTTCTTAGCTGCAGTTTCTCGAACTATGACCCTACAATTCTCCAAACTTCCCACGTTGAGAAATCGCTGATGTTTAGTTAGGTCATTCTTGTCGGGATAGTAGAATGCATCCACTTGTTCTTCACCACACCCCGCTAAAATCGAGACTGTAGAAAGCGCGAGTACCAACGGCCGCATCACCCCACACTCCCTTCCAAACTGATCCCAATCAGCTTCTGCGCGCACGGTGTCATCCTAGGCCTTGTGCCTAGGATCCATCGGGCAGCAATCGCCGGAGCCAATGGATGAATGGATCCTCGGGACAAGCCCGAGGATGACATTTGGGCTGTGGAGCGAACGGAGATCATCCGACCGACCCTTCCAAACTAATCCCGATCAGATTTTGCGTTTCATTACTTGTCATCCCGGGGCTTGTCCCCGGGATCCATGGCGCCACGAACACCGGAGACAGAGGCGCGATGGATCCCGGCAATAAATGCCGGGATGACAATGGAGGGTTGGCGAGGTTGGTGGTCATCATCACTAGCCAACACTCCCCTCAAGCGAAATCCCGATCAGCTTTTGCGTCTCCGCCATGAATTCCATCGGCAAATGCTGCAGCACGTCGCGGACGAAGCCGTTGACGACCAGGGCGATGGCTTCTTCCTTGGAGAGCCCGCGCTGCTGGCAATAGAACAGCATGTCGTCGGAAATTTTCGACGTCGTTGCCTCGTGTTCGAAATGCGCGGAAGAATTCTTGGCTTCGATGTAGGGCACGGTATGCGCGCCGCACTTATCGCCAATGAGCAATGAGTCGCAGTTGGTGAAATTGCGCACGCCCGTCGCCTTGCGATGCGCCGACACAAGCCCGCGATACGTGTTCTGCGAATGACCCGCGGCGATTCCCTTCGAGATGATCCGGCTTGAGGAATTCTTGCCGAGATGGATCATCTTGGTGCCGCTGTCGACTTGCTGATAGCCGTTCGACACCGCGATTGAATAGAACTCGCCGCGCGAATAATCGCCGCGCAGAATGCAGCTCGGGTACTTCCACGTAATCGCCGAGCCGGTCTCGACCTGGGTCCACGAGATTTTCGCGTGATGGCCGCGGCAATCGCCGCGCTTGGTCACGAAGTTGTAAATCCCGCCCTTGCCGTTCTTGTCGCCCGGATACCAGTTCTGTACCGTCGAATATTTGATCTCGGCATCGTCCAGCGCCACGAGTTCGACGACGGCGGCGTGCAACTGATTTTCATCGCGCATCGGCGCCGTGCAGCCTTCGAGGTAGGATACGAAGGCGCCGCGGCCGGCAATGATGAGTGTGCGCTCGAACTGGCCGGTGTTCTTTTCGTTGATACGGAAGTAGGTCGACAATTCCATCGGGCAGCGCACGCCCTCGGGGATGTAGACGAACGAGCCGTCGGAAAACACCGCCGAGTTCAGCGCAGCGTAATAGTTGTCGGACTGCGGAACGACGGTGCCGAGATACTTTTTCACAAGCTCCGGGTGCTCGCGCACGGCCTCCGAGAAGGAGCAGAAAATGACGCCCGCCTTCTTGAGCTCGTCCTTGAAGGTCGTGACCACAGAAACGCTATCGAACACGGCGTCGACGGCGACGCGTGACGACGTCACGCCGGCCAGAATTTCCTGCTCTTTGAGCGGAATGCCGAGCTTCTTGTAGGTTTCCAGCAACTGCGGATCGACCTCAGCAAGGCTCGACGGACCCGTCGTCGATTTCGGCGCCGAGTAGTAATACTGGTCCTGGAAATCAATTTTCGGATAGTGGACCTTGGCCCACGCCGGTTCCGTCATCGCCTTCCAGCGTTGAAACGCTTCGAGCCGCCACTCAAGCATCCACGCCGGCTCATTCTTTTGCGCCGAGATATAGCGCACGGTGCTCTCGTCCAAGCCCTTCGGAGCTTTCACACTCTCGATCTTGGTCTCGAACCCATACTTGTACTGGTCGACGTCGATCGTCTTGACCTGATCGATTGTCTGCTGGACTGCGGCCATCTCTCAACTTCTCTCCAACTTGCGCCGCGCTTTGCCCGCGGCCATTCGAACTCTTGTCTCAGGCGGCGAGCGCCGGGTGCCCCGCGATTGTTTTCCAGACCTTCAGGAAGGCCGTAATGTCGCCGCGTGCCGTATCGGGTCCGAGACTGACACGGATCGTGCTGCCCGAAATCTCCGGCCCGAGTCCCATCGCCGCGAGCACGTGACTGCGGCCGACCTTGCCAGACGAGCACGCCGAACCCGCACTAACGGCTATGCCTGAAAGGTCGAGCCGGATCACAAGCGTCTCGGCGAGCTTGCCGGGCAACGCCAGCGCACTGGTATTAACAAGACGCGGCGCTTTGTGCCCGATAATGATCGTTTCTGGCGCAATGGCGAGCACCGCCGCCTCAAGCTCGTCGCGCAGGCGCGCAATTCGGGCAACGCCGGCGTGTTCCGCCCGTGCCGCGTCAGCTGCCGCACCAAACCCGGCTATTGCCGGGAGATTTTCAGTGCCCGCACGGCGACGGCGTTCTTGCCCACCCCCACGCAACAGCGGCACAAGATCGAGGTGATCGCGAATAACAAGCGCACCTATACCCTTCGGCCCGCCGAACTTGTGCGCCGAAATGCTGAGCGTATCGACTCCGAGCGAAGCAAAATCAATGGCGATACGGCCTGCGGCCTGGACCGCGTCGGTATGCACCAATAGCCCATGTTCGCGGGCAAACTGGGCAACCTCGGCCACGGGCTGAATAACGCCGGTCTCATTGTTGGCCATCTGCAGCGTGACCAGTGCACGCCCAACGGGCGCACCTTTCAGTAGACGCACGGTCATCTCTTCGACGCGCACAACGCCATCGGTACCGGCGGAGAGCGAGACAATATCGGCGCTGCTCGCGCGCGCTGGTGCCAGCACCGAGTCATGTTCGATGCCGCTGACAAATATCGTGTTCCACGGCTGGGCCATGACCCAGGCGTTGCTCTCGCTAGCGCCACTCGAGAAAACGACTTCGGACGGTTTGGCGCCAACCAGGGATGCAACGCTTTCGCGCGCCTGTTCGATGATGCTCCGCGCCTGGCGGCCTTCGCTGTGCACCGACGACGGATTGCCCGCGATATCGAGAGCTTCGATCATCGCGGCTTTCGCTTCGGATCGCAGCGGCGCAGTTGCGTTGTAATCAAGATAGGTACGCTGCGACGTTGCCCGCACGGCTGGTGGGAATGGCGATCCCGCCGCGGCCGGCGTGCCGGCAATCACATCTTCCAAGCTGATGGAGTCGAAAAACTTCGACGTCACATCGCCGAGCCCCTGCCACAGACCGTGCGTCAGGCATGGTGTAGCCAGCGAGCAGCGCGGATCGTCGTCGGCACACCTGGTAAACCGCGTCTCTTCTTCGACGGCGGCCATAATCGCGCTGACGGAAATATCTGTTGCTGGGCGCGCCAAGCGGTAGCCGCCACTGCGGCCACGCGCACTTTCAACCAGACCGGCGCGGCGCAACGGCACAAACAATTGTTCGAGGTAAGCCATGGGCAGATGCTGGCGCTCGGCGATCTGCGATAAGGGCACGGCCACATCGTCATGCTGGCTAGCGAGGTCAGCCATCGCCATCACCGCATACCGGCCTTTAGTATTGAGTTCCACGCCACGGCTCTCCGGACTGGCCCCACCCCAAGCGGTGAGACAATCCAAACGCTTGCAACACACTTGCATCCGGCACCCCGGACTGTGCTAAGAGACCCGCCCCGGCAACCGGCGCCAGCCTCCGCACCCAAGCTCCGCTCTTTCGAACGGTTCTAAAGTGATGTTATGGAAATCCTGAGCCGTGGAGTCAAGGTTCTTCGTTGCCGCCCACGGCGATGTGAACGCCGCAATGCCGCACCCAGCCTGACGCGCATGCCCCGGCAGCCTGTCGAGGGCAGCAAAAATCGAGACCCAAACTTTCGAGACAAGGTGACATGCCCGAACTGATTATCAACGGACCTGGTGGCCGCATCGAAGCCCGCTACCACCACGAAGGGGCGGCCGACAGCCCGATCGCGCTGATCCTGCATCCCCACCCGCAGTTCGGCGGCACGATGAACAACCAGGTCGTGTACTCGCTGTATCACACCTTTGCGCAGCGCGGCTTTTCGGTGCTGAGGTTCAACTTCCGCGGCGTCGGCCGCAGCCAGGGTGTTTGGGACGGCGGTCCCGGCGAGCTCGCAGATGCGGCGTCAGCACTCGATTGGCTGCAGCAGGTCAAACCCGACAGCCGGACGTGCTGGATCGCGGGCGTGTCGTTTGGCACCTGGATCGCCATGCAGCTTTTGATGCGGCGGCCCGAGGTCGATGGCTTCATCTGCGTCGCGCCGCCGTCAAACCTCTACGATTTCTCGTTCCTCGCACCCTGCCCCTCGTCGGGTCTGATGATCAATGGCGACAAAGACCGCGTGGTGCCGACTGCCTCCGTCGCCGAAATGTCAGCCAAGGTGAAGGTGCAGAAGGGTATCAAAATCACGCACGAAGTCGTGCCCGGCGCCAACCACTTCTTCGAAAACAAGATCGAAGAGATGGGCAAGATCGTCGGCGCCTATGTCGACGACCGCATGCTTCAGTTCGAGAAGGACCGGGCCCGCGACAAGGAACGCGAACGCGAGCGCGAGAAAGAGCGCCAGCGCCAGCGCGAAGTTGAGCGCATGGAAGCCCAAACCACGCCTGCTGCAGGCGCAGGGTCAGACGGCGACGACGAGTGAGCTGTGGTGCTCATGCCTTAAGTGCACTGCCTTAAGTGCGCTGCCGTCTCATTGACCGGACACGCTGCCCGTCGCCGCCGGAGGAACTTCGGCTCCGTTGCGCGCCGACTGAACATTCGCATTGAAGCGCTCACCGGCCTTTGCCTTCATGTTTGCAAGTTGGCCACTGGCTTGGAGCTGTCCGATGACTCGATCTGCCAATTGCTGCAGGCCGTATTCCCCGGCGCGAACCGCGAAGCGATACTGCTGCTCGAGGCAAAAAGGCGGAGTCGTCACATCCTTGTAAGCCTCGAATACCGGCACCAAGGGCTCGACCTGCACGCGACGGTCACCCTGAAACTTCTTCCACCCCTCCGCGAACGGCTGGTCGATCAACACGAATGCAAAACCGGCTCTGCCATGCGCCAGCGCGTTGAGTGCAACGACGTTGCGGCTGTGTTCGACGATACCGAACGGCTCCGGTCCACTGGGAGTCTTCAGTTTTTTTTGCAGCCATTCCATGCAGGCGGACGCGGTTGTTTCGGCCTGGACCGCGACCCTGTCACCAAGAAACGGCAGGACTTTGCCCGCCGCAGCCGCCGTGCCGGCATCCGGTGCCCGCGACACAAGACCGAAGCCAGTACTTTCATAGCTCTGATTGCCGAATAGGATGTTGTACTTCCTCTCACGATCAGGCTTGTAAGTGATGCTTGAAATGGCGATATCGGCCTTGCCCTGACCGACAAAATTCATGACATTCTCGAAGCTCAACGCAGCTATTCTGACGTCAATGGCGACGCAGCTCTTCTGTTGGCAGTCATCACCACTGTCTGCGCCAGTTTGCACCGCCCGTGCTGGTTTGCAGGCCATGATCCTGCCAGTTTCTTCGTCCCGGCGGCCCGCGATTTCCGAACGGCAGATTTCGCCGGCGATGGCATAAGCCAGGTCGATCTCGACGCCTGCATATGAGACTTCCTGACCTGCGTCCCCCTTTTTGGCTGACCCAGGCTGCTTGTGCTCGTACCAGCGGAAGATCGAGCGATCGAACTCGTTCTCCATGGCAACGGTGATGCGCTTCGTGAGGCGTATCTTGTCGAGCACGCTTTTAAACTGTTCGATTTTAACAGGCTTGCTCCAGGCCCCCAAACTCTGGTGACCAGATAATAGCGGGTCTGTGTCGACCGCGCGCACGCGCCAGTAGAGCGTTTCGTTCCTGTCGGCCCTGAGCAGTAACATCGTGTCGCCGGCGATTTTCTTTTCCGCGCCGGAAAAATCGGGGGCCTTTGACCATTCCACCTCGAATTTGATGTCACCGCTGCCACCGCCGGCGGGAAATTCCCAATGCAGTGTCTGGTCCTCGCCGAGGACCGGCTCAATGTTTGAAAGCCGGGGAACAGGAAGTCCTGTGCCGCGCAAATGCCTGACAGTGGAAAAAGACAGGATGAGTAAACCAAACACCAATGCAGCCGCAGGTATGGCGACGTACCAGCGCTTCAAGTAGCGCAGCAGGCGGCGCGTTTGAACCACGGCACTGACGGCCATGGTGCCGAGATACACGGCGAGGATCATGAGAAGACCAAGTACGACAGCAACGGACAGCCAGAAATGCTGTTGCACGAGGTCGTTGAAAAAATCCACGATCTGGCCGAAGTCGAGATTCAGCCAAGGTAAAAAATTCATGGGCTGCACTCCCGGGCTCAACGGCTGGGTACGGCAAGGTAATCACTGCAAGAAAGCACTAGCCTAGTCGCTCTTCAGCGGACCGTCTAATTCCTTCCTTGGCGCATTACCGGCGACGGTCTCCCCGGCGACCCGGCCGCCTCAGCCCCTGATCCGAAGCCAGCCCCAACGGGCCGCAAGTATGCCAAGCCCAAGCGGTGCGACCCCGAGCATCGCGACCAGACGCCAGAAGCGGGCTGAGTCGCTGGCTAGCGTGATGGTCTCGGACAGCGCCTCGGCGCCGGTGCCGTAACTTATTTGGATCGCGCCGGTCTTGAGGGCGCTGAGCAACAAGACGCCGCCGAGGAACGCCGCTATCGCCCCGATAAGGATTGCAGCGACCGCCAATCCGGCCTTCAGCAGTGTCATGAGCGTGGGTCTCCGGTTGGGGTCTTGCGCAGCGGCCGGCTCACTGAACCAAATGCTGTTTGGGTTCAGCCAAAACGCCACCGGTCATCGGTTCGGGAGCACCCGTCGTGCCGGGGAAAGTGATCGCCAAGCCCTTAAGCGAGCGCACGGCGAGATAGGCCCAGGCCTCGGCTTCGATGCTGTCACCGTTGAGACCGACGGCTTCGGCGGGGACGACGGCATGATGCACGCGGCCTGCGATCATGCCCATGATCGTGCG
Source organism: Hyphomicrobium sp. (assembly GCA_031378895.1). Lineage (GTDB taxonomy): Bacteria > Pseudomonadota > Alphaproteobacteria > Rhizobiales > Hyphomicrobiaceae > Hyphomicrobium_B. The sequence goes on from JANNEP010000042.1 coordinate 29,299, forward strand.
ATTGCGCCGGCCGCCGCCGCAGATAATCCACAGTTCCGGTTCTTCCGGCATATGCTCGCGGGCCTTGGCGATCGACGCCGCCGTAAACGCGGCAAGTGTCGCCGCGCCATCTTCGAGTGAAAGCCCTTCGACGAGATCCCAGAAGAAGGCGTTGCGGTCGAGCGACTTCGGCGGGGCAGTGGCGAAGTAAGAGTGATTGATGTAGAAATGGACGACATTGTCGTGGATCGCGCCCTTGGCCGCGGTCCGCCCGTCTTCGTCGAAGGCGATGCCTGCCTTCTTGCACATCCAATCGTCGATCAGCGCGCTCCCTGGCCCGGTGTCGAACGCCAGCAGACGCCCATCGCGGCCGATCCAAGTGACGTTGGCGACACCGCCGATATTGACGATGGCGAGCGGGCGCGGCTGCAGGTTCGCGGTCAGGGCCCGGTGATAGACGGGAACCAATGGCGCACCTTGACCACCGGCGGCAACGTCGGCGGCGCGTAGATCGTAGACAACGGGGCAGCGCGCGAAATCGGCAAGCATTTCACCTAGACCGAGTTGTAGGGTGAGCCCTTGCGTTAATGCATCGTAGGGCTCACCATTTGCGGTCAAACGCAGTTCTGCGACGGCAGGCTTATGAAGCACCGTCTGGCCGTGAAAGCCGATGACGTCGATGCTGTCGCGCGCGATCCCCTGCTTGCGCAAAAATCCCGACACCGCTGCGGCATGGTGCTCGGTCACTTCGCGTTCAGCGTGCGGCAGGCTGCCGGGGCGCTCGTCGCGGCGCGTCATAGTCCTGGCGTCGGCGATGGCCGAGACCAGAAGCCTGCGGATTTCGGGGCCATAGGGAAACGTCATGGCCGGGCCGCGGACAACCGCGTTGGCGCCGTCCGTATCAAGCAGGGCCACGTCGATGCCGTCCATCGACGTGCCGCTCATCAGACCGAGCGCCCGCATCACTTTACCCATAGCTTGGCCCCTACCTTGCCCATCACCTTGCCCCTTTGGCCCTTCCCGTGCATGGTGCCGCCGCCCTGATGCTGGAACTTGTGTGGTCTGCGTCAGCGCGCCACCCCGACCGAGAGCCAGCTTATCCCATGACGACGCCGAAATCCGAATTCCTCTCTATTCTGACCGAGCGCGGATTCGTCCACCAGTGCTCAGATCTTGCAGGCCTCGACAAAAGCGCGTCTGAGGGCAAACTCGTTGCCTACGTTGGCTATGACTGCACGGCGCCGTCGCTGCATGTCGGCTCGCTGATTTCGATCATGATGCTGGCGTGGCTGCAAAAGTGCGGCGGCAAGCCGATCGCACTGATGGGCGGCGGCACCACCCGCGTCGGCGACCCCTCGGGCAAGGATGAGACGCGGCAACTGCGCACAGTCGAGGAAATCAACGCCAATAAGGACGGCATCAAAAACGTCTTCGCCAAATTCCTGAACTTCGGTTCGGGTACCGCCGATGCCGTCATGGCCGACAATGCCGAATGGCTGGCACCGCTGAACTACATCGACTTTCTGCGCGATGTGGGCCGGCATTTTTCGGTCAATCGCATGCTGAGCATGGACAGCGCCAAACTCCGCCTCGACCGCGAACAAGAGCTCTCGTTCATCGAATTCAACTACATGCTGCTGCAGGCCTACGACTACGTCGAACTGGCACGCCGCTACGGCTGCAATCTGCAGATGGGCGGCTCCGACCAATGGGGCAACATCGTCACCGGCATCGATCTTGGCCGCCGCATGGGCGTCAAGGATGCGCTGTTCGCGTTGACCTGCCCGCTGCTGACGACGGCGTCCGGCGCTAAGATGGGCAAGACCGCATCGGGTGCCATCTGGCTCAACGAGGCACAGCTCCCGGCCTATGATTACTGGCAATTCTGGCGCAACACCGAAGACGCCGACGTGACGCGCTTCCTGAAGCTGTTCACGCTGCTGCCGATGGGTGAGATCAACCGGCTGGCGGCCTTAGCCGGCGCAGAGATCAACGACGCCAAAAAAGTTCTCGCCACCGAAGCAACAGCGCTCGTCCACTGCCGCGACAAGGCGGAGGCGGCGGCCGAGACGGCCAAGAAAACCTTCGAGCAAGGCACACTGGCTACCGATTTGCCCACCGTTGACATTGCTCGCGCCGAACTCGCCGGCGGCCTCGGTATACTCGCCGCATTCGTCACAGCCGGGCTTGTGGCGTCCAACAGCGAGGCGCGCCGCCAGGTGCATGGCGGCGGGCTCAAGGTCAACGATAAAAGCGTGACCGGCGACAAGGCGTTATTGAGTCTGAGCGATGTCACAATTGACGGCGTCATCAAGCTCTCGCTCGGCAAGAAGCGGCACGTTCTCATCAGACCCGTTTAAGCTTGCGCTCACGGGTTGGTTGTCGAGGACCAGCCATCGATCGCGTCGCCATTGACGGGAGGCGGCTTTGGCGCGCGCTTGACTTCCCCGCCCGCCGGCGCACTCGACGCCCGCACACGCTGCTGCACAGGCTTCGAGGGCGCTTTGTCCTCACGCACTTGCACCGTAGGGTTGGCCGTCGTCATCTGGAACATGTCGCGGAAAATGCCGGGCGCCACCAGCGACAACGGATTGACGAGCACCTGCGGCTCCGACATCGGCCCCTGCACCGCGAAGGTGATGCCGAAAATGCCTTCGCCATGGGTGCCGGAGATGAGCTGGCCGAGCAGCGGAATGCCACCCAGCGCACCGTTGAGGCCCTGCAGCGGAATGTACGTACCGCCGAGGTTGATGCGCCGGGTCTTGAAGTCGACCTTGCCGCGCAAGTTAGCGCCGAGCACCGGGCCTTTGAGATAGGATTCTTCCAAGACAAACTGCCCGTAGCCGACCGAGAACGGCGCCCGCATCCTGTCGAACTGGAAAACTTCGCGTGTCGCCCGCCTATTGCCGCTGATGGCCGGGCGTCCCTGATCGGCGCTGCCGACAACCTCGCTGACGATCGGGTCACCGAGTACCTTGAACTCGTCGATCCAAAGCACGCCGGTTTTCTCGGCGGGACCTTTGCCGTCGAGATTGACTTCGAGCCGCAAACGCCCGCCTTGGACGTTGGGATAGAAATCCATCAGCCGCATGACTTGACCAGAATCGCTAGAATCGACGAGCAAGCGGCGGGTTCCGCCGGACGGATCCAGCACCGCCGCCAACGGCGCACCGCCATCGAGCGTGCCCCTGGCATCAAGGGCCGACAGTTTGTCGGACCGCGTCGATAGCTTCATCTTGAAGCCGCGCAGCGACACCTCCGACCCGCCGATAACATTGTCGATTTCGGCGTTCAAATCCGTGCCACCAGACGACTTCGCGGATTTCGATTTTCGTGCCTCGCCGTCACCAACCGAAAACAGCGACCTGAAGAGATCACGGCCGTCAAACGTAGGCCCGCGGGCTTTCACATTCCAGATGTTGTCGGAGCCAAGCGTGCCTTGGACTTCGAGACGGGAGACGACATTGAGCGCAAAAGCTGGAAAATAGAACTCGCGCAGTTTGCTGTCGGCACCGATCCCGATCCAACCCTCGACCGCGATGTCGTCGCCGGCGATTTTGAAATTCTGCAGCTCGGTCTTGTGGCTCTTGCCGGAGGCAATGTCGGCTTCGAGGATCGCCTTCCGCCCGGCCGGTTTGCGCCAGGCAATCGGATCGATCGTGATTTCGGCATTGGTCAGATCAGCCTTGATCTTCACAACCGGTTCTGGCCGGCCGGCCTTCTGCAGCGAGATTTCAACCGGCACGACGCCGCGGATCAGTTCGTTGATGTCGAGGCCAAGCTGGGTGCGGTCGGCCTCATCCAGGCTAGCCGTGATTTTCATGGGCGGCTGCTGATCAGCTTCGGCGCCGAAGATGCGCTGACCTATGATCTTGGCCGGCACGCCGTTGACGAGCAAATCGCCCTTGGCGTCGAGCGCCTTTTCCGAAAGCTCCAGAGCCAGAGTGAACCCTTGGACATCAAAGTGGCCGCCGACTTTGCCGAAGCGGCCATCGGTGATCTTGGCTTTTCCCTCGATCACGACGTCGTTGGCGTCGAGGTTGGTGATGAGCGGCAGTTTGATCTTAATCTGGGCATCGATTTTGCCGTCGCCGGCCTTCGGAAACGGTGCCGCCTCGCGCACGGACCGGACCGGAAGCTGCTCGACCGTTTCGAGGAAGGGGCCGAGCGGTGACTGGGTCGAGAACGTGATCTCGCCTTCGGTGCGCTTGATAATAACGTCAGCGGCCGTCAACCGGCCGGACTTGATGGGAACCATGCGATTGCCTGGCAGAACAACCGCTGCGTCAGGCATCGTCACCTCGAGGGCGTTATCTGCAATCTGCACGAGGACGCGTGGCGCTGAAATGGGCGACACGCCGGTGAGCGGCACATACGAAATGTTGGTGGCCTCGAAGACCGCCGAGAGCCGCTCAGTTTGGCCACTCGCAGCCGCCACCGGTGCCCCAGCGGGGATGAAGGCCCCTGTCTTATAGTGGACCGTACCACCCTTGAACGTGGCGGCGGTCACCCTCTCGCCAATCCAGCCGCGGGCGCCTGGAGCAAGTGCGCGCGGCCAAAGCACCTTGAGCGTCTCCAGAGGCATCGGCGATAGGGTGATGTCGGCACTGGTGCTTTGGCCGGACGGCCCGGCTTGCGTCTGGCCTTTGAGAACCGCTTCGCCGCCGCCTCCCGCGAGCCGGAACTCGCTGAGCTCGACGAGGCCGCGACGCGGGATCACCGCGCCATTGGCGATAAACGTGTCAATGGCGATGGGCTGAACCCCAAAGTCCGCGGCTTCGAACACGCCGTTCTTGCCGTCGAGCGCAAAGCGCCAAACCGGTGGGCCATTGTCACCCGCTTCATCCCTCATCGATCCCGAAAACAGGATGCTGCCGTCGCCCCACTTGACGGGGCTCGGCTCGAGCTGCCAGCGCCGCTCCTTGCCATCGTAAGCAAGCCGGAACAAGCCGCCTAGAATCTTTAACGGTTGCGTGAGATCCGAGTGGGTGATTTGACCGGCGCCCACCTCCAGCGCGATCTCGCTTGTCTCGATCTCGCCCGAGGTCGCGAGTTCGACCGTCGCATCGCCGGCGAGCGGAACATCGAACATCTTAAGCAAAGCCAAGGGAGGTGCTGCCGCAGACAACGTCGACGGTATGAGATCACGGATCGTGGCTTTGACTTGAAGCCGGTCGGTCTTTTCGGTTTCGTCAGTCACAAAAGACATCGACCACGGACCGCGCGCAGACGATACCAGCGCCCGGCCAGAAATGACGCTGCGGCGCCGCGCGTGGTTGAAGTCGACGCTGGCCTCGGGAACTTTCCAGGCGCTTTTTTGACCGGCGTAGTCGAGGACAACGGTTGCATTGCGCAAGCCGAACTCCGTGAGATATGCCGTCGCATCGAGCCGCTTGCGGGCCCGGCGCGAGGCGTCGCTCAGCATCTTGGCGAGGTTGAGTTGCCGGCCGGCAGGGAAAGTGGTGTTGTCCGGAACCGGAACAGGCTTCGGGCGGACTTCAGAAACAGCGGCAGCGCCGTCCGCGGCTGGTTTCGCAGCTGGTGGTGTGAACTCGGCGCTGGTGTCGAGCGCAAGCCCGCCGTCATCGGTATAAACGAGATTGACCACAGGATCGATGAGTTCGACCCGGGCCGGAACAATGCGGGCACGCCACAGCGCTGCGGTCGAAATGTTGACGGCGGCGAGGGGCGCGACGGCGACTGTCTCTCCATCGCCTTCGAGTACGCTGAGCTGACGCAAGCGGAATTCGAGTTCGCCACTGTCGCCAAGTCTCAGTTCGGCGCCGTCGATAGTGACCGAGTAATTGGTAAGCTCGGCATTGATGCCGCGCTCAATAGGCGGCACCAGGACATCAAAAGCAATCGGTCCATGACGCAAGCGCACGTAGAGGATGCCAAGCGCCATCAGCGACAGCAAAACAATTGGAATTGCGGTGTAAAGCGTGACCTGCAATATGCGGCCAGCCCGGCGGGCGAGGGTTCCTAACTGCGGCGCGTCCTTACGCGGCTGAGCCGGCCCGGGCACAACCGACACGGCGCGCACGGGTTGTTCCGGCAAACGCGGCGGTGTCATCGGCCTGGTGGCACCGGCGCCCTGCCTCGCTGGCGGCCGGGAGCCTGTAGGAATTGTATTCAACGTCACTCCTAAGTCCGCGCACGAAGCACCTAGCAGCCAGCGCAAACACTGGCAGATACGTGCCGCGGTTCCCCAACTACGCGACCGCCCTAATCCTGTTATCCGTCAAAGACGTATCCCGGCACGTACGAGTCGAAAAGCGACAAAAGAAAGGCGCATGACGATGGTCGAAGACGGCAAAAACGCTCCCGATTTCAAGCTCCCTGACGACACCGGGGCACTGGTTCAGTTGTCCAAGCTGAAGGGCCACCCGGTGGTCGTGTATTTTTATCCCAAGGACGACACGCCGGGGTGCACGACGCAAGCCAAGGACTTTTCCTGTTTGAGTGCCGATTTCGCCAGCGCTGGCGCCGAAATCATCGGCATTTCACCCGATAGCGCCGACAGCCATAAGAAATTCAAGACCAAGCATGATCTCGGGTTCCGGCTGGCCGCAGATGCGGATAAAATGGCTGCTGAGGCCTACGGCGTATGGGTCGAAAAATCCATGTATGGAAAAAAGTACATGGGGGTCGAGCGCTCGACGTTTCTGATCGACAAGGCCGGGCGGGTCGCCAAGATCTGGCGCAAGGTCAAGGTCCCCGGCCATGCCGAGGAGGTCCTGGCGGCCGTCAAGGGGATCAAAGGCTGAGACGGCCAAAAACGCCCACCGGGAGAGATAGCCGTGGATCTGGCGCCACACTCAGGACGCAACAAAGCGTTACGGGCGACGAAAGTTGGGGAATTGCGGTGGACAGCGGGGCGGCGTAGGGTGCCGACCGGTCTGAAAGCTGTTAGCCGAATCACCTGTGTTCGTCGCAGGCTGGGTTGTTCGGTGTGCGGTTGTCCGGCGAGTGCGGGTTGTTGCATCAGTTGTGTCAGAGGGGAATAACCACATGCTGCCGAACTTCCGTAGGTCAGAACCAGAGACCACGAAAATCCAGCCGAGCCTCAATGCCAGTGAAACCAGTTCCGCCTTTCCGGCCCGGCCGATCCTGGCTTCGCCACGCGCTACCGAGCGCACGAGCGCATCCGTGATCGGACCTGACCTCACCATCAACGGCAATCTGATTTCGAAGGGCGAAGTGCAAGTCGACGGCATCGTCGAGGGCGACATCCACGGCAGTCACGTCATTGTCGGCGAGACTGCGACGATCTCGGGCGGCATAATCGCCGAGGAAGTTGTGATCCGCGGTCACGTGGTCGGCTCCGTGCGCAGCAAGCGTGTGATGCTGCAGTCAACCAGCCAGGTCGAGGGCGATATTTACCACCAGTCGCTGTCGATCGAGCAGGGCGCGATGTTTGAAGGCAAGTCGCGGCGGACAACCGAGGATCCGCGCACGATCGCGGTGCATGTCGAAACCCCGGCTTTCGTGATGCCGCCGAGGCTGCCAGAATTTACGAACTAAACTGACATTCGAGAGAAAGCTCATCCTGGCCGCCACGCCGTCACCGTGAGGCGGCGGCCGGGTAAGGCACTGAATGCCGTTTCGCGGCACGTCAGCACGATGATTTGCGGGATGGCTGTCGCATTGGCAATCACACCACAAAGAGCGCGCATGCGCACATCATCCGAATAGACCAGCGGATCGTCGAGGATGAGCGGCACCGCAACGCCGCGGCCGGCGAGCAATTCAGCAAAACTCAAGCGAACCAGAACGCTGATTTGTTCGCGGGTGCCGTCCGAGAGCGTGGCGAAGTCTTCGCGCATACCCGCCCGCGTCAGACTGTCGAGCGCGAAGGCATCGCGGAAATCGAGCGCCGCGGACCCGAAGACGGCGTCGAGATGCGGCTGCAGGCGCTTCGTCACCGGCGCGAAGTAGGTGGCGCGGGTCCGGGCTTCTATGGCCTGCAGCGTATCGGCGAGGAGCTTCAGGCCCGCAACCTCGGCGTCGAGCCGGCGCGCTTCAGCGTCGGCACGTTCCAGTTCGCCTTCGAGACCAGGGACCTGCCCGGCGCGGCCATCTTCGTCGGCGCCCATCTGCTCGCCGCGCAAGCCTTCGAGGCGGAGTTTCAGCCGCGCGGTATCACTGGCTGAGCGCTCGATCACCGCGCGCACCTCCTCGCGTTCGAATGAGAGCGCTCGAAAATCGTCGTCGCTCAGCACCGCCGCCGTTGCCACTTCGTGTTGACGCTGCGCCGTCGTTACGGAAGCATCCAGCGCCGCGATTTCGGACATGAGCTTTGCCGGATCAGCGCCACCGCTCAGGGCTTCGGTTTTTGCGATCTCGGCCGCAAGGCCTAGCGCGCCTTGAGGTGCTAAGCCCGACAAGTGTGCCCGCGCACGATCCAGCTGTTCGACGTAACGGGCCCGCTGCTCGCCAAGAGCGCGCGCCTCATCTGTACTCGCAACGCCGATCGCCTGCAGACTATCGTGAATTTCGCTCGACGCCTTATCGGCCCGCATGGCCGCAGCCGCTGCACGCTCCGCCCCCGCAGCCGTCACGGTGATCGCCGCAATGCCCGCGATATCGAGAACGCTTCTGTGCGCGATCGTGAGTGAGGTATTTTCGACAACTGGGCGGCCATCAACGGACAAGCGGCCCGCGCCGCCCGGCACAAACGCGATGTCCACAGTTGCGGCTTGGGCATTGAGTTCGGCGGCACTCACTGCGAGGACACGTTCGAGTGCGATGAGCCTCTCGATCCGCGCCGGAGTCGCCTGATTGCCATTGATCCCGGCCACAAAAGTTTTGATTTCAACTTCGAGCGCCTCAGCACCAGCGCGCGCTGCACACATGTCTTTCAACCGGGCGAGAGAGCCCACAAGAGCTAACTGGGATTGCCGGGCGGCTTGGGCTTCCAAGATGCGGGTCTTGAGCGTTTCTCGGGCCAGATCGCGCACCGATCGGCCCTTGGCTTCGGCGGCAATGCGCGCGTCGATGATATCCAGACGATCGGCGGCATTGGCGTGCAGCTGTTCGTTTTCGAGGTCTGTCAACTGCTGCGACGCGACGGCGATGCGCTCGAGCCGGTCCTGCGCGGCAAGGGCTAGCCGGCGTGCGTCGTCGAGGGCTTTGGCAATGTCATCGCGTTGCCGCTGAGCAAGGTCCAAGGGGCCGTTTTTTTTGACTGCCGAGCGCTGCGCTGTCACCAGCGCGTCAAGTGCCGCACTCGCACGCGCTTGCACGGATGCAAACAGCTCGCCGCCGACTGCGGCCTCGACCTCCTGGCCGATGGCATCGACCAGCGCGCTCTTTTCTCCGCGCGGCTTACCCTTGCCGGTTTGGGGATCATGGTCGGGATCAGGGCGCGCAAGCGAGCGCTGCTGGCGCACCCACACGAGACCGAGACGGCCCGGCAGTTCGCCCGAGCCCCCGGTCAGCTTTTCAAGCCGCACTTCGGCCTCGGCATTGCGGGCTTCGACCCGCCCCGTCGCGAGATCGGTGAGGATGGCGCTATTGCTGCGGCCGAACTGCTTACGGATGCGCCAGTGCTGCCCGTTGGCTTCGAAATCGGCTTCGACGAGCGGGTCGCCACCGGCGCGCGGCCGCATGGCATCCAGCGCGGCACCTGAAATTTTGTGGCGCTGCAGGAACGCGGCTTCCAACGCGTGGAACAATGTCGACTTGCCGAGTTCATTGGGACCCGCAAGCACGTTGACGCCACCGCCGATATCTTCGACGGCGGCAGGATCTGAAAAGCGGCGGAAGGCTGCAACGCGCAACGCCAGGAGCTTCATGCGCTTGCCTCGCGCGCGGCTTCGGCGGCGAAGCCGAAAAGCCGCACCAAAGCTAGTTGCGCCGCCGCATGATCGGCATGGCGGGGATCGTCGGCAGCGGCAGACAGCATGCGGGCCGCCTCCACCAGTGGGCCAGATGCACCGAGGCTTTCGAAATCCGCCGCCGCGGGACGAACCGCGAGGGCGGACATATCGAGTTCGAGGTGGCGCAAACGCGCCGCCCAAGTCTCGCGCCAGGCCTCAACGGCGGCGTGCTCGGCGAGCGACAGGCTGCCCGAGAGTGCCACTCGGATGAGCAGGCGAGCTGGCTCAACGCTCATTCCGGCAAAGCTGCGTTCGAGGGCGGTCAAATCCGCGGTGGAACGAACTGCGGCGCTGGCCTTGGCCCATGCAAACTTCGCACTGGCGATTTTCTCAACGCTGCAGGTTCGTTGGCCCTCGATTGTGACCGCCAAAACGTGACCCGGGTCATTGTCCGGGAAGCGGTCGGGTTCGGGAGTACCGGAATACCAGGTGTCTGCAGCGATACTGCGCGTGCCGTGCCAGTCGCCGAGGGCCAGATAAGAGAGCCCGGCCTTGGCGGCACGATCGCGGGCAATGAGGACGGCGCTGTCGCCGTCGCTGCCGAAGCCTTGTACGGACCCATGGGCGAGACCGATGCGAATAAAGCCTGGCGGTGACGTAGCGCTGTCCATCCATTCGGTTGGATCGCGGCCAGGATTTTTCGTCGTCAACGGTGCCGGCAAGAGGACGGCATCGGCGCCGAGGGCGTACGGCTCCGGCGTTGTGAGCGCGGTGACGTTGCCGGGCAGGCCAATGCGGCGGATGCGATCCCACAATCCGCCAGGGCGGGCCGGATCGTGATTGCCGGGAAGCAGCAGCCACGTTAGCGTGCCGTGTGCCGCCATGCGTTCAAGCCCGCGTCGGATTTCGAGGTTTCCGAGATTTTCGCCATCGAACACATCGCCTGCAACAAGCACATGCGCCGCAGCGTTTTTCTTTGCAATCTCGGCGATGCGGCCGATGCAATCGAGGCGCGCAGCCGCCAGCTCGCCGGCGAGGCCGGTCGTAAAATTGCGAAACGGCTTTCCGATTTGCCAGTCGGCCGTGTGGACGAAGCGGACGGTCATGCGCGCCGACTTTTCCCCACTCGGCCCATGAACTGCAAGCCTCGAATGCCAGGCTACGCTTTTGGGTGGGGACAGGGGTTAGAGTTTGCGGCAAAAAAACACGACTTCGCGTGCGCCTTCGCCCGCCACACCTGCTTCACTGAAGCCGTTGCGCGTGTAGAAAGTCACGTTACGCGCGCCCCGGCTGGTGACGACGTGAACGCCTGGTGCGCCCGCCACCCGCGCATCGTCAACGAAGCGGCCGATCAGGCGGGCGCCAACGCCGTGGCCACGAAATTCGGCAGCGAGGTTGACATGAAGGTGCGCCGGATATCGCCGGGTCAGGTCTTTGAACGCCGCAAAATAGGCGATGTCGGCGAAGCGCGGCGTGACCGCCGGATCGTCGAGACTTCCGGCGAGGTAACCTGCGACGCGCCCATCCGGCGCCGTGGCGACGTAGGCCCAAGCTGGATCATGGGCCAAATAGCGGCCAAGCCAGAGATCGCGGAACGCAGCGCGGGCTGCATCGCTCGAAAACGCTTTTGTATTGCTCGCCTCAAAAAAAACGCCGTCGAGCCCGGCGATGAGAGCCGGGCTGGCGTCAAGTTCCAGAAACGGGTGAATGACAACGTTGGGATGCATCATGGCGAGCGGCTGTAGGATATCCGCTAGTCTAACCGGCGGCTGCACGCTAGCGCAACGAAAACGGGGACGAGCCGCGGCCCGTCCCCATCTCAAAGTACCGGCCCATCAATATATCTCGTCAGACGTTAGCCGAAGCGGCATTCGTTATACCGGCGCCACCAGTAGCGGCTGCCGGTGCTGACGGCGCGGCGCTTCAGCACGGAGCAGCTGCCGCCATTGAAGCGGTGGATGATCACCGGTCCGCGCCAGATGTGATGGCGGCGGAGATTAGGGCGATGATGATTGACGCGGTGGCGCGCCTGGATCACATCGCTTTGAACTGAGATGCCATGCTTGGCGACCGGAGCAGCGGCCACCGGCAGCGAGGCCGTACCCATCACAGCCACACCGGCAAAAAGTGCGAGCAGACCGCTCATTGTCTTGCGCATAAATTTCTCTCCTCGAGATTTGCGCGCGCCCGTGCGCGCTGTCTGTTGTCGAGCGCATCGCGGGGGTGCGGCGCTCAGAGACGACAACGGACGGGGTACGGGGTTCCGTCGCGCCGCCGTCTCTGACAACACGACAATTTCAAATCACGCAAAGGCGCTGAGACAAAGCTGAACGCTCATTCATCTGGCATGATGGCCGCCGCGAGCTGTTTGCGGAATGCCGGCGGCAAATCGCTCGGGATCGCCGGCTGTGGAGCGCGTGCAGGTTGCGGTTCTTCCGGCGCGGCTAAGGGCGTGCGCGACGGATTGAAGCCGCCGTAGTTGCGGCTGAACGGCTCGCTCGGATCATCGGGAATCTGCCGGATGCGCGCCGAGGGTGGCGTTTGCGCGGGCAAGCCATCGTCTTCCATCTCGGCGACTTGCGCGACGCGCGCCGTGGGGGCGTTGGCTTCGGCGTAGGGATTATTTGTCGAGGCACAGCCCGTCAGGGCAAGCATGGCAGCCAAGGCTGCAGACCGTGCGTAGATCGCACGAAGAGACACGGCCGGCTTACCGCCAGCTTCAAACGCACACATGAGATACGCCTTATACAAACGCGACTGAACGCAACGAACTGTCCCGGATTGAAACAGGCAGGCGTTAAGGAGCCCTTAACGGGCGCCGGATTTTTGAACGTTTGGCTTTGACAGCGAGGCTTCGCCGGTCAGCTGGCGCCTGGAATAAGGCCCGACAAGCGAATGCCGTTGAACAGCGCCTGCACCGCAATCGACGCCAGCAAAATGCCGAACACGCGGATGAGCACACGCTGCGCGGTCAGGCTCAACATCCGGTTCAACTCGTGCGCCAGCGCCAACAGAGCCAGCGTCACCGCCATGACCGCCAGAAGCGCAGCGGCGACGATCGCGAGGCCGAGGGGTTCGCCGTGGGCATTGGCGGCGAGCAGGATACCGGCACTCATGGCACCGGGCCCAGCGAGTAATGGCGTCGCCAGCGGGAACACGGCGACATCGTCGCGAGTCTGCGCCTCTTCGCCCTCGAGCGGCGTCAGCTTAATGGCGCCGCCGGGGCGAGCAAAGATCATGTCGATCGCGATGAGCAGTAGCACGATGCCGCCAGCCGTCTGCAGCGCCGCAATCGACACGCCGAGCTGGGTCAGGATCGGCCCGCCGAGCAGCGTGAAGAAGGCCAGGATCGCAGTCGCGATCATCGTTGCGCGAAGTGCTATGCGGCGGCGGTCGGCGCGCGGCATCTTGGGGGTGAGCGTTGCAAACAGAACTGCCGCTTCCACCGGTCCGATGGTGGCGAAGAACGTCGTAAAACTTTTGAGCGCCGTCTCGAGCATGATCGTGGCCATCTCCGTTTGGTCGCAGGCAGATGTTTAGCACTCAACTCTGGTAACTGCTCGCAGTCTCACGCTGTGTAATTTCTTAATGGACAAGAAATGATTCTCGCTTAAAATTTTAGCGTACTAGGGAGGGCACGCATCGACCGATCAAGGGAGATTGCCAGTGACCGACAAAGTTCGTACCTGTGACGACAGCTTCCGGGCCCAGCTTGCAGGCTTCAGCCTGACGACGGCGGAAATTTTATACCGCCTGCCGGATCATCCAGCCCTGCTGCAAAGCTACATCTGGCAGGACTACGATTCAGCGCCTCGCTTTCCAAAACTCAAGGCGTTCCTGGACTTCTGGACGGCGAAGCTCGATGGCCCCCTGTTCAAAGTGACGATCGCGCATTCAAAGCTGATCCGGCCCGCAGAACTCCGGCTGATCGGGGCCGAGTTCAAGATTCACTAAGGCGGATGCGGCTCCGGGCCTGGATTTTGGACGTCCGCTGAGCGGAATTGCCGAGACGCGGCCATACGGCCGTTGCCGTGCTTCGAGCCCTCGGCTAATTGAACGCGGATGAGCAAGCAGCCCAAAAAATCCGCCGTCCCTCCCCGCTCTCGTTCCGAGCTGATGAAGACCATGCCCGTGGGCGCAGCCCACAAAACCATCCCCGTGGGCGCAGCCCAAAAAACCATCCATGTCCGGGGCGCGCGCGAGCACAACCTCAAAAACGTCGATCTCGAGATCCCGCGCGACGCGCTCGTCGTGTTCACGGGGCTGTCGGGGTCGGGAAAATCCTCGCTGGCGTTCGATACCATCTATGCCGAGGGTCAGCGCCGCTACGTCGAGAGCTTATCGGCCTACGCGCGGCAGTTCCTGGAGATGATGCAAAAGCCGGATGTCGACCACATCGACGGCCTGTCGCCCGCGATCTCGATCGAGCAGAAGACGACGAGCAAGAACCCGCGCTCGACGGTTGGCACGGTGACGGAGATCTACGACTACCTGCGTCTGCTGTTTGCCCGCGTCGGTGTGCCGTATTCGCCGGCGACGGGTTTGCCGATTGAAAGCCAGACGGTCAGCCAGATGGTCGACCGCGTGCTGGCACTGCCCGAGGGTACACGGCTACTGTTGCTGGCTCCGGTGGTGCGGGGACGCAAGGGCGAATATAGGAAGGAACTCGCCGAGTGGCAGAAGAAGGGCTACCAGCGCGTCAAGATCAACGGCACGGTCTATGAGATCGGCGATGCGCCGAAACTGGATAAAAAATTCAAGCACGACATCGATGTCGTCGTCGACCGTATCGTCGTAAAAAAGGACCTCGGCACACGCCTCGCGGATAGTTTCGAGCAGGCACTAAAACTTGCCGACGGCCTCGCGATCACGGAGTACGTCGACAAGCCGCTGCCAGACAAATCCTCGCCGTCGAAACCGAGCAAGCAAAACCCTCCCCTAGACGGGGAGGATCGCGCCGAAGGCGCGGGGTGGGGTGAAGCCACGGGACCGACGCTTGGTGCATCCCCCCACCCCCAACCCCTCCCTGCGAGGGGGAGAGGAGCCGCAACACTGTCCGAAGATCGCGGAGTGCTCCAAAACAAAAACGAAACCCACGAACGCATCGTGTTCTCCGCCCGCTTCGCCTGCCCCGTGTCCGGCTTCACGATTGACGAGATCGAACCACGGCTGTTCTCGTTCAACGCGCCGGCTGGCGCCTGCCCGACGTGCGACGGGCTTGGCACCGAATTGCGTTTCGAAGCCGACCTTGTGGTGCCGGATGCGTCTCTCAGCCTTGCGGATGGCGCGGTCTATCCGTGGGCCAAGACTGGCGTCACCTCGCCCTACTACGAGCAGACGCTCGAAAGCCTCGCCAAGTTCTACAAGGTGTCGATGAAGACACAGTGGGAGCGTTTGCCCAAGCACGTGCAGCTCGCCATCCTGTTTGGTTCAGGCGAAGACGACGTGACATTTACCTACTGGGATGGCTCGCGGAATTACACGACGGAAAAGCCGTTCGAGGGCGTGATCGGCAACATCCAGCGGCGTTGGAAGGAAACCGACAGTGATTGGGTGCGTGAAGAACTTTCGCGCTATCAGGCGTCACATGCCTGCGAGGCGTGCAGCGGTTATCGCCTAAAGCCGCAATCTCTAGCGGTAAAAATCGGCGCTAAACATATCGGCGAAGTCGGCGATCTGTCGATCAAGGCGGCCAACATCTGGTTCGCTGAAGTGCCAAAGACCTTCACCAAGCAGCAGACGGAAATCGCGACGCGCATTTTGAAGGAAATCCGCGACAGATTGAAGTTCCTGAACGACGTCGGCCTTGAATACCTCACACTTTCGCGCGCGTCGGCCACGCTGTCGGGCGGCGAGAGCCAGCGCATCCGGCTCGCCTCGCAGATTGGCTCAGGGCTGACGGGCGTGCTCTACGTGCTCGACGAGCCGTCGATTGGGTTGCATCAGCGCGACAACGCGCGGCTCCTTGAAACACTCAGACATCTCCGCGACATCGGCAACACGGTCATCGTCGTCGAGCATGACGAGGACGCGATATTGACCGCCGACCACGTCGTCGACATCGGCCCCGGCGCCGGTATCCACGGCGGCGAGATCATCGCCCAAGGCTCGCCGCAAGATATTATGGATACGACCGCGAGCCTCACTGGGCAGTACCTCAACGGCACGCGGCAGGTGTCGGTGCCGAGGACGCGGCGTCAGGCTGAAAAGGGCAAGGCGTTGACCGTTACCGGCGCGCGCTCGAATAATCTGCAGAACGTCACCGCTGCGATCCCGGTTGGCCTGTTCACCTGCATCACGGGCGTGTCGGGCGGCGGCAAGTCCTCACTGTTGATCGACACGCTGTACAAGGCTGTGGCGCGTAAGCTCAACAACGCCAAGGAGCATCCGGGCGAGCACGACAAAATCGACGGTATCGAACACTTCGACAAGATCATCGACATCGATCAATCCCCCATCGGGCGCACGCCGCGCTCAAACCCGGCGACATACACCGGCGCCTTCACGCCGATGCGCGAGTGGTTCGCAGGCTTGCCGGAATCCAAGACGCGCGGCTATGAGCCGGGGCGCTTTTCCTTCAACGTCAAGGGTGGGCGCTGCGAAAAGTGCCAGGGCGACGGCGTCATCAAGATCGAGATGCACTTTTTACCGGACGTCTACGTGACGTGCGAAGAGTGCAAGGGCAAGCGCTACAATCGCGAAACGCTTCAGGTCACGTTCAAGGACAAGTCGATCGCCGATATCCTAGATATGACGGTTGAAGAAGGCGCGGAGTTCTTCAAAGCTGTGCCGTCAATCCGCGACAAGCTCGAAACTTTGGCGCGCGTTGGCTTGGGCTACATCCACATCGGCCAGCAGGCGACGACACTGTCGGGCGGCGAAGCCCAGCGCATCAAGTTGTCAAAGGAACTCTCGCGCCGGGCCACAGGCCGGACGCTGTACATTCTCGATGAACCGACCACGGGCCTGCATTTCCACGACGTCGCAAAACTGCTCGAGGTGCTGCACGAGTTGGCGGACGCCGGCAACACCGTGGTCGTCATCGAGCACAATCTCGAAGTCATCAAGACCGCCGACTGGATCATCGACCTTGGCCCCGAAGGCGGCGACGCCGGTGGGAAGATCGTGGCGGAAGGCACGCCCGAGGACGTGGCTAGGTGCAAGGAGAGCTATACGGGGCGGTATTTGAAGGTTTTGTTGGCCAGACGCGGGGCGCTCCGATCGTCTGAGAGCAGCGAAGTTACAACCCGTCAGCACAAAGACAAGAATGGCAAGAAACAGGCGGCGGAATGAGGTCACGCAGCCACGGCCGCAGTGCTCTCCGATTTACACACCGGCAGGCGAAACACTTTGTACGTTGCGATTGCGCTCTTGTTCTGCTAATGTTCCTGGCGGCTGCAGGGGGAGAGGTATGGATATCGAAGGCGAAATCAAAGACTTGAAGCGTCGCGTCGGCGACCTGGAGGGCGCGGTGAATGTCCTCTCGGGGCAGCTTGGTAACGTTCATCCAGATCTTGTTGCGTTCAAGGATCTGTCGGTAAAACGTTTTGACGACATCGACGGCGCCATGGGCCGCTTCATCAAACGGCTCGACACCATGAACACGCAGGTCTGGAGCCTGCGCGACGATCTCCCCGGCCTCGTCGGCGTAGTCGTGCTGAAGTCGTTGAGCCAGAGGGGGAACTGATTACGTAGGTGCGGCGTTGGGTTTCGGCCAAGCCTTTGCTTGGTGCTTCCTACGCTCCTTGAAAACAGCCAGCTGAAGCGCAAAGACGCGGCGTTGACCATCCTTAAAGCTCCCGATCGGCGGCACATGAAGGCACGTGGTTTTGAACACTGAAGCGGCGGCAACGCCTGAAAGCGACCCGCGTTTCGACGCGGTGATCCTCGGTTGTGCGACTGACAAGTGGTGCAAGGTTGCCATTCTGATCGCGCGGGCGACAGATGCCGCGCGTGCGGCATCCATTGACACGTCCGCACAGACAATCGCCGCCCGTATCTACGCCCTCGTCGCCGACCACCGCCTCGAGGCTCAAGGCAACGTGCGCCGCTGGCGCGCGGGGGAAGTGCGGAGAGTGCGCGGAGATTGAGGGGGACGCGGGTAGGCCGCAGGAGGCGGTGGCGTGAGGGGGCAGCCCTTCCGCATGACTTCGGCCACATGACTTCGGCAAACCGCCATGCTAGTAAATCAAGCCATATTGCCGTTTGTTTTTCCGTGGTTCTTGGGTGGGGGCGCGCATGGCATGCGCGATTGACCGATGCCGGCAGAGCCTAAATCATTGATTGCAAGATTTCTTAGAAATCCTATCGCCATCATCGGCGCCATCGGCAGCGTGCTCGTCGTGCTCGCCAATGCTGGACCGGCCGTCGACGGCGCGGCGAACCTGTGGAACCGCTGGACGCGCCAACACGCGCATCTCGAGACGCATTGGCAGGGCACCTGGAAGTCGCGCGACGGATTTAATTTCGCCTTCGCGATGCAGCTCAACGTTCAAGAGGATGCGACCGCCGAAGGCAAGATCAGGTGGGAGCTGGTCGCAACACCGAAAGATTCGATGTTGGCCAACCGCGTCGGGGAAAGTGCAACCGAGTATGTCTCGGGGCATTTCGACAAAAATGACAACGTCGCGACGCTCTCAGGCTACAAGGTTTCCGACCCGACGCTGCTGGCGCTCGACAGCTACAAATTCCAGATCAAGAGCGACAAGGTTTCCTTCGTCGGCATGTCGGAGCATCGCGGCGAATGGGAAGCTGAGGCGAGCGGCTCCGTTATCGTAACGGAAAAACATTGATCCCGCTCACAGCGAGGAACATGCCTCGAGCCGCGCCGCGCTCCCGCACACCCAAGACGCGGAGGCGGCGCGATTGCCGGCACCTCCTCTAGTCCTCGAGGCGGCGCAATGCTATTGATCCGTATTCGGATTGGGGTGGCGTCGGCGCCGGTACAGGCTTCGCAAGCCCCGGCGCACTAGAACTGATTGCCGTCGCGGATGCGCACAAGACGCAGGCGAAACGCGGCCGCAACGATGCTGCATCCAAGCGAAAAACTCAAAGACCGCATAAGTCCGCCACTTGGCTGGAAAACGGGGCGTTCCGCCGGCTGCCGCACAAGCACCGCTTTCGCGGCCGAATCTGGTAGAAGGGAGAATAATTCGTCTTTTGCCTGCAAGGAGCTGCTCTTATGTCTGACCGGACCCAACTCGCGATCGGACGCAATACATTCTCGGTGCCGAAGTTTACGAAGCGCGCGCTCGAAGCGGCGTTGGCAACGGCGCTCACGGCGCTTGTCGCCTTCGTCATTCTGCTGTTGAACACCGTGCTGACTGCGCGTGGCGGATGGCTGAACGGCTTCGATGTCTGGCTGTCGTTCATCCGCCGCCCCGACATTCTCGGAACCATGGTGCTAACGGCGCTCGTGACCGTCCTGTTCCTGCAATGGCAGCGCGATGGCGGCTCCAACAAGCGCTAACGCGGGCAGGCTCGCCCGTGTCCTGGCAGGACA
This sequence comes from Hyphomicrobium sp., assembly GCA_031378895.1. GTDB lineage: Bacteria > Pseudomonadota > Alphaproteobacteria > Rhizobiales > Hyphomicrobiaceae > Hyphomicrobium_B. The sequence goes on from JANNEP010000042.1 coordinate 48,601, forward strand.
GGGGCGGCTGTGCTAGGATTGCTTAATGACTAGCTTACTGATCACGGCCGGAATCATCCTCGTCACGCTCGGTCTCATCGCGCATTTCGCTGAGACCCGCGCCGGGACGGATGCGAGCGCCAAGACGCCGGCGTTTTCGCTGCTGCCCGGCGATATCAAATACGAGAACGAGAGCGGCACCTTCAAATTCTATTTTCCGGTCACGACTTCGATTGTGCTTTCGATCGTGCTGTCGCTGGTAATGTGGTTGTTGTCTTGAGCCAGGCGCACGCCGCATAGCGAACGCAGCCTCGGTTTGCCGCCGTTAAGCCAGCTGTTAAAATTGATCAATCCGCGGCTCAGCAGAAAATATTTGAAAAAAGTTATCCCCGCTCGGCGCCGGGGCCGCATACTCGCGACAATTCAGGCTCGGCAGGGATTGTCCTTGCCGCGCCCTGATCGTCGAGGAGTTCGAGCGTGTTATTTGCTGCCTTAACTTTTGAGGGACTTGTTGCACAGGCTGTAGTAGCCGCCGCCCTTCTGGATCCATCTGAGGCCACCATTGCCGTTGCTGGCCTTGTTGGCATGGTACTGGTCGCGGCAGGTGTGCAGGCGGCTCTTGCCGGGCTTCTCGCTGGCATATTTTGCGGCAACGGCCTTCGGGAAGACCGCGCCGTTGGCAGCGAGCGTGCCCGCGGACGGCTTGATGACGGGCTTGTCGCCGGCGCTCGCGAGCGGAGCGGCACCATCGCCACACTGGCCCTTGCGGAATTCGTTCCAAGTCGTGGTGCCGAGCGTGCCAGAGGCTTTGGCGGCTTTGTACTTCACCGAACACTCTTTGGCGGTCAGGGCATAGCCCGGTGCGGTACCAGCGATCGCCATGACCATGACAACCCCGAAGGTGACGGCCACAGATTTGAAAAAGCGTGTCATCGGAAACTACTCCTGCACTACGGATGGGGCTGTCTGCCACGTCACCGCTCATCGCGGCAGGTCCAAAAGACCACACGGACCATCGAGAACCTAGCGCTCCTCCGCCTGCAGACAAAGCCGAAAACGGCTGAGGGCAGCCTGAATCTGAAACAACTTTTTCTTGACCTACCGCCAAGCTTGCCGCGCGGCAGCCGTAAAACGCACATGTGCCGGCACCCGAAGCGGCCACCACAGGCGAGCCTTGGGATACCGGTGAGCCGGGGTCTGGCACGGCGCGTACCAGCTTGGATAAACACAAAAGATGAGGGCCAAATGTTGAGATATATTGCACGCACCGCCGCAGCCGCTATGGCCGGACTGGTCATCACCGCAGGCGCCGCTGCGGCAGGGACCAGCGACGCGAGCACTGGCGTAAACACTCCGGCCGCTACCCAGCCGGCCGCAGTGGCGATGCTGTCGCCAAAGGAGGCGGGCGCCCGCTACGGCCAGGCGCTTGGAGCCGTCGAGATTTGCATCGGGTCAAAAGTCACGGACAAGGCGAAGGCCTTGGGTGAGCCGTTTAAAGATGCCGAGCTCGAGGACTACAAGAAACAGGCCGCAAAAGTCTACGACGCGTGGCTGAAAGTGAAAGGGTGCTCGCGCCAGGTTGACCCGAACCAATGTAAAATCATCATGGATAAAAGCTGCGAGGCGGCGGAGGCCGAAATCGGGCCGACGGGAAAGGTCATGCCGGGGCTCGTCGAGTTCTTGAAGCGATGAGGCGGATCACGCGGCGGCGTCACGACGGACTTGGCGGCGGGCGCGGCGGCGGCGGCGGCCCCAGGTCCATGCCTCGACGACGGCCCAGGCTGTCAGCAGAACCATGAACAGCGGAATGGTCAGCTGTGCGAGCCCGCCCAATGTGAGCAGGCCTGAGAGAAAACCTCCAGCATCGGCGCCGAAGATCATGCACGGCTCGACCCCGGCATCACCGGCTTCGCAGCCGAGCAGCGCTGTCAGCATCGCGGTGAGCAAAGTTGCGACCAGCGGCAGCAACGACAGACCGGCAAAAGCAGCCAAGATCCGGCGGCAAAGTTGCATCAACGAATCCTCCTGAGCCTCACACTACTTGAGCCGTGAGGGCCAAGTCAGAGCGGGCTAGGCCAATGATGGTTGACAGACCTGGAGCACGCGCGGGAAGCGCGCGAACCAAAGTTTGCGCTGGTACGTAATATAAGTATGACCGTAAAAACGCTCTTAAAAGTTCTGTTAGCCGTTGCCTGTTACCCGCTAGCGGCGGCAGCGGGCCAAGCCCCCGTTACGGCTGAGACCGTGGCACCGGTCGTGTTGATGCGCTCCGGCGACATTGCGGCCTGCGGTTTAACGGCGTCGGCCTCCGTCAACGGCGGGGCGGCCGTGGCGTCATTGACGTTGCTCAAGGACAGCGGCACGGCACCAGGAACGCGTTTTGTGCTCCATGGTTTGTGGACCGGTCCCAGCGCGACGCCACGCCGCGTGAGCGATCTCACGCTCAAGACGGCATCGCAGGACACGGCCTCGTCGTTTTCAAAGCCTGCGCCGGATGACGATGGGGCCTTTGAGACGACGGCGGTCCTGCCGGGTCTCGACGGCGCCAATCTGTTTCGCGAGCTCATGCTTGGTGGCGGCACGATAGAGATGCACGAGGAGGATGACGGCGGCGATACCCTGACCCTGTTGATCCCCGGGCCTGTAACCCCATCTGTGCGCGCCGCATATCTCAACTGCGCCGGCGATCTGTTTTGGCCAGAACCCTAACGCGGCAGGAGGCCCAGTATGAGGGTTGAGCCCAGGCGCCCGCGCCTGTAGGACGATGCGGTTGGGGGAACTTGCTCATGGCCGATTTGTCGAAACTCACGGTGGGACTGCAAGGCACCGCGACAGTCATGGTGACGGCAGATCGGCTGGCACCTGTCGTCGGCAGCGGTAACGCACCAGTGTTCGCGAGCCCGATGCTGGTCGCGGTCATGGAGGCCGCCTGTGTCGACTGTGTCGAAGCCCATCTCCCCGATGGTTATCAGAGCCTGGGCACGCACCTTGATATTCAACATACCGCGCCGACGCCCTTAGGCCTGACTGTGACGGCGACAGCGGTTCTGACCTCGGTTGACGGCCGCAAACTGAAGTTTGCCGTAACGGCCCACGATGGTATCGAACCCATCGGCAAGGGGGCACATACCCGCGTTATTGTCGATACGCCGCGATTTATGGCCGGTTTGGCTGCCAAATCTCTGCCACGAGGATAGGAAACTCTGAGAACTCGCGAGTCGCGCGGCGTTCAAGACGCGGGCTTAACGTATCGCGCCTCACCGCAGGAGATGCCGCTGATGAAAGTCTTGGTTCGGGTCGCCGCAGCTCTGATACTGCCGGTCGTTGCGGCGGGAGCTACGCGTGCCGCAGCCTGCACGGCGGCCGACATCGCCGCCGCCGTCGATCAGTCGGGCGCTAGCCTCAGGGCTTTCAATGGCGAGATCCAGCCGAAACTCAGCGACCGGATGCGCCGCTACGGCAAGGCCGCGAAACTCTCCGGAAGCGGATACGAAGAAGCGGCGCTCGACGCCATCCAGGATGCGAAGCTCATTCAACTCGATACCAAGAGCAGCGACCTGCTGTTGAAGGTCGATACGCTCGGGCGCATCGAAGACGGCGCGGCGGTGGACTGTGCAAATGTCGATCAGGTCAAAGCCGCGAGCGGCGCACTTCTGGTGGTGATGCGCGAAAAATCAGATTACATGATTGCCCAGCTCGACGCCAAAATCGCCGAGGCCGGAGGCGCGCGTGAAACCGTAAAGGCAGCGCCTGCGCCAAAGCCAGACTCACAGTCCAGGCCGGCCAAAGACGCCAATGACGCCAATGACTCTAAAACTTTGACACGGCCAACGGACACCCCAACTTCTGCGGCTTCCCCTGCGGCCTCGAACTGGGCGGCAAATACCAAACCGAACGATGCCTTTGTTCCGCCGCCGCCGGCTGCGGCTACCTCGCTTGCGAGCGGTGCCGTCGCGCCCGGCGCTGACGGGTATACGATCGATGAAGTCCGCGAGGCGACGCGCGGGTTTTTCGGCACCATCTCGACCAGCCTTGCGAGCGTCATCGAACACGCCTTCAAGCAATCCGGGCGGCCAGCGGCCTACGTCCTCGGAACCGAAGGCGGCGGCGCTTTCCTCGCCGGGCTGCGGTTCGGCAAGGGCACGTTGTACTTGCGCAACCAGCCAGGCACGCAGCCGGTCTATTGGCACGGGCCCTCGCTCGGCACCGACTTCGGAGCCTCGGGCTCGCGCACGATGTTCCTGATCTACCGCTTGCGGGATCAGCAGGACCTGTTCCGCAGTTTCACCGGCGTCGATGGGTCGGCCTACTTTGTCGGCGGCGTCGGCATCACGTTCTTGAAAGGTGGCGACGTCTTAATGGCGCCGATCCGCGTGGGTCTTGGTTTCAGGGTTGGCGCCAACATTGGCTATGTCCGGTTCACCGATACACCGACGTGGAACCCATTTTGAGGACGAAACGAAAAAGCCTGGCGCGCTGGCCAGGCTTTTTTATTGCGATCGAGCAGCGCGGAGTTTACCAGCCGCCGCCACCGTAACCGTAGCCGCTGTTGTTATAGTAGTAGACCTTGCGCGGCGGGCGCTGAACGTAGACCACGCGCTGACCGTTATAGCGGCGGTAGACGCGCGGCGGAGGTACGTTGGCGTAATTATACTGACGTACCGGCTTGCGGTAACGCTTCGCAGCAAATCCAGAGTCGTAGGCCGAGGTCGTGTCGTAGCTCGAGCCGCCCCAGAACCAGCCACTGTCTTGCTGCGCGGCCGCCAAGCGGCGCTTGCGGCTGTCGCTGCGGCTCGCAATCGCCGGGCCGCGCCACTTCGGCGTGCCGTAGACGGAGACCTTGGTCAACTTCGTGCCGTGCTTTTGGACTAGGCCGTAAAAGGTTCTGGCATTGGCCGGTGACAAACGAATGCAGCCGTGCGAGGCGGGCCTTCCAAGCGCACCGGTATGATAGGTGGCGTGGATCGCAACGCCGCCGTTGATGAACACGGCGTGCGGCATCGGCGCGTTGTCGTATTTGCGCGAGTACCACATCTTCGCCGTCCACTGGGCGCGGAAGGTGCCGCGCGGCGTCGGAAATTCAGCCGTGCCTGACGAAATCGGCCACGTGTATTTGGCTGCGCCATTTTCCGAGACGGAGATGGTCTGTTGAGCAAGATCGATGGCGGCGGTGAGCGTCGGCTCGGGCGGAGGCACAGGCTTCGCGGGTTCAGCGGCTTTCGCGGCTTCGCTTGCAGGGCTTGCGGGCGAAACAGCTGGTGCCGGTTCAGCGATAGGAGCAGCGGCCGTTGTTTCCGGCGTCGCGGCGGCGGATTTTTCGCTTGCCGGTTCGGCGGATTTGTCTTCGGGGGTTTTGACTGCCTCAGCCTTTGTGGCTTCAGTGGCTAGTCCGAGAGCCGGAGCCAGTTCGGCTTTCACGGCTTCTGCCCTAACCGGGCCGGCTGACAAAATGGCAAGGCAGGACCAAGCCACAACACGCGAACGCAACATGGGAAACTCCAATACGCGGGTACAAAAGGTGTTCCAGACAATAATACGCCGAAAGATGCTGAACGGTTAATGAAGCGGCGAATTTTCAATATTGTGCGGCGTTCAGGCCACGCTTGGCTGGGCATGCCCAAGTTGTTCTCTAATATGAGTAATCCCGGCCGGAGCAGCCTCAGCCAATCCGGCCGGTCGATCAAATGCGTTTTATTGCGTCAATGATTGATCGAAATTCGCGTGCGGCCCCTGCCATAGCGTTCGACCAGATTATAGAGCTGCGCCGCGTTGCCGGGGGCGAGGCGGACACACCCGTGCGACGCGGGCCGGCCAAGCCGTTGGGTGTCGCCGGTACCGTGGATCGCATAGCCGCCGCGAAAGAAAATGGCGTGCGGCATGGGCGATCCGTCGTACCGCTGCGAGTACCACCGGCGCTCCAAGCGCTTGGCGCTATAACTGCCGCCGGGCGTCGCGTGGCCGCGACGGCCTGTCGAGACCCTCCAGGTGTGGCGTAGTCGGCCTTCGACGTAGACCTCCATGGTCTGCGATCCGACATCGATTTCGACTTCAACGCCGGCCTTTGCCACGACCGGCAACACGGCCACGACGATCGCCATGGTCAAACCAAACACACTACCCCGCATGCTCTTGAAACTCCCCTCAACGCGAGTGCACCTGCCACGGGGTGTGCGCCAAAACTCGTGACTTTGTGTCTCAGCTACAAAACGTACCCCGCTCATTTTGTGAGATGAATTATGGAACGCTGCAAGGGACATAAGTCTGAGGAATGGTTGCGGTGCCGCCGTTCGGCCAGACTTTATTTTTTTGCCGCGGCCTTGACAGCGTCGTAGGCGGACAATGCGCGGGCACGGGCGCTCGCGTGATCGACGATTGGGGCCGGATAGGTTTTGCCAAGCGTGATACCGGCCGCGGCAAGCGTCTCAGCGGGCGCTAGCCACGGCGCGTGGATGAGGCCTGCTGGCATTTTTTTCAGCTCCGGCACCCAGCGCTTCACATAGACGCCGTCGGGATCGAACTTCTCGCCCTGCGTGACGGGATTAAAAATGCGGAAATACGGCGCCGCGTCGGCGCCAGACCCCGCAACCCACTGCCAGCTCGCGGCGTTGTTGGCGAGATCGGCATCGACGAGCGTATCCCAGAACCAGGCTTCGCCCTGTTGCCAGGGGATCAGCAAATGCTTGATGAGGAATGACGCCACGACCATGCGGACGCGGTTGTGCATATAGCCGGTGGTCCAAAGCTCGCGCATGCCGGCATCGACAATCGGGTAGCCGGTTTGACCTTTTTGCCAAGCTTTCAGATGAGCGGCGTCGCGCGCCCAAGGAAACGCGGCGAAGTCCTTGCGGAATGGGGCTTCGGGGAGATCCGGCCAATAAAACAGCAGCGTAGTTGAAAACTCGCGCCAGACGATTTCCTTGAGGAATGTCTCGAGGCCCTTGTCGGCGCCGCTTTGCTCGGCAGCGGCTTTGTGAGCCGCGGCCCAGCAAGCGGCGGGCGTGATTTCGCCGAAATGCAGATGCGGCGACAGGCGTGAGGTGCCGCGTTTGTCGGGGCGGTTGCGGTCTTCGGTGTAGGTCTTTAGCGAGGTCTTGAGGAAACTTTTGAGGAGCTTCTGGGCGCCAGCTTCGCCCGGCTCCCAAACCTCTGCCATGCCGCCCGACCAATCGGGTTTCGTTGGCAACAAGTGCCAGGACGCGAGGCTGTCGCTTTTAGGCTGCGAGGCCGGGGCTTTAAACGTCGTCGGCGCCGCAATCGGTTTGGGCGGCACATAGCCCGCCGAGAGCGCCCTCCAGAACGGCGTGTAGACCTTGTAAACGTCACCGGTTTTGGTGCGCACGTCCTCCGGCTCGCGCAGCAGCGGGCCGCCATAGCGTTTGACAGCGATGCCATCGGCGTCGAAGCGGCGCTTCAAATCCTGCTCGAGCGCGACGGCCCACGGCTCGTAGCTGCGGCTAAAATAGACTGCGGACGCGCCGGTTTCAGCGACCGCACGCGGCAGCTCATACGTTGTAACACCACGGCGTAGGATCAGCTTGCCGCCACGGCTTTCAATGTCGCGGGCGAGCACCATCAAACTGTGATGCAACCACCAACGTGAAGCACCGCCCAGCGGCCAGCCACCCGGAGACTGATCATCCAAAATGAAGAGAGCAATAATGGGTGCACCGGTCTCGACTGCTGCCGCGAGGGCCCGATGGTTCGCGAGCCTGAGGTCGCTGCGGAACCAAATAATAACGGGTGCGGTGAGCATCGAGGTCCGAAAGAATTACTGCGGCGGTAATAGCTTGACCGGGGTGGGGTAGGCCGAAGCCTTCCGGTTGTCACACTTACCGCCGCATTATCAGGAAAAACGCTTGTGCGCGCAAACTGGATCACAGGATCAAACCGCGGCAACCCCCGCGATCAGTTGTTGAACAACAAATCGAACAACGTTTTGGGTTTTTGCTGCGAAGTACGGCGCTGCGGACGCTGCTCGGATCGCGACTTTGGCGGGCCGCCAAATGGCTGGTCCCACGGGGCCCATCCGGCGCTCTTTTGGCCTTGGGGAGCATAGCGTTTGAGCTGGCCCTGCAGCGGCGCAGCAACAGCCGCCGGCACCGCCGTCGCCCGCAGCGAAAATTCATCCGTGACGCCGTCGATACTCGCAACTTGAACGCGGTCATTCTCCCAGGTCCATCCGGCGACGCGCGTCCCTTGCCGATGCGGCTGGATCGCCAGCACCTTGGCGCCGTCGATATCTATGATGGCCGCGAGTTCCGTATCCTCCGGACCGTTTTTAGACAGGATCTGCCCCCCGGCAAAGCGCAAGACTCCATAGCCTTTATGGGGCGCTAGCCTGACGTCCCATTCGAGAAGTTTCGGTTTGCCGGTCCCCATCATCTCCAGCGGAATTCTGAGTTCTGGAAAGTCGGCGCTGACCGCAAAGTAGGCGGCGCCGCGGGCCACGACCCGCCACGGTGCCAGATCGAGGCCCGGCACGTCGCGGTCGTCGCTGAGATCGGCCCCCGCGCCAAGACGCTTCAAAGCATCCGCGGCGAGCCGCCAGCTAGGCTTGAGGCTCAAGGCTTTGCGCAAATCAGGCACGGCCGTATCGCTTTGACCGCGCGCTTCCGCGATCTCCGCCCGCGCCCATAGAACCTCGGCACTGTTGGCATCGAGTTTGATCGCGGTCTCGATATCTTTCTGGCCTATATCGACTTGCGAATTCTGCTTGTAGACGAAGGCGCGGTAGGCAAAAGCCAAGGCTGAACGCGGATCGAGTTCGATGGCGCGATTGAGATCGGCGTAGGCTTCGTCAAAGGCATCAGCGAGACCGTTGGCAAGGCCGCGCGCTTGATGGGCAGCCACCGATTTTGCATCGAGTTCGATGGCGCGGGAAAAATCCTTGATCGCAGACGCCGTGTTGCTAGCCGCCAGATAGGCGTAGCCGCGCACCACATAGATTTCCGCATTGCTGATGTCGAAGGCTATGGCGCGCGAAAGATCCTCGATCCCCTCCTCGTTTTGGGCGACGTTGAGGCGGGCTTCGGCACGATTGCGATAGGCCGACGCAAAACGGGCATCGGCATTGACGGCGCGGGAGAAGTCACGGATGGCCGCGTGCGGTTTGCCGGTCGCAAGATGGGCGAGACCGCGGCCTGAAAGCGGCGGCGCACTTGCGGGCATTAGCTCAATGGCCTTGGTGAAATCAAGGATGGCGTCGTCGAACTGCCCGAGCTTGATTTTGGCATTGGCCCGGTTTGAGTAAGCCGCGGCATAGCCGGGCGCCAGAAGCACGGCGCGGTCAAAATCTTTTATCGCCTCGGTGTGCTGACCTAGCGCCAACAGCAGGTTGCCGCGATTGTTGTAGGCGGCGGGATATTCGGCGAACAATTGGACGGCGCGATTGTAATCCTCGATCGCAAATTTGGGCTGGCCGAGCCGGGCGTAGGCGACGGCGCGGTCGTTCAGGATCGTGGCGCGGCGGTCGTTGGCGAGCCCGGTATCTTTCAGCGCCTCGGTGTAGTCGGCAATGGCCTGACCAGCGTTACCGCGCACGAGTTCGGCAGCGCCCTCTTCCGATTTTGACGGCGGGACGGGCGTTTCGCCAGCGCGTGCGGGACCGGCTGCAGCGGCGCAGGCAATCACGGCAACGATAAAGCGGAACGTGCGCATAGCTCTCCAGGTGGGTCGAGAAGGGCGCCGCCGCACGATCGGCGACTCGTCGTCCAAGGCACTAGCCTGCCATTGTGGCCAGGGGCAGGACAAATGTTTAAGGCCACAGGCGAGGCCGCGCTATACTGACGTATAGGTCAACTCGCCTTAGGCGTAGTCGTGATTGAAGTGAGTGACGCATGAACCTTTGGCTCCGCCTACTCTGGCTTTTGACCACGGCCAAGTTCCGCGGTGGCTTGACGTTGCCCACTGATTCCTCAGTGTTAGCCTCCCGCGTCTGGCCGCACGATCTCGACCCGTCCGTGCACATGAACAATGGCCGCTTTCTGACGCTGATGGATCTCGGACGCACGGACATCCTGCTGCGCTCGGGGCTGTGGCGCGAAGTTTTGCGCAACAGGTGGACGCCAATCGCGAGCGCCATCACGATCCGCTTCCGGCGGGAGTTGCGCCCCTTTCAGCGGTTTCGTTTGGAGACGCGTTTGCTGTGCTGGGATGCGACGCTCGTCGTCATGGAGCAGACGTTTTTGATCGACGGCGGCACACGTGACGGGCAGATCGCGGCGAGGGCGCTGTTCAAGGGCGGGCTGTATGACCGCAAGACGCAGGTGTTCGTGCCGATTGCGCAGCTGATGCAGACGATTGGTGTTTCAGCTGTCAGCCCGCCGCCGACGCCCGAGGTCGAAGCGTTTCTGAAGGCGGACGCGGAGTTGAGGCAGGCCGGCAGAAGCTAGTTGGCCTGCCGTTCGCGAAGCGCGGCGAGAACCTTTGGAAGCACTTCGGGTAAATCTTCCGCGATAAGTCCCGGCCCGAATACATTCGCGCATTCGCCATGCAGCCAGACGGCGGCACACGACGCTTCGAAGGCCGGCATTTTCTGCGCCAGCAATCCCGTGATGAAGCCAGCGAGCACGTCGCCAGAGCCGGCCGTTGCCAGCCAAGGTGGTGCGTTGGTGTTGATGGCAGTGCGGCCATCGGGCGACGCGATGACGGTGTCGGGGCCCTTGATGACGACAATGGCACCCGACGTCTCCTCAGCGGCACGCGCCCGATCGAGCTTTGAAGAATGCTCAGAGAGTTTTGCAAACAGCCGCGCGAACTCTCCCTCATGCGGCGTCATCACAACCGGGCGATCGGGCCGCGCTCGGATCGCAGCAAACAGGGCCGCGGGGTCTGGCCGGGACTTTGTCCGGTTCCCTGTAAAGCCGAATTGAACCGTTTCTGTTGGCTCGCCGGCGTCGCTGGCAAACGACGTGAGAGCATCCGCATCCAAAACAACCGCCGCGCCACTTGCGAGCACGGCTTCAACAAGGCCGCGCGTCTCTTCGCCGACCCCCGCCCCCACACCTAAGCCCGGACCGATAAGCACGGCGTTTTTGCGCTTGTCGGCGAGAATTTCGGCAAGGTCCGCGGCGTCGCCAATGGGTGCCAGCATGATCGCCGTCAGATGCGCGGCATTGATCAGCAGCGCTGGCGGCGAAGACGCGACCGTGACGAGCCCTGCGCCGATCCGCAAAGCGCCGCGGGCCGCGAGGCGCGCCGCGCCCGTTTGATGCGCAGGCCCCGAGACGACGACCGCATGACCGCGGGTGTATTTGTGGCCGTCGAGGTGCGGCCATGGAAATTTAGCCAGCCAAAGCGTAGGCGTGTTTTCAAAGGTGGAAATTTCAATGCGGTTATCCCCTCTCCCCGTCTTTACGGGGAGAGGGTTAGGGTGAGGGGCAGCGACGGGCTCATGTATAAGCGGCCGCCCCTCACCCCGGCCCTCTCCCCGTTGCGTGCAGGAACGGGGAGAGGGGGAAGTGAGCACCGCCGCCGGGATGCCGATATCCGCAACAACGACCGCACCGCATAAGGAACGCCCGGGCATCAGGACATGGCCGGGCTTCTTGCGGAAGAATGTGATCGTACGCGTGGCCTGGACAGCCTGGTCGCGGATTATGCCGGTTGTGCCGTCGAGGCCGCTCGGCACGTCGACCGAGAGTACTGGCACCCCGCTGGCATTCATCGCGGCGACAAGTTCTGCGGCTGCGCCGTCGAGCGGGCGCGTGAGGCCGGCGCCAAACAGAGCGTCGATGACTAAGTTAGCATTTGTCAGCAAGGACGGCGCGTGAGGAGCGAAGGCCCCACCCCACTGGCGCGCCATTTCGGCGGCATCGCCTTGTAAATTTTCAAGACCGGCGTGACAAACGACGCCAACGTCGTAGCCCCTTTCACGCAACAACCTTGCCGCAACAAATCCGTCGCCACCATTGTTGCCGGGGCCGCACAGCACGGCGATACGCGCGCCGGGTGTGACCATCTTGGCCGCCACGTCCGCCACCGCCCTTCCCGCATTTTCCATCAGCGTCAGGCTCGACACGCCACTCATCACCGCGAGCCGGTCGGCTTCCGCCATTTCTGTCGTTGTCAGCAATTCGTACATTGTCTTGTTCGGCCACCCATGTTGCCGCCCAATTTTTTGTCACGCAGCCTGCATTTTAGGCTATTAAACGCCCGACTACCCGGTCAGAGCCTTGATCGTTCCAGCTAACACGCTGAAAAGATTGCCGTTTGGTTGCACCCGCGCCAGTGGCACGCAGCCTGCTAGCTCTCGGGGCATTGGACTGGCAGGGTAGACCGTCACCATGCCGTTCATGACCCAAGGGGCTAACATGAAAAAGATCGAAGCAATCATAAAGCCCTTCAAGCTCGATGAAGTTAAAGAGGCTCTGCAGGAAATCGGCCTGCAAGGCATCACCGTGATCGAGGCCAAGGGGTTCGGCCGCCAGAAGGGCCACACCGAGCTCTATCGCGGTGCTGAATACGTCGTCGATTTCCTGCCCAAGGTGAAAATCGAAGTGGTCCTTGCCGACGATATGCTGGACAAGGCCGTCGAGGCCATTCAAAAGGCCGCCAAGACGGGCCGGATCGGCGATGGCAAGATTTTCATCTCGACCATCGAAGAGGCCATCCGTATCCGTACCGGGGAATCGGGACGCGATGCGATTTGAGGCGGGCGTTGAGCTGCAGTCATGGCCGCAAGGCCTGCAGCTCGGACGCCGCGCGACGTTTGTGTTGTGACAACTGACACCCAAGACAACTGACCGCCATGACAGACGACCAAGACAGGGGAATTTCGATGAAGAGCGCGAGTGATGTCCTGAAGTTCATCAAGGACAAGGATGCCAAGTTCGTAGACCTGCGGTTCACGGACACAAAAGGTAAAATGCAGCACGTCACGGCCGACGTATCGTGCGTCGACGACGAAATGTTCAAGGACGGATATGCGTTCGACGGCTCGTCGATTGCCGGCTGGAAGTCGATTGAAGCCTCCGACATGCTGTTGATGCCGGATCCAGCCTCAGCCCACATTGATCCTTTTTTCGCGCAAACGACCGTTGCAATCTTCTGTGACGTGCTCGAGCCCTCGACCGGCCAGCTCTATGAGCGCGACCCTCGCGGCATCGCCAAGAAGGCCGAGGCCTACATGATGTCGCTCGGCATCGGCGACAAAGTCTTCTTCGGCCCGGAAGCCGAATTCTTTATCTTCGACGACGTCAAGTTCTCGAACGATATGTACTCGGTCGGCTTCAAGGTCGACAGCAACGAGCTGCCGACGAACACCTCGACCGACATGGAAATGGGCAACCTTGGCCACCGTCCGCGCGTCAAGGGCGGCTATTTCCCGGTTCCGCCGATTGATAGCTGCCAGGATATCCGTTCGGAAATGCTCTCGGTTTTGACCGAAATGGGCGTGACGGTCGAAAAGCATCACCACGAAGTCGCAGCCGCCCAGCACGAGCTCGGTGTCAAGTTCGGCCCGATGATCCAGATGGCCGACCATATGCAGATCTACAAGTACGTCGTGCACTCGGTGTCGCAGGCCTACGGTAAGACGGCGACGTTTATGCCAAAGCCCGTGTTCGGCGACAATGGCTCGGGCATGCACGTGCACCAGTCAATCTGGAAGGGCGGCCAGCCGATGTTCGCTGGCGATAAGTACGCAGATCTCTCGCAGATGTGCCTGTACTACATCGGCGGTATCCTGAAGCACGCCAAGTCAATCAACGCCTTCACCAACCCGCTGACGAATTCCTATAAGCGTCTGGTGCCGGGCTATGAGGCCCCCGTGCTGCTCGCCTACTCGGCGCGCAACCGCTCGGCGTCGTGCCGCATCCCGCACGTCTCAAACCCGAAGGCGAAGCGCGTCGAAGTCCGCTTCCCCGATCCGGGCGCCAACCCCTACCTCGCCTTCACGGCCATGCTCATGGCCGGTCTCGACGGCATTCAGAACAAGATCGATCCGGGCCCGGCCATGGACAAGAACTTGTACGATCTGCCGCCGGCCGAACTTGCCAAGATCCCGACCGTCGCCGGGTCGCTTCGCGAAGCGCTCGAGTGCCTCGACAAGGATCGCGAGTACCTCAAGAAGGGCGGCGTCATGGGCGACGATATGATCGACGCCTACATCGAGCTGCGTATGGCCGAAAACATGCGCTACGAGATGACCCCGCATCCGGTCGAGTACGACATGTATTATTCGGTGTAAGCAGGCCAGTTTTCAAGACAAGCAAAGGGCGGTCTTCGGGCCGCCCTTTCGCGTTTCATTGGATCAATAAAACAGCAGTACTGTGATGCAACCGCCGATCAGCACGTAATAGAAAAATTGCCGCTCGCGGATCAGGAACCAGGTGACGAGGCGGCGGGGGATGTCGGCCCAGTGGTAGCGACCGAGGGTGCCGAGGAAAAGCCCGAGTACCATGCCGAGCAGCAGGCTGTCGAACTGCAGCCGCGTGCCGCCGAAGGCTGTGCCAGACGGCAGCCGCCCTGACAGCCATGGTATGATTGCGACGATGGCCGCAGCGGTCATAACGCCGAAAGCCAGCACGGAGAAGAACGTCAGTAGCGTGCGCATCATGGGCTAGGTCCGAAACGGATCGGCATCGCAGTGCCGCTGAACCCGCGGCTCCTTCATGGGAAATCTACACGTGCGATGCGAATAATTTGTTAACCCTGTTGAATGAGCTGCGGGGTTTTTTATCGCTGCGCCAGCCGCAGAATGGCCCCCGTGCCGAGAACCATAGCCAGTGACACCGTCGCAACGAAGCCCACGACCGGCGATACGCTCATCGCCGCGCCCGACAGGAATGGGCCAGCGATGGCGCCGATCTGATACATGATAAGGAAGGCGGCATTGGCCGCGGCGAGATCGCGGGCCTCGACCTGCTCGCCGATGATGACCAATCCGAGCGTGTAAAATCCGAGTATGATGCCACCCAGGAGGAAGGCGACGGCAGGGCCGGCGAATGACCCACTGATCGCCCACGGCAGCAGGGCCGACAAGATCAACATGGCGAGCGTCAGCCCGGCCGTTACAGCGATCCTCGAGGCTCTATCCGCAAGCCAGCCGATCGAGAACTGCAGGGCAATGCCGCCCGCGGTCATCACGCTCAGAAGTGTCAAAGCTTGGGCTTGGTCGAGACCAGCGGCAAGAGCGACATTGGGCAGCAATGAGTAGTAGCTCATTTCGGCAAAGCCGCCGAGCAAGCCGCCGACCATGCCGATCGGTGCCAAACGCAGTGCCGCAATCACACTCGAATTGGGTTCGTGCACAAGTGTTGGCGCAAGGCGCGAGGCCATGAGGATGGGGACGCCCCCCAACGCCGTTCCGGCAGCGCCCACGAGATAGGGGATGGGGCCCGAGGTGCCACTGGCACCGAGCAACAGGGCTCCGATCAAAAATCCTAAGAAAAAGGACATCGCATAGATGGCGATGACGCGTCCGCGCGTGGCTTCTGTGGTCACCATATTCAGCCAGGTTTCGCCGACAAGCCACGGCAAGGCCAAGCCAGCGCTCATCACAAAGCGAATGACGAGCCAAGCAACTGGAGACTGAAAGTAGTAGAGCGCCGCGAAACACGTGGTCCCAATGACGCAGCCTGCGAGGATTGCGGGGACAGCACCTGCACGCGCGACGAGGCGCGGCGCTATAGGCAAGAACATCAAAATGGCGAAGGCGGGCATCGCTCCCGCCAGGCCGATCATCCACTTGGGCTGCTGCCAGGCCTCAAACGTCAGCGAGGTGAGCGGCATACCGATGCCAAACGACAGGCCAACGCCGAAGGCCGCTGAAATCACGGCCGTTAAACTCCAAAAACGCTCGGTTTCAGTGAGGGTGGTCATGGCGCGGCTATGGCAGCTTCTAGCGCGGGCGGCAACTCTTCGGCGAACCCGTCGAGGTCTTCGTCGCGACCGCATGAGACGCGGATACAGCGGTCGAGGACAGGCGCGGCCGGCTGCCGGATGAATACATCGCGCGCGATCAGCCCGTCGAGTACGCGTTTCGCAAAGGCGCCGTCACAACCGCAGTCGATGGCAACAAAACTAGCGGCGGATGCAATGGGAGCAAGTCCGCTGGCGCGAGCGATGTCCGCGATGCGGTCCCGGGCCCGCGCGATCTTTGCGACTGCCGCCGCCAGATAGCCCTGATCCTGCAAGGCCGCGAGCGCGCCGGTCTGGCCGATGCGGTTGATGCCGTAGTGGTTGCGGACCTTGTCGAAAGCTTCGATGATGCAGCGAGGCCCCAACGCGTAGCCGATGCGGGCCCCCGCAAGCCCGTAGGCTTTGGAGAAGGTGCGATAGCGCACGACTTGCGGGTTTGAGACATCGATGCGGGGTGTCGTGCCCGGTGGCGCGGTGTCGCAATAGGCTTCATCCAGCACGAGCAGCGTCCCGGCGGGCAGATTGCCGATCGCGTCCTCGATTGCTGCGGCCGGCCACCACGTGCCCATCGGACTGTTGGGATTCGAGATGTAGAGAAGACGCGCGCTCGTTGCCTTTGCAGCTTCGAGAAGTGCATCGAGGTCTTCGTGATCCGCCCGCATCGGCACTTTGGTCAAGCGGCCGCCGTGGGCGAGGACGTGAAAATTGAAGGTCGGATAGGCGCCGTAGGTCGTCACCACGGCATCGCCGGGGGCAACAAACATCGTGCAGGTGAGCCCTAAGAGCCCGTCAATGCCTTCGCCGACGGCGACGTTGTCGAGCCCGACGCCGTGGAACGCCGCGATCGCGGCGCGCAGGTCGTAGTTTTCAGGATCGGCATATTTCCAGGTTTCGTCGGCGGCGGCGCGCATCGCCTCGAGCGCTTTAGGGGACGGCCCGAAGATGCTCTCGTTAGCGCCTAGGCGAGCGCGGAACAGCTTTCCGCGTGCCCGCTCAATGGCCTCGGGTCCGATGAAGGGCACGAGTTTCGGTAGCGCTGCAATCGTTGGGGTAAAGGGCGGGCGCGTCATGAATGTGGGTCAGAAGCCAATCAAATTGATCTAGATCAAACCGAGATCGGCGAGTTTTTTGCGCATCAGCGTCGGCATCAATGCAACCTCGTCGCGGCTGCCCTTTTTGAGATCAGGCGGCGCTTCGTCAGCCGTCAGGTAACGCCAGCCTTGAAAGGCGCGGCGCGGCGTCGGGCGCACCGGGATCAGCGCGGGGTCGAGCAACAGCAGGCAACAGGGCGAGCCGTCGTCCTTGGTCCCCTCATCGAACCCGGCAATCGGCTGGCGCACCAGGATCGTGCCCTTAATCACCCAGTACAGCGAGCCGCCGTCTAGCAGCTCATTTTGCCGTTTCGGCGTCTGAAACGTGGTGTGAAAAGCGCACGCTTTCCCGGCCCGCGTTTTGCGGTTCCGGGGGCTGGCCTGCCACGCGGCGACGTCTTCGATCGACTCGGCACCGACGCAAAGCTTGATGAGATGCAAGGTCATGGTTTCATGGTCATGGGCTTAAAGGTTATGGGCTTCAAGGTCATGGTGGTGTTGTGCTCCCTGCCCTCGGTCCCGGCAATGCTAGCATCCACAGATGCATCGCCGGAGCAGCTATTTCGCGGTCTTGGCGCTGCAGGTTCCAGCATATTGCGCGAACACCGGCTGGCCGAGAATGCCGAAATGGCGCGAATGCACGGCGGGGTAGTCTCCGGTCGCGGGGTCGAGATCGTAGATCGTCGTCAGATTGAGAAACCCCTCGTTCGCGACTTCGAGGAAGTGGTTGGCATTGAGGGCGCGCACTATGCGGAATTTACCGCTTTGGCGGCCGTCCACGATCAAGTCCGCCGCTTGGCCTTCGAGGTTGATACTGCCTATTTCGAACGACAGCTTGGCGGGTGGCGCGGATTGGAATTTGCCCGCGTCATAGGACCAGCTGCTGCCGCTCTCGAAAGTGCAGACAAAGTGCTCCGGCGCGCCTTCAGCGGCCATCAATGGCATCGTCATCAGAGCAGTGGCAAGCCCGGTCAGCGCGGCGCCAAATTTTTTCATACCGGTGTTCCTCGATTGCGTGACAGCATTAAGCGTTCCAGCCATTCAAGATTGCCAGCGATCGCAAGGCAACTGTTCTGTTGAACACCCGGCAATTGACACTCGGCAAGCGCCGTCTGGCTTGGTAACGATGAATCGGGTCAATGGTCTGCCCAGACTTCCGGTTGCCCAGACTTCGCCGGTATTTGGGAGGCAACTTCGCGTCGCGGAGCAAGGTATGCGATTTTTTGTCTGGCCTGTTGGATTGATGCTCGTCCTGGCGGGCCTGCAAGGCTGCGCCACCAACCCGGCCGGCACCACATCGTCGGTCCTGACGCCGGCTATGGCCTCGACGGCAGCAGCGGCCAAAGGCGGCTATGTGCTCTCAGCCGATGAGCTTGACTATGACTGCAAGCAGCTGACGGGACGCATGCAGGTGCGCATACTCGAAATCCGCGATTACAACGAACGGACCCGGTCTACGGCCGCCTCGCGCCTGCTCCAGTCTGCCGTCACCGGCATTATCGGCGGCACTGACGCCGGCAAAGATCCGAAAGGCGCATACGTCAAGGATCGGGCCATGCTCCAGGCCTACAATGGCCAGCTCGCCGCCAAGGGTTGCAAGAGCTTCAAACTCGACGATGATGTGCGGCCAAAGGACGTCAAGATCACTCCGGTTCCCAGCGTCGCGGCTCCGGCAGGGACTGGGCAAAAGCCAAAGCCCTAGGCATTGTCGCGGCAGGCTGTGGGGTAGAACGGGTCAAGAGTTGGGGAGCGGTGCGCCTGAGCGCTGACGGCGGCGGCAATTGCATGTAAACTCTTTCTATGACCGAGAGCAAAACACCCTCAAGCCAGGAGTCTGGCCTCGAATCTGACCGGGCGTCTGACCGGGCGAATACGTTTCCCTGGCCGCCGGTGCTGTTTGTCGTGGCGTTGACCGCGGCCTTGCTGGCGGGGCGCGCCGTGCCGCTTCCCTGGCCCGGCGTCGATGACGGCCCGGCGCGGTTCATCGGTCTTAGCTTTGGCCTCCTCGGACTTGCGCTCATTGCGTTGGCTATTTTCGCGCTGACGCGGAGTGGCACAACGGTCTTGCCCGACAAGGCGTCGACGGCGCTTGTCACATCCGGGCCCTATGGCTACTTCCGCAATCCGATTTATTTCGGCGAGGTTCTGGTTTTGCTCGCGGCCGCCGAACTGACCAAGAACCTCTGGTTCGTCGCCGCTGCTGCACTTTTTGCCGTGCTTGTGACTGTCTTGCAGATTGTCCCCGAGGAACGTCATCTCGAAGCCCGCTTCGGCGACGCCTATCGCGACTACAAAGGCCGCACGCGGCGCTGGATCTGAGATCGTCGCGATGGCCACCGATTATGCCGAAAAAGAACGCGAGTTTATCGCCAGTCTCGAAGACGATACCGGGACAGGCCTCGACGGCTGGATGCTGGCGATTGCGGGCGCTGGCCTGCCAAACCGCAACGACATGATCGACTGGCTGCGGCTGCAAGGATTTAGCTTCGCCAAAGCCTCCTGGCTCGAACGCATCCACCACAACGGCGGGCGGCTGATCTATGCCGGTGACCCGTCGGCAAAACGTGACATGCCAGACCCGGAGCCCGAGGCGCCGCCGCCGCCAGTTATGATACCCGCCGCGCCCGCTGCGGACCTGTCGCTGAGGCCGCTGGACGGCAATGTGACAAAGCTGCTCCTTGCCGCCAAAGGGCTGCGACCGCTGGCCGAACTTGTCCTTGGGGAGATTGGGCGCGCGATTCCGCAAGTGGCGTACGTGGCCAGCGCGCCCCTCATCATCGCGCTGGCGCCGAAGCCGTTCGCGGCCCTGCTGCCCGGCCCCAAGCAGCTCAAACTCTATGCTGACTTTGGCGCGTCGCACGACGCGCAGATCAAGCCAGCAGAAGCTGTGCTGAAGGCGCCTGCACCGTTCCCGGCCATGATTGTCATCAACGACGCCCGCCGGGTGGACCAGAATTTCCTGGATTTGATTGCCACGGCGCATGTTGGCGCGAAGGCATGAGTTGCAGCAGCGTGGTTCGGGCCACCACGGATTTGCCTGATTTTTGCTCGCCTGTGCAGTGCTCAGGAGGATGCGATGCGTATGAGACGTCTCGCCGGTGTGGTTTGCGCGGGCGTCTCTGCGGGCGTCGTCGCGTTTGCGGGCCCTGCGGTCGCGCAAACCGCGAAACGCGATGCCATCGCCGATTGGCTCCGCGGTTCTGGGGCAGCAGGCCCGACACAGATTGCGGAAACAAAGACCCCGGCTCAAGAAGCACCCTCAGCGCCGCCAGCAGCTACCGCGAAAGACCCGCGCGAGGGTGAGCCGCAGTACGAGCAGGCCAAGGGGCTTATGGCCGCTATTGACGCAATCCTGAAAGACACCGCCGAGACCCGCGCCGACGCCCAGAAACTTCCGAGCCGCGACGACTACATCCTGCCGCCGCTGTGGACCGAAACGCGTGAAGATCGCAACGCCAAGGTCCGCGGGCTCCTGGACAGCGCCCTGTCGATCGTGACCGACGTCCCCGTCGTTGGCGTGCAAAAGAAAGTCGAGGGGTTGCGCAAGAACATCCGCGATCTCGACGATCAGAACGCAAAACTCAAAGAGAAGCAGCTCGTCGCACCCAAGGACGCGACGCTTCCGGGCATCTTGAACGATACGATCGCCTCGCTCGAAGGTGGGATTGCGGAGAATAGCAAACGGATCGAGGCCAACCGCGCCGGGATCGCTTCCGCGAAGGAAGAGATTGCAACCGCGCTCAAAGCCTCGGGCGTCGAGCTGCTTCCCGAACAGGTCGACCTGCTGCTCGATAGCGTTCTCTCAGGCGATCTCGTGCGCCTCGTCGCCGTGTTCAATGCCGCCAAGCTGATCGACGGCCAGCTGGCGAAGCTGATCGGCGGCAGCGGCGAAAACATGAACGCGGCGCGCAAATATTTCGCCATGCACGCAGCCCTTTTCGCCATGCTCGTGCAGGCTCAGGACGCCACAATCGCCAAGATCGATACGCAGTACGTGCCAAAGCTCGACGCCATCATCGCCGATCTCAAGGCTGCGCGCTCGAAGTCCACCGAGTTGCTCAAGGCGGAAAACCGGCCTGATCAAAAACGGGCGCTCGATGCCAATGTTGAAAGCCAAAAGCTCGCCGACGACGCGGCCAAGGCCTATCGCCGCTATCTGCAGCAGCAGCGCGAGCAGATTGCGAAAGCCCGGATCAAGGCCACGCACGACTTGAGGATCGCCGACAATACCTATGAGACGGTGGAAGCTAGCGTCCAGTTGCGGAATTTGATGAAGGAGAGTTCAGCCTCCTTTGAAGCCATCCGGAAGCTCGAGGCGCCGAGTTTCGAGCAGATCTTCAAAAATGACGAGTTGCGCCGTGAATTCGATAACCTGACCCGCAAGCTCGATGTACCGTCATCATAATTTTTTATGACTTGTCTCGCCGCCGGTACTGCACGAACGGTGTGAGTTCGCCAATCCGGTCGTAAAGGCGGCGCGCTGTGGCGTTGGTCTCAGCCGTCGCCCAGTAGGTCCGCGTCGCCCCCCGCCGATCGGCCTCGGCATACGCCGCCTCGATGAGGGCTTGTCCCACGCCGCCACCTCGGACCTTTGGATCAACGAACAGGTCTTCGAGATAACAGTATGAGGTTGGTGACCACGTTGAGCGGTGGAACACGAGATTCGCAAGGCCCGTTGGCCCGTCCGCGTCATCTACAGCCACCAAGCCGGCCATGCCGTCGCCTCGTACTAAAAGGCGCTGCCACGTCAGCGCGATGACATCATCGGCGACACTTTCCTCGTAAAACGCGATATAGCTGCGAAACAGCTCGAGCCAGCTGACTTCATCGCGCGCTTCAATTTGTCTGACGTGTACGGTCACCTGAGCCCCTTCTACATAAGCCATATCGATGCCAACCCGAGGAACGCGAAGAACCCGACGACGTCCGTAACACAAGTCACGAACACGCCCGAGGCTGGCGCTGGATCAAGATCGAGGGCGTCCATAGCCAGTGGGATGAGGATCCCGGCCAGCGCCGCCGCGATCGAATTGACGATCATGGCAATGCCGATGACGGCGCCGAGCTTGCCGGACCCGAACCACAGGAACACGACCGCGCCGATGATCGACGACAGGATGAGGCCGTTGACGACGCCAACAAACGCCTCACGGGTGATGACGCGAGGGGCGTTGACGGGGCCGAGCTTGTTTGTCGCCAGCGCCCGCACGGTCACTGTCATGGTCTGCGTCCCGGCATTGCCGCCCATCGATGCGACGATCGGCATGAGCACGGCGAGCGCCACCATTTGTTCAATCGTCGCGTCAAAGGCCTTAATGACGGAGGACGCCAGCGTCGCGGTCCCTAGGTTGACGATGAGCCACGGAACGCGCGAACGCACGGTCTCGAGGACGCTGTCGGCGAGGCTCTCGTCGCCGACGCCGGCAAGCGCCTTCATGTCCTCCTCGGCTTCGTCCTGGATAACCTCGACGACGTCGTCGACGGTAACGACGCCGACCAGGCGGTTGTTTTCATCAATGACTGGCGCCGACATCAAGTCATAGCGCTGGAACTGGCGGGCCAGTTCCTCCTGGCCATCGGTGGCCAGAACCAAATGCCGGTCCTTGTCCATAATCGTGCTGACCGGGACGTCACGCTTGGTTCTCAGCAAGCGCGACAGATCGACGGACCCGAGCACGCGAAACGACGTATCGACGACGAAAATTTCCGAGAAATGATTGGGCAGTTCGTCGCTTTCACGCATATGGTCGATGACGTTGCCGACGGTCCAGAATGGAGCGACGGCGACGAACTCCGCCTGCATCAGGCGGCCGGCGGTCTCTTCGGGGTAGTCGAGGTTGCGTTCCAGCGCTTGGCGATCGCCAGAAGAGAGCTGGGCTAGAATTTCCTGCTTGTCGCTCTCTTCAAGGTTCTCGAGGATGTAGGCCGCGTCATCGGTATCGAGTTCAGTGACGGCTCGCGCCAGCAGCTCGTTCGGCAGGGCTTCCGACAGCTGGTCGCGGACGGTCTCATCAAGCTCGGACAGGACCTCATAGTCGAAGGCTGGACCTAGCGCCTGAATCAAGGCGACGCGCTCGTCCGGGTCTAAAAGTTCGATGACGTCGGCGAGGTCGGGCGCCTTGAGGCCAGTGACGAGCGCCGCGGCGCTCGCACGATCGGTCCCCGCCAAGGCATCGGATACCGCACGCACGAAATCGACGCTCGGCGCCTCGCTGCCGTCCTGAATTATGTCTTTCTCACGGTCTTCAACCAAGACGTGCACTCGCTGTCCGGGACGGGACGCAGTGCTTCACCGCTGCTCCCGTTGAGATGATGGGTCTGCGACCCTATGATTGGCAAACTTAGACTGGCAAACGTAGTGGCACATATTTGTCGCGAACGGCCGCTAGGATAATTATGGTCTCTTGTCGCGGCTTCATTTTCTCGACAGTTTTGTGGGGACCTGTCCATACGTTATGGAGGATTCGGGGGGCATACGGCCAGAGCTTGAAATGAGAGCTTGGGGCCAAAGACAGCGATGTGAGATTTCGCCTCCTCGTGATCTCTAGAATACGGCGGTTACGGTCAAACGGCACTAAGCGGGTACGATGCGAAATTTACAAATATGGCGTGGTTCGGCGCTCGGGCTTGCAGCTTGGCTGTTCGTAGGCCCTGTGGTGTCTTGGCCTGTTGCAGCAGAGCCAGCGGCAGCCAAGTCTGTGGCTGCGGAGGCCGGGCAAGTCGGCACTGTACAGGTCGACGCATGTGCGAGTGATCCCAAACGGCTTGGTTTGTCGCGCATCGTCGAGGTCGATACCACGGGGGGGCCGCAGTTTGGCGGCAGCCACGGCGCCGAGACCGCATTCTTGAAGGACGGCGAAGTCATCCTGACGTTCGACGACGGTCCGCTGCGAGCTTACACCCGGTCCGTGCTCAAAGCGCTCGCTGCTCACTGCACCAAAGCAACGTTCTTTATCGTTGGCCGCATGGCCGTAGCTGATCCCGCCATGGTCAAGGAAGTGTCGGCTGCCGGGCACACGATCGGCTCGCATACGTGGTCGCATCAGAATCTTACGGCGATTGGGGCTTTGAAGGGCCGCCAAGAACTCGAAAGCGGCGTATCGGCGGTAACCAAGGCTCGCGGCGCGCCGATCGCGCCGTTCTTCAGGTTTCCATTCCTAAGCGGGAGCCGTGTGGTCGAGGACTACGCCAAGACCCGCAACATCTCGGCAATCTGGATCGATGTCGATTCCAAAGACTACCAGACCCGCGATCCAAAGACGGTTCACGAGCGGATCATGGGTCTGCTCAAGGTGCAACGTAAAGGCATCATCCTGATGCACGATATTCAACCCTCGACCGCCAAAGCCATCATGGGACTGTTGGACGATCTGCGCGACAAGGGTTTCAAAGTCGTGCACCTGGTGCCAAAATCAAACGTCGACACGATCGCGGCCTTCGATGGAGCGGCAGAGAAGGCTGTCGCAGCAAAGGCGGCGGCGGCACGGGCGGACCCGCTCGCCAGCCGTTCGATGGTGTGGACGATGGCACCCGCAGCGGCAGTCTCCGCTGGAGCGGCGGCCGCAGGGGTGGCACGTGCGAGTGAAGCGGCCGCAGGGGTGGCACGAGCTGTCAAGCCGCGGGCGCGGACTGCACGCAAGACGGCTGCAGCCCAGGCGGACGAGGCTTTGCCGTGGTCGCCACCGGACGTCAAAAAAAATACTGACGAAGCGCCGGCGTCGGCAAAAGCCAAGAAGGTTCCGCGTGCAAAGACCGAAGAGCTGCCCTGGCAATTCAATATCTTAAAGTATTGACGCCGACACTGCGTGCTCACTCGAGCCGCCAATACCCTGATTCGACAGGACACGCCTTGTTCGTTGAGCCGAATCTCGTGAGACATGAAAGCCTTTGGTTGCGCTGTTTGGAGGACCCTTGTGCGTCGTTGGATCTCGGACCGCGAGTATAGAGCTGCAGCGGCAATTGCCGTGGCCATCGTGGCCGCAAGCCCCGTCCAGGCGGCGTGCCCGCACTCTGACGGCGGCGGCGGCGAAGACCTCTCGGTCTCGCGCACGATCGAAATCGATACGAGCACAGGCCCCATCTTTGGCGCGATGACCAAACAGGCGCGCGAGCCCTCTTTCCTGAAGCCTAAGGAAGTCGTCCTCACGTTCGACGATGGCCCAATGCCCTGGGTCACAAAATCGATCCTCGACACACTCGACCGGTTTTGCACCAAGGCGACTTTTTTTTCCGTCGGCAAAATGGCGCTGGCTTACCCCGGCACAGTGAAAGAGGTGCTGGCGCGCGGCCACACGCTCGGTAGCCACACGTTCTCGCACCCCTTCAACTTACCGCACATGAAGGCTGAGGCGGCTCACGACGAGATCGAGCGCGGCCTCGCAGCGGTGGCAACGGCCGCAGGCATGCCGGTGGCGCCCTTCTTCCGCTTCACAGGTCTTTCCGACAGCGCCGTGCTGCTTGCGTATTTGCAAAAGCGGGGCATGGCAACATTCTCAGTCGATGTCGTAAGCAACGACAGCTACATTTCCGATAAGCAGCGCCTGATTGACTGGACACTCGAAGAAGTCGCCCGCAACAAGGGCGGCATCATTCTCTTTCATGATATCAAAACGACGACGGCCAAGGCCTTGCCGGAGATCTTAGCGGCGCTCAAAGCCCGCGGCTATTCGGTCGTCCATCTGACATCAAAGACCAAGGCGCAGCCACTGCCTGAGATGATGAGCGCCGTGGCTCCAAAGCTTGCCAAAGCCGTTGCAAGCACCAGCCCGGTAAAAATTCTAGTGCCTTTTTATGGTACCGCTGGTCCAGAACCGGCACGCGAGATCAGCCCCCTTGATGTGTCGGCTCTTGCGCCCCAGGCGCGCATCAGGAACAGCGTCACACCAGCACGAGCCAGGCCTTCGCAAAATGTGAACGTGGCCAAGGCTGATAAGCGCCCATCGCGGGTTCTGGGCTGGGCAAAGCGCGCCGTGGGGAAAGCTAAGGGCGGCAAGCCGCGGCTTGTCCTTGGATCGGTCGCCAAACCCTTGCCGCATGGCCAATGGGTGACCAAAGTGAAGTCCCGGCCATCATCAAGCGGGCACAAATCCAACCCATGAGCGTTTTTGGGATTGAGATCGAGTTCATTTTGTTTGCGCTGACGCTGGCAGGAATAGCTGTTGTTCACCACCGCACACTGCAGATCGCTGTCCTCGGCCTTGCGGCACTGGTTGCCTACAAGCTTGGGATCAGCGGCTTCAAGGATGGGACAGGTGTTGCGGGGCTTGCCCGTCACATGGCCCACGAGGCCCCAATGCTTGCGAACCTGTTTCTGCTGCTCACGGGATTTGCAGTCCTCGCCCGCCATTTCGAGGACAGCCGCGTGCCCGATGTTATGCCAACCGTCTTGCCTGACGATTGGACCGGCGGCCTCTGGCTGCTGGGGCTCGTGTTTGTGCTCTCGGCTTTTCTCGACAATATCGCGGCGGCGCTGATTGGCGGCACGGTGGCGCGCCATGTGTTCAAGGGCCGCGTCCATCTCGGCTATCTGGCCGGCATAGTTGCTGCCGCGAACGCTGGCGGATCGGGCAGCGTGATTGGCGACACGACGACGACCATGATGTGGATCTCGGGCGTGTCTCCCGTCGATGTTCTAGGCGCCTACGTCGCGGCGCTGACCGCATTCTTTGTCTTTGCTATTCCCGCCGCCCGCCAACAGCACCGCTTTTCGCCAATCGTAAAAGATCCGCCCGAGGGCGTAGAGATCGATGCAACGCGGCTGGTGATCGTGGCGCTGATCCTCGCCGCCGCCATTCTGGTCAACGTCGCCGGCTCAGCCACCGTGCCAGAGCTGATGACCAAGGTCCCCGTCATCGGACTCGCCGTGTGGGCCGCGATCATCGGCACGGCAGGACTGCGCCGCCCCGATTGGGCCGCCGCTGGGTCAGCGATGCCCGGCACAATGTTCCTCGTGTCGCTGGTGACAGCGGCGTCGTTGATGCCGGTCGAAAGCCTGCCCCATGCGGCATGGCAGACGGCCTTTGGCCTAGGCCTGTTGTCGGCGGTGTTCGACAATATCCCGCTCACCGCTCTGGCGCTGCGCCAAGGCGGCTACGACTGGGGCTTTCTCGCCTACGCAGTCGGGTTTGGGGGCTCAATGCTGTGGTTTGGATCGTCCGCCGGCGTTGCGATCGCGACGATGTACCCCGAAGCTCGTTCGGCCGTTCGCTGGCTCAAGGAGGCTTGGCACGTGCCGCTGGCGTACGTCGCTGGGTTCGCCGTGATGCTTGCGGTGCTCGGCTGGCGTCCGTAGGCCCCGCACCTCGCGCGCTGCTATGGCCACGACAAAACTCACAGGCGCGCGCAACGATCCGTTACGGGTGATGGTGCGGTCGAGAGGACTCGAACCTCCACGCCGTTTCCAGCGTTACCACCTCAAGGTAGTGCGTCTACCAATTCCGCCACGACCGCAGCAATGAGTAACGGTGTCCCGCCAATTGAAGCGGCCCGCTACCGGGGTGGGGTCGAGGTATCAGAGCGACTTCGAGAACGCAAGCGGCAGTTTGCCAGCCCGTTTCCGGCGTCCAGCAACCGCTCAAACCACAGATTTGGCTCTGGCTGAGACGCATCGGCGGACATAGACTTTGAGTCTGGCTCAAGCCCTCGGCCGCCGGGCTCAGGACACTTGGCATTGGGCGCTCGTCCGGGGATCGGATCGAAGCTTTATTTGGCAACGGCATCCGCGCAACTATGATGCAACCTAAACTCAACGCGACGGCGCCTGTTGACTGGGCCATCAGCGATGGTCCGATCGCCTACCCCGATGCCCTCGATATCATGAACCAACGGGCCGCCGCCATCCGCGAGGGCCGCGCCGCCGAACTTGTTTGGCTGCTCGAGCACCCAGCCCTCTACACCGCCGGAACAAGTGCAAAGCTAGAAGATCTGCTCGATGCGAACCTGTTTCCAGTTTTCCAATCGGGCCGGGGCGGCGAATACACCTATCACGGGCCGGGACAACGCGTAGCCTACGTCATGCTCGACCTGAAACAGCGCGGCGGCGATATCAGGGCCCTAGTTTCTGCGTTGGAAACTTGGATCACCGGGACGCTGGCTGCGTTCAACGTCAAGGGCGAGACCCGGCCGGGGCGTGTCGGTATTTGGGTCAAGCGGCCGGCACGCGGAGTGGGGGGTGGAGACGGCAACACCGGGGAGCACGAAGACAAGATCGCGGCAATTGGCCTGCGCGTCAGCCGGTGGGTGACGACGCATGGCATCTCTCTCAACGTCGAACCAGATCTGTCGCACTACCGGGGCATTGTCCCATGCGGCATTCGCGAGCACGGCGTGACGAGCTTGGCTGATTTGGGATTGCCGGTCACCTTGGCCGACGCCGACGTGGCGCTGAGGCAAAATTTTGAGAGGGTGTTTGGTCCCGTTCGCCGCGTGGCAGCGCCGCGGCATGGGCCACAGCCGGCACCAGTGTTACACGCATAACACTCAGGAAAAACTCGACAAAAGACCACACAAGAGAAAAGGCGCCCGCCTCCGCATGAGAGCCGGGCGCCTATTACACCGCCGCAATCTCTTCCCTACTTGGGTTGTGGAACTTCCACTGGTGAGGGGCTGCCGGCTGGCGGCGCACCCTCTAGAGGCATTCCATCGTAGTAGAGAAAACCCTCCTCGACAGACACGGTTTCCGAGCCCTCAAGCTCATACTCATCGTTGTCACTGTCGTTGAGGCGGATGATACAGCCCTTCTGACAGACCCCCTCGACCACCTTGCCGGCCTGCAGAACGACGTCCTGCTTGGCTGATCCCTCGACGACGGCGAGTTTGATCTCTTTGTCATCGCGGTTAGTGATCGTGACCGCCGACGCGGCCGAGGTCATAAGAAGAGCTGCGATCGCGCAAACCGTACGAACCCTAAAGGTCATCAACGGCTGCTCCAGCGATCGCGGCAGAAACCAATTACTTCTTCTTCTTCGCCGCTTTCTTAGCGGGAGCCTTCTTAGCGGCCTTCTTTGCAGCTTTAGCCATTTTTTGTCGTCCTTCCGTTGAGTTTTTATATGCCGCACAAACGTGCGTTGACCCGACTCACGCCGGGACTTTTCCACATTGGGGAGATTCAAGTCTTTTCACAAACGAAATTTGCCGTTTTGTGCTATCGATTTTTTCGATAGATAGATCAGCCGACGGCAGCAGAGGCGCAAACGTGCGATGGACGTCAGCTTAGCACGCACCTTCCTGATGGTCGCGGAAACCGGCAGCTTCATCGATGCCGCGCGTAAGTTGAACGTCACACAATCGACGGTTTCGGCGCGGATCAAAGGCCTTGAAGACATTTTGGGACGGCCGTTGTTCGAGAGATCGAAGATGGGCGCCGAACTCACTGGTGCTGGAGAACTGTTCCAGAAGCACGCGCTCGCCATGGTCCGTGTGTGGCAGCAGGCCCAGCTGCAGGTGAGCCTCGCCGATCAGCATCGCGAACATGTCGCGGTCGGCGCGCCGATGAGCCTATGGAGTTCGTTCCTGCTCAAATGGGTGTCGGGGCTCAGGACCGAGATGCCGGACGTGGCCATCTCCGCGACCGCCAGCATTTCAGGAGCGCTGACGCAGCGATTGATTGAAGGTACGCTCGATCTCGCGGTCATGTACCGCCCCTCATCGCCGCCGGGTCTCACCATCGAACACCTGTTCGATGAGGAGTTTGTGCTGGTTTCCAGCGCAAAATCTGGCACCCGCAGGGCCCAGAATGACTACGTTTTGGTCGATTGGGGCGCTGATTTCATGCAAGACCATGCCGGCGCTTTCCCGGAACTTGCAAACCCTGCCGTCAACCTCGACCTCGGTCCCTTGGCCCTCGACTACCTGCTCGCCAACGAGTGCTCCGGCTACTTTCCGGCGCGCATGGTGCGCTCCTACATACAGCGCGGGCGCCTGCGCCAACCAAAGCGCGGCCGCAAATTCGTCTACCCCGTGTGCATGGTCTACCCGGAGACGCGCAACGAGGAAGCCTATGAGCTGATCCTTGATGGGTTGAGACATGCTGCCGGCAAGCTCGCGTGAGGTCTCGCATACCCTGAGGAGCCAGGCGCCGGTCCGTAGCGGTTGTCGCCGGCTTCACCCGCGGCACAGTGCAGCCACACAATAAAAGCGACGAGCGGAAGTCCGGTGCCGGCCATTACAAGGATGAGACCCGTGCCGCCCGCGACAAATGCATCCTCGCCCAGCGCGCCGACTACGGCGAAGGTCATCACAAACGACCACAATACGTAACCCGCGACAGCCCCCGCGATGGCCTTGGCGCCGATGCCGAAATCGTGCAGCCGTTTACAGATCGCAGCCATGGCGGCCCACGCCAACAAGCTGTGGATAACGTAGCTGCTGGGACTATTTAGGGCCGTTTCCAGAGCCGCCATCGCAGCATAGGCACCGCCCTGCGCGGCAGCCAGCATCACGGCGATGATGGCGAGACCCTTGCGGGTCAGGCGTCCGCGCGGATCGAAAATATCGATTAATGAGACGTCGCTCATGGCGGTCCTCAGCTCAGCATCAAAGTTGCAGAGGGTGCCAGAGGACCGTTCAGGAAGCGTTAGCGTCGCTCGTCCCCTCGCCCCGTCGCACTCTTTAGTGCGAACGGGGAGAGGGGGAAGAATTCTCACGCGAATTCGAGGATCACGGCGTCGACGGCGAGGCTGTCGCCTGCTTTGGCCGAGACCTTTTTGACCTTGCCGTCACGCTCGGCCTTGAGGATGTTTTCCATTTTCATGGCTTCGACGACAGCGAGGTTGTCGCCGGCTTTGACGTCCTGGCCCTCGGCGACGTGGATCGCCTTGACGAGGCCCGGCATCGGGCACAGCAGGTACTTGGACATGTCGGCCGCGGCCTTGATCGGCATCAGGGCGGCAAGCTCGGCTTCGCGCTCGGTATAGACGTACGCCGGCGCCTGGATGCCGCGATAGGCCAGGGTAACACCGTTTGCGATCGGGCGGACCTGCACCGCGATCTCTTGACCCGCGACGGTGCCCTGCCAAACCGGCTGGCCCGGCCACCAGTCGGAGGTGATTTCCATGGTCTCAGCTGGAGCCCCCGCGGTATCGAGGATCGAAACGTAGTAGGGGCCCGGGATCCGCCCCATGACCTCAAGCCAAACCGTGCGGTTGCCGACCGCGACGACGCGGCGTTTGGCAAACCGTACCGACCGGCCGGACATCTGATGGGTGATGCCGCGGCGGCGCTCGTTGCCGAGATGGTCAACGACGGCGGCGACGGCGGCGAGCGTCTTCAAGTCATTGCCTTCAGGCTCGCGCGGCTGGAAGCCGTCGGGGAACTCGTCCTTGATGAAGGCCGTTGATATTTTGCCCGAGCGCCAGCGCGGATGTTGCATCACAGCGGCCAGAAACGGGATGTTGTGCTGGATGCCGTCGATATAGAAGGCGTCGAGGGCGTCTGCCTGGGCGTC
Source organism: Hyphomicrobium sp. (assembly GCA_031378895.1). GTDB lineage: Bacteria > Pseudomonadota > Alphaproteobacteria > Rhizobiales > Hyphomicrobiaceae > Hyphomicrobium_B. The sequence goes on from JANNEP010000042.1 coordinate 79,975, forward strand.
GATTGCCGCTTCGCGGGTCGCCGCATGCGTCACGAGTTTGGCGATCATCGGATCGTAGAACATCGAGATTTCGCCGCCCTCGAAGACGCCGGTGTCGTTGCGGACGGTGACGCCATCTTTCACGCCTTCGGCCGGCGGGCGGTATTTCACGAGGCGGCCGATCGAGGGCAGGAAGTTGCGGAACGGGTCCTCGGCATAGACCCGGCTTTCGACCGCCCAGCCCTTGAGTGTAATGTCAGACTGCTTGAAGGGCAGCTTTTCGCCGGCGGCGACGCGGATCATCTGCTCGACGAGGTCGATACCCGTCACGAGCTCGGTCACCGGGTGCTCGACTTGAAGCCGCGTATTCATTTCGAGGAAAAAGAACGAGCGGTCCTGACCGGCGACGAACTCGACCGTGCCAGCTGAATCGTAGCCGACGGCCTTGGACAACGCGACCGCCTGCTCGCCCATGGCCCTGCGGGTCTTGTCGTCCAGCAAAGGCGATGGTGCCTCTTCGAGGACCTTCTGGTTGCGGCGCTGGATCGAGCATTCGCGCTCGCCGAGGTAGACGACGTTGCCATGCTTATCGCCCAAGACCTGGATTTCAATGTGGCGCGGGTTCTCGATGAACTTTTCAACGAAGCAGCGATCGTCGCCAAACGAGGATTTGGCTTCCGAGCGGGCGAGGCCAAAGCCTTCTTCGGCCTCTTTGGCGTTGTAGGCAACGCGCATGCCCTTGCCGCCGCCGCCGGCGGACGCCTTGATCATGACCGGGTAGCCGATCTCGTTGGAAATCTTGACGGCGTGGGCGGCATCCTTGATCTCGCCCATGTAGCCGGGAACGATCGAGACCTTGGCCGCAGCCGCCGCCTTTTTGCTCTCGATCTTGTCACCCATGGCGGCGATGGCGCGAGGGTTCGGGCCGATGAAGACGATGCCATTTTTCTGTAGCGCGACGGGGAAGGCTTCGCGCTCGGACAGGAAACCATAGCCGGGGTGAACGGCTTCTGCGCCTGACTTTTTGCAGGCGTCGATGATATTTTCCATGACCAGGTAGGACTGGGCGGCGGCGGCCGGGCCGATGTGGATCGCCTCATCCGCCATGTCAACATGGAGGGCATCGCGGTCGGCGTCGGAGTAGACGGCTACCGTCTTGATCCCCATCTTGCGCGCGCTCTTGATGACGCGGCAAGCAATCTCGCCCCGGTTGGCAATCAGGATCTTCTTGAACATCGGCCGGCCTTGTCCTTCTGCCCGAGGGTTTCGGTCGTTAACAAATTTGGCTTTTTGCGGAACACTGATGGCGGTTCTAGAGGCTGGCGGGCTCGCCGTAAACCTCGATTCCCCGGCCGTTTCAGGTCCGGGCCGCGATGCGCTGCCGCACGAGTTCGATCGCGGCTCTAAGGGCGTAGAGTTCACTCGAATAGGTCAGCGGGACGGGGATGACGCTGACCGTGTCGCCACCATATGATAGGCGCCCTTGGCGGACCCGGTCGACATGACGACGGTGCGCGGCGGCGCTGGCTCGACGAACTGATAGGCGAGCCACAGGGCCGCGCCCGCGATAGCTATTGCGGGCGCAGCAATCAACAGAAATTCACGGCGCTGCGTTACGCGCTGGAGGCCGAACGTGTCTTTGAACATCGCTGCTGAGGTCCCGTGCCTTTGCGACGGGGCAGTCTAGCGCGCCTTCACCCAATCCCCAACCACCCAACGATGTCAGCCAGGATGGGGTTTTTCCGGCAGACCGGTGTGGTCAGATCGTCAGGCTGCGTAACCCAGCCGGTCCACTGCCTCAATGAGTGCGGGATGAATTTTCGGGCTCTCGTGCTTCAGGTAAGCCACGAGGGCCATTTCGCTTGGCGACAGACGGCCATCGCGGCCGATCCGGCTAACCAGCCACGTTGCCTCGGCTGCGGTGATCGCCTCGTTGGTGATGATTTCGATACGCTGGTGCTCGAGGTGAGCAAGCGCCCGCTCTTCCGCCGTCTGGTCGTGGTAGGCGTCCTGCACGGTGGCCAGGTTCGTGCGCACCATCGACAACAAGAACGCCATGACCGAAGTCTGCCGCTCTGGATGATCGAGGGATGCCTCCTGGCGCAGCGCTTCCTCGCGCGAGGGCACCCGGTAGCCGGAGGTCGCCATGACGACGTTGGCAACGGCCTTGACGAACAGGTCGGTCCACGCCGGATTGGGCTCAGCCCCGGCCACGGCTTCATCGATGTCAAACAGCACGTCGGCTTCTTCGCGGGTGACGGCGACATGGCCATCGCCACCGAAGGCGTACAGCATGCGCCGCAGCAGATCGACTTCGCCGTCGGTGATCGTGCCGGCGTCGAGGTCTTTTCCGGCGCGAAGCGGGCCATCACCTGAGACGACAGCGTGCTTGACCTGGTCGAGCGCGAATTTGACGAGGCTGACCGGCGTCCAGCGCGCCTTGTCGAGCACGTTGATGACAAGATCGAGCGCGGTCTTGGTCGCGATAATGCCGTCCTGCGAAATCCGGTCGATCAACCAGTGGCCATTCGTTGCCGTCAGGTAGCCCTGCGGCCGCTCCTGATAGACGATGTAGTCGGTGATGGCCTCGATGAAGAAATCAGACCAAGCTGCATCCTTAAGGGCACAGCCTTCGTTGATCTTGAACAGCAGTTCGGCTTCGCCGGAGGAGATCACGCCGTCTTCGTAGAGCACGCGGCGGAAGCGGACGATATCGCTGACATTAATGGAGCCGCGGGCCAAAATTTCGTCAATTGGAAGCGACCTGAAACCACTCATCGATATCCCCGCCCACCGAGCACCTATAATATCGCGCGAGACTAGGTTGAGAGGCTTAATCAGGGGTTAAAAACAGCGTTTACGCCACAGTCACCGATGCGTCTGTGGCGCTGAGGTCACAACCAGGTTTGGGAGGACGCGCGCAGCCATCAAGCAGCGCACTTAGCACCCTTGGCGCGCTGCCGACGTCTTGGCGTCGCCAATGATCTGGCGATCCATCCGGCTCAAGGGGACCTCGGTCATGCTGTCGTAGCTGCACCCGGCATTGCCGAATTGGCTGATGGCTTTGGCGCTGGTGAAACAGTAGCCGTTGGCCTTGTAGATCTCGTTGCGCATGACCCAGAGTTCGTTGCAGTCGTAGGCGTCGCCTTGGATGTCGCCGGCGGCGGCTGGGATCAGGGTGACGGCCAGGGTTGCAGCGGCAGCGAGAGCTAGGATCAGCGGCGATTTCATTTTTTTGTCTCCTGGAAATGACGTGCTTTCGTGTTTGCCAAATGTTGGTCGCGGGGGACTTAGGACAGGTTCAAGGCCCATGAAAATTTTGCGTGTGCGGGCAAATACAGTGCGTTTAGCGGCCAAAGCGCGGCAGCCACCAGGGGCGGTGCCAGCCATCGTTGGCTTCCTGGGCAATGTGATCCTGTGTCTGGTTCTGCAGCTGATGCAGCGAGCGTTTCTCGTCACGCGTCAGGCGGCCATCGGCACGATAATGGTTTTCAAGACGGGCAACGGCGGCCTGCTCGCGGCGCAGTTTGATGCCTTCGCGCCAGGTGATCGAACCATCGTCGCGGCCCTGGTCAATATAATCGGCCTGCTCGGCCTGGCGGGCGTCATTCGAATGGGCGGCGGCGAGCGTGCTGGAGGCCGCAAGCGCGGCGAAGGCAATGAGTGCAATGTTTTTCATAACGGGCTTATTCATAACGGGCCTCTTCATGTTGTGGCGGTCTTTTGCGGCGTCTGTGACCGGCCGTTTGCTGCAACCTCATAACGTGATGACGTGAGGTTTAAGGGCGCGGCTTTGAACTCATTCTGAATGCCGCTGTTAGGTGGCGTTCATTATTGCATGGCGCTTCATTCCGGGCGCTTCCGACTCTCGTTCCGAGAGCCGGGCGCAAGCGCCCAAGAAAAAACCCGCCGCGTGGCAAGCCACCGGCGTTTTGCTGCTCGAAGAAACGAGGTGCGGAGCAGACAAGCGTCTCGCAACAAACGATCGTTTCAAAAAAAGCGGACACACGTCCACCCCGCGGTGACTTCTG
>JANNEP010000059.1:0-5808 GCA_031378895.1 Hyphomicrobium sp.
CGCCCTACAAGTAGGAGGCGCGTTGCGGGCTACGCACTGTTCCCTCTCCCCGTTCGCGCTAAAACGCGCGACGGGGAGAGGGGAAAGCGCACGGCGGCCGGCTCCGCGTCAGCGGAGTCGCCGAGCGCCAAGAAAGTGACCTTTGCACTGTGGGTCCCGGCCTCCCCCGCAAGGGGACTTCTCCCACAAGGGGACTTCCAAGGGGCCGCAAGTGGTCGCAAGTGACCGCGCCGGGCGACGGCGTGTGAGGACGCATCCTCCTCCGCCCTCAAGGGGGAGTGGGAACCCTTACCGTCAAAACCGCTTCAGCAGGCGGTCGATGTAGTCGAGTTCGGTGGGTGGGCGCAGGCTTTCACTCGACCGCTTGCGCAGCTCTTCGAGAATTTCGCGCGCCCGTTGCGCGTCGATGGCGTCGGGCACTTTGACGGACGTGCCGAGGTCTGGTCCCTCGGCCTTCTGCGGCCGCCCCAACGGATCGCGCGGAGTATCGCCGCCACGGCCCATTTTCTGCTGCGCGTTCTTTTGCATCTGCTCGGCCATCTGCTTGCCGGCCTGACGCATCTGCTCGAGGGCTTCAGCCTGCTCCTGGGCGGCTTCCTCGAACTCTTCCTTTCCTAGCGCATCCTCAGCCTTGCCCATGGACTCTTCGGCTTGTCCAAGCTTCTCGGCATCGCCAGTGCCCATTTCGTCAAGTTCTTTTTTCAGGCGCTCGAGTTGCTTGCGCAGGTCGGCTTGGCGCTGGCCCAGATCGCCTTGGCCTTTTTTCTTGTCGCCGGGCCCCTTGCCGTCTTCGCCTTGCTTACCCTCACCCTGCTTGCCGCCGCCTTGCTGGTCAGGTGCCCCGCCCTTCTGGGCCTTCTGCTGGCCTTTGCCTTGCTGGCCCTGCTTACCGGGTTTTGAATTCTGCCCGGACTGGTCCTCTTGCGAACCGCCTTCCGGCGAACCCTGCTGCTGCTGTTTCTTCTGCTCGCCGAAGGTCTCGTCCATGAGTTCTTGCTGCTTACCCGCAAGATCATCGAGCTGGCCGAGCTTTTTCATCATCTCTTTGCCGCGCTGCTGCTCGGCGCGGGATTCAGGCGTGCTGGCCTGCAGGCGATCCATAAGCTCGCGCAGATCGGACAGCATTTTTTCGGCTTCCTCGCGCGAGCCTTCCTTGGCGTTGCGCTCGAGGTCCTGCATCATCTGATCGAGGTCCTGCTGGCCGAGTTGCTCGCGCTGGTCCTGTTCGCCCTGCTCGCCGTTCTGCGGGTCCTTTTCGGCGTTCTTCTGCATCTCCTTCAGGTAGTCGTTGAGCTTCTGCTTAAGCTCGGCGATGAGCTCCTGGATTTCCTTGTCGTCAGCCCCCTTTTGCAATGCATCCGAGAGCTTGTCCTGGGCATCTTTCAGGGCTTTTTCGGCATCCGACAGGGCGCCGTCTTCAATCCGAAGGGCAAGATTCCAAAGCTGTTCGACAGATTCTTTCAAGGCCGCGCGCGAGTTCTCGCGTTCGATACGGTGATAGACCGAGCGCAGGCCGAGGTAGATCGATGCCGTTTCGATAAATCCTTCGGGCTCGAGTGCGAGCGCGTCGAGGGCGCGGGCGACAGCCGGGCGATTGCGGCTATCTTCCGACAGCATGCGGCGCTGCTCGATGACGGCGCGGGCCAGCGGCTTCTTGAAACGCCGCGACGGGAGAACGATCTCGACGGCTGCGCTTTTACCGATTTGGCCGCCAACGTCGGTGGCTTCCAGCCAAAGCTCGACCTTTTGACCCGCCCACGGATGCGCCCCAAGCTCGAGCAGGGTTGAGGCTTCGAGCGTCTTGGCGCCTGAGCGCGGTATTTTTAGCGACAGCACCGGCGGGCGCTCGACCGGCAGACGCGGCCCCTTGAGCGGCACGGCTTGAGCCCAGGCCTTTGCCGGGTTGCCGGCCTTAGGCCGGATTTGCCGGACCTTGGCCGCCGCGGCCGCAACACCGTAATCGTCCTCGGCTTTGTAGCTGAGTTTCATCGAGCCGCGCGGCGTCCGGTCCAAATCCTTGTTGAGCGTGATTTTGGGCAGCTGATCCGGCGTCACGTCGAACGTCCATTGCGCCAGTTGGCGCGTCCCGGCCAGCGCCCGGATGCGGGCCGATTTTTTGAGCTCGAAGCGGACTTCCGAAAGATCTGACTTGGCGGAATTTTTGCCAGCTTCGGCAGCGACACGCTGAGGTTCAGCGGCGCCGTCGCTCAAAACCTCGAGCGTCACCGGCGTGCCGCCAAAGCCGATGCCCCGCAACGTCAGCAGGCTGCGCTCCGGCACCTCGACCAATTTGGCCTGGTCCTCGGGCTTGGCAACGAGTTCGGCGCCGTCGGCCAGCAAGATCGGGGGCAGCGCGGTATACGGCGGCGGCGTCACCCAGGCATCGACGCGTGTGGTCTTGCCGCCCACAGCGCCAGCAAACCGGAACGCCGACGCAAGACGATCGGAAAAACTTCCCGTCACCAGCAACGCCGCGGGCAATAATAACAGCACGGCGAGGGCTCTGAGTGCCAAGGGATCGAAGCGATCTGCACGCGGGCTCGGGCGGCCAACGCGCAAACCGCGGATCGCCCGCGTCAAACGCTCGCGATGGGCTTGCCACAGCGCTACGGTTTCGGCATTTCCGCTTTGCGCTGAAAGCGTGTCTTCGTACGACGACGCCGGACGGTGGGCGACGCCCGAACGCCGCTCGATGCGCCGCACGGCATCGTCACGCGCCGGCCACGGCACGCGCGCCGCGTAAACCAAGCTGGCAATGGCGGCGGCGGCAAAGGCGAGCAGCACCAGCTGATGCGTGATATCCGCGAGCTGCGGCCAGACGCCGAGGAACGAGAGACCTGCAAACAGCGCGGCCAGTCCGACCAGCAGCCACAGCCGCGGCCATAGGCGCTCAAAAAACAGCGCCCAGGTGGACAAGCGCACTTTGCGGGCAAAAGCCCGGGTCAGCGCCGGATCGGGCGTTTTGGGTTCGAGATCGGCCATCGCGGGCAAATTAACATGCCGCCCGGATGCTGCACCTTAAGAAAATGAAAGGTTGCGTGCCGTTACTCCCACCAAATCAGCCTTTTCCGGTCGTCATCCCCGGCTGAGCCCGGCGCCCTAGCCGTGTCGAAAGCCGTGAGATCCAGCAGAGGGCGCGCCGAAGGCTCAGAATATCTTGTGTCTTCGACACGCTTTGCGATGGATCCCCGAAAGCGATCGCTAAGCGGCTTACGCTTTCGAGGAGGATGGGGACGGCTTCAGCCACTCAGGCAGGCGGTCGGCGGCGATGAGGTCGTCGTAGCTCGGGCGCGGGCGGACGACGCAATACTGGTCGCCGTTGACAAGAACTTCCGGGATCAAGAGCCGCGAATTGTAGGTCGACGCCATGACCGCGCCGTAGGCGCCCGCGGTCATCACGGCAATCAGAGCGCCGGCGCTGAGCGGCGGCAGCGCGCGGTCTTCAGCGAGATAGTCGCCGGTCTCGCACACCGGCCCGACAATGTCCTGCTGCACCGGCGCCATGTCGGAGGTTTTTTCCTCGATCGGCCAGATATCGTGATGGGCTTCGTACAGCGTCGGGCGGATCAGATCGTTCATCGCCGCGTCGACAATGGTGAAGGTCTTGTCGGCGCCCTCTTTGACGTAGGTCACACGCGTCACGAGAATACCGGCGTTGCCGGTGATCATGCGGCCGGGCTCAAGCACGATTTTGAGACCGAGATCGCCGAGAGTTTCTTTCACCACTGCCGCGTACTCATCCGGGGCCGGCGGCACGTCGTTGGTGCCGCGATACGGCACGCCGAGGCCACCACCGATGTCGAGGTGTTCCAGCGCGACACCGTCCTTTTTCAGAGTAACGGCAAGATCGTGCAGCAGCCGGAAGGCATCGCGGAAGGGTGCGAGATCGGTGATCTGGCTGCCGATGTGCATGTGGATGCCGGAGACTTTGATGCCGGCAAGCTTCGCAGCTCCGGCGTAGATGCCGCGCGCCTCGGCAAAGGGCACGCCGAACTTGTTCTCGGATTTTCCGGTCGAGATTTTGGCGTGGGTCTTGGCGTCAACGTCGGGATTGACGCGAATGGCGATTTTTGCGGTTTTGCCGAGCGACGTTGCAACCTCGCTGAGGGCGATCAGCTCCGGTTCGCTCTCGACGTTGAAGCCGAGGATACCTTCATTGAGCGCGTAGGCCATTTCAGTGCGGGTCTTGCCGACGCCGGCGAAAATGATCTTGGAGGCGGCAACACCAGCGGCGCGGGCCCGGCGCAGTTCGCCTTCCGAGACCACATCCATGCCGGCGCCCATGCGCGCCATCGTCGCCAGCACGGCCTGGTTGGAGTTGGCTTTGACGGCGTAGCAAATCAACGCGTTCTGATCCGCGAAGGCTTTGGCGAGCACAGAATAGTGGCGCTCCAGCGTCGCCGTCGAATAGCAATAGAACGGCGTGCCGACGCCGGCCGCGATTGTTCCGAGGCTGACATCCTCGGCGTGGAGCTGGCCGGATTTGTACTGGAAGTGGTGCATAGGGTGGGACAGACCTAGATCGTTCTCTTGCTGCTCCCATACCCCATATCGTCATCCCGGCGAAGGCCGGGATCCACGCAAACCCGCAAATTTGCGCTGGCCGCCGGCTCGGATGGGTGCCCGCCTGCGCCGCAAGGGGACTCCCTAGTGGTCGCAAGTGGGAGCGAGGGCATGACGTCGGAGTAGTGGGTCGCGTGCAACTGAGATCGCTATTAGCCGCTATCGGAGCGTTCGACGAGCGGGGATTGGAGGTGTGATCAGGGCACTCTCGCAAGCGTCCTGGCAGCGCTAGATTTCACCTCGGACTGCTGCGTTGAAACTTCGAGTAGACTCCGCATTCTCGTCCAAAGTAGCTGGGCTGGGGGACGATGAAGAAGCTGCTTCACACTGTCCCAAGGGAGAAACTCGTAGCTTGGAGCGTTACGATCCTGACCCGAAATCAGCAGGACACCCTTGTCACCACTTAAAACGATGGTGACATCTTCATTTCTTTCTTGGCCCAGCGAACTGAAGCGCACTAGTTCAGCCATTCTCGGGCCAGCCGCTAGCCGGTCAGCGCGCGCCGCTCCGAGCATGGCAAAGCAGAGGACAACACCTACGATAACTGCGTTCTTGTCGACATTTGCACCGAGGACTAATAAAAAAATGGAAGCTGCAAGCAGAATTATTAGTGAAACTCCGTTCGTCAGCCAAAACGCGCAAACGAGGAGCGGAGCTACATAAGGCAAAACTTTCACAAAGCTCTGCTCGAATTTGTATTGAAATAGTATGGACCAAACTAGCACCAGGATGGTTGCAACGACGATTGCATGCATCGTAATTGCTTCGACGATACTTGCGCGATCGACTAACTCAAGTGAGTCGATGCCTAAACTTCCAAATAGGCCAATAAAAAACATCACAGCGCATGCTGATGAAAACGAGAGCTTCAACGCTATGCTTTGAGCTATGTACCTCAGCGAGTCAGCTATTCGATCTTGAAACCTTGCGGGAGTCGCAACAACAGCTTTCTTGGCAACCCGAATGCGTTGGACCATGGGGCTAGCAACGCCTCTTGCTGCGCCAACAACATGTCCGGCTCCGATCCTTGCATTCTGCATAAGCGGGTCCAGCGCCGGTTTGGCTCGTTCAGCAAAGACCTGAGCAATGTCGCCGGCCTTATCGAGTGACCTGAGACCGATAAACTCCTCCATATTTGGGTAGAGTCCGTAACCTCCAGAGAGGAGACGGACGATGCGTAAGAGCAGGTTTACGGAAGAGCAGATCATCGCGGTCCTGGGCGAGCAGGAAGGCGGGCGGCCAACA
>JANNEP010000060.1:0-55498 GCA_031378895.1 Hyphomicrobium sp.
ACGGGAGAGGATGCCCGAAGGGCAGGTGAGGGGCTTTGACTAGGCGGGATCAATCCAAGCCCCTCATCCGCCCGCCATCCTTTGGCGCTACCGCGCCGTACGGGGCACCTTCTCCCTTGGGAGAAGGAAGTCATTCGCGACTCACTGCGATCGGAAAATGCTCTAGAACGCCTGTTCCAAACAAAAAGCGCAGCCCCCGGTGAGAGGACTGCGCTTTTTAAGGTCTTGTGCCCTGATATTTTAGACGGCGCCGCCGCCGACAGCGGCTTCTGCGGCTTTGATCTCAGCCGCGCGCCGCGCGATCTCGGCGCCGATCGGCGGGCCCTTGAAGCGGCGGTTTTCAAACAGCAGCCAGATGACCAGCGAGAGCAGGATGAAGCCGACCGTGATCGGCAGTGCCCAGTCGTTCGGCGGCTGGATGCCGGCGTAGAAGATCACCGCCATGGAGATCAGTGCCAGAATGGAGACCAGCCGGAATAGGCCACCACCAAGATTCCACGGACCGGGGTTCGGCCACTTCTCTCCGCCGTAGGCAACGAGCCCGAGAGCGATCGGCAGCGCGAACGACAGGAACAGGAAGATGACCGTGCACGACACCACGATCGAGTAGGCCGGTGTGCCCGCGATCGTGAGCGCGGATGTCAACCACACAAACAGAACCGACAGGATCGATCCCGCCCAGATGGCGTTCACCGGCGAACGATGGCTGGCACTCACGGTCGACAGTGCTCCGGAGATGCCGGGAATACCGCCGTCACGAGAGAACGCGAAGAGCATCCGTGACAGCGACGTCACGGTAGCCAGACCGCACAGGAACTGTGACAGGAAGATAGCCACGTAAAGCCCCTGTTTGATGCCAGCTGGAACCTGCTGGTCCATGCCCCAGAAGAACACGTTCCAGCCCTGCTTGGCAGCCTCATCCATGTTCGGAAGCATGAGAATAAAAGCGCACAGCATGACGTAGCCGATGAGGCCCGACCATAGCACGGACGACACCATGCCCTTCGGAACTGCCATCGACGCGTTCACTGTTTCCTCGGCCGTGTGCGCCGAGGCGTCGTAACCAGTGATCGTGTAGATCGGCAACAACAGACCAACGAGGAACGCCATGCCGGTTGAGATGGCCACCGGCCAAACCAGACTCGCACCTTCCGTTCCGGTGTAGTTTGAGAATGTGAAGAGGCGCGAGATATCCAAACTCGGTGCGAAGATGAGGCACACCGCGGTCAGGGCGATGGCCGTGCCGAGGATGAGATAGCCCGATAAATCGGTCAGCTTCATCGTCAGACCGATACCCATGTGGTTGACCAGCGCTTGGAGCGCCGTAATCGCGGCAACGAAGGCGACACGGTGGGTCAGCGTATCTTCAAGCCCGAACATCGGACCGAAGGCGCCGAAGAAGAAGTAGAAGGTGCCGACGTTGATGGCGCCGAGCACGGTTATGAGGCCCAACAGGTTGAGCCATGCCGACAGCCAGCCGGTGAAGCGGTTGCCGAGGATCGAACCCCAGTGATAGAGGCCGCCGGCCGTCGGGTAGGCCGATGAGATCTGAGCCAAAGCCAGGGCGAAGAAGCCCGACATCAAGCAGCCGAGTGGCCAGCCGATGCCGATCGCCGCGCCGCCCGCGCCAGACGTGGCTTGCCCCAGCGAGTTAATCCCGCCCGACAAGATGCAGATGATCGAGAACGAGATGGCGAAATTGGAAAAGCCACTCATTCGACGCGACAATTCTTGCGCGTATCCCATCCCGTGAAGGATTTTGACGTCCTCATCCAGGACGGATTTTGAGTCTTGTGTTGCCATTGTTGAAAGTCCCCGAGAAAGCAGTCCCCATTGGGAAATTCCCGGGCGACGTAACGCTGAACGTCACTCAAAAAGCGTGACGGCGTCCGCGATTTCCGCTGTTCAGGATGGGCGCACGGGGAGGATGTGTCAATCTATAGACATGCTGAATCGGCGGGCTTGTGGCGCCATAAAGAGACTGTTTTTGAGGCCCGGGACCTGTTTCGGGGGCCATTTTGCGTGGCTAGACGCATGTCAGGCACGAGGCGTGAGCATCTCGCCGAAACTGGCTCCGCGGGTAGGATTCGAACCTACGACCATTCGATTAACAGTCGAACGCTCTACCACTGAGCTACCGCGGAATGCCTCGAGGTGTTCGGGACGGGCTCCGCATAGCAGAACACCGTGCCCCTGGCGAGCGCCATCGTCAAGCTGCCGGACCTTGCGACTTGCGGCAAAATGTTGGAGGCCACGCCCGGAATTGAACCGGGGTGCGCGGATTTGCAGTCCGCTACGTAACCACTCCGCCACGTGGCCTCAACGCGTCTTGCCGCTTATCTGACTGACCGGCACGAAAACCTGCGCGGTCCCTTAGGGATGTGGCACATCCCGCCAGATCAGCCGTTTAACATAGGGGCTTAAGAATTTACAAGGCGTTGACGGCGCCGGACCCTTTTCGGGCGGCTGACGTGCGACGGCATTCCTGTCGCAACCTCGGCAAAGCTCGCGTATAGCCTGCACGACATGCGGGTGGGTACGACATGCAGGCCGGGTTGGGACCTTGTCCGGCCGTTTCGGAGACAGAAATGCCGGAGACAGGAATACCGGAGACTGGAATGGCGGACATCGAACTGCAGCGCAAGAACATGGTCGAGAGCCAGGTCCGCCCGAGCGACGTGACCGACCGGCGGATTATGAGCGCCATGCTGGCCTTGCCGCGCGAACGCTTTGTCCCCGCTGAGGTTGCCGGTCTCGCCTACATGGACGAAGCCGTTCCCGTCGGGCCCGGCCGCGGCCTGATGGCGCCACGCGATTTCGCCCGGCTCGTACAACTCGCCGAAGTCGAGGCGACGGACCGGATTCTCGCCGTCGGCGTCTGGTGCGGCTATTCAGCGGCGGTTCTCGCCCGCCTCGGTCGCGAGGTCGTGGCGCTCGAGAGCGACCCCGAAGCCGCCGCCCAGATCAAACCCCTGCTCGACGGGCTCGGCGTTGGCAATGTTACCGCCGTGTCGGGGCCGCTGGCCGCCGGATGGAGCGCTGGAGCGCTGTACGACGTGATCCTTATCGAAGGCGCCGTCGACGCTGTGCCAGAGGCGCTCATCAGCCAGCTTGCGGCCGGTGGACGTCTGGTTGCGGTCGAACGAGACGCCGGTGTCGGCCGGGCGGTTGTGCTGCGCAAGACCGGCGATCTGGCGGCCCGCCGCGTGGCCTTTGAAGCCGCGGCACCGGCGCTGCCGGGATTTGAACGCCCGGTTGGGTTTGTTTTCTGAGTTTTTGTCCTATCCGGGAGCGTCCGGACAGACCGCTGTCTTAACGGCAGCTTACCGCGTTGGCGCGGGCTTTACCCTTCGTTTATCGAATCAGCAGCCAATCCGCACTTCGGAACGCGTGTCGTTCGTTGTGTCGGGAGCGAGGAATGCCGGGGTTACGGCGGAGTTTGAGAGACAGACAGACGCGGCCCGTCTTGCTGAGCAACGCCTGGCTGCGCAACGCCTGGCTGAGCAAAGTTTGGCTGCGCAAAGTTTGGCTTGGCAGCGCCAGTGCGGCGGCGCTGATGGCGCCGTTGTGCCTGATCCCTATGTGCCTGATTGCTATGTGTCTGATCCCAGTGAACCCGGCGCAGGCCGAGACGCTGCGTCAGGCGCTCACGGCCGCCTATCAGACAAATCCTCAGCTCGACGCTGAGCGCGCCAGGCTGCGGGCAACGGATGAAGATGTGAGCCGCGCCGAATCCGGTTACCGGCCAACGGTTGACGGCTCGGCAGACATCGGGCGCCTGGAAACAAAGTCCCAGCCAACGAGTTTCACGTCCGGCAAATCCGACCCTTGGGGTTACAGCATCTCGGTCCGCCAATCCGTGTTCAGCGGCTTTCGCACCTCCAACGAGGTCAGCGAGGCCGAGGCCACCGTCAAAGCCGGGCGCGAAAACTTGCGGCAGGTTGAATCCACGGTTCTGCTCGATGCGGTCGGAAGCTACACGGACGTGGTTCGTGATATGGCGATCGTGCGCATTCGCGAGAGCAACGTCGAGGTGCTGAGCCGCGAACTCGAGGCAGCCGAGACACGGCGGTCGGTGAAAGAAGTCACGAAGACGGATGTGGCCCAGGCCCGGGCGCGGCGGGCGCGCGCGGTCTCCGCGGCCGACCTCGCCAAAGCCAATCTCAAAGTCTCGCGCGCCAACTATGAACGGGTTATCGGACACGCGCCGTCCGGCGTCGGCTCGCCGCCGCTGAAGCTGAAACAGCTGCCGCGCTCGATCGAAGACGCCTGGCAAACGGCGGAACACCAGTCGCCGAACGTCAACTCTGCGCTATTCCGTGAAGAAGCGGCCCGCTTTGCCGTCGACAAGGTGCGCGGCGAATTGCTGCCCGAAGTCAATCTCGAAGCCAGTTATGCGCATCGCGAGAACCCGAGCGCGGCGTTCGATGAACAGGAAGCCGCCAGCATTACCGGCAGGGTCAGCATCCCCCTTTACGACGGGGGCGAAATCCGAGCCCGCGTCAGGCAGGCCAAACACACGCATGTGTCCCGGATACAGGAAATCGAGCAGGCGCGATCGGAAACCCAGGCCAACGTGACGGCGGCCTGGTCGAGGCTCATGGCGTCGCGGGCCCAGCTCAAGTCCGATACGGTCCAGGTCGATGCCAACCGCCTGGCATTGGAAGGCGTGCGCGAAGAAGAAAAGGTAGGCCAGCGGACTTTGCTCGATGTGCTCAATGCCGAGCAGGAATTCCTCGACGCGCAAATCGAGCTGGTCACGACCCGGCGCGAACTCGTAGTTGCCAGTTATCAGCTGCTTTCCAGCATGGGCACGCTCAACGCCGAAGCGCTCGAACTCGGATTGGATATCTATGATCCCGAGGCGCACTTCGAGGAAGCGCGGCAAAACTGGTTCGGCATTGACATCACGCATGCCGACGGCCGCCGGGAAGCCTATAACGCGGCCGACCCGGACGACAATGCGGGCGAGATCGTCGAATAGCGTGCAATTCACGGGAAGTGGCCGAGCGGCAGAGTGGCATCACCAACTCTGCCCGGCGGGCCGGTGTGACTAGTGAGTCGCAGGCCGCTGCGAACATTGTGGATCGGGCGGCTTAATGATCTGGGCAAGGGCGCGAATCAGTTTAATTCGCCCCCATGCTGAAAGAGATAAATAACCTCTGTACGTACAGCTTTGACATCGGAAAATGCTGGTTAGGACAGGTAAGGCTGAAGGGCGTATCGTGCGTCCGGCGGATATCCTTGCGGCTGCCGCTAGCTACAGCCGCGATGGCCGCTGTGATTGTTGCGCCAGGACCCATGCCAGCGCAGGCAGAGTCGCTGAATGACGCGTTGTCAGCGGCTTATAATTACAACCCCCAATTGGACGCTGAACGGGCGCGGCTCAGGGCCACCGACGAAGATGTGGCCCGCGCCATTTCAGGCTATCGTCCGAGCATAAACGCCTCAGCCGACGTTGGCCGCCAAAATACCAAAATCAGGCCGGATTTCGGCACGGGCGGCACGACCTCGCCGCGCGGCTATGACGTACAGCTGGTGCAGCCGATCTTCCGGGGGTTTCAGACAACAAACGCCGTCAACTCGGCCGAAGCCGCCGTGCGCGCCGGGCGCGAACAGCTGCGCTTGGTGGAGCAGCAGGTTCTGCTCGACACTGTAACGGCCTACGGTGATGTCGTGCGCGATTCAGCGATCGTCAAGCTGAGGCAAAGCAATCTCAGTTTTCTCGACACTGAGCTTAAGGCGACGCGGGACCGCTTTGCGGTCGGCGAAGTGACACGCACCGACGTCGCTCAAGCCGAGGCCAGCCGCGCCTTGGGGGTCTCGGATCTGGAGCTGGCTATCGCCAATATGAAGTCGAGCCGCGCGTCTTATGAGCAGGTGGTTGGCCAGCCTCCGCGCGGGCTATCGGATGCCAATCCGAATATCAGGCTACTGCCGCGCTCACTCGACGAGGCGGTCGGCATCGGCACGCGCGAAAATCCGCAAGTGGTTGGGTCGCTGTACAGGGAGCAGGGTGCTCGCTTCGACGTCGATCAAATTCACGGCGAGCTGTTGCCGGTAGCCCAGCTCGAAGCCTCCTATTCGGATCGCTTTGACCAATCGAGTCAGACCGAAGAAGTCGAAACGGCATCGATTGTCGGCCGCCTCAACGTTCCGATCTATGCCGCTGGCGGCGAAGTTTTCGCCCGCGTGCGCCGGGCCAAGCACACCCACCTGTCGCGGATTCAGGAAATTGAGCAGTCGCGCGCCGCGGCTCAGGCGCAAGTGGTTCAGACGTGGTCGCAGCTCCAAGGTTTCCGCGCCCAGCGTGAGTCTGACAGGGTGCGGATCGAGGCCAACACCACGGCGTTGAACGGCGTGCGGGAGGAAGAAAAAGTTGGCCAGCGTGTGTTGCTCGATGTTCTGGACGCCCAGCAGGAGCTGCTCCAGTCTCAGGTGCAGCTCGAACAGACCAAGCGCAACGTCCTGGTCGCCACGTATTCGGTTGTGTCCGCCATCGGGCGGCTCAGCATTGCCGAGATCGGCGCCGAGAGCAGCGTCTACAACCCGGAAATCCACTACGAAGAAGTGCGCCGCAAGTGGTGGGGCATCGACATCACCCACGATGATGGCCGCCGGGAGCACCAGGTCGTGGAGCCCCCGGACCACTGGGGAACCCGGGTCGAGCACACGCCGGTGAAGTAGGCGCAAGCCTCAGGGTTGCGGGGGCTTGGCTTAAAAAGCGCGGTGTTGCCGGTTGCAGGTGACGGGCCTGTGCCCAGTATGCACCCAGTATGCACCCAGTCTGCCTCCAGTAAGGCACCCACTCCGGACACATGAATTGCCTTGAGAGTGCCGTGCTTCGGGGATAACTCAAACGCAGATCGTTGCCGGTGATCGAGCAACCTGCCACGATGCCGGCCCGGGGGGTTGCTTCCGAACGGATTTTTTGCTGGGCTGCTGAGGGTTGCGGGGCCCGGAAGTGGCATGCAAAGCGGCCCGTGTTTTTGGCTAGGTGCGGTATGACGAGATTAGATGCAAGCAGCGAACCGAGTATGGAGGATATCCTCGCCTCGATCCGCAAGATCATCGCCGAGGAACCGCCGGGATCGCGTCCGTTGCCGCCACTGACGCGCGCCGAGCCAGCCTCGGCGTCGCCGTTCGGCCGCTCCTTCATGCAGCGGGAGCCGCAGTTTCAAGCGCCGCTTGCAACGCCTGAACTGACGATGCGGGCTTTGGGTGCTGCCTCCAATGACGTTGCCTACCCCTCACTAAGTACGCCTGAACCCAGGCTTATGCAGGTCAGCCGCAACGACGAATTCCAGTCTGAATCACATTCTGAGGCCCGCAACGAAGCCCGCACCGAAGCCAAGGTGCGCAGCGTCGAGGACCAGTTGTCCGATTTGCTCGATGATGAACCGGCGCCTGCATCCGTCGCAGCTGATCAGCGTGCTGGGTTCTCGGTTTCGCTGGATGGCTATGTTCCGGGCCGCGGTCAGGATGGGACCAACGGCGATCCGTTCGAATTCGATCTTGGGCCGTCGCCGTTCGAGATCAAGGCCAATCCATCTGACGTTGCTGCACTGTCACGTGACGCGCGCCCGAGCGCTGCTGAACTTGTCACCAGCGCCGTGGCGAGCAGTCCTGCGCTGACGGATCTTGGCTCGATAGTTCCGAGCCGGCATGGCTTCGATCCATATGCAGCCGATGTTCCTGTCGAAGCTGCCGCTAAAACCGTTGCACCAGAGCCGGCGTTGGACGTTGCGCCAGCCGTAATGCAACAGCCAGCCGCCAAGAGTGCGCCTGTTGAAGCGGTGGCCCCGGCGGCGGAGATCGCGCGCGAAGTCAAGTTCGTGACGCCACGCGTTGATGCGACGCTCAGCCCGCTGCCATACACGCCGGCGGGGCGCGACGAAAGTCGTCACGCTGCTGCGGTCGAGACCGTGGCCGCCGCGGCGCCAGTTAATGCCAATGCTTCGCGGCTGCCGGAAACGGCGATTGCCGTGTTTGAGCCTTTGCTGATCACGTCCGAGACGGACAACGCCGCCAGCAGCCAGGTTCCGGCCGTAGCGGCAAGCACATCTGGCCAGCAGCTGCGGACGCTGGAAGACACCGTCGCAGATTTGCTGCGGCCGATGCTCAAGAACTGGCTTGCTGAAAACATGCCGAAGATTGTCGAACGCGCGCTGCGCCGTGAGATGTCGGAACAAAATCTTTCTGAGCACAAGACAGCGGCCGAGTAATCGCCAGAACGAGACTAATACCGGAGCAATAAAAGCGGGGCGCGGAAACGCCCCGCTTTTTGTTTTTTATTGATCAGTGACGTCATTTTGACGCTGCCGCCACATGGCTGCCTCGTATTGGCTGCAATACAACACGGCACATGAAAAAGACCTTCGCTATAACGAAGTTCATTCGGGGTTCATGTTGCGACTGGGGCAGGGATGCGTTGGGAAACGCAAAAAATTTCTCTTTTCCAGAGACAACGGACCGGACGGGGCAATAACGGGGTGCCGGCGCGGTTCTGCGATTTTTTAATTTTGTACGCAGATGAGGTAGCGTCATGACAACACTGAATGGGGTGCACCACCACAACGTAGACGATCTACTGGCGTCGATCCGCACGAGTATCGCGGACGAAACCGGCAGTCAGCGATCGCAAAACGGCGGAAATTATTCACAGCACATACGCCGTGATACCGTCATGGCTCAGGAGGCTGCTGAATTCGAACTCCCGGCCATTTTCAAGCCGGGGCACCATACGCCGCCAGAAAAACCAAACTTGTTCGGGCGATTGAGCGACGCTCTAAAGTCGCCTCCGTCGGCCGAGGCCGAACGATCCCGTACTGTGATCCGGTTCGAACCGGCGTCCGCAGGGCGCATGATCGAGCCGCCACCATCGACGACCGTGGCGCTTCCGTCAGGCCGCGATGTCTCGAGCATGCAGGTGGAGCCTCAGCCGCATCTCAAACCTGACAGTGTCAAACGGGAGATGGCGTCATTCTTCGACACGCGGCTCAATAGGATCGGCGAAATGACTCGCGCCGCCAACGCACCGAAGGCTGAACCGGTGCCGGAGCCCCAAGTGGCGAGTGCGCCGCCGCACTACCACCAGCCGCCGGTGCTGCCGGAGGCGCCGCCGCCGAGCCATCACAACGCCGGCGTCGAGGATGTCGCAGCCCAGCTGCTGCGTCCCATTCTCAAGCAATGGCTGACGGACAACATGCCGAAGATCGTCGAGAAGGCCTTGCGCAGCGAGGCTGGCGACGACGACGGGCAGGCCATGTCTCAGAACGGAAGGCGCAAACCGGGCGGCTGATGTTTCTGCCGCGGCTCGGCGGTTGACAGTGTGGGAAGGGGGGCCTTACGACCGGTGGTAACAACGGTTGATAAGCGAACCCCCACCCATGCTCGAAAAGACGTTTCAGCCGGCTGAGATAGAGCCGCGCATCCATGCTGAATGGGAGAAGGCTGACGCCTTCAAAGCCGGAAGAGTCGCGGCTGGCGGTAAAAAAGCGGCGTACTCGATCGTGATCCCGCCGCCGAACGTCACCGGCTCGCTGCACATGGGGCACGCCCTCAACAACACGCTGCAGGACGTGCTGGTACGCTTCGAGCGCATGCGCGGCCGCGATGTACTGTGGCAGCCCGGGACGGATCACGCAGGCATTGCGACGCAGATGGTTGTCGAGCGCCAGCTCGCCGCCGGCAAGCAGCCGTCACGGCGTGAATTGGGCCGCGAGGAATTCCTCAAGCGCGTGTGGACGTGGAAAGAGGAAAGCGGCGGCGTTATCGTCGATCAGCTGAAACGGCTCGGCGCGTCGTGTGATTGGAGCCGCGAGCGCTTCACGATGGGCAAGGACGGCTCGCCTGATGATCCGATGGTGAAAGCTGTCACCAAAGCCTTCGTCGATCTCTACAATACCAAGCTGCCGGACGGCACGCGGCTGATCTACAAAGACAAGCGCCTCGTCAATTGGGACCCGAAGTTCCAGACGGCGATTTCCGATCTGGAAGTCGTGCAGTTGGAGAAGCGCGGCACATTTGCGTGGGCGAGCGGCGATCCCGAAAAGCCGTTCGACGAGGCGGCGCTGGGCAAGGCGCTGGCCAAAGACCCGAACGGGCATATGTACTATTTCCGCTACCCGCTCACCCAACAGGTCGCTGGGTACGTGAACGACTATATCGTCGTCGCGACGACGCGGCCCGAGACCATGCTGGGCGATACCGGCGTGGCCGTGCATCCTGAGGATGAGCGGTATGCAGCGCTGGTGACGGCCAAGGCGACGGTGACGCTGCCGCTGGTTGGCCGCGTCATTCCGATTGTCGCGGACGCGTATTCCGATCCAACGAAGGGCACGGGCGCGGTGAAAATCACGCCGGCGCACGACTTCAACGATTTTGAGGTGGGGAAGCGGCAGGGCTTTCCCATGGTCAACGTTTTAAATGCATTCGGAAAAATTTCGGCGTTCCAATACACGGTGCCGTCGTCCCATCCCTGGCACAACGGCCCGCCACATGAAGAACTACCAGACGGTTATTTGGGCCTCGATCGCTTCGACGCGAGGAAGCGCGTGGTTGCCAACTTGAACGCGCTTGAGCTTTTGGAAAAGATCGAGCCGACGACGCATACCGTGCCGCATGGCGACCGCTCCGGCGTCGTTATCGAGCCGTGGCTGACGGATCAGTGGTACGTCAACGCGAGCGAAATGGCGAAGCCCGCAATCGCGGCGGTTGAATCCGGCAAGACGCGCTTCGTGCCAGCCAACTGGGACAAGACGTATTACGAATGGATGCGCAACATCCAGCCGTGGTGTGTTTCGCGGCAGTTGTGGTGGGGGCATCAGATCCCCGCGTGGTACGGGCCGAAGAAAGACGGAACGAAGCTCACTTACAATTTGCCAAATTCCGAACCATCGACTTTTGTAGCTGCGTCGGAAGCTGAGGCGATCAAACTCGCAAAGGCTTTCTATGGTTGTGAAGTTGTTGTCGTAGAAAACGAGACGGCGATGTTAAAGCGCGGGCTTGAGCAGGGATCAAAAATAACGACGGTCCCGATTTACCGAGACGAAGACGTCCTCGATACCTGGTTCTCGTCGGCGCTGTGGCCGTTTTCGACGCTCGGCTGGCCCGACGATACCGCAGAACTCAAGCGCTACTACCCAACGTCCGTCCTCGTCACCGGCTTCGACATCATCTTCTTCTGGGTCGCCCGCATGATGATGATGGGCCAGCACTTCATGAAGGAAGTGCCGTTCCACGACGTCTACATTCATGCCCTCGTCCGCGACGAGAAGGGGCAGAAGATGTCGAAGTCCAAGGGCAACGTCATGGACCCGCTGGTCCTGATTGACGAGTTCGGGGCTGATGCGCTGCGCTTCACGCTCGCGGCCATGGCGGCTCAGGGCCGCGACATCAAGCTCGCGAAGCAGCGCGTCGAAGGCTATCGCAACTTCGCGACCAAGCTGTGGAACGCATCGCGGTTCGCCGAGATGAACGAGTGCGTGCGTCAGCCAGATTTCGATCCCAAAGCGGTGACACAGACGATCAACAAGTGGATCATCGGCGAGACCGAACTGGCCGCTAAAGCCATCACGTCCGCGCTGGAGGCCTACAAGTTCAACGAAGCAGCAAACGCGGCCTACGAGTTCGTCTGGGGCGAATTCTGCGACTGGTACGTCGAACTCATCAAGCCGCTGCTTGCCGGCGACGACGAGGAGGCCAAGGACGAAACGCGCGCAGCAACCGCCTTCGTGCTCGACCAGATCCTCAAAATGCTGCACCCGTTCATGCCGTTCATCACCGAAGAACTGTGGGCCCATATGGTCGAGCACGGCGTGGCGCGGCGCTCGATGCTCTGCCTCAGTGACTGGCCGAAGCTCGACGGGCTCGTCAATGAGGACGCGGCGGGTGAAATCAACTGGATCGTGCGTCTGGTCTCCGAAATCCGCTCCGTGCGTACCGAAATGAGCGTGCCGGCGGGTGCCAAAATTCCTCTCGTCATCGTCGGCGCAACGACAGCGCTGCGTGATCGCGCATTGCGCAACGACGACACCATCAAGCGCCTCGCACGCCTCGACGCAATCACGTTTGAAAAAACCGCGCCCAAGGGTGCAGCTTTGATCGTGACCGGCGAGACGACGGCGGCCTTGCCGCTGACCGGCATCATCGACATGCAGGCTGAGAAAAAGCGCCTCGCCAAGGCCATCGAGGCTGCCAACGGCGACCTCACCAAGATGGATGCCAAGCTGACTAACCCGCAGTTTATGGAGCGGGCCAAGGACGAAGCCATCGAAGAAGCCAAGGAACGCAAAGCCGAACTCGAAGCCGAGATCAAACGCTTCTCGGCGGCGTTGAAGCGGCTCGGCGATTGATGGCTATTCGGCCTGCTGTGCTGCGGCCTTGGCGCGGCCGGCAAACCCGCCGCCTTCGGTATCCGCGAATTTGACGATAGCGTCTTGTGCCGACGTTAGAAACTTGACGCGCAACTGCATCAGTTTCCAGCCCAAGCCCGTCAGCTCGAGCTTGCCGAGGTAGATGCGGTTCTCGTCAAACTTGTCGGCCATGTCGACTTCGAATGACGTGAAGCTCGTGAACTCGGCGCGTTTAACCCGCGACCAGGCTCGCTGCATGCGCTCGAACACCGGCAGCTTGGACTCTTCAGGTTCGCCCGATACATAGGTGCGATAGGCTTTGCGGATCTTGAACAATTGCGGCAGGCCTTCCGGCGTGATGTAGCCGTCAATCACAGTGTCAACAGCGCCCTGGCCGACATAGACCTTGAAGCGCTGCCACAGTCCGGGCTGGGTGATGGGGGCTGTTTCAGGATCGGGCAGGCTGAGAGCCAAGCGCCCGAGCGACGGCTTTAGCGTCGTGCGCACCGACGGCCAATCGATGGCGCTCTCTAGATATGCGGCGTCGCCATTGCGCACGGCTTCGCGGATCGACCACGCGGTCACAAACGGAGCCCCGATATAGGCGGTGACCGCGATGATGAGCAAAAAGGCTTTGGCGAGTAAACGCGTCATGCGCTGAAATCCTCGATGAGGGGGTGGTCGACGCCATGCGACATGGGCAATCAGGCATGGAATTCGGGCCAACGTCTGTTCAACGCCCGGCGCGCAGAGGATATTTCTTGGTTGAGATAAGAAACAGCTGTCCCGTTGCAAGGGCAATGCGGGATGCATGCTGCTATTTCGCCGGTTCCGGCTTCTCAGGCTCAACTTTGTCCGGAGCAACGGTGACGCTGCACACTTTTTTCAGCGCCTGCCAGCCCTGTTCGTCGAGCGCTGGCGTTGATGGGTAGGCGCCTTGACGGCGCACCAGCTCGGCGCGTTCGGCGGTCGGGGGATGCGTGCGCAGCAGATCGAATTTCTTCAGGGCTTTGGACAACCCCTCCTCGTTTTCAATCTCCTCGACGCGCTTGAAGAAGTCACCGAGCCCCTGGGCCGCAATGCCGGCGTCTTTCAGCAATCGCAGCCCTTGCTGATCGGCCTCGCGTTCCGCGACCCGCGTATAGCCGAGCTGAGCCAGCACCAGTCCCATGTTGGCCAGTGCGCCACCGGTTCCGCCCATCATCAGCTCAATCGCCGCGGCAAGTCCTATGGTGCGGATGATCCCGGTTTCTGGATGCAATTCGAGGCCGTGACCCATCTCATGGGCGAGCACACCAGCCACTTCATCAGGCCCGCGCGCCTTGTCGATCAGCCCCTTGGTCACGACAATTTGTCCACCCGGCACCGCGAACGCATTCATCAGCGACCAGTCGTAGACCGTGACCTTGAAGGGCTTGATGACGCCAGCCGCCTTCGACAGCCGCTGCGTCATTGCCGCAAGCGCCGCGACGCCATCGGCATCAGCGCAGCGCTTGTGGTCCTCGGTCATGGACTGAATGGCGTGCTCGCCAAGGCGCTGCCGCCAGCTCTCCGGCAAGACGCTGGCGATCGAGCGGATCGGGCTCCAACCGGCGGCGT
Organism: Hyphomicrobium sp.; assembly: GCA_031378895.1. Classification (GTDB taxonomy): domain Bacteria; phylum Pseudomonadota; class Alphaproteobacteria; order Rhizobiales; family Hyphomicrobiaceae; genus Hyphomicrobium_B. The sequence goes on from JANNEP010000060.1 coordinate 13,956, forward strand.
AGATTAGCGCGATCAGCCCGCAGAAGGCCGCCGCCGCGAACAGCCAAGGCCGCGCATGACGCCAGCGTTCGGCCTTCGCGGTCAGATGCGGCGCGTGGCCCCGGAGCGCCGTTGCAAAGGCCGCGCCCGGGACGAACAGCGTCACGCCCGGAGTTTCCGTTGAACTCAAAAGCACATCGGCTGGATGGCTGCGCACGGGCTCGCCTGTACGCAAGCTCGCGTAGGGCCAGACGAAGCGCTGATAGGGGTCTTTGAGCGCAATTTCGATACCGGATACGCCGATCGACACGAGGCCATCGCGGGCGCCCGCCGACCGGCCATCACTGAAGCGCGCATAATGCGCGGCCCCGGAAGTTTGGGACGTGGACGCCTGTGGAATTGATGTCGGGGGATTAGAAGGCATCGAGATCGAACACTTGAGCTAGGCCCTCGCCGCGTTTGGGTCCCAGGTCCTGGGATTGCAGAATGCTTGCGACCGAGACCCGGCCATCGAGCTTCAAACGCGACAGAAAATAGCGGGCCGAACGGAACTGCGCAAATGTTGATGCGATCGTGGTCAAAACAATGACCGGTATTACGGCCAACGCGATCTGCACCGGACCTGGTTCTCGGGGCAGACCGCCGGGCTCAGCGGCGGCTGGCACGGCGCCAAGCGCATACATCAACAGGCCGCCGGTAAGAGCACCAAGGATCAGGCCAAAGAACGACAGCATCCAATTCGACAGCACGAGCCACATCAAACCCTTGCCGGTGACGTCCGAGCGGAAGGTCGCACATTCGAAATGGGTGTGGACGGCAAAGTGTTTCATCTGGTTGGCGCGGTACCAGGCCGTGATCATCGCTGATGTCAGCAGCGTCACCGCCCATATGCCAACGAGTGTCAGGACCTGCGGCAGGGACGGCATAATTTTTTCTAACTGCCACTGCATCACCAGGTTGTTGCGCAGGACGAAGATGGCGGTGGCGCCGATGGCGGCGAGATAGATCAGCGCGCTGCCCGCCCAGGCATAGAGATAGCGCCTGTACAGCGGCCCGGATGTGCCGGTGTAGCTCAACGGCCGGTCGCCAAAGAACATATCCCGGGTCAGCAAGCCTTGCAGTTTGTTCGATCGCCACGGCAGCACCCACAGCCCGGCGACGAAGCCGATCAGCATGATAGCGCCGCCGACCTGCGGCCCAATGCGCCAGGCGACGAGCAAAGCCGCCAATGCGATAACTGCGAAGGGTCCGGTCAGCGTCCAAAAATAGGTCCAGCCATAGCCCGCCGGGCTGCCCGTCAGCGCCCCGCGAATGCCGCGCCACCGGGTCCGGCTCAAGCGATAGCGCTGGGCCCGGTAGATGGCGTTGCCGAGCAGCAGGAAAAACACCGCATAGACGCTGAGCTGGTAGAGTGTGAGCGCCACCTTGTTACCGGGGAAGAGGAACGCCACAGCGAAGCCGCCGAGCAGCACCGGCATCACCACGGCGCCGAATACGATGAGGAAGCCGAGGAATAGCTCCTTGCCGGTGCCTGTGTACTCGAGCGGCTCGCCATTCAGCCGCGTGAACGACCAGAGTTTGCGGCGCACATCCGTTTTGGCCCAGAAGGCATAGAGGCCAAGGGTCAGGACTTTGAGACCGCCGTTGACGGCGCCAAGCCCAATCAGCCGCTCGGCCCGGTTGTCGAACGTGATGTCGAGACCCTGTGGCCCTTCGGAATGCCCTTGAGGCTCAACCACCAGCGACTGCATTGCTGTTCCTCTTGGCGCGCATGGCGCTAGCCTACTCAAGCACCAGATGCCCTAACGCTGCCCCACTGGGGCCGTGCTGACGCCGAACTCTTCGCGTATTGATGACAGGCTTACGCGGGAACCGTCTCGTCTCCGTGTGAGCCTAGGCCCAAGACGCGGCCATGGTTATCAACCTATGGCTGCGCAGAGTGCATGCGTGTTGACTAAGTTTGGCGATCACCCTACTCGGATCGCAATTGTTGCCATTGAGCAACTCTTTGCGGCCCGGACGCCACTTTCGAGCCACAAATCCCGCGCACCTGCTTGGGCCCGAAAAGAGCGCCTGCGGCTCCCTGTTTTCCTGCGCACGAGGCGCAGTGAGGCATCTCCGCGAGGCAGTTTTTTGCGACGGGAGGTGTGCGTCTCACGACGGCATTGCTCCTTTTTCGAAGGGCTAAAGAGGACACCGATGGACGCCAAGACGTTCGACAAATCAAAGCTACCGAGCCGTCACGTCACGGAAGGGCCGGCGCGCGCGCCGCATCGCTCCTACTATTACGCCATGGGTCTGACGGAAGAAGAAATTCATCGTCCATTCGTCGGTGTTGCGTCGTGCTGGAACGAAGCCGCGCCCTGTAACATTTCGCTGATGCGCCAGGCCCAGTCGGCCAAGGCTGGCGTCAAAGCCGCTGGCGGCACGCCGCGCGAATTCTGCACCATCACCGTGACCGACGGCATCGCCATGGGCCACCAGGGCATGAAGTCGTCGCTGGTCTCCCGCGAAGTCATCGCCGACTCGATCGAACTGACCATGCGCGGCCACTGCTATGACGCCCTCGTCGGCATCGCCGGTTGCGACAAGAGCCTGCCCGGCATCATGATGTCCATGCTGCGCCTCAACGTGCCGTCCGTCTTCATGTACGGTGGTTCGATATTACCCGGCCGCTACAAAGGCCGCGATGTGACGGTTGTCGACGTCTTCGAAGGCGTCGGCATGCACTCGGCTGGCAAGATGTCTGCTGAAGAATTGCACGAGCTCGAATGTAGCGCCTGCCCGTCGGCGGGATCGTGCGGCGGACAGTTCACCGCCAACACCATGGCCTGCGTCTCGGAAGCTATTGGATTGGCGCTGCCAGGGTCAGCGGGCGCGCCTGCGCCGTATGAGAGCCGCGATGAGTACGCCGCCGCAAGCGGCAAAGCGGTGATGCAGTTGATTGCCCAGGGCATCCGCCCGCGCGATATCTGCACGCGCAAAGCTTTTGAGAATGCCGCTATCATAGTCGCTGCTACCGGCGGTTCGACCAACGCCGCGCTGCATTTGCCGGCGATGGCGCACGAAGCCGGCATCGAATTCGATCTGTTCGACGTCGCCGCGATTTTCAAGAAGACGCCCTACATCGCCGACCTCAAGCCCGGCGGCAAGTACGTTGCCAAAGACGTGTACGACATCGGTGGCGTGCCGCAGATTATGAAAGCCCTGCTCGACGGCGGCATCCTGCACGGCGACTGCCTGACGGTGACCGGCAAAACAATTGCTGAAAATCTCAGCAGCGTGACATTCAATCGCGACCAAAAGGTCGTCTATCCGGTCTCGAACCCGATCACGCCAACTGGCGGTGTCGTCGGCCTCAAAGGCTCGCTCGCGCCTGAGGGTGCGATCGTCAAAGTTGCGGGCATGAAAAAGCTGCAGTTCCGCGGCCCCGCGCGCTGCTTCGATTGCGAGGAAGACGCATACCGCGCCGTCGATGCGCGTGACTACAGAGACGGCGACGTGCTGGTCATCCGCTACGAGGGTCCGAAGGGCGGCCCGGGTATGCGCGAAATGCTCTCGACCACGGCCGCGCTCTACGGTCAGGGCGCTGGCGACATGGTCGCGCTGATCACGGATGGACGGTTCTCGGGTGCGACGCGCGGGTTCTGCGTCGGCCACGTTGGACCCGAAGCCGCTGTTGGTGGTCCCATTGGGCTCATCAAGGATGGCGATATGATTGCGATGGATGCCGAGACAGGCACGATCGATCTCGAAGTCGATGCGAGCGAACTCGAGCGGCGCCGCAAGGACTGGAAAGCGCCGCCCAACATGTACCAGTCGGGCGCGATCAGGAAATTTGCAGATCAGGTTGGGCCCGCGCGCTATGGCGCCGTGACCCATGCCGGCGGAAAGGCGGAAGTTCACTGCTATGCGGACATTTAATTGTATGATGAGGTGCGTGTTGTGTGCTGTCGTCCTGGCCGGGGCGGCACAGGCTGGAGGCGTGACCTTCCGGTCAGCCGATGACGCCATGAAGCAGGGTATTTCGGCGTACAACGGCGGCTACTACGAAATCGCGCTTCCGGCACTGGAAGCACTCGCTGTAACCAAGCCTGCCGTCGGTAATTTCTACATGGCGCGCATCTACGCCGACAACGAAGGCGCCTACACCGATCACGCCAAGGCCTATGGCCTCTACAAGCAGCTCGCCGACAGTCTTCAGGATGTCGATCCCGACGACGATGAATTGGCGCCGATTGCGGCCAAGTCTTTGACAGCTGTCTCGACCTACATGCGCCAGGGGCTGGACGAGGCCAGCGTCGTGGCGGACGCCGCCGCTGCCGACCGGGCGTTGCAGCGCGCAGCCCTGACGTTCAACAACGAGGATGCGCAGTTCGAACTCGCCAAGGTGCTGCTGCGCGGCGAAGGTCCCGATATCACGCTTGGCGGTACAGACGATCCTTCGAGCAAGATCGAGAACGGCCGCCATTGGCTGTCGCGCCTGTCGCGTGCCGGGCATTCTGGTGCGCAGGCGTTCCTTGCCGATCTCCTTTGGCGCGGAAAATTCGTCGAGAAAGACCAGCCGAGCGCGCTCAATCTCATCGACGTGGCCGTCAGTAATGCGCCAGCGCAGGAGCGCGTTTGGATTGAGGACATTTATCAGAACATTTTCTGTAATGCGGGCGAGGGTGTGCGTCTCCAGGCGACGGGCCGCGTCGCCGAATGGCACGATCGTTACGGCCGCCGTCAGGAGAGCCGTGCCGACAAAAGTGGTCTCGGTACGCTCGCTGCCCAGCCGGTGCGCACCTGTGCCAATGGCGAATTGGTGAAGCCTATGGGATTGCAGATTGCAGTCCCAGCAGCAACGGCATCGCCGTCGCTGCCGGGTGCCGAACCGCTCGCGTCGCCGCGCGCGTTTGTGCCCGCCGACGGGATGCGGGACATCGGCACCGGCTTTGCGTCAGAGCCGCAACGGTAGTGCTGGCCGTGTCAGGATAGTTCCACCCACACCGGCACGTGATCCGACGGTTTTTCGGTCGCGCGCGTGAACTTGTCGATGCCGCTCGCGGTCAGCATGTCGGCTGCCTGGCTCGACAGCAGAATGTGATCGATGCGAATGCCGTCGTCCTTCTGGAACGCGCCCGCCTGATAGTCCCAGAACGTGTAGACGCCAGGGCCGGGATGACAGGCGCGCACCGCGTCGCTCAGTCCGAGATTTATCAGCCCGCGATAGGCGCTGCGGCTTTCGGGCTGGAACAGCGCGTCGCCAGTCCAGGCCTCGGGCCGCTTGGCGTCTTGGGGCTCGGGGATGACGTTGAAGTCGCCAGCTAACACCAGCGGCGTTTCATCGGCGAGCAGCCGGGTGGTGTGGGCTTTCAACCGCGCCATCCACGCCAGCTTGTAGGGAAATTTTTCAGTCCCCAGCGGATTGCCGTTGGGCAGATACAGCGACACGACGCGGATCATCGCTCTGCCGGCTGGCACCAGCGCCTCGATCCAGCGCGCCTGTGGATCGGCGTCGTCTCCCGGCAGGCCGCGCGTAATGTCTTCAAGTGGCGCTTTCGATAAAAGCGCGACGCCGTTGAAGCCCTTCTGGCCGTGCGTCGCGACGTTGTAGCCGAGGTCCTCGAAGGCTTCGCGCGGGAAGCCGTCATCGACGGATTTGATTTCCTGCAGGCAGATAACGTCGGGGCTTTCCTGCTTGAGATAGGCGATCGCAGTTTCAAGCCGCGCCTTGACGCCGTTGATGTTCCAGGTGGTGATTTTCATGGGCTCACGCGTCCACAAACCGCACGGCATAGACCGGCGGCAGGCGCACGCCAGCTTGGCTCCAGCTATCGCCCTGATTGTCCGAGACCCACAAACCGCCTGTCGTCGAGCCAACCACAAGATCATTGCCGCTGGCGCTGACATCGAGCCCATGGCGGTAAACGAGATCGTAGGCCGGTTCGCGCGGCAATCCCTTGCTGAGGGTTTCGAACGTCTTGCCGCCGTCGCGCGTGCGCGTCACCACGAATTCCCCATTGACGGGGATGCGCCGCTCATCCTTGATACCCGGCACGAACCACGCCGTGTCGGGGTCTCTCGGGTGGACGCCAACGGCAAAGCCGAACGACGACGGTTTGACGTTCTCCATTTCCTTCCAGGTTTGACCGGCATCGTCCGAGCGGAAAATGCCGTTGTGATGCTGCACCCACAGCCGGTCGGGCGCGGCGGGGCATTGCACGAGCCGGTGCGCGTCCTGGCCGTTGGGGTTAAACTTGTGCTCCTCCGGCGCATGATCCTGCCACATGCCGGTGCCTTCGTTGCTCCACGTCGCGCCGCTGTCGCGCGTCACCCAGATGCCGCCGGTCGAGACGCCGAGCCTGACTGTGGACGACGCGCGCGGGTCAACGCAAATGGAATGAATGCCGGGCAGGTCGGCGCCGCCGCCCATCCACTCGAGGCGTTTGGGATCGCGCCAGAGTGGTTCGATGATCTCCCACGTTGCGCCATGATCCGCCGAGCGGAATAGCCCGCCTGGAAGCGTGCCGCACCACAGTACGCCGGGCTCGTTCGGGCCGCCCGTCTCCAAGCCCCAGACCCGGATCGTGGTCCAGGGAATCGGGTTGCCCCACATATCCTTGTCGGTCGCGTCCTCGGGCTTTGGCGGATAGGCGGGCGCGGGCGTTTCCGTCCACTCAGCGCCCCAGGCCTCGGCCTTATGCATCTTGACGCCGAAGTGGCCATGATCGAGGGCTGCGTAAATGTGGCCGCTGCGCGGGTCGGCGAGCACCATCGAGACGTTGTCGGCGAGAAAATCGATTGCTGCGACCTGCCAGGGGGCGTCCCTCGTGCCGGTGCGCTCGAGCGCGAACAAACCTTTGCGCGTCGCAGCCAATATCTTCAGCGCCATATCAGGATCTCCCTCCCGAGTGATGGCGAAGACTAGCCGCCGGACAGCGCTTGGACAATGTAGATTTCGCTTGTGGGCGTGACCAATTCAGAAAGGCCGGTGCGATCGCGGATCATGCGGCCATCGACGAAGATGATCATATGTTTGCGTACGTGGCTCTGGTCGTCGAGAACATAACTCCGCACGCGCGGGTTGATCGCAAAGGCGGCGTCGAGGACGTCGCGCACCGATGCACCCGCGACCTCAAGCGGTGGGCAGGCGATGTGCCGCTTAAGGGCTTGGGCAAAAATGACCCTCGGCATCAGCCTGCTCCGGCGGCTAACGAGACATTGTTAGATGGTGGTTAGATGGTGAAACTCGTGCCACAGCCGCACGATGCCGTTGCGACCGGATTCCTGATCTTGAAAGCAGCCCCCATCAGATCGTCGACGAAATCAATCTCGGCGCCTTCCATATATTGCAGCGAGACCGGATCGATCAAAACCGCGGTGCCGGATTTCTCGAGTACGAGATCGTCGACCGCGCGGTCAGCCACAAGATCGAATTTGTACTGGAAGCCGGAGCAGCCGCCGCCCTCGACCGAAACCCGCAAATTCGGCGCATTAGGGTCGCCTGCCACGATCTCGGCGATGCGGCTAAAGGCGCGGTCGGTGACGGAAACGGTGTCTGTCATGGTGTTTTCGACTTTCTGTGCTGACCCGTAGTAGATAGGACAGCGGCGGGTGAAGTCAAATGCGGCGCATCTCACGACATGGTCATTCAACTCAAAGCGATAGCTGAATTAGGTGATTATGGTGAAAGCCTGCGCCCCGGCGAGCGCGCGCCTGCCCGCTATGCGGCGAGTGCCGTGGCGTCGCGCGGGCGCTTTCATGCCGAGCCCGAGTGTCCAACACGCAGCCTGTTCCAGCGCGACCGCGATCGCATTTTGCATTCGACCGGCTTCCGGCGGCTGACCTACAAGACCCAGGTGTTCCTGTTCCACGAGGGCGATCACTACCGTTCACGTTTGACCCACTCTCTTGAAGTGGCGCAGATCGCGCGGACGATTGCGCGCCAGTTGCGCTTGGATGAAGACCTCGCCGAAGCGCTGGCCCTGGCGCACGATCTCGGCCACTCGCCGTTCGGGCACGCGGGTGAACGCGCCCTCGATACGGCGATGCGCGGCTACGGCGGCTTCGATCACAATGCTCAATCTCTGCGCGTCGTCATAAGCCTCGAACGCAAATACCTCGCCTTCGATGGCTTGAACCTGACCTGGGAGGTGCTCGAAGGTCTCGCCAAGCACAACGGCCCCGTGCCGGATCAGACGAGCGCCGTCGCCAAAGCCGTGCGCCGCATTGAAGCTTGGCAAGCGCTTGAGCTGACGCGCTGGGCCTGTGCCGAAGCTCAGGCCGCAAGCCTGGCCGATGACATCGCCTATCTCTCGCATGATGTGGACGACGGGCTGCGTGCCGGGCTGCTGACGTTGGACGGGCTTGCGGCCGCGCCCTTCGCGGGATCAATTGCGGCGAACGTCAGCGCAGCCGCCGCCCATCCGCGGGATGGCCGGGCGACCTATGAGGTCACGCGCCGCATGATCACGGCCATGGTCGCCGATGCCGTGGCCGAGTCGCGGCTAAGGCTCGCCCGCCTGGCGCCAAAGTCGGCCGATGACATCCGCGCCGCGACGGCCCAGACGGTGGCGTTCTCGTCTGCGATGACGCGCGACCTCGCAGAGCTCAAAAAATTTCTGTTCAGCCAAGTCTATCATCACCCCCGCGTCATGCATGTCATGAGCGGGGCTGAAACCATCGTCGGTGATCTGTTCCGCCGCTACAACGACGCGTCCGATACAACCGCCCTGCCGCAGGCTTGGGTTGATGCCATGCGTGGTATCGACGCCAGCAAACGCGCCCGCCTTGCCTGCGATTATCTTGCGGGCCAGACCGACCGCTACGCCATCTCCGAACACCGCCGCTTGTTTGCGGCAACGCCGGAATTGCGCTAAGCGCGGGAGAGTTTTTGCTTGGCGCCGTCGACTCTCCTTACGGAGAGCCGGCCGACGGCGCGGTCTTTCCCCGTATGGGACGGGGAAAGGGAATGTAGACAGGACCTCCATGAACATTTTTGCCGACGTCGAAGCGCGCGTCACCGCAGCGCTCGAAGCCCTGAAGGCCGAAGGGGTTTTACCCGCTGACCTTGTGCTGCCAGGCATCGATGCCGAAGCCCCGCGCGACGCGACGCACGGCGATGTGGCGGTGAATGCCGCCCTCGTGCTCGCCAAGGCCGCCAAGATGAAGCCGCGCGATATTGCCGATGCGCTCAAAGCCAAACTCGAGGCCGCGACGGATGTCGCAAAAATCGACGTCGCCGGGCCCGGTTTCTTGAACATCACCTTCATGCCCGAGGTCTGGCATGGTCTCGTGCGCAGCATCCTGAACGACGGCGCGGCGTTCGGTGCGGGGTCCGTGACCGGCAGTCCAAAGCTCAATCTTGAATACGTATCAGCCAACCCGACCGGGCCGATGCACGTCGGCCATTGCCGAGGTGCTGTATTCGGTGATGCGCTGGCAAATTTGCTTTCATTCGTGGGCTATGACGTGACGCGTGAATACTACATCAACGATGCCGGCGGGCAGGTCGATGTGCTCGCGCGCTCGGCGTTCTTGCGTTATCGCGAAGCGCTGGGCGAAAATATCGGGCCTATTCCGGAAGGTCTCTATCCCGGCGACTATCTAAAACCGGTTGGCACTGCGCTCGCGAAGGACCACGGCAAAAAGCTGCTCGATATGCAGGAAGCTGAATGGCTGCCGCTCGTGCGCGCATTTGCCATCGACAAGATGATGGACATGATCCGCGATGATCTCGCGGCGCTCAACATCAAGCACGACGTGTTCTTCTCAGAAGCATCACTGACGCGGGACGGCAAGGATCAGATCAAGGCTGCGGTTGAAGCCCTGCGCAAAAAAGGTCTGATCTACGAAGGTCAGCTCGAAAAACCCAAAGGCCACGATGACGCCGAATGGGAAGACCGCACCCAGACGCTGTTCAAATCAACCGCGTTCGGCGACGACGAAGACCGCGCCATCCAGAAGTCGGACGGCAGCTACACCTATTTTGCCGGCGACGTTGCTTACCACTACGACAAGCTGCAGCGCGGCTTTTTGCACATGGTCAACGTCTTCGGCGCCGACCACATCGGCTACATCTCGCGCATGAAGGCGGCGGTGGCGGCGCTTTCGGACAGACGCGCCGATCTCGATATCAAGGTCGTGCAGCTCGTCAAGCTGTTCAAAGGCGGCGAGCCGTTCAAGATGTCGAAGCGGGCTGGCACCTTCGTGACGTTGCGCGACGTCGTCGACGAAGTTGGCCGCGACCCCGTGCGCTTCATGATGCTGTACCGCAAGAACCAGGAGACGCTCGATTTCGACTTCGCCAAAGTCACTGAGCAGTCGAAGGACAATCCGGTCTTCTACGTGCAGTACGCCCACGCCCGGGCTGCATCGATTTTTCGCAATGCTGCCGAACAGATGCCAAGCCTAGACCTGTCCCCGAAGGCGCTCGAAAAAGCTGATCTTTCAGGGCTTAATGATCCGGGCGAAATCGACTTGATCAAGCGCTTGGGCGCCTTCCCGCGGCTCGTCGAAGGCGCCGCCAAGGCCCATGAACCGCACCGGGTCGCGTTCTATCTTTACGATCTTGCCAGTGCGCTGCACAGTCAGTGGACCCGAGGCAATGATTCGCCACATTTGAGATTTATCCAATCGAATGACGGGGTTGCTACATCCTCACGATTAGCAATGATTGCCGCGACAAAGACGGTGATAACTTCGGGTCTCAAGGTCCTCGGCGTCGAGGCGCCTGAAGCAATGCGCTAAAGTCGTGATTCTGAGGAGTATAAGCGCGCACTCAGCGTTTGGTTACGAGGGGTTTTGACGATGTCTCCGCTGAACACGTTTCCAGGTCAGCAAGCTGGCCGTCCAGGGGCCCGTCCCAACACAGCGCAGGATCAGCAGCAGGCCGCCTGGGGCCAGAACCCTCAGACCCAAGGTACGCAAGCTCAGGGCGGACAACCGCAGTGGGCCCAGCAGCAGGCACTCCAAGCCGCCCAGGGTCAGCAGGGTTACGCCCAAGGCTATGGCCAGCCGCAGGATTATCACGCCGCTCAAGCAGCAGCCTACGGCGGCCATCATGCGCCGAACGCTGACCCCTATGCGCCGCAGTTCGAACCTTACAATGCTGCTCCGGCGCCGCGAGCGTCGCAGCAGACTTATCAGCCGCAGCAGAGTTACGCAGCTGCGCCATCGCAAAACTGGCAGCCGCAGCAGGCCGACCCGCGTGGCTACGATGCCGGCTCCTACATGACTCAGGCTCAGATGACCCACGCGCAGGCCGCCGCGGCGCAGGCGAGCGCCGCCTACCGCACAGCCGAGCGTGGACACCAAGAGCAGGACCCGTCGCTGTCAGATTGGCATCAGCACCAGCAGGGCCAGCACCAGCACGGCCAGAATGACATGGGCTTTGCCCAAGCCGCGGGCGGCGAACTCGACCCGAACTACAGCGAAGATGATGCCGAGTATGAGGCGGAAGACGCGCCGCGCGGCCGCCGTCCGATGATGATCGTCGCAGCCCTTGCAGGCGCTATTCTTCTCGGTGGCGGGCTAGCCTACGGCTACAAGTCATTTCTCGGGGGCTCGTCGACGGGCGAACCGCCGGTGATCAAGAGCGCTACAGCGCCATCGAAAATCAAACCGGCGGATGCCGGGGGCAAGCAATTCGCGCATACCGACAGCAAGATCATGGGCCGCCTCGGCGAGGGTGCGGCAACTGCGACTGCGGCGTCGCCCGCCGCTGCCGGAGAGATGGATGCCAACGGCACCCGTAAGGTCGCAACCCTGGTCGTCGGCCGCGACGGCAGCATTCAGGCGCCGGCCGTTGCCGAGGCTGCAGCGCCGCCGGGCGACGCAAATTCTGTTCCGGGCCTCACAGATCCCGGCCTAACCGTTCCCGGCCTGACCGTCGTCGACGTCCTTGGGGCCACGAAGGTGCAATCAGTTGCCGGCGCTGTCGCAGCTGCCGCCCCCGTAGCCGCTCAGGCTGTGGCGCAGGCCGCGCCCCAGGCGGCCCAGAAACTCGTTTTGGCGCCGCCAGCGGCGCCGCAGAAACCGGTTACAATTGCCAAAGCCGTGGCCGCCGAGCCGTCGAAGGCCGTGGCTCTGGCGGCGACAGGCAGCATTGATCCGCAAGCCGCTGCTGCGCCCGTTGTGGCAGCAAAAAAAATCAAGAAGGCCGCCGCCGCCGCCGCAGCAGCCCCGGTGACTGACGCAGCGGTCGCCGCGCCTGCCTCCAACTCGATCGCGACCACCGGCGGCGGGTCGAACGGCTTCGTCGCCGTCCTCGCCTCGGTACCGCGCTCGAATTCGAGCCGTCTCGACGCTTTGAAGCGTTTTGCCGATATGCAGCAGAAGTACGGCACCGTTCTCACTGGCAAAACCCCAGACGTGGCGGAAGCCAACCTCGGCACCAAGGGTGCCTATCACCGGCTCGTCGTCGGCCCACCCGGATCGCGCGACCAGGCGAGTTCGGTATGCACGCAGCTCAAGTCACAGGGTTATGCCGATTGCTGGGTGACCTCGTACTGATGCCGCACGATGTGGTGTCAATTCCACGCGAACGCGACGCATGACGGCCGCACTTATCACAGGCTTGGCTGGCACTAAACTCAGTAGCGGCGAACGCGCGTTCTACCGCGACGTCAAGCCTGCGGGCGTGATCCTGTTCCGCCGCAACGTCACTGATCCATCCCGCATCACCGCGCTGGTCGACGATGTGCGCGAGGCCATTGGCCGCGACGACGTGCTGGTTTTGATCGATCAGGAGGGCGGGCGCGTGCAGCGCCTGAAACCACCCACCGCCCGCGATCTGCCGCCCGCGAGCGCCTACGCCCAGGTCTACGGCTGCGACCCCGCCCGCGCCAAACGGGCCGCGTTTCTGGTCGCCCGGCTGGTCGCCGGGGAACTGCGCGGCTATGGCATCAATACCAACTGCGCCCCGGTGCTCGATGTCCCCGTTCCGGGGGCCCATGACATCATTGGCGACCGGGCTTATGGATCTGACCCCGAGCAGGTGATTGCGCTCGCGCGTGCCGTCGCCGAGGGCTACATGGCCGGCGGCGTCGTCCCCGTCATCAAGCATATTCCTGGCCACGGCCGCGCCACCGCCGATAGCCATTTCGATTTGCCGGTGGTCGCGACCACGCACGCGGTCCTCGCAAAGTCCGACTTCGCGCCGTTCAAGGCGTTGGCCAACATGCCGGCTGCCATGACCGCCCACGTCGTGTTTTCGGCGCTTGATCCGGCTTACCCGGCCAGCACCTCGACGCGCGTCACGCACGACATCATCCGCGGCGAAATCGGCTTCGACGGCCTGCTCATGAGCGATGATCTGAGCATGAAAGCCTTGAAGGGCCCAATGCGCGGGCGCGCCGAAGAGGTCATGCGCGCAGGCTCCGATCTGGCGCTCCACTGTAACGGCGATCTCGCCGAAATGCGCGCCGCCTCCGAGGGTGTACGTGAGCTCAGCGGCAAGGCGCGCGAGCGATTCGCCGCGGCCATCGCCATCACCGTGAAATCAAAGCCATTTGATCAGGACGAGGCGATAGGGCTGTTAGCCAGTCTGATGCGCCACACGACTCCGATTGCCTGAATCAGTGTAGTCTTCTCCGATCATGACAAGCGGTCCGCACATGTCCTCGACCTCTGATCCCACGGGCTGGGAAGCCCCTGGTATTGATGATTTGCCAGCGCGCGCCGACGCCTTCGTCGTCGATGTCGAGGGCTTCGAAGGTCCGCTCGATCTGCTGCTGGCGCTGGCCCGCACGCACAAGGTCGATATCGCCAAGGTCTCGATCCTGGCGCTCGTCGAGCAATATTTGCAGTTCATCACCCAAGCCCAAAAACTTAAGATCGAGATTGCCGCCGACTATCTTGTCATGGCGGCGTGGCTCGCCTATCTCAAATCGCGCTTGCTGCTGCCGCGTGACAAGGAAGACCCCGACACCACGTCCGCTGAAGACTTGGCGCAGCGGCTCGCCTTCCGCCTGATGCGCCTCGACGCCATGCGCAATGCCGCAGCCCAATTGATGACGCGCAAACGCCTGGGGCGCGACGTCTTCGCCCGCGGTCAGCCCGAAACTGTCACCACGACGCGCGACACCACCTATACGGCCGAGGTCTACGATCTGCTCAAGGCCTACGCCGAGCAGAGACGCCGCACAATCCGCCTCGTCCACGTCGTCAAGGCGCGCAAAGTCTGGTCGATCAAGGATGCGCGGCTGCGGCTCGAAAAGCTGGTCGGCAAAACCGGCGGCGACTGGACCCAGCTCGATATGTTCCTCGAGCAGTATTTACCAAGCGGAGACGAACAGCGCTCCGCGATTGCCAGTTCTTTCGGCGCGACCCTGGAAATGGCGCGCGAGGGTTTGGTCGAACTCCGCCAGGATGAGCCGTTTGCGCCGATCTACATGCGCAAGACGAACTCTGGTGCGGCGTGGAAACGCGTGGGTTGAGTTCATACGGTGAGAGCTATATTGGGGGGCTGAGAGAAGCCAATGGTACCGCCGAGACTGACACTGGTGTCGGATAATTCACGCGATATGGACGAACCTGCGTCCGATGAAGGACCGGAGCGCCGTGAGGCGTCTGCGGTGCAGCCTTCGTATGCCGACCCCGAAGCCGTGGTCGATCATTTGGCACAGCGCGGCCGTATGGAAAAAATCCGCAAGCTCGAAGCCCTGCTGTTTGCGGCGAGTGCGCCACTCGACACAAAAACCCTCGCCCGCCATCTTGAAGACGGCGATGACGTCGAGGCCCTGCTGGCGCAGTTGCAGACAGACTATCAGCACCGCGGCGTGTCGCTGGTGCGCGTTGCGTCTAAGTGGATGTTCCGCACCGCCGACGACCTATCCTACCTGTTGGAGCGCCAGCAGAAGGAAGAGCGCAAACTATCGCGCGCTGCGCTCGAAACGTTGGCCATCATCGCCTATCACCAGCCGGTGACGCGCGCCGAGATCGAAGAAATCCGCGGCGTCTCGACCTCGCCCGGTACGCTCGACGTCTTGATGGAAACCTCTTGGATACGCCCCCGAGGCCGCCGCCGGGCGCCGGGCCGTCCGCTGACCTACGGCACAACGGAGCTGTTCCTGGCTCATTTCAGCCTCGACACGATCAAAGACCTGCCGGGACTGGCCGACCTCAAGGCCGCCGGGCTCCTCGACAGCAACCTGCCGCCCGGATTTACCGTGCCGGAGCCAACCGACGTCGCCGCCCTGATGCCGGACGAGTTGCCGTTAACGGATGATGGCGACGAGCTGGAAGAGTCGCCGGAGTCTTTGCAAGAGGACCTGCCCTTGCACGACGATGATGACCCCGGTAAGCCGGAAGACCCGGACGCCAGCGCTTAAGCCGCAGCGCCCGCCACGAGGTCTTGAGTAGGGCAACGTCCTTTGAACGACCGGCCGTCTTCGATTGTCACGCCGTCTTTGGCTTTGGGATCGGGCTCCACGGCGACGCGCAGCCGCGCGGCGGCGATGTTTGCCGCCCGCTTGACACTTGAAGCCGTCACCCGGAACTATGGCGATGCAACAGCCCTTGCCGGCATCGATCTCGACGTGGCGCCGGGTGAGATCGTCTGCCTGCTCGGCCCCTCGGGCTGCGGCAAGACCACGCTGCTGCGTGTGATCTCAGGCATCGAGCGGCCAACCGCGGGCCGTGTGTTGATCAACGATTCCGAGGTCGCAGGGCCAACCCACTTCGTGCCGCCCGAGAAGCGCAGCGTCGGCCTGATGTTCCAGGACTTCGCCCTGTTCCCGCACCTCAACGTTCTCGACAACATCGCTTTCGGCTTGAGATCATTGGCTGCTGACGAGCGGGCGCGGGCCGCGCGTGCTATCCTCGAACGCGTCGGGCTGACGGACTTCGCCGGCGCCTATCCGGCGACGCTCTCGGGCGGTCAGCAGCAGCGCGTGGCGCTGGCCCGCGCCATCGTGCCCCGGCCGGCGGTCATGCTGATGGACGAACCGTTCTCCGGGCTCGACATACAACTCCGCGACGCCATGCAGGAAGAAACACTGAGTCTGCTGCGCGAGACCCGCGCCACCTCGCTCATCGTCACGCACAATCCGGAGGAGGCCATGCGGCTCGGCGACCGCATTGCCGTGCTCAGTGCGGGGCGCATCGTCCAGGCTGGCAAAACCAAGAGCCTGTACACCAATCCGGCGTCGCTATTCGTTGCCCGGCTGTTTTCCGAGATCAACGAAATCCCGGCACGCGTCCGGGATCAGCGCATCGACACCGCCGCCGGAGCCTTTGCCGCCCCCGGCCTTGGCGATGGCGCCAGCGCCGTGCTGTGCATCCGTGAACGCGGCATTGTCCTTGCGCCGAATGGCGATGCAGCATCATCGGGCCTCAAGGGCCGCATCCTGGACGAGAAATTTCTCGGTGACATGACCCGCTTTGACGTCGCCGTCGAGGGCTTCGAGCAGCCGCTGCGGGTACGGCTTACGGAGCGCGAGGGCTTGAGAAAAGGCAGCGAGGTGCGGCTCGCGATCGACCGTGACAGCGTCCTCGTATTCCCGGCTGACGCCGCCAGCAGCCGCTAACCGCGCTGGCGGTTTACGCTAACACACTGATTCCGGGCGCGAACTTGCCCGGCTATGGCACTTCTGCGATAGTCACCCCAAATACTGTCATGCAGCATTGGCTGCTAGGGTGTGTCCGCTCTTCGTTGAATCGCTGCAACACCCTAGCTCTATTGTTTAACGTGCTTCTTATCGGAAAACCGGTATCCACTTTTCCGGAAGCACTCTACGAGGTTCCACGATGGGTCTTAGTGCTCAACATATTCTGCTCCTGCTGGTCATCGCGCTGCTGCTGTTCGGGCGCGGCAAGATTTCAGAGCTTATGGGCGACGTCGCCAAAGGCATCAAGAGTTTCAAGAAAGGCATGGCCGACGACGAGGACGTGGCGAAGCCGATCCCGCCGCGCACGATCGACAACGAAGCCTCGACGACCGACCGCACCAAGACCGGCTGAGGCGCGTGGCTGAGCGTTCACGCTTTTAGCGCGCGGCCCCGCGGGACTGGACCCCCATGTTCGAAATCAGTTGGAGTGAGTTGCTGATCCTCGGGATCGTCACCCTCATTTTTGTAGGTCCTAAGGAGCTGCCTGTTTTCCTGCGCACGCTCGGCCGCTACGCCGGATCTATCAAGCGCCAAGCCGCTGATTTCCGGACTCAGTTCGATGCCGCCATGCGCGAAGCCGAACTCGACACCATGAAACAGGAAGTCGAGGCTATGCAGGTCTCCGTCAACGCCGAAATCATGAGCGCGAAGAATTCGTTCGAAGCCGCCAGCGAAGAGCCGCGCATGATGCCGCTGCCGCAGAGCGCAGCCGAACACACCGCGCCGGCCGCGAGCCCGCGCGCCAACACCACCAATCCGCCGATGCCGGCGACGCCAATGATGCCACCCCCGTCTTCGACAGCTGCGCAGACGGAGGCTTAGCAGCGTGCAAGAACGGCTCACCTCATCCGACCCAACCCGTGATGGGCCCCATCGCGACGGGCAAGACAGCATTGACGCCAGCAAGGCGCCCCTGATGGATCACTTGATCGAACTGCGCTCGCGGCTGATGTGGGCCCTCGGCGCATTTCTCGTGATGTTTGTCGTCTGCTTCGCGGTGGCGGGAAAAATCTACAACGTGCTCGTGTGGCCGTACATGTGGGCCTCTGGCAACGATCACGTCCGCCTCATCGCCACGCATTTTCTCGAGCAGATCATGACGCAGGTGAAGCTCGCGATGTTCGGCGCTGGGTTCTTGTCGTTTCCCATCATCGCGACGCAGCTCTACAAGTTCGTCGCGCCCGGTCTGTACAAAAACGAACAGCGCGCCTTCCGGCCCTATCTCATTGCAACACCTGTGCTGTTCTTCATAGGCGCAGCGGTTGTTTATTTTATCGCCATGCCCGTCTTGATCAAGTTTTCGATCGGGCTGACACAGACCGGCGTTGACGGCGGCCCAACGATCGAGCTGATGCCAAAGGTTTCCGAATATTTGTCACTGATTATGACCTTGATCTTCGGCTTCGGCATCGTCTTCCAGCTGCCGGTCGTTCTGACGCTACTCGCCCGCACAGGGTTTGTGACGTCGGCTGGTCTCGTCGCATCGCGGCGCTACGCGATTGTCGGCATCTTCGCCGCCGCCGCGCTTTTAACCCCGCCCGATGCGCTGAGCATGATCATCATGGCCCTGCCGACCGTGCTTCTCTATGAGGCTTCGATCTACGCCGTGCGCTTTGTCGAGAAAACGCAGGATGTGGCAACAAAGGCCTGACGGCGCGCCGTCCCCTGCATTTCAAATTTGTCCAGATTGTTACATCTCACACGTTATTTTGAGCCGCAAAAATAGGGTAACGGCGCTGCGTCCTCCGGCGTCTTTCCGGGCATGAACGAGCCGCCTTGCATGGTCGTCTGGTTCATTCGGAAAAAAACCAAACCTGATATGAGGACATTTGCCATGACGACGTTTTTAAAGACTTTCATTGTCGCCGCTGCACTTCTCACCGGCGTCAGCGCTACCACGGCGGCATTCGCCCAGCCCGGCTTCAGCCGCGATTCCTGCTCGGGAAGTTCGCTGAACCAGCACGGCGTCTGGGACTGCCGATAAACTACTGATTGCCGGCATTGCGATGGCCGGGTCCGCCCGGTCATCGCATGCCGCACGCGTGCAATCCGGCGCACCCCTGGACCGCACTGGCGCCATCGTATACGACGGCCTCGATATGTCATTCGAGATGAGGCCCCTTCGTGCACGACATTAAGTGGATCAAAGACAACGCCAGCGTTTTTGATGCTGCCATGCAGCGGCGCGGGCTCGAGAAACAGTTTTCAGCGCGGGCGCTCATCGAACTCGATGAAAAGCGCCGCATCTGCCTCGCGGTGCTGCAGGACGCGCAGGCGCGCCGTAACGCAGCGTCTAAGGAAGTCGGCAAGGCCAGGGCCGCGAAGGACGAGGCAACGGCCGCGAAATTCATGTCAGAAGTGCAAGACCTGAAAGGCGCGATTGCGGCGGGCGAGGCCGAAGAACGGCGCATCGACGCTGAGATCAAGGCCGCGCTCGAAGTCATTCCGAACCTGCCGCGCGACGACGTGCCGGTTGGCAGCGACGAGACTGCTAACAAAGAAGTTCGCAAGGCTGGTACGCCGGGCATGTTTGATTTTGCGCCGAAGCAGCATTTCGAACTCGGCGAAGCGCTTGGGTTGATGGACTTCGAAGCGGCGCAGAAAATTTCTGGCGCACGCTTTGTGGTTTTGAAAGGCGCACTCGCCCGCCTCGAACGCGCCATCGGATCGTTCATGCTCGACCTTCACACGAGCGCCGCGACCGGCAATTTGAGCGGCTACGTCGAACACAACCCGCCGCTGCTGGTCAAAGATCAGGCGGCGTACGGGACGGGGAATTTGCCGAAATTTGCCGAAGATCTGTTCAAGACCACGAATGACTTTTGGCTCATCCCGACCGCCGAAGTCTCACTCACCAACCTCGTGCGCGAAACAATCCTCGACGAAGCCCAACTGCCGATGCGCATGACCGCCTGGACGCCGTGCTTTCGCTCGGAGGCAGGCGCTGCGGGCAAAGACACGCGCGGCATGATCCGCCAGCACCAGTTCTCGAAAGTCGAACTTGTTTCGATCACAACGCCGGAGACCAGCCTCGCCGAACACGAGCGTATGACGGGCTGCGCCGAGGAAGTCCTGAAACGCTTGCGGCTTCCGTTCCGCACCATGTTGCTGTGCACCGGCGACATGGGCTTCGCGTCGCAGAAGACCTACGACATCGAAGTCTGGCTGCCGGGACAGAACGCCTATCGCGAAATCTCGTCGTGCTCGGTGTGCGGCGATTTCCAGGCCCGGCGCATGGACGCGCGCTATCGCCCGAAAGACGGTGGCAAGCCTGTGTACGTTCATACGCTGAACGGCTCCGGCCTTGCGGTCGGCCGCACGCTCATCGCCGTACTAGAGAATTATCAAAACGCCGACGGCTCTGTCACAATTCCAGAAGCGCTGCTGCCGTACATGGGCGGTCTGACGGCGATCGCGAAAAATTAGCGCCCGGCGGCCGGCTCCCCGCAGGGGAGTCGCCGGGTGCAAAGGAAAAAATGCGCATTCTCATCACCAACGACGACGGCATCAACGC
This sequence comes from Hyphomicrobium sp., assembly GCA_031378895.1. GTDB lineage: Bacteria > Pseudomonadota > Alphaproteobacteria > Rhizobiales > Hyphomicrobiaceae > Hyphomicrobium_B. The sequence goes on from JANNEP010000060.1 coordinate 34,044, forward strand.
CAAGGGGCTCGAAATCCTCAAGGCCATCGCGCTGGGTTTGTCGCCCGACGTGTGGATTGTCGCGCCGGAAACCAACCAGTCCGGCACCTCGCATTCGATGACGCTGCACACGCCGCTGCGCTTGCGCACGCTGGATGAGCGCACCTACGCCGTTGCCGGCACGCCGACCGATTGCGTCATCATGGCCGTGCGCCACATTCTCAAAGATCATCCGCCCGAACTCATTCTCTCAGGAATCAATCACGGATCGAACCTCGCCGAAGATGTGACGTACTCCGGCACCGTCGCCGCCGCCATGGAAGGAGCGATCCTCGGTGTCCGCTCGATTGCGCTATCTTTGATGATGGGCTTCGAGGACGGCGAGCGCCGGGCGTTGTGGGATACGGCCTTGGCTCATGCCCCGTCTCTGATCACCAAACTGCTCGAGGCTAAATGGGCGCCCGGCACGCTGATCAACATCAACTTTCCCGACGTCGCGCCGGACGATGTCGCCGGTGTCGCTGTCACGACGCAAGGCGTGCGCGATCAGGCGCTCTTGGATATCGACAGCCGCTCCGACCCCTGGGGCACACCGTATTTCTGGTTCGGTTTTGAGCGCCGCAAATCGACGCTTCGCCCCGGCACTGACCTCGCCGCGGTGGCGGAAAAAAAAATTTCCGTAACGCCGTTGAGCCTGGATCTCACCGACCGCGACGCGCTTGCACCCTTGCAGGCACACCTCGCAGTAGTGCGCAAAAAATCGAAAACCTGAGGCTCGCGGCTGCCCATCGAAAAGCCGCCGGTTTGACGAAATCCCTCCGCGAATTAAGCGCAATCCATGTCTAAGGGTCAGTCTTGTCTCGGTCTGGCCGAAGGCTGCCGCGTTTTTAGTCTCGATACGGCGAACGGGGTTTGTAACAGCACTTCCGCCACCGCCGGACTTGAGACGACGGCAGGCGGGCAAGCGCACGGGGTTGGCTCTTAACCCCCCGTTAACCAGTTGAAGGTTAATGGATAGTGCGAGTAGAGGTGCGTATCATGATGTGTTTGAGTGGCTTCGGCCGGCGCTGGCGTTTTGGCCTCAAGGCCCCGCAAAGTGCTGCTATTGTTTTCGCCGCCGTTTCTGGGGCTCTGGCCGCAGGCTGCAGTGCCGATGTGACCCGCTTCGACAGCGCGTCGTTCAATCTCAATGATCCCCCCGAAGCGACCAGCGCGATGCCAACGCCGCCCGAGAATGTGCGCGGTCACGCTGCGTCCGATTTCAACAACCCGGTCGCCCGCTCGACGCCGAAGGGCCCCTATGGCGCTGGCGCCAGCTCGGTCGACGTCGCAGCCCTGCCTGAGCGCGCACCGCAATCGCCGCCGCTGGCACCGCCCGCGGCGCTGCGGCAGCCCTACAAGCCTGCAGCTGCACGCACGCCGGTTGCTCCGCAGCCGGTGGCTCAAGGCGAAATGATCGAAGTCCAGCCCGGCGACACCCTGTACGGCCTCTCCAAGCGCCATCAGGTGCCGGTTTCCGAGCTGATGACGGTCAACGGCTTGTCGTCGCCGAATTTAAAGCCAGGCCAGAAGCTCTCGCTTCCGGCCGCCGGCGCCGCTTACAGCGTGCCGGTTGTGAAGCCCGCGCAAACGGCTGCTGCGATGCCGCCGCCGCCGGCCGACATGCTCGCCAAATACGCCAGCACCTACACCGTCAAACCGGGGGAGTCGCTTTACAGCATCGCCCGGATTTACAAGGTTCCGTTCACCGAGTTGCAGCAAGTCAACGCTGTTGCCGACGCCCGCAAAGTCAAGCCAGGGACGGTCATCAAAGTGCCGGGCGTGGCCCCCATTGCCGCAGCCGAAACGTTGCAAAAACCAGTTGCCCCTGTGGCCGCGCCCATTGCGCCACCACGCATGACATCGACGACAACGCAGCCGACCGTCATCAACGCGGGCAAGCAGGTGGCGGCGTTGAACGACAAGGCGACGGACGCGAACTCCGATACACTTCCGTTGCCGGCGTCGAAGAACACCAAGGTTGCGGTCGCGGCACCGGCCGCTGCGCAACAAGCCTCCGACAGCGTCAAGCTACGCTGGCCAGCGCAAGGCAAAGTCATCGCAGGCTTTGGTGGCCGCCCCGACGGCACCCACAACGACGGAATAAATCTTTCGGTCCCGCTCGGCACCGATGTGCACGCGGCCGAAAGCGGCGTCGTCGCCTACGCTGGCAGCGAGCTCAAGGGCTATGGCAATCTCGTCTTGATCCGCCACGACAACGGTTGGGTCACGGCCTACGCCCATAACGACGAGCTTCTTGTGAAGCGCGGCGATAAGATCAAGCGCGGTCAGGTGATCGGCAAGGCTGGTAAGACCGGCACCGTTGATCAGCCGCAAGTGCACTTTGAGCTGCGCCAGGGATCGAAGCCCGTCGACCCGACGCCGTTCATGGAAAGACTTTGAGCGTACAAAATCTGGGGGCAGACCACCAGTTTGCCGCGCGCAAGGCATGAGGGAAGCTTGAAGGCTAGGTCGTAAGACCTGGCCTTTTTCTTTTTGCATCGCGCCATGCGACCCGGCGCTTCCGGCCGGCTCGACGAAGGAGAGTCGGAAGCGCCAAGGCAAGAGAGAGCCTGCCGGAAGCGCGGAGCACCAGCGCCCAACAAAAATCCGCCGGTTGTTGACAGCGTTCAGAAAGTCCGTGGTCCGCTGATACCGTTGACGGCATGTCGCTCAGGGGTGATACTTTGAAGGCAATTTTCCGCCTACCCTTCGCGCATTTTTGATGGTCTTGTTTTGCAAGGTGGTGTGCCATGCGCTGGCGAAACCCGCTTGTTGGTCTTTGCGCGGGAATCGCGGTGTGCGGTGTCGCGAAAAAAGAAGACTTCTCTGAACCGCAGACTGGCGAGGTCATTTATGGCTACGCCTGTCTAGCGGGTCCGAACTCACCATTTGCTTTATTGACACTCGGCAATTGGTCGGCAGTGAAGGGGTTGCCGGAAGGGTGCGCCGTCGTCGCTGACCCGCGGCCCTGGCCCTATAGCGGAGACCCCGCTTTCAAATGTTCCCAAAGCGTCGAACCGCCGAAGGGCTGTTTTTTCTCAGCCGAGCTATCGGCCGCGCTGCAGTCGACCACCACAGCGCCGCCTGCGGCTACACCGGCTGCGCCACCGGTCGCGTCACCGCCCGCCGCCCAAACGCCGGCGGCAGTAGTGGACGAAGGCGAAAAACCCGCCGATGCTTTGACCGCGCGAACCAAGAAATTGGAAGAAGACCAGGCAAAACTCAAATCATGCGGATTTGACAAGCCAATGGATTTCTGGGCGGTGGGAGAAAGCGTCGTGGAGCGCGGCCACCCGTCTCTGTTTACGTTCGCGCGCGACAAGTCGAACGGCAACGTCGAATTCCTGGAACTGCTGCAAGAGGCTGACGGCGCATGGCGCTTTTATCTAGTTATTGTTGATCTACAGAAGGATGGTGCCGCTCTAGCCAAAATTCCCGAGCCTTACCTCACGATTCGCGTGGGCGAAAATGCCAAGATTCTCGGCGCAATGCAAAACGGGTTTCAAACGTATATTTCCGCGGAGCAGGACTGGATGCCGCTGAAGAAAAACCGCATCGCCATAAACGTCACGTCACTATTCGCTGGCAATCCGGAAAAACTGCTTGAGCGCGGCGATCTGACTATGTTGGTATTGAAACATGTAGAGTTCAAGGATTTAAAGCCGGAAGACGAGTATCGTTGGACCTACATGCAGATGGCAGGCTTGCGAGATATTCTGAATTTATGGAAGGGCTGTTTCCCTCCGAAAACCTAATAATCGAAATTGAGCCGCCCCGGAGCGCCAGTGGCGCCGTGCCCGTCGTCTGACAAGAGCCCGAGGCGTGCAGAGCCACCAAAATGGGAGGCGAATGACAATGATACTAAGGTTGACTTACATCCGTATTCTTCTCGCAGCCCTCATCACGAGCGCCGCGATAACATCGCCTTTTGCACAATCAGGTCAGCCGCCGGCGGCACCGCCAGATGCACCCGCTTCGACGTATTCGGTGACAGGGCCGGCTTCGGCCTCACCGGACAGGCCTCTAACAATTCCGGAACAGAGGTTGTTGGCCGAGTATCCACTCGGCAGCTGTGAATTCGCGAGCGGCTTCGATGCCGAAATCAAGGAGTGCACGATCGCAATTGACTCCGGCAAGTTTGGCGGTCTCAATCTGTCAAGGGCGCTAGACAAGAGAGCTAAAGCTTACAAAGCCAAGAAGCAGTATGATCTAGCCTTGGCCGACTTGACCCGCGCGATCACCGCAAATCCGCACATTGGGTGGACCACGCGCGGGGAATTGTATGTTGAAATGGGGGATAAGGAGCACGCGATTGCGGACTACCAGAAAGCGCTCGAACTTGATCCTAAAAATGATCAGATCCGCGATGCGCTAGCATATTTAGGCGTGACGCTGCCGCCCGCACCGCCTTAGGCGCGTCGTGGAGGCGGCGATAAGACCGGAGTCCCCGGGGTCGACGGCGGTCTGTTTTAGAGTTGGCGTGGCAGAGGCGCGAGCATTCGTCGGAGGCGTGATGTGACGCAGCGTACCGCAATAGTCGTTGCAGCGGTCATCATGCTTGGCTTGCTGGCTGCAACCTTTTTAGTGCCGCATCCCGGAGCTCCACCTCAAAGCGCTCAACCGCAGACCAATGCTGCGGACCAAAGCGATCCGAATATACTCACCCCCGCCGCGAAATCGACCGACGACACCGTGCCGGATCGTCCGTACGACCACTCGAACATGACGGCCGTGGAAGCGGATAAATACTATAATGAAGGTATTGCTTCGCAGGAAATCATCAAGGATTTGAATGAGCGATCCAAACTCGTCAATGACGAATTCTATGGAATCGGTGCCGATAAGATCACCATCTGGACGATCCTGTCTTAGATTGCGTTTGCCTGCATGGCTCTTCTCGTCACTGTTCAGCTCGCCCATGAAAACAAGGAAAGCTTGGGAGCAGCACTGCGCTACGTCTTGACCATCAAACTGTTTCGATGGCCGACGAATTATTGGGATGTCTTTTTAGGGTTGTCCGCCGTGCTGGGCGTCGTCACCGGCACCCTTCAAATCATGCTGTGGATGCGTGTGTGGGCGCCAACACTCGCCGCGCGATGACACTCAGGGATCCAGCCTGACACCCATCCGCCCCGCGAGGTCTTGAATGTACTGCCACGCCACGCGGCCCGAACGTGCGCCGCGCGTTGTCGCCCATTCGAGCGCGTCACGCTGCAGCTCGGCGTCATCGATTTTCAAACCAAAGTGCGCGGCATAGGCGCGGACCATCGCCAGATAATCGTCCTGGCTAGCGTTGTGAAAGCCGAGCCACAGCCCGAAGCGATCCGAGAGCGAGACTTTTTCTTCCGTCGCTTCCGCCGGAGTAATCGCCGTCGCCCGCTCGTTCTCGACCATCTCGCGCGGCATCAGATGTCGGCGGTTCGAGGTGGCGTAAAAAATCACATTCTCCGGCCGCCCCTCGATACCGCCTTCAAGCACGGCCTTCAGCGATTTGTAGCTCGTGTCGTCCTTGTCGAACGAGAGATCGTCGCAGAACACGATAAAGCGGTGTTGGCTCGCCTTCAGAACGCTGAGGCATGCGGGCAGCGTTGAAATTTCCTCGCGGTGAATTTCGATCAGCTTCAAACTTCGCGCGGGCGGCCGGCTCGACGAAGGAGAGTCGCCCGCGCCAACAAGTGAGCCATGTACCGCCTTGACGAGACTCGATTTGCCCATGCCGCGGGCGCCCCACAGCAGCGCATTGTTGGCGGGTAGCCCCTTGGCAAAGCGCCGCGTGTTGTCGAGCAGTGTCGCCGCCGTCCGGTCGATGCCTTTGAGCAGCGCCAATGGCACGCGATTGACGTTGGCGACGGGTTGGAACGATCCCGGCTCCGCATGCCAGACGAACGCCTCGGCGGCGGTAAAATCTGCCGCGGCGGGTACGGGCGGGCTCAGGCGCTCGAGGGCTGCGGCAATCCGGTCGATCCAGACACCCAGACCGGCACCCAGATGGGCACCCAGATCGGTGTCGCGGGGATTTTCCTCAGTCATTGCGTTGTCCCATAGCAAACCCCTCGCGTCTTTAGTCGGCGCGCTGCCCAAAGCAAATACCCCTCTCAGGTTGCAAACCGGTGGCCGGTCACTATAGTCCCGCCAAATCGCCGGATACGACCCTGGGACACAAGAGTTCCGGGGCTTCTCCGGCGCGCTCACTCCTATTCGAACAGGACGCCGCCACCGATGTTTGTCACGCCCGCTCTCGCCCAGTCCGCCGCACCCATGGATCCCATGGGTGGCTTGCTTGTGCCCATGCTGCTGATGCTGGTGATCTTCTATTTCTTCCTGATACGCCCGCAGTCGCAGCGCGCCAAGGAGCATCGCGAGCGCATGAACGCCGTCCGTCGCGGCGACACGGTCATCACCTCGGGTGGCATGGTCGGCCGCGTCACGAAGGTGTCCGACACCAGCGACGAGATCGAAGTCGAACTCGCCGATAATCTCAAGGTGCGCATCATCAAGAGCACGCTGATGGACGTTCGCGCCAAAGGCGAGCCGGTCAAAGAGACAAGCTGACGCCGGCACAGACACTACACCGAACCGGGCGCCGCCGCGGCGCGTCACGGCACCGATCCGATCGTCATTGAGACCCAACGAACATGCTCTATTTTTCGCGCTGGAAAGTCATCGCCATTGTGCTCACCTGCATCGCGGGACTGATCGCGGCGCTGCCGAATTTTTTCGCCAAGGATACGCTTGCGGGCTGGCCGTCGTTCGTGCCGAAGCAGCAGTTGACCCTCGGTCTCGATCTTCAGGGCGGCGCTCATCTGCTGCTGTCCATGGATCAGGAAGAGATCAAGAAGGACTGGTTGTCGAACCTCAGGGATAGCGCCCGCAAGGCACTCCGCGATGCCGCAATCGGTTCCACCGGCATCGGGGTCCAGGGCCCGCAATTGCAGATCAAGCTGGCCAAGCCGGATCAGAAGGACGCCGCCCTCAAAGAACTCCGCAAGCTCATTCAGCCGATCGGCAACGCCGTGCTAGGCTCCAGCGGCAGCGACATCGAGGTGACCGAGGGCCTGGACGCAGACACGATCATTATCAAACCGACCGAGCAGGGCCTCAAAGCCCGCGTCTCCAGCGCCGCCGCTTCATCCATCGAAACCGTAAATCGCCGCGTCAACAATCTCGGCACCTCGGAATCGACCATCGTGCGACAAGGTACGGACCGTATCTTGATCCAGTTCCCAGGCCTCCAGGACACCAAGGACTTGAAGCGGCTGATCGGCGAAACCGCAAAGCTGACGTTCCACGAAGTCCATCCCTCGACGTCCGCCGAAGACGCCAAGCTGACGGCTTCACCGCCGGGCTACAAAATTTATCCCGGCGACAAGTCCGACGAGGGCGGCGAATACCTGCTGCGTGAATCGCCGGTCGTCCAGGGTGACGATCTCGCCGACGCCCAGCCAGGGTTCGATCCCCGCTCCAACGAGCCGGTGATTAATTTCCGTTTCAATCAATCGGGCGCCCGCAAGTTTGGCGCCTTCACCAAGGACAACGTTGGCCGCCCGTTCGCGATCGTGCTCGACGACAAGGTCATGTCAGCGCCCGTCATCCGCGAGGCGATCCTCGGCGGTTCTGGTCAGATCTCGGGCAATTTCTCGGTTGAGAGTTCAAACACGCTCGCGGTGCAGCTGCGCTCCGGCGCTCTGCCGACCAAACTTACGATCGTCGAAGAACGCACCGTCGGCCCCTCGCTTGGTGCCGATTCGATCTCGGCCGGAAAGCTCGCTGGCATGATTGGCGGTCTCGCCGTCATCGCTCTAACCATCCTGGCCTACGGCACCTTCGGCATCTTCGCCGTCGGTGGCCTCATCGTGCATCTCATCCTCACCTTGGCGCTGATGACGCTCATGGGCTCGACGCTGACGTTGCCGGGCATCGCCGGTCTCGTACTCGGCGTTGCCATGGCGGTCGACGCCAACGTCCTGATCTACGAGCGCATCCGCGAAGAACTGCGGGCTGGGAAAACGCCGATCGCAGCCATTGATGCTGGGTTCCAGCGCGCCTTTATCACCATCGCCGATAGCCAGCTGACGACTCTGGCCTGCGCACTGATCATGTTCTGGCTCGGCTCCGGTCCGATCCGCGGCTTCGCGGTGACGCTGACAATCGGCATTCTGACGTCGATCTTTGCGTCCGTGACCGTCGTCCGCCTGCTGATTTCATACTGGCTCAAGGCGCAGCCCAAGGGTCGCGCCCCCATCGTAGTTCCGGTCTAGGAGACCTCACCCGTGTTGATGAGACTGATTCCGAACTTCAAGGGCTTCGACTTTTTCCCCCATGATCTGCGCCTGCCGTTCATGCGCTACAAGGATTTCGCCATCGGCCTCTCGGTCGTGGCCATGCTGGCGTCGCTGGCACTCTACATGACGCGCGGCCTGAACTACGGCGTCGACTTCAAGGGCGGGTCGATGATCGAGCTGAAGGCGACGAACGGCAAGGCGGACGTCGCGGCGCTGCGTGACAAGCTCGGCCAGCTCGGTCTCGGCGGCGTGCAGATCCAGGAATTCGGCGGCCCCGAAGACGTGCTGATCCGCATCGAAGAGCAGCCGGGCGGCGAAGCGGCGCAGCAAGTTGCACTCAGCAAGGTCATCGAATCCGTGGGTTCGGGCTACACGCAGCGCCGCGTCGAGGTTGTCGGCCCGGCGGTGTCGAGTGAACTGAGAACCACCGGCATTATCGCCGTCGTCTGCGGAATTTTTGCGATTGTCGCCTACGTCTGGTTCCGCTTCGAGTGGCAGTTCGCCGCTGGCGCCGTCGTTGCGCTGGTCCACGACGTGCTCGTGACGGTCGGCATATTCTCGCTGTTCCAGTTCGAGTTCGATTTGTCGACAGTGGCGGCGCTGCTGACCATTCTCGGCTACTCGGTCAACGACACCGTCGTCGTCTCCGACCGCATCCGCGAGAACTTGCGCAAGTTCAAGAAAATGGATTTGAACGAGCTTTTGAATCTCTCGATCAATGAAACCCTGTCGCGGACGATTCTGACAGGCTGTACGGCGCTTGCAGTTTTGATCGCGCTGTACATCTTCGGCGGCGAGGTCATCCGCAACTTCAACTTCGCCATGCTGCTCGGCGTCGTCATCGGAACCTATTCGTCGATCTTCATTGCAGCGCCGCTCCTCGGCTACCTCGGCGTCAAGCGTGATTGGACTGATGCGGCGGCCAAGGGCGCGGCCACGGCCAAGGCCTGAGCGGGGAGAGGCCGGCGGGCGATGTCCGAACGCGTGGCCAACTACCCGTATGAAACCGCCGTCACCGCCTACGGCAACGGCGGTTTTCGCTTTGCGGATATGAGCCATAGGGGCTCGATCCTGTGCCTGCCGGGCGGCGTCTATGCGTGGGGAGCGACGGACGCCGCTGCGCTCACGGCCGAAGACTTCGCCCAGGTGTTCGCAGACCTAAAACCGCCCGCGACGCTGCTGCTTGGCACCGGGGCGCATCAAATCTGGCCGGATGCTGCCCTCACCAAAGCCTTCGCGGATGCCGGCCTCGGGCTTGAAGTCATGTCGACGGGGGCTGCGGCGCGCACCTACAACATACTCCTCGCCGAGAAGCGCCGCGTCGCCGCGGCCTTGATCGCGGTGGCGTGATGTGAGCGGCGATATTAATCAAAATATCCGCGACGTTGCCCGCGCTAGTGAACCCGATCGCTATTTGGCGGCGCTGCTTAGTCCGCGCGCCGTGCGCGACGATCTGATTGCACTCGCCGCGTTTGCGGGCGAACTCGGGCGCATCCCAACTCAGGTACGCGAACCGATGCCGGGCGAAATCCGTGTCCAGTGGTGGCGTGATGCTGTGCATGCTGGTGTAACGGGCACCAAGTCCGGCAATCCGATTGCAGACGCCTTCGCTGAGACCGTGCAGCGTCACGATTTGCCGCTCGCACGTATCGGCGACATGCTCGACGCTCATGCCCATGCGTTGTACTCTGCCCCGCCTGCAGACGACGCGGCTTTGCGTCTCGAACTCGATTTGAACGAGGGCACGCTGTTCTGGCTTGCCGTAAAAATACTCGGCGCGAAGGATACTGAGTTTACGCGCACGCTCATTGAGAATGCGGCGCACGCCTACGGTCTCGCGCGTCTGGGACTCAACTTGCCCCATAGCTTGGCGCGCGGACGCGTGCCGTTGCCGCAGTCTTACGTGCCATCGGCGGACGAGCCTTCCGATACCTGGCGCCCCGCCATCGCCAAACTCTGCCGCGACTCGCGCACCGACATGGCCAAGGTCAAGATGCATTTTTCGCAAGCGTCCCCGGCGTTGCAGGCGGCGCTGCTGCCGCTTGCCCTTGTGGAGCCCTATTTGAAGGCTCTGGAGAAGGCGGCGCATGATCCCGTCCGCGATCTCGCGGAGATTGCGCCGTTAACGCGCCTGTGGCGTTTGTCGTTTGCACACTGGCGTGGCCGGATGTGAGCCGGCGAGGGCACAGTCGGGGGCCCAGTCGGGGGCCCAGTCGAGGGCAAGAGGTAGCCATGAACGATATGACACGAGCGCTGGCCATTTACCTGACGATGGCATCGAGTGCGCTCGCGCTGTGCGCGCCTGCAATGGCTGCGCCTCAGATCTCCTGGCGGGTCGAGAACCCGTTTCGCTTTTTCACCGACGCCGCCGACGCTGAAATGCATCGCGCGACCTATCGTGCCCTCGGACCCGAAGAGCGAATGGCACCGGTGCTCTCCGCTGAACGCACGCTTGCTGCCCGTCACGACGACGGCTGGGCCGCGACCATGGTCAAGAAGACCTGCTGGACCGCGGCGCAGAATAAATTCACCTGCCAAGCCTACGACGACTACATGAACCCCTCGAGCCATATTGCCGTTGCCAGTATGGCGGGGCTGGACGAAGCCGCGACCTTGTCGTGCACGTGGCTGACGGCGCCTAAGGGTGGCGGCGAAATCCGTGGCAAGGCCGTGACGCAACCGTGCAACGAACCGGTGTCGTTCGAAATTCCGTACCCCGCAGGGATCGGGATCAAGGTCGAGATCGGCGGCCGCGAAATCGCAGCGGCAGACATCAAGGTCCGCGATATACTTGTGGCCGCCATGGGCGACAGTTTCGCCTCCGGCGAAGGCAACCCCGACATCCCGGTGCGGTTCTCGCGCGAGCGTTCGGCCGACTACGGCAAGTCCGGCACCAACGGCGACCTCGCCGGCTATCCAGCGCGCGTCGGCGATTGGAGCCAGATCGGCGATAAAGCGTTCATCGCCGGCAATGCCCGCTGGCTCGATCAAGCGTGCCACCGTTCGCTGTATTCAAACCAACTCCGCGCCGCCCTCCAGCTCGCCGTCGAAGACCCGCACCGCTCGGTGACGTTTGTTGGCGTGTCCTGCTCGGGCGCCGAGGTCACCTTCGGTTTGTTCCTGCGCTACAAAGGCAACGAATGGGTACCAAACCCGCCGATCCTGTCGCAGGTCTCGGCGGTTGCGGAAGCCCAATGCGGCAAGCGCGAGACCCAGGCGCTCGATCTGCCCGAGGCCTATCACATCAACGGCAAGATCCCGGAATTGAGAGGCGGCCTCGTGTTGCGCAAGTGCAAGCAGGACAGCGCCCGGAAAATCGACCTCGTGCTGCTGTCGATCGGCGGCAACGACATCGGCTTCTCGCGCCTCGTCGCCAACGCGGTGCTGTCGAGTGAATCGATCCTGCGTCAGCTCGGCGGTTGGATCGGCGAAGTCCACGGCCAGACCCAGGCGTCGGCGCAATTGACCCGCCTCGACGCGCGCTACAAGTCGCTCAATCGCGCCATCCACAGTTTGCTGTACGTGCCCTGGGAGCAGAGCGACCGCATCATTCTGACCGGCTATCCCGGCCTGGCGCTGGCCGGCGATGGCAGCGAAACCTGTAAGGACGGACGGGCTGGCATGGAGGTCGTCTCAGAATTCCAATTGAGCGAACAAAAGCTCAGGGAAGGCACCTGGGTCGCCGACAAATTACACCGGGCCATGCGTGACGCCGCCTCGGCTTACGGCTGGACGTTCGCTGAAACCCACCGCCGCGCCTTCATCGATCGCGGCATCTGCTCCGGCTCGAGCGAGGACGGCACGCGTCCCTCGGATGAATTGCGCCTGCCGCGCAAGCTCGATGGCGTCTGGAAGCCCTACAACCCGGCGGATTATCAGGCTTATGCCAGCCGCCAGCGCTGGTTCCGCACGCCCAATGACGCTTTCATGACCGGCAACTTCCATGTCGCATCGTCGCTGCTGCAGAAGGCCTTGAAGTACGACACGCTGGCGTGGTTCCAGCTGCTGTTGGCGTCGACGTATTCCGGCGCCTTCCACCCCACAGCCGAGGGCCACGCGGCGATTGCCGACGCCATTGCGGATAAAGCCCGGGTGGTTCTCGAGAAGTATGGCCAGGGCCCCGACCCCGAGCCGGCACTCGATGATACCGCCGCCGCTCCGGATCCGGTTGACGAGCCGGGGACCGCCATGCCGGACCTCGCGCCGCCCGCCAATGCACCGGTCACAGCGGTTCCGTAAACTTAGTCACGGGCGAGCCACTACCTCTCTTGTTCGGCTGATGATTTGACACCGGTGTCCCCCAAGTGACGTCATGCCCGCGTCGTGCGAATGCGCGCGGGGCGCGACGGCGGGCATCCATTCAAGTATCTGATTGAGCGCTATATGTCTGGCTTGGATGGATCCCCGGCCGAGCCGGGGATGACGGGCTTGAGGCGAGTTTCGAATTGCACGAGTGACTCTATTCCGCCGCGGCATCGATGCCGGGTGCGCCCTTCAGCCAGCCTGCGAGATCGGCAAGCGCGCGCCGCGACTGGGCTTGCTTCTTGGCGCGGCCGCGCTCTGGCCCTTTGAGTTTCTTGCCGTTGGCATCCAGCGCCGGCGCGGTTTCGAGATCGGGAATGAGACCGTAGTTGATGTTCATAGGCTGGAACGAGCGGGCGCTTGAACGCGCATCCTCGGCCAACAGATGCCCGCCAGTGATGTGGTTCAAGAGCGCCCCGAGCGCGGTTGTTGCAGGCGGCGCGGTGATCGGCTGGCCGCGCGCTTCCGCCGCCGCAAAGCGGCCCGCCAGCAAGCCGATCGCCGCACTTTCAACGTAGCCCTCGACGCCGGTGATCTGTCCGGCAAAGCGCAGGCGCGGCATTGCCTTCAAACGCAGCGCGCCATCCAGCAGCTTCGGCGAATTGAGATAGGTGTTGCGGTGCAGGCCGCCGAGGCGCGCGAACTCGGCATTCTCGAGCCCGGGGATCATGCGGAAGACGCGCACCTGCTCGGCGTGTTTGAGCTTGGTCTGGAAGCCGACCATGTTCCATAGCGTGCCAAGCGCGTTGTCCTGGCGCAGCTGCACGACGGCATAAGGCCAGCGGCCCGTGCGCGGATCATCGAGCCCAACAGGCTTCATCGGCCCGAAGCGCAGCGTCTCGCGGCCGCGTTCGGCCATCACTTCGACGGGCAGGCAACCGTCAAAGTACGGCGTCGAGGCTTCCCATTCTTTGAACACGGTCTTGTCGCCAGCGAGCAGCGCATCGACGAAGCCGTTGTACTGCTCCTTGGTCATCGGGCAGTTCAAGTAGTCCGCACCTGTCCCCGCCGGGCCCACCTTGTCGTAGCGCGACTGGAACCAGGCAATGGAGGTATCGATGCTGTCGCGGTGGATGACCGGGGCGATGGCGTCGAAGAACGCGAGTTCGCCTTCGCCAGTCAATTCGCCAATCGCGGCGCTCAAACCGGGCGAAGTTAGGGGGCCGGTCGCAACGATGACGCTTAGCCATTCCGGCGGCGGCAGCCCTTCGATTTCGCGGCGATCCAAGGAGATCAGCGGATGGGCTTCGAGCGCCCGCGTGACTTCGGCCGAGAACGCGTCACGATCGACCGCCAAGGCGCCGCCGGCTGGCAGCTTGTGCACATCGCCCGCCGCTAAGATGAGCGAACCCGCGCGCCGCATCTCCTCGTGCAGCAGGCCGACGGCGTTGTTCTCCCAGTCGTCGGAGCGGAACGAATTCGAACAGACTAGCTCGGCGCAGCCGTCCGTCTTGTGGGCATCCGTCATACGGACGGGGCGCATTTCATGCAAAATCACTGGCACGCCCGCGCTGGCGATCTGGTGCGCCGCTTCCGAGCCCGCGAGGCCGGCGCCTATAACGTGGATGGGTGGCAAAAGAGTCATTTCAGCAACGTGTCCACAGGTGGCGAATCGATTCGGTCTCGGGGTATTTGCCGCGAATCAGTCGAGTGCTAAGCGCTTGGAAGGGTTGGGTGCTCGTTGCGCCGCGTCAGTCAGGGTTATCTATCGCGGGGCGGCATGGGCTTGCAACGATTGGCTGTGTTTGCGTGCGCGGCGCTTTCGCTCGCGGGCTGTACGCACGAGCGCCTTGGCCCCGTTGAAGGCCATTTCCAGGATTTCAAGGTTGCCCAGCCGGTCAAGAACCGGGTCACCGTGTGCCACGCCTACACCTGCAAGATGCAGACGAACTTCACCTTCAAGGACGCCGACGTCGCCGAGCTGAAATCGATTTTCAAGAAGGTCAAAAAGGGCGACACGCCAGGAGAAGAGCGCCGCGCGGTTGCCTACGCCATCGGCTGGATGGAAAACCGCGTCGGCAAAGCCATCGGCACAGACAAGGACCGTCCGGGGATGGACTTCAAGGCCTCCGGCGATGCGACGCAGCAGGATTGTGTCGACGAGTCGACCAACACGACGAGCTATCTGCTCGTGCTCCAGAACAACGGCCTCATGAAGTACCACACGGTCGGCACGCCGTTCTCCAAGGACCAGCTCTGGCGCGGCGTCGCCGGCTGGACGCATTGGACTGCCGTGATCATGGAAACATCGGGTGGGCAGCGCTGGGCGGTCGACAGCTGGATCTATGAGAACGGTGAGAACCCGGCGATCGTTGAAACCGAAAAGTGGTACATCGAGGATCTGGGCAGCCTGCCCGTCGCGACAAGATAGTGCGCTGGCGGCCGGCTCTCCGCAAGGAGAGTCGCCAGCGCCAACGAAGTGATGCGCCGGCCCCGCAAGGGGGGACTTCCAAGTGGTCGCGCCGGCGCTGGGACGTGCATCTTTAGCCGGGGTGACAAACCTTTTTACCCATCTTCTTCCCCGATCCTCCTCGCATGGCCTATCGTGTGCCCCTTGAAGCTGCGCGGAGGCTGAGGTGAGCGTCAAAGGTCACGACAAAAAATCCGAAAAAGCCGCCCGCAAAGCCGTTATCGAGACCGCCGTGACGATAAGCCGTCGCGGCTTGTCGCCGGGGCGCTCGGGCAATGTGTCTTGCCGGTGGGGCAGCGGCATGCTGATCACGCCGACGGGCATGGCGTATGATGCCATCGAACCGGCAGATACCGTTTTTGTGAACGCTGACGGCGCGGTGTCAGACAACCAGCGCACGCCGTCGAGCGAATGGCGGTTCCACCTTTCGGCCTACCACGCACGGCCCGACCGGCATGCCGTCGTGCACACACATTCTATGCACGCGACGGTGTTGGCGTGCGCCCGAAAACCTATCCCCGCGTTCCACTACATGGTCGCCGTCGCGGGCGGCAAAGACATTCCCTGCGTGCCCTACGCGACGTTCGGCTCGGACGACCTCGCGCGCCATGTCGCTGCCGGACTGAAAGATCGCGACGCCTGTCTGATGGCCAACCACGGCCAAATCGCACTTGGAGAAACATTGCCCGCCGCGCTCGAATTGGCCTTCGAAGTCGAGATCCTCGCCGAGCAGTACTACAAGGTGCTTCTGCTCGGGGCTTTAAAGCTCTTACCTGAAATTTTGTCTGACACGGCGATGGCCGAAATGGTCGAGAAGTTCAAGACCTACGGCCAAAAGGGGCAGCGGTGATGGGTGTAGGGGAGGAGGGCCCTTCTTCAGATTTCAGATTATTGCTTAATGGCGTGGTCATTCAGAGAGCAAATCAAACAGTCCAAAAGTGTTTCGCATGTCTTCTTGAGCCAAAGGTCGTTGACTCTATAGAAAAGCCTGCGAGCGTGTAGGACGCCTGCAAAATGAAAGAGGTTTTGCGTTCTCGCCTTTGGTGAGGTTGCTGCGCTCTGCGCTACACCCCGCCCTTAAAATACGCCTCGACTTTGCCCTTGAGCTTGATCGTCAGAGGTCTGCCGTGGCGGTCGTTGGCTTTGCCGGCCGCGACGCGCACCCAGCCTTCGCTGATGCAATACTCTTCGACGTTCGTCTTATCGGCGCCGTTGAAGCGGATGCCGACATCGCGCGAGAGTAGGGCCGCATCATGATAGGGGCTCTTGGGGTCGTTGGAGAGCCGGTCTGGCAGTTTATCGGTCAATGTCGTGCTCTCCCTCAATTCGCAAACCGGAAATGCATGACGTCGCCGTCGAGGACGACGTAGTCTTTGCCTTCAAGCCGCATCTTGCCAGCTTCTTTTGAACCCGCCTCGCCGTTGAGCGTGGCGTAGTCGTAGTACGCGATTGTCTCGGCGCGAATAAAACCTTTTTCGAAGTCGGTGTGAATGACGCCAGCTGCGGCGGGCGCTTTGGTTCCGCGCGTAATCGTCCAGGCGCGGGCTTCCTTCGGTCCGACGGTGAAGTAGGTCACAAGATCGAGCAGCTGATAGCCGGCGCGGATCAGGCGGTTGAGGCCGGCTTCTTCAAGACCCATCTCAGTGAGGAAGGCGTCGCGGTCCTCAGTGGCAAGACCTGCGAACTCGCTCTCGATCTTGGCTGAAATCACGACTGCTACAGCGCCCTCGGCCTTGGCGCGCTCTTCAACCGTTTTGGAAAAGGCGTTGCCGGTCGCGGCCGACGCTTCTTCGACGTTGCAAACGTAGACGACGGGCTTCGATGTCAATAATTGTAGCGAACGAAAGGCTGGCATTTCGTCGGCCAGGATTGCAGCTGTGCGCGCTGGTTTGCCCTCGCGCAGCGGAATGAGGGCCTTTTCCATGACGGCGAAAAGCCCCTTGGCATCCTTGTCGCCCTGCTTGGCTTTTTTCTCGGTGGCGTTGATGCGCTTTTCCAAGCTGTCGAGATCGGCGAGCATCAATTCGGTTTCGACGACGTCGGCGTCGGACAATGGATCAATGCGGTTCTCGACGTGGGTGATATCCTCATCGACGAAGCAGCGCAGCACATAGGCGACGGCATCGACTTCGCGGATGTGCGACAGGAACTTGTTGCCAAGACCTTCGCCCTTGGACGCGCCGCGGACGAGACCGGCGATATCGACGAACGTCAGCCGCGTCGGGATGATTTCCTTGCTGCCGGCAATGCTTGCCAGTTTATCGAGGCGCGGGTCGGGTACGCCGACTTCGCCGATGTTGGGTTCGATCGTGCAAAACGGATAGTTGGCCGCTTCCGCCGATGCTGTTTGCGTCAGCGCGTTGAAGAGGGTCGACTTGCCGACGTTTGGCAGGCCGACGATGCCGCATTTAAAACCCATGGGGATGTGCAATCCGAAGCTGTTTCAAGCCCCGTGCCTAAGCCACCCAGCTGCACTTGTGAAGGCCAGACGCCAGCGGCCCTTTAGCCCTGCTCTGGTATGAATTGGCGTTTCTTTCACGGGCAGGGGCTTGGGGTGTCGCGCTGCAATTATCCCCTCTCCCCATGCCACTACGTTTTCAGCATGGGGAGAGGGGGATGTCACTTGCTGTACTTCGCCAGGGCGTAGGATGAATACCGTGACGGGCTTGGCAGGTTTTCCTTGTCCGACATCGCGGCGTTGAGGGCCTCGCCGGTATTGGTGCCAGCGTCGGCCTGGCGCACGGCAATGACGATGAACGGCCGCTGCCAGCTCGTGTCGGCATCCTCGCACTCGGTGCAGGGCTCGAGATAGCGGCCGAGGTTGAGTGTCCACATCGGGATCGACGCATCGACCGCGCCGTGCACCCATTCGGCGATGCGGGCGGCGCGCAGGCCGCCGCGCTGGATCTCGCGTTCGAGTTCGCCTTCCTGGCTGGCGAGGCCGACGGCGATCAGTTCGCGCGCCGAGCCGAGGCCCTCGCGGAGTTGCGGGGCTAAGACCTCATTCTCGATATCTTCGGCCGAGAGCCGCGTCTCGCCGCGTTCGAGTTCGGTCGTTGAGCCGCGCACCCAGCCATAATTCTTGGTGAGTACGACAACATCAAAGAGCGCGCGCCGTCCGGCTTTGTCGATGCCTTCGATCGGGAATACCAGCGTGCGCTCGTTCCATTTCTTGGCAACAATGCGCTGCAGGCCGCTTTTGTCTTTCGAGGTCGAGACTATCGCGTCTTTGATGGCAATGCCGGCAACGCCCGCGGTCAGCAGCAGCGCCAGCGCGCCGATGAGGGCTTCGTACTGGTTGCCAAACAGCCGGGTCAGCCAATCGAACCACCCCGCCCGGGAATAGGCTTGCTCGCCTCGGGCCAACAGGCCGCCGCGATTGGAGCGGTTAGCGTCGCGGAGGTTCTGATCAGCCTGTGTCATCGGGAATTCCTGTTCTGACGTTCCTCAATCAACGCGCGCGGCCCTACTCGTCCGATTTTCGCGAGCCCAGCCATTTTTTCAAGTTCTCTGCCAGTGCCGATTGGCGCTTGTTGGACCGCTCACCGGCCGGATGCGGAGTATTTTTTGTTTTCGATAGCGGTACAGGTGCGGCAGGCACCTTTTTCGCAACGGGTTTGTCCGCATCGGCCTTCCCGGATTGGAGCTTCAGCGCGATATCGCTGAGGAACCGGGCGTCGTCGCCTTTGGCGAGGTGCGCCGCCGCGGCGGCCACGGCATCCAGAAGCTCGTTGAGCCACGCCCGCTCGGACTTGGCGAAATCGCATAAAACATAATGCACGACCGCGTCCTTGGAGCCCGGATGGCCGATGCCAAGGCGGACGCGCGGATAGTCGTTGCCGATGTGGGCGGAAATCGAGCGCAAACCGTTGTGCCCAGCGTTGCCGCCGCCAACTTTGACTTTGACCTTGCCGGGCAAAAGATCGAGTTCATCGTGGAACACGAACACGGCGCTGGGCTCGATTTTGAGGAAGCGCACGGCGTCGCCGACGGCGCGTCCGCTGTCGTTCATGAAGGTTTCGGGCTTCAAAAGCGTCACCCGCTCAGACCCGATCGAACCTTCTGAAATGAAACCCTGAAACTTTTTGCGCCACGGGCCAAAGCCCTGGGATGCGGCGATGCGCTCGAGCGCCATAAAGCCGATGTTGTGGCGGTTGCCCGCGTACTTGTCTCCGGGATTGCCGAGACCGGCGAAGAGTTTCATCGCTCATGCCCTGCGCCGCGCGCTCAGTCCGTCAATGCTCGATACGTTCCAATTTCGTCATGCCTGCGGAGGCGGGCATCCGTCCAGGTTGGCAGCTCGAATTCCGTTTCACACTTGAACGGATCCCCGCCTCCGCGGGGATGACGACTGTGGGTGCGTGAACGCTTTCTCAGCAGAGCAAAGAAAGTACCCGGCGCGGGTGATCCCGCGCCGGGTCTCGTGTGCTTACTTCTTTGCGCCCGGCTTGGCAGCCGGCTTGGCCGCCGGCTTGGCCGCAGGTGCAGCCTTGCCTGCCGCTGCTGCTGCTGCGGGAGCTGCCTTGCCGCCCGCCGCTGCAGGAGCCGCCTTGCCGCCAGCCGCTGCTGCCGGAGCCTTGCCGCCTGCTGCAGGTGCCGCCGCCTTGGCGTCGCCCGCTGCTGGTACTGCGGCATCGGCTGCTGCTGCGGTGGTTGCTTCGTCGTCGCCCTTCAGCGCGCCAGCAATCGTCGCGATTGTGAAATCGCGGCTCTTGATCACGGGCGAAATGCCAGCCGGGAGTTTGACTGACGAGATGTGGATCGAACGGCCGATCTCCAAGCCTGTGAGGTCGACTTCGAAGAACTTCGGAATCTTGTCGTAGGGGCAAAACACCTCGACATCGTGGCGCACGATGTTCAGGACGCCGCCGCGCTTCAGCCCGGGCGACAATAGTTCGTTGACGAACTTCATCGGGATCGAGACGCGGATGACGCCATCCTTGCCGACGCGCAGGAAGTCGACGTGGAGCGGTACATCTTTAACGGGGCAAAGCTGCACGTCGCGCGCCAGCACGATGTGCTTCTTGCCGTCGACATCGAGTTCGAACGCGGTCGCGGTGAACTGGCCCTTCAAGACCTGCTTCCACAAGGCGTTGTATTCGAGGTTGACGGTCTCGGGCGTTTTGTTGTCGCCGTAAATGACGGCGGGCACATTTCCATCGCGGCGTGCTTGGCGTGCGGCCCCCTTGCCGGCACGCGGGCGCGCCGAAGCCTTGAGCGCAGTAAGCTCAGACATGGCATCGTCTCCGGGTGTTATGGGTCTTTCGACAATTCGAAAGAGCCAAAAGCTAAAATCCGGCCTCCAAGGGTGCCGGCTAGCGTCTCAGGAATTGCGTCATGAGATTTCGGGGTTATATCCGCACCCGTTAGTGTGCGCAACTGGCGGGCTCAGTCGCACGTCCGAGCCTAGGCCTGAGTCCTTGCCGAGCCCTGGGCTAAAATCCGGTTGCGGCGGATTGTGACTGCGCTACAACGAGTTAAGGGCCACTCTGGAGGTCCGCGGAGTGAAGTCTGCCATGCCGCGCACGCCCACCAAACGCCGCTCCGCCGCCGACCAGGACAAGATCATCGTCGCGGCGCTGCGCGGCGCCGGGCGCCCGGTCAGTGCCTACGAGCTGATCGAACAGGTGCGCGGACATGGCGTCACCGCCCCGCCTACTGTGTACCGGGCGCTGCAAAGGCTGATTGACGACGGCTTGGCGCACCGGCTCGAAAGCCTCAACGCCTTCGTCGCCTGCAACCACCCGCATCACCCCGGCAAAGCGGTGTTCGCGATTTGCGACGCCTGCGGGATCGTCACCGAGTTCGACAGCGCGTCCGCGATCAAGACGCTGCAGACCTGGGCCAAGGCGAATACGTTTCAGGTGCGCTCGATGACGCTGGAGTTGCGGGGGCGGTGTAAGAAGTGTGGGGTGGGGTAAGCGGGGGCTCGGGCTTACTCAAGGATGTCTCCCCGGCGCAAGCCGGGCCCCACGAAAAGGTTTGACCTCGAGATTTCGCGTGGGCTTGGCGTGGTTGCGACTGGTTTGTGCAACCGCCCGAGCGAGCTTGCTGACGTTCGCCGTGGGCGCCGGCCTCCGTCGGCATTACGGAAAGGTCGGGGTCTGCGCTACACGTGTCGAAGTGCCCAAATTTCCACCGCTGCCTTCGCCATCTTTTGCTGTCGTTTTAGAATTGAATTGGCGTTCCATAGACGGAAATTTCCAAGGTCCTTTGTCAGTGCAAAATCGGACTCCAGCAATGAAGCCTTTTTTTCAGCATAACTGCCGTTTCGGATCGAAGTATTTAACGCTCGAGCTAGTGACCTGAGACCGATAAACTCCTCCATATTTGGGTAGAGTCCGTAACCTCCAGAGAGGAGACGGACGATGCGTAAGAGCAGGTTTACGGAAGAGCAGATCATCGCGGTCCTGGGCGAGCAGGAAGGCGGGCGGCCAACA
>JANNEP010000061.1:0-58249 GCA_031378895.1 Hyphomicrobium sp.
TGGAGGATCGATTACAACGGCGAACGGCCACACACGAGCCTCAACGGGCTCACACCGAACGAGTTTGCAAGCCGGTCCACAGCGGACCATAACCAGAACGGACTCTATCTATGAATGAGTACCGGTTGGGGGCAGGGTCACACGCCTTGGGCCTGCACCTCGCTCATTTTGTCTGTGTCTTCGTTGAGCGTGTCGGCATACTCCTTCCAGGCTTCGAGCACAGACCTCTCCTTCGATGAGGGGGGGCGGTGAAAGCCGAACATACTCGTTCCGCTGAACTCAAGGTCAATTTGATTGAGGGCACGGACATGCTCTGGAGTAAGTCGAGAATTGGCACCGCGCGTCGTCATCAGTGTTTCAAAGATAACCTGCTTTCGATTGCTCCGTTCTCGCGCCCGCTCGATCCATTTTTGTGCCTGAACGGCCAGCAGAGGGCTCACCAGTGTCGAGCCAATGATGAGCCAGTCTGAAATTGTTACGGTGCTGTCTGCAGCCATGATGATTACCCAGTAGCAGATGCGCGCGGACGAAATTTCGTTCACTTTATTTAGTAGTACGACAACAACGCGAGAGGTACGTGTCGCGTGTCTAGGTTATGCACATACACGCGCTAAAGTTACTTGATCTATCTGCGGAAATATGGTGGCCCGCCACGACCCGAACTCCCAACCAGCCGCTCACGTTTTGTCCCCTTTACGCCGCGCGCCGCCGCCCCTTCGCAGGCTTCGACCGTCGCGTTTTGGCAGCTGTCCCGGGCGCGGCGACTAGCCGGATGCCGAGTGAATTCAAAACTCGCATCGCCGTATCGAGACTGGGATTGCCGTCGCCGGAAAGAGCCTTGTAAAGCCCCTCTCGCGTCAGCCCGGTATCGCGGGCGAGCTTGCTCATATTGCGGGCCCGCGCAATGTCCCCAAGGGCGCTCGCGAAGTGTGCCGCATCGCCGCCCTCTGCCGCCGCCGTCAGATAGTGCGCAGCATCCTCGACTGTCTCGATGTAGTTCGCGGGATCGAAAACCCTGTACTGTTCCTTTGCCGGCTTTGCCATGGTGTTCAACTCCAGTCTTGCGCCAACTCTTTGGCGCGCTTGATATCCCGGGCCTGAGTGCTCTTGCCGCCCCCGCTCAGCAGCACAACGATCGTTTCGCCTTGCCGCAGAAAATAGACGCGATAGCCGGGGCCGAAGTGCATGCGAAGTTCCTGAACACCATCGCCGACCGATCGCGTATCGCCAAAGTTCCCAGATGCCAGGCGCTTGATGCGGTCCGTGATGCGGGCACGGCCCTCGCGGTCTTTCAGGCTCGAAACCCAGGTCTGATATGTCTGGCTCTCGACGACTTTCAGCATCGCGCATATGTAAACCACAGTTATCAGTATGTCAACCGTGGTTCACAACAAGAATGGCCCCGGTCACGACTTGGGGAGCGTGCCGTGGCTCTGGCGTAAATACGTTCGGTCGATGCTGATGCGCCACACGCCGCGCGTGCGCGACCACTTGGAAGTCCCCTTGCGGGGGCCGGCTCGAGGAACGAGAGCCGCACGCGCCAATGCAAAATGGTGGGCCCGCCAGGACTCGAACCTGGAACCAGACGGTTATGAGCCGTCAGCTCTAACCATTGAGCTACGGGCCCCACTTGCCCCTGCGAGGGAACGGCTGCCTCATAACAGAGTTCGCATCACCCCGCGAGCCTTCGAAAAAATAGTCATGCGCAGCCCAAGGACGGCCTTCATTTGTCCGTCAAACGCCTATATCGGCACGTCCAGAAACCGAGGAACCGCACCCCATGCCGCCCTTTGCCCGCACACTCGCCGCCGCCGCACTCACTCTCGCCGCCTTATCCGCGCCGCTCATCGCCGAGGAAAAACCCATGGACCGCACCGTCACCGTATCGGCAACCGGAACGGTCAGCGCCGAACCCGACGAAGCCGCGATTGCGACCGGCGTCACCAGCGAAGCCAAGACCGCGCGCGAGGCCCTCGCCAAAAACACCGACGCCATGAAAAAGGTCATCGCCGAATTGAAGGCCAAGGGCGTTGACGCCAAGGATATCCAAACAACGCAGTTCAACGTCGAGCCTGTCTACGTCTACCCGCAGGAAGGCAAGCCGCCGAACATCACCGGCTATCGCGTCACCAACGCGGTCAGCGTCCGCGTCCGCAATCTCGACAGCCTCGGCGATGTGCTCGACCAGCTTGTGACGGTGGGCGCCAATCAGATGAATGGCATCTCGTTCAACGTCAGCAAGGCCGAGACCTTGAAGGACGAGGCCCGCAAGGAAGCGATGGCGAACGCTTTGCGCCGCGCCAAACTGTTTGCGGCGGCAGGTGGCGCTGAGATCGGCGAGATCATGCAAATCTCCGAAGACGTGACGTTCGCCGGACCCCAGCCGGTCATGTTCGGCCGGGCCAAGGCCATGTCGGCCGAAGCCGTGCCGGTCGAGCGCGGCTCGCAGGAGCTGGAGGCCCGCGTGACAGTGACGTGGCGGTTGAAGTAGCGCCACATGTCATCCCGGCATTTATTGCCGGGATCCATGATCACTCACCCGCTGGCGCATGAGGCGCGATGGATCCCGGGGACAAGCCCCGGGATGACAAAGTTGGGTGAGCTACATCAGTACGACCCGCTCAACCTTCACTTGCGCCATCGGCGCGCCGGGCTGGTTGGACCAGTCCGCATAATTGCGCATTTCACCGGTCTCGCGCAGGCGCCTGAGCCGCGCGATGTCAATCGTCGCCGTCACCCATTCGGCGGCGTTGAGCTTGCCCTGCGCCAGCACGCCATCATCGGAGACGCCGTGCTCGGACGGCACGAAGATGCCAGCAGCACCGGCATTGAAATCAACTGCCGGTGACCACGGTGCATCGCCGACGGTCGGGCTTTGCACGGTCGCAATCGTATTCTCGAGCGCCCGG
The DNA here is from genome assembly GCA_031378895.1 of Hyphomicrobium sp. Lineage (GTDB taxonomy): Bacteria > Pseudomonadota > Alphaproteobacteria > Rhizobiales > Hyphomicrobiaceae > Hyphomicrobium_B. The sequence continues at coordinate 2,910 of JANNEP010000061.1, forward strand.
GCGAGGCACCCCGTGCGCACGCGATTGTAACCGGAGACGCGTTCGGTGCACGACGGCACAAGCACGGTGTCGGCCCCCGCTTCCGCCATGGCGCGGACCAGCAGCGGAAATTCGCTGTCGTAGCAGATTGCTATTCCGAAGGTGCCGATGCGGGTTTTGAACACGCGCACCGGGCCGCCCGCGGACATGCCCCAGTCGCGCTCGAACGGCGTCATGATCAGCTTTTCCTGTTCGCCGATGTGGCCGCCGGGCGTGACGAGCTGGGCCGCGTTGACGAAGCGGCCATCGGATTTGAGCACCGGGCCTGAGCCGGCGAGGATGTGGACACCATGCATCTTCGCGAGATCGAGATGAAGCTGCACGCGCGACGCCGCCAGCTCAGCCACTTTCGAGAGCGTAACCTGCAAATCGCCGTAGACTTCGGGACCGAAGCACGCCGCCTGTTCGATTGCGGCGTATTCCGGGAATACCAGAAGCTCGGCACCCGTCGCCGCGCCCGTCCTGACCCACAGCGCGATCTTGTCTTCCCACTCAGGCAAAGATTTCGGCTGGCCGATGGGATATTGCGCGCTCGCGACTTTGAGCGTGGAGGGTATGGTCATCAGAGCTTTTTCATCCAGAATTGCATCTGATGCGTGGTCTCAACCACCTGATCGACGTCTTTCCAGTCGTAGGTTGCAATCAGGCCGTCAACCGGCTGATAGCCACGCTTGCTCCAGAACGGATCGAGGGGTGCGTAATCCACGGGCTTCAACGGGTGATCGCCGGAGCGCACCACGCGGCAGAAAGTCGAATGCGTGAAGCCTCCGAGCCTATGCGCCTGGGCCTCGCGGCCATCGAAAAAGGCGTGACCGAGACCGTAGCCGCGATGGCTTTTGAGCAGCACGCTCTCGCCGCAATAGAAGATCTTGGTGAGATCATATCCGGCGTTACGGAACGGCTCGCCGAATTCATCCGCGTGTTCGATCATGGGGGCGGCGGTCGAAGCCCCCACCATATCCTTGCCGTCATAGGCGCAAATGACCACCGCGCCCTTGGCGGCTGCGAATTGGGCGAGATAGGTTTGCTCATAGTCGAGCGTGCCGTCATAGAGATACGGCCAGTCGCGGAACACGGCGATGCGCAGCCGCGCGAGATCGGGCAGGATGGCATCGATATCCTTGCCGGTTACGGATTTGACGTCGAGCTTCTTGGCCGTATCCTTCATCGCGTCTGTTCGCCGCCTCAGCCCGCGACCTGGGTGATCCAGTCGGTCAGATTGTAATACGTCGTGACGCGGCAAATCTTGCCGTCGCGAACAGCGAAGAAGGTGCCGGCGGGCAGCACGTATTTTTGTCCCTTGGCCGGCGGCAGGCCGTCTTCCGAATTCTTGTAGACGCCGTGGACGTTGAACTCGGCCGCAGCCCGCATCGCATCCTTCGATACCAGCACGACGATGTCTTTGAGGTCTTCCTTGTAGTTGTGGTCCATGCGGGCGTTGAAGGCGCGAAACTTATCCTTGCCCTGGCGGCGTTCGCCCTGGTTGACGTCGTGGATGACGTCGTCGGTCAGGAAGGCGAGCATGGCGTCGCTGTTGCCGGTGTTGAAGGCGGCGTAGTAATCGCGGATGAGGGCCGCGGTTTTGGCGCGGGCTTGCGATTCTGGCGTGGTGTCGGTCATGGGCGGCTCCGGGATCAGGGGCATGAAACTCTTTTGTGCTCTCTAGCAGGTCGCCATCGCGGCTTCCAATTGCTTCGCCGCCGCTCAAAACGCGACGTTGGTTTGCATCATATTCGACCTTAGGTTGTAATATGGAAAAACTTTACCGTATTGATTGTATTGGCTTTTCTCGAATGCGCGAGCGCCAGTTCGAGGTAGTCTTCGGCTCGGATAGCAAGCGAGTCACACCATGGCTGCCAACATGCAAACCTTGCCTGCAACACTGCTGTCGCGGTTGCGCGAGCTTGGCATGGACGCCGTCGCGCCAGGGTTCAACGCGCCAGGGTTCAACGAGAGCGGCACAGCGTTTGAGACCACCTCGCGCGATGTGCAGCGCTTCACAGAGGGCGTGCGGCTGGCTCGGTCGTTTGCGGCCATCGAGGGCTCAGAGGATCGCCAGCTCCTGCTCGAGATCGCCGCCAGGCTAGCCAACAGCCGCGACGCTTGATTGGCGCTGACGGCATCGCCGCAAAATGTGGGATACTCCCCTTGCGATGAGCAGAGCCTTTGTCAAGGAACCCGACGGCGGCGAGGTCTTCGAGGACGTCCCTGAGAAGCTGATCTCGGAGCACCCAAACCTCGTGACGCCCGAAGGTCTCGCGCTGATCGAAACCTATTCCAAAAATGCGCATAGCGCGCACGCGGCGGCGCAGTTGGCGAACGACCGGGGAACGCTTGCGCGGGCGGCGCGCGATCTACGATACTGGTCGCAGCGGCTTTCGACGGCCGAAGTTCAACCGGCGCCGCTGAACGTGAAAACGGTTCAATTTGGCTCGACCGTCACCTTGCGCCGCGACGATGGCCGGCAACAAAAATTCCGCATTGTCGGCGAAGATGAAGCCAACCCCGCGCAAGGCTCAATCTCCTACGTCGCGCCGTTAGCGCAAGCACTGCTCGGCAAGAGCGTGGGCGACGTGGCGCGGGCGGGGCAAGGCGAGGCCGAGATTTTGACAATTGGGTGAGAGCAAGCGCCGCCTTTACGCGATCGCCAAAAGCTTACGCCGTCTCTGCCCCTTCGGACATCGAAAAGGCTTGCGGTTCCGACGGCGGCTGTTGCGCCAGCCGCGTGAATACGCCGAGAATTTCATCCTTTGAGGCGCGACCAACTGCCCCCGCGGTCACTTGTTCAGCCGTCCACATCCAGCTCTGCGCCGGATCGTGGCGCATGGCCCATTCAGGGAACAGCCGGGTTTCGATATCGCCGCTCACAAGTGTGACAACATCAGTATGGCGATCGTCGCGCACTATGCGAGCGAACAACGCAGTCACGACATTTTGCGGACCTTCGAGCAATTGCAGAAACAAGTCTTCGCGGCAGATCAGCGCCCCGGTAATGCCGTCACGCCGGTTGTTGCGCCGGGCCGACGCTAAAATTCCGCTTAAAGCCAGATCATCGAAGCCGAATGGCCGCGACGCATAGATCAGCTGCATGACTGTCACGTTGTGCTCCTGGGTTAGGTCATGCCGCATGGGACGGCCAGACAAAGACGTGGAAGTCTAGCACGGCGAGTGGCGGCGCCGGGAAAATTCGCAGCGAGCGCAGTGTCATGTGTACTTAGGGTCTGGGCCGTTGCTGCGCCACGCGAATACCCCTCCCATTTCTCGCGTTCATGCAATATTTGGAGAGCCCACAACGTCGTCTGGAAGGCGAGCTGATGTTTCCGTTGTCGATCATGCTCAGGTCGTTCATTCGGGTCGGGAGCCTGACCGTCATCGACGCCGAGGGGCGCACGCACGCGTTCGGCGCTAACCCCACGAGCCCCGGCCCAAGCGCGCCCGCCGTGACGATGAAGCTCACGGATCCGGCACTCTATCGCCAGCTGTTCTTCAATCCCGAGCTCTATGCCGGTGAAGCCTATATGGACGGCCGCATGAGCTTTCCGGGCTCGAGCCTTCGCGATTTTCTCACCCTGTTCTCGATCAACAGGCGCGCGCTCGCCGCGTTTCCGATGCAGAAGGTGTTTCAAAAGGCCTCGCGCGTTTTGAAACGCTTCCAGCAGGCCAATCCCGTCGGCAAGGCTCAGGCCAACGTCGCCCACCACTACGATATCGGCAACGCCTTCTACGAACTTTTTCTTGATAGCGGCCTGTTTTACTCCTGCGCCTACTTTCGCGAAGAGGATGAAAGTCTGGAAGCAGCCCAGATCAACAAATGCCGGCTCATTGCCGCCAAACTGCAATTGAAGACCGGCATGAAAGTGCTCGATATCGGCTCGGGCTGGGGCGGATTGGCGATGTACTTGGCGCGCGTCGCCGATATTGAGGTGCTCGGCGTCACCTTATCGAAAGAGCAGCACGCGCTAGCTGAGACAAGAGCGCAAGGTGCAGGTCTCGGTCGGCGCGTGCGCTTCGAACTCGTCGATTATCGCAAGATATCACAGAAGTTCGATCGCATCGTCTCGGTCGGCATGTTCGAGCACGTCGGCGTCGCCCACTACGGCGAGTTTTTCGCCAAGGTCAACGATCTGTTGAGTGACGACGGCGTCATGCTGCTGCACTCCATCGGCAAAATGAGTCCGCCTGGCACGGCGAGCCCGTGGCTCAGGAAATACATTTTTCCAGGCGCCTATTCGCCGGCGCTGTCAGAGGTGTTTCCCGCCGTCGAGCGCAATCAGCTGTGGGTGACGGATGTCGAATTCCTGCGCCTGCACTACGCCACGACGCTGCTGCATTGGCACCAGCGTTTTGAGGCTAACCGCGCCAAGGTCGCGGCCATGTACGACGAGCGCTTCTGCCGGATGTGGGAATTTTATCTGATCAGCGCCGAAATGATGTTCCGCACCGGAGCCCAGGAAGTCTTCCACATGCAGCTGGCCAAAAAACGCGACGCGAGCCCCATCGTGCGCGACTACATTGTCGATGAGCAGAGGAAGATGATGGAGCGGGGGAAGGGGGTGTAGGGCGCAATAGCTTCGCCCACTGCACTTGGGCAAAGCGTATTGCGCCGTCTCGCAACAGGCGCCGGCGCAAGATCACGGCGCAATACGCCCCGAGTGCAGTGCGGGGCTATTGACGCCCTACAAGGGTGCGTGTTGCTGCGGGCTACGCGAGCTTGGCCGTTAGCAAAAGGTCGCAACAGCATCTTCGGAACGTAATGTTGATTTTCAGCCTTGCCGTCTTTGCGCATATTGAGATTTTAGTTTCGTAGGTTGGGTTAGCGCGGCCACCGGCTTCGCTAGCGAACGAGATTGAATGTCCGCGCGTAACCCAACAACTTGTCTCGCGGCACCCACGTCGTTGGGTTACCCCGCAAGGGGACTTCCAAGTGGTCGCGCGCGGGGGATTTGGCAGCGCAACAAATTCGCAGCGCCTCGGCCTGCGCTAACCCAACCTACAAGTGAAGACTGGCCCGGCCTAGTTGTCGAGGAACGACCGCAACTTCCTGCTCCGGCTCGGATGCTTGAGTTTCCGCAGCGCCTTGGCCTCGATCTGGCGGATGCGTTCGCGCGTCACCGAGAATTGCTGGCCGACTTCTTCGAGCGTGTGGTCGGTGTTCATGCCGATGCCAAAGCGCATGCGCAAAACGCGCTCTTCGCGCGGCGTCAGTGAGGCCAGCACCCGCGTCGTGGTTTCGCGCAAATTCGACTGAATAGCGCTCTCGATCGGCAGTATGGCGTTGCGGTCCTCGATGAAATCGCCGAGGTGGCTATCTTCTTCGTCGCCGATCGGCGTCTCAAGCGAGATCGGCTCTTTCGCGATCTTTAAAACCTTGCGCACTTTTTCAAGCGGCATCGCCAACTTTTCAGCCAGCTCTTCCGGCGTCGGCTCGCGGCCGATTTCGTGCAGCATCTGGCGGCTTGTGCGCACGATCTTGTTGATCGTCTCGATCATGTGCACAGGAATGCGGATGGTGCGCGCCTGGTCGGCGATCGAACGTGTGATGGCCTGACGGATCCACCACGTCGCATAGGTCGAGAACTTGTAGCCGCGGCGGTACTCGAACTTGTCGACGGCCTTCATCAGGCCGATGTTGCCTTCCTGGATCAGATCGAGGAACTGCAGGCCGCGGTTGGTGTATTTTTTGGCGATTGAAATGACCAGACGCAGGTTGGCCTCGACCATTTCCTTCTTGGCCTGACGGGCTTCGCGCTCGCCCTTCTGCACGGCTTTGACGATGCGGCGGAACTCGGGGATTTCGAGCCCCGTGTCGGTCGCCAGCTGGTGGATGTCGCCGCGGATGGTGACGATCTGGCCGCGCTCGTGCTTGACGAATTGCGTCCACTTCTTGCCGTTCGTGCTCATGCGGTCGAGCCACGTCTGGTCGAGTTCGTTGCCGTAATATTCGTCGATGAACAGCTGGCGGGCGACGCCGTAGCTGTCAGCGAGGCGCATCAGGCGGCCTTCAAGGCCGATCAGGCGCTTGTTGATGGAGTACAGCTGCTCGACGAGGCTTTCGATACGGTTGTTATTGAGGGAAAGTGATTTCACGTCAGTGACGATCTCGTCGCGCAGCTTGTCGTAGGCCTTCTGCTGCTGGCGTGAGCCCTGTTCGCCTGCGACCTGCTGCTCGAGCTTCTTGTCCTGCTGTTTGCGCAGCTTCTTATACGTGTCTGCGATCTGGTCGAAGGTTTCTAAAACCTTCGGCTTTAATTCCGCTTCCATAGCGGCGAGCGACATGGCGTTCTCGAACTCGTCGTCGTCCTCGCCTTCGGCTTCGCGTTCGGGGGGAGGCGCACCGGGCACGACCGGCGGCGGCGGCGTGTGAATGGCGATGCCGTCAGCGGTAACGTTGGCGCCCATCTTGGGCTCGGGGCCCTCGTAGGTGGCTTCGAGATCGATGATGTCACGCAGCAAAATCTTGCCGTCGTTCAACTCGTCGCGCCAGATGATGATGGCCTGAAAGGTCAGCGGGCTTTCGCACAAGCCGGCAATCATGGCTTCGCGTCCGGCCTCGATGCGCTTGGCGATGGCGATTTCGCCTTCGCGCGATAGCAGTTCGACCGAGCCCATCTCACGCAGGTACATGCGCACGGGATCGTCGGTCCGCTCGGCCGGTTCGGCCTTGGCTTCCGCTTTGACCAGGGAGTTGTTGGCGACGAGCGAGCGGCTTTCCTCTTCGTCGGCGGGCTCTTCGGGGCCGTCCGCCTGGTCTTCCCCTTCGTCGGTTTCGACGACGTTGATGCCCATGTCCGATAGCGTCGCGTAGAGGTCCTCGATCTGGTCGGATGAGACCTCTTCGGACGGTAGAACTGCGTTGAGCTGGTCCAGCGTGACGTAGCCTTTGGCCTTGGCGGTTTTTAACAGCCGCTTGACCGCTTGATCGGAGAGATCGAGCAGTGGACTATCCCGCTCGGGGGCTTCGGCTGCGGCAGGGCCGGCCTGGGGTTCGGTCTTTTGCGTCGCCGGCTGTGCGCGTGCCATCCGCTCATCCTTCGTGTTCAAGTGCCCCTACCCTATGCGGGCAGAAGCGTGTTTCAGTGTTGCTGCCCTTTTGGAGGCTGGCGCCGGGCTTCAAACCCTGGCTGCCCTGGGGCGCAACCGTAAAAATTTCGCTCAACTCGCGCGTTTGACGGTCGGTTCCGGCGTCTCGGCGAGCCTGTGGCCGTTGTTGTCTATATGATCCAGAGCGCTGACGTGCGCGATCTGCCGCTTGATATCCAGCAGGCGCGCCTCGGCTTCCTCAGTGCACTCGCGGTACCACGCCTCCTCGGCCGCCTTGAGCATGCGCCCCAAGCTATCCTGGCGCTGGTGCAGCGCGAGGATATGGTTCCATCCGGTTTCGACTTCGGTGGTGGACGCCTCTGGCTCGGCAAAACGGTCGCTTTTGTGCGTCATCGTTCGCGCGACGAGGTCCACCACTTTCGAGACGCCCGTTTTGGTCAATTGGGAGTGCAGAGATGCCGTGTCAAGAGAATTCGACATGGCATGTATCGTGAGGATTTCATCGCGCAGCCCCGCGAGCGCCCGCGACGCGAAGGTCAATTCAGCAACCACCTCGGATTCTTGGTCAATCAGCCAGGGATGATTGAGCAGCGTCTTAAGGATTAAAGCTTCCCGCGGGGAAACCGGCTGCGACAAACTTGTTAATTCCGGGCCGGCTCCGGCGGGCGGGGGAGGCTTGGCATTGGACCGGCTGTAGAAGCCCCGAGGAGGCCCGTCCAGCCGGGTGCGCTCACGCTGGCGCCAGTCAGGCGTCAAAACCGGACGGGCGTAGGAGGTGCCCTGGAAGGGCTTCTGGGACCCTAGAGGATAACTGCGGCTTCCGGGCGCCGAGCGGCCAAGGGCATAAAGCCGGTCGCGCAACTCTTGGGTGTAGTGGCTGCGCACCGTCGGATCGGCAATGGCCGCCGATAGGCCCCTGAGGCGGGCTTCGAGCGCGGCGCGCTGTTCGGGCGTGGTTAAGGGGCCAGCTTGGACCTCGCGCTCCCAAAGCACGTCGATAAGCGGCCGGGTTTTGGCCAAAATTTCGGCAAAGGCGCTGGCGCCATGCTGCCGGATCAGATCGTCGGGATCGAGGCCGTCGGGCAGAAACGCGAAGGCGACGCTGTACCCGGGCTTCAAGTGAGGCAGCGCGGTATCGACGGCGCGGAAGGCGGCCTTGCGTCCGGCGCTGTCGCCGTCAAAACACAGGACCGGTTCCGGCACCATGCGCCAGAGCAGCTTGACCTGCTCCTCGGTCAGCGCCGTGCCGAGCGGCGCCACGGCTTCGCCGAAGCCGCCCTCGTGCAGCGCGACGACGTCCATGTAGCCTTCGACCGCGATGACGCGGCCCTTGTCGTGGGCGAGCGGACGGGCACGCGCCGCGTTGAACAGCACGTGGCTCTTATGGAACAGCGGCGTTTCGGGAGAGTTCAGGTATTTCGCCGGCGCGTCCTTATCCAGAGCCCGGCCTCCGAAGGCGATGACCCGGCCCTTGAGATCGAGGATCGGGAACATGACGCGGTTGCGGAAGCGGTCGTAGGGTTCGGGAATGTCGTCGCCCGCGATCAGCATGCCGCTGGCGATCATGTCGGCAACTGAAAAGCCCTGGCCTTTGAGATGCTCGCGCAGCGCCGACCGTGAATTCGCAGCGTAGCCGAGCCGGAACGTGGCAATCGTTGCACGCGCCAAACCGCGTTTTTCGATATAGCGCCGCGCCTCCTGGCCGAGGCCGGCGCGCAAACCGTCTTCGAAGAATATAGCGGCGGCATCCAGCAGCCGGTACAGCCGGTCGCGCTGGTCCTCCTGCTCGATGTTGTGCTCGGTTTGCTGCGGCATCGTCAAGCCGGCTTCTTGCGCCAGCCGCTCGACAGCCTCGGGGAACTCGAGGCCTTCGGTTTTCATCAGGAACGAAAAAATATCGCCATGCTCGCCGGAGGCAAAGCAGTGATAAAATCCCTTTTGGTCGTTGACGAAGAACGACGCGGTTTTTTCCGATTTGAACGGCGACAGCCCGGCGTACTCGCGGCCCTTCTTCTTGAGCGCGACTTTGCGCGCGACGACCTGGCTGACAGGCACGCGGGCGCGGATCTCATCGAGAAAGTTGGGGCTGAACCGCATGACGCTCCTCGGGCGCGCCGGGTGGGATGCCCCGAATCGCCGCTCAGTCATGCATAAGTGATTCGCAGCGGCATCCCGTTTTCGGGGACGTTTTCCGGCTGATCTCTGCCCGCTATCCACAGGGCCGCTATCCACAGGCGGGCAACCTAGCGGCGGCCGAAATCAGCTTTTCGATCGCGGCTACCGGCTGCGGGCGAAATTTTGCCCCTCGGGCCGACGGCAAGCGGAAGTCCCATGGGCCTTGCGGGTTTTTCGGCTGGCGCAGGCTTTGCGATGTGCGGTCCGCGGGCGGGCGTCCGCGTGGCCTCAGTGATGATTTGGCTTTTCGCGATCTTGCCGCCGCTGAGGCTTGAGAACGGCGGGCCATACGCATTGGGCCCGCTGTCACCGGCGCTTTTGAGCGCCATCAGCACGATGCCCATGCCGCTGACCTGAAAGGCGACGCGGATGCTCTCAACGGTTGCTGCGAGATCGCGATCTTCCTCGAACGGGCTGTCAGCGAGTTTGCCATGGTCGAAGGCGACCAAGTATGAGACGACCATCAGCACAAAATACGGCAACAGGAAAAACGCGGCGCTGTCGCAATCGTGGAAGCGGCGGCTGAGCGCGGAGAACTTCATCCACAGCAGCACAACAAGCGCAATCGACAACGCATTGTAGGGCGGATAGTCGGCAACGTGGGCGTTGAGGTGCGCTAGGATCGCGGCGTGAATCGCGACGAGCCCAATAATGAGAACGGCGCATGACAGCTGGGAGAGCCGTCCCCCAGGCGTTAAAATCGCTAACAGACAATGGCGCAGGCTTGTCATTGAATTGTCGCCGGCAAAGCACAAGAGATAGACCCTGTATGCTTTACGCGGCGTTAACCCGGGATGTGGCAGCTGCGCGCCGGATGGCGTTAGCCCAATGCCGCCTTCACCGCCGCGCTGGCTTTCTGGAAATCCATTTGCCCAGTGAACTTGGCTTTGAGCAGGCCCATGACCTTGCCCATGTCCTTAGGCGAAGCGGCGCCGGACTCAGTGATCGCGGCGGCGATGGCGGCCGTCACAGCGGCGTCATCCATCTGCTTTGGCAAATAGGCTTCGATGATGGCGATCTCGGCCTGCTCGATGCTCGCGAGGTCTGCGCGACCGCCGCTGGTAAATTGCGCAATCGAATCGCGGCGCTGTTTGACCATCTTGGTCATGACCGCGAGCACGGCGCTGGCGTCGATGGTGGTCTTGGCCTCGATCTCGGCGGTCTGAATGGCGGCATTGATCAACCGCAGCGTGCCGACCTTGACCTTGTCGCCGGTCTTCATCGCCGTTTTGAGATCGTTCGAAATTGTCGCGCGCATGTTTCGCCTCCTCGGGACCGGTTGCGAGCTTTAGGCGGCCAAGTGCGCCACTGCAAGCCGGGCTGTATCTTGAAAGTTTTGGTCGCAGGCATGGCCGGGGCTCAGGGAATTGACCTCAACAGGCCGTTCCCCTAGGGTCCGGCGCGATTTGAAACCCCCGCGATCTGCACGCCGGTCCCGAACGCTTCGAAGCCTGGCGTGGTGGGCCACTGAGCGGCACGCAAATTTGGACGGCCTATGACCACCCCGCAGCCCTGGACCGATACGCCACTGACAGCACGCCTCGTGCTCGATGATGGCACGGTCATTTCCGGCCACGGCATCGGCGCGACAGGCAGCGCCGTGGGCGAAGTCTGCTTCAACACGGCGATCACTGGATACCAGGAAATTCTGACCGACCCGAGTTATGCCGGGCAGATCATCACCTTTACGTTTCCGCACATCGGCAACGTCGGCGCGAACCCAGAGGACAGCGAAACCTCGAACTTGGCTGCGCGCTCGGGCGTGCGCGGCGTGGTGCTGCGCGCCTCCATCACCGGGCCGTCGAACTATCGCGCCGCCGGGCATCTCGACGCCTGGCTCAAAACGCGGGGTATTGCTGGTATCACCGGCATAGATACCCGCGCCCTGACCGCCCGCATCCGCGATCACGGCATGCCGAACGGCGTCATTGCGCACGAGCCTTCGGGCACGTTCGACATCGCCAAATTGAAAAAAGAAGCCAAGGCGTGGCCGGGGTTGCTTGGTCTCGATCTCGTCCCCGATGTGACAACGGGACAGAGCTACACCTGGGACGAAATGCGCTGGGTGTGGGGCCAGAAGGACTACGCCCGCAACGAGACGCCTGAGTTCCACGTCGTCGCCATCGACTACGGTTTGAAGACCAACATATTGCGTTGCCTCGCGTCAGCGGGCTGCAAGGTGACGGTGCTGCCGGCAACGGCAAAAGCCGAAGACGTTTTGGGCCGCAAACCCGACGGCGTGTTCTTGTCAAACGGCCCCGGCGATCCGGCGGCAACAGGCAAATACGCCGTGCCGGAAATCAAAAAGCTGGTTGCGAGCGGCTTACCGGTGTTCGGCATTTGCCTCGGCCACCAGATGCTCGGCATCGCGCTTGGCGGCAAAACCAAAAAGATGCATCAGGGCCACCACGGCGCCAATCACCCGGTCAAAGACTTCACGACCAACAAGGTCGAGATCGTGTCGATGAACCACGGCTTCGCGGTTGATCGCGACAGTTTGCCGAAGGGCGTCGTCGAAACGCATGTGTCGCTGTTCGACGGCTCCAACTGCGGTTTGCAGCTCGATGGTCGCCCCGTGTTCTCCGTGCAGCACCACCCCGAAGCCTCACCCGGGCCGCAGGACAGCCACTACCTCTTCACCCGCTTCACCAACATGATGCGCGCAAGCAAGGGTGAGGCAGCCGTCAGGGAGCGTTAGTGAAGTTCATTCTCCCTTGGGGAGACGGTGGCGCGCAGCGCCGGATGAGGGGCTACGCTGTAGGCACGTTTGTTGGGGCAAGTCCCTCACCTGTCGCTTCGTGACATCCTCTCCCGTTCCGGGAGAGGAAAAGCAGCGCGTGCCGGGATCGTCACCAACTAGCGTCTGACGCCTTCAATCTTGCCGGATTCCGGGCTACACTAAGCTGATGAACGAGATTGCACGCCCTCCAAGAAGCCAGCACGCCACAACTCAAACGGCGGACGGGCTGCCGCGCCTCAAGTGGACGCTTGAGGAATTCGAACGGCTGTCGGAACTCGGCTTTTTCGGCGGGATCGACCGGGAACGCGAACGGCTCGAACTCGTCGACGGGGAACTACTTCCGATGCATGCGAAGGGCGGGCGCCACGAGTGGGTGCGGGGCGAGCTTCAGAACCACCTCGCGGAAATTCTTCCCAAGGGATATCGTCTTTACAACGAGCCAGGATGGCGGCCTGGTGGCGATCTTTATCTCGAACCCGAGATGATTGTCTGTAAGGCCGGATTTCGAGCCGATGAGGTGCCGCCTTCCGAAGTTTTGCTGCTCGTCGAGGTGGCGGACTCCAGTCTTGCATACGACACGAAACTCAAGGCTAGGATTTATTCTGGCCTCGGCGTGCGCGAATACTGGGTCGTCAACGCCAAGACGCTGGAGACGATCGTGCATCTTGAGCCGGGCGAGCACGGCTACGGAAAAATCTCGACCGCCGCGCCGAGCCAAACCCTCGCACCACTGGCGCTGCCCGCGCTCAGCCTTAGCCTTGGGACGCTGACGCTTGGGTAAGCTTTGGCCTAAGCGCATTTTTCCAAGCATATTATTTGCGTCATTCGCTATTGCAGCATCTGCACCCGCGCAGGAATTTCACGTTGAGCCGGGTACGCCCTGCACGGGCTCACTCGAATGCTTCAAAGTCGCTGACGTCATTAGCTTGTCATGGCACAATCGATCGAAGCATCCTCTCGTTGCGCGTGTGCTGCGAACAGCTCCCAGCACAGATGGCCGGGAAACGGCGTATTTCAAAAACGATGTGATTGTCGGCCTTTCGAAATTTGTGGGATTTGTGCAAGCCGATGCCGTCCATCCGCGCGCGGATACCATGCCGTTCCTTGTGCTCGGCGAAGTGCATGACAATCTCGATCACCATGATTTTCGCGCAAAGCTCGTTGCGATGTTCACAAACAACCGAAACAACAAACCTGCACTTGTCTTCGAGCAAATCCGTGCCGATCAGAAGCGGGGAATTGATAAATTCGACGCATTGAGAATGAGTGATCCACCATCGGCGACCCTGGCCGAACTCAAACGCCTTCTTGACTGGGACCAATCCGGCTGGTCAGAGAACGGCTACGATCCGCTGTTCCAGGCCGCCATCGACGCGAAACTCCCCATTTACCCCGGCGACGTGACCCGCGACATGATCATGAAAGTCGCCAAAGACGGCGAGGCGGCACTCCCTGCAGACGAACGCGCGCGTCTGAAACTCGATCGTCTCCTCGGGCCCAAACTCGACGACGCCTCGCTCGCGGAAATCGAAGAAGCCCATTGCGGCGCCATGCCGAGGCAAGCCTTCGGTGGTATGGCCTATGCGCAGCGCTATCGCGACGCCTCGCTCGCCGATGCCGTGCTCAAGGCCGCTGACAAACACGGCTCAGCCATCCTGATCGCCGGTAACACCCACGTCCGCACCGACCGCGGCGTGCCCTGGTACATCCACCAGCGTGCCCCCGATAAAAAAGTCATCTCGGTCATGCTTGTTGAGGTCGAGGACGGTAAAAACGATCCCGAGGCCTACGTACCCCGCGACCCTGACGGCAAACCGGCGGCCGACTACATTATTTTTACCCCACGCGCTGAACGCCCCGACCCTTGCGAAAAAATGCGGGCTAAGACGGGGAAATAAGCTGGGTGGCACGCCGTCCCTGTCCCGGCGCCGATCATGCGGCAACGGTGTGTGTTTCGGTCTGAGCGGTGCGGTGGCGCGGCATCACCCTCAGCTGTCATCCCGGCATTTATTGCCGGGATCCACGGCGCAGAATATCAACCGTCAGCGATTTAGGCACGATGGATCCAGGGGACGAGCCCCGGGATGACAATTGGGTGCGACCGCCCCTCACCCCAACCCTCTCCCCATGAAGTGAAGTCATGGGGAGAGGGGGACCCCATCAACCTTTCAGAACTTTAAGATCGCGCCCGCCCAAAGTCCGCGTATATAACCCGGAAAACAGCTTTCCGGAGGATTTCATGCGCGGCGGTTTGATTGCACTGGTTGGTTTTATGGCTTTCGTCCACGCGGCACACGCCGCCGACTGCACGGCTGATGTGGTTGCGGCGTTTGAAAAGCAGCGTACGTCGAAAGCTTTCCGCGTCGCCATGCAGCAGCCAACGGCAGAAGGGCTCGCCGACATGACCGTCGATTACATGCCCCCCGACAAGATGCTCCAAACCGTCAAATCACCGGCCATGCCGGGCGATCAGCAAACCATGCTGGTTGGCAGCCGCGCCTTCGCCGGCTCGAGCGGGGCGTTCGAAGAGTTACTGCCGCAGTTCACCCAGTCGATCGTCGCCGAAGTCGCCACCGCGGTCGGCGCCCCGTCGAAGAATATCGGAACCTTTGAATGTCTCGGTACGTCGGCATTTGAGGGCAAAGAGTTTCTGGGTTACCGGACGTCTGGCAAAGACCAGCCTGGCACCGCGCCTGAAAAAATGCTCGCCCGCACGATCTTCGTCGATCCGGCCAGCGGCCTGCCGGCTTTCAATGTCGTAGCTTCAATATCCGGCAAAGACGAGCCCGTGATGAAGGTGGCGTATTCCTATCCCACCGACATGAAGATTGAGATTCCGCAGGGTGCACCGGTGCAAAAGCTGCCCTAATTCTGGCCATCTAATCCACCACATCAAAGTTCAAGGACGTCGACCCATGCGCTCCCTCTCTCTTGGCCTCTCGGTTCTCCTGTTCGCCAGTGGCGCGGCCATCGCTCAAACTCCGCCAGACGGGGCTCCAGCGCCTGTTGAAGCCCCAGGCGCCCCAGGCGCCCCGGCCGGGGCAGCGAAGAAAAACGCCAACCCATGCCGCGATGAAGTGGCCAGCGCGCTGCAGAAACTGCGCAAGGCCTCGTGGTTCCGGATGGCGACGTCGATGATCACCGAGAATGGGCCGGTGGCAATGGAAGTCGATTATGTATTGCCTGATAAGATGCACCAGAAGGTGACGACCGTCGTCACCAAACAGTCGTCTGAAGTGGTTCTGATCGGTGACACAGCTTGGGGCAACGAGGGTAAGGGATGGCAGGAGCTGCCCACCGGTCTAACGCAGCAGCTCAAGGCGCAGTTGTACGAATCGGTCGTCGAGCATCAGGAAGACGTTGGCAACTACAGTTGCAAAGGTAAGGCGCAGTTGGAGGGCCGCGAAGTGCTGTCTTACAAGCTCGAGGACGAGCCCGCCAAGGACTCGACCGCGCCGAAGAACGACACCTTCCGCATGTTCTACGTTGATGCGACGACGGGCATGCCGGTCAGCAACGCCCTGCTGGCACCAGGGCGGGAGACGAAGCCGATGTTCAAGACCAGCTATTCCTACCCGGTCGAGATCAAAATCGAGGCACCCAAGGACGTGGTCAAGGACACCGGAGCCGGGCCGCCGAAGTAGTGGCTGAAAGCGGGGTTTGGCGGCGGCGGTCTGTGTCACAAAGCGGCGCCAATGCATCCGGCTGGTGAAAGCCCGGTGATGAGGCATCGCTGCCTATAGCCAAACGCTTGCGGGGGCCATAAAAGCCCGGTCTATGCCAAAGCGTACAGACATCAAATCCATCCTCATCATCGGCGCCGGCCCCATCGTCATCGGCCAGGCGTGCGAGTTCGATTATTCCGGCACCCAGGCCTGCAAAGCCTTGAAGGCCGAAGGCTACCGGATCATCCTGGTCAATTCCAATCCGGCGACGATCATGACCGACCCGGATCTGGCGGACGCGACCTACATCGAGCCGATCACGCCCGAGGTGGTCGCCAAAATCATCGCCAAGGAAAGGCCGGACGCCATCCTGCCGACCATGGGCGGCCAGACGGCGCTGAACACGGCCTTAGCTCTAGACAAAATGGGCGTGCTCAAACAGTACGGCGTCGAATTGATCGGCGCCAAGGCCGCGGCCATCGACAAGGCCGAAGACCGGCTGCTGTTCCGCGACGCCATGACCAAAATCGGTCTCGAAACGCCGCGCTCGAAGATGGCGCACAATCGCGATGAAGCCGCAGCCGGGCTTGAGCACGTCGGCTTGCCAGCCATCATCCGGCCGTCATTTACGCTCGGCGGCACGGGCGGCGGCATCGCCTATAACCGCGAAGAGTTTTTCGAAATCGTCGAGCGCGGGTTAGACGCCTCGCCGACAACGCAGGTGCTGATCGAAGAAAGCGTTCTGGGGTGGAAAGAGTACGAGATGGAAGTTGTGCGCGACAAAGCGGACAACTGCATCATCATTTGTTCAATCGAAAACGTCGATCCGATGGGCGTGCATACCGGCGATAGCATCACGGTTGCCCCGGCGCTGACGCTGACCGACAAAGAATACCAGATCATGCGTGACGCTTCGATCGCGGTGCTGCGCGAGATCGGTGTTGAGACCGGCGGCTCAAACGTGCAGTTCGCGGTCAACCCCGAGGATGGACGCCTCATTGTCATCGAAATGAACCCGCGCGTGTCGCGATCGTCGGCACTGGCCTCAAAAGCCACCGGTTTTCCGATCGCCAAGGTCGCGGCCAAGCTCGCCGTCGGCTATACGCTTGATGAAGTCCAAAACGACATCACGGGCGGGGCGACGCCGGCCTCCTTCGAGCCGACGATCGACTACGTCGTCACAAAAATTCCCCGCTTCGCGTTCGAAAAATTTCCCGGCGCCGATGAAACACTGACCACCTCGATGAAATCGGTCGGCGAAGCCATGGGGATTGGCCGCACGTTTCAGGAAAGCCTGCAGAAGGCCCTGCGGTCGATGGAAACGGGGCTTTCGGGTTTCGATGAAATCCAGCTTGAAGGGCTTGGCCAGGGTGACGACAAGAACGTCGTCCGCGCCGCCGTGTCTCGTCCCACATTCGACCGCCTGCTCAAAGTCGCACAGGCCTTCCGCCACGGCTTTGACGTCGATCAGGTGTTCCAGTTCTCCAAGATCGATCCGTGGTTCCTGGAGCAAATCAAGACAATCATCGACACCGAAGCCCGCGTCATCGCGCATGGCTTGCCGAAATCGGCAGGCCCGATGCGGGCGCTCAAGGCCATGGGGTTTTCCGACGCCCGCCTCGCCAAACTCGCGAAGACCAGCGAGGCGGAAGTTCACAAAGCCCGCACGGCGCTCAACGTCGTGCCGGTCTATAAACGCATCGATACCTGCGCCGCCGAATTCGCTTCGCCGACGCCGTACATGTACTCGACGTATGAGACAGGCCTGTTTGACGCGCCGGTGTGCGAAGCGCAGCCGACGGCCAAAGAGAAAATCGTCATCCTCGGCGGCGGGCCGAACCGCATCGGCCAGGGCATCGAGTTCGACTACTGCTGCTGTCACGCCTGCTTCGCGCTGACGAAGGCCGGATTCGAGACAATCATGATCAACTGCAACCCGGAAACCGTGTCGACCGACTACGACACGTCCGACCGCTTGTACTTCGAGCCACTGACCGCCGAAGACGTACTCGAAATCATTCGCACCGAGAGCAAGAACGGCAAGGTCAAGGGCGTCATCGTCCAGTTCGGCGGCCAGACGCCGTTGAAACTTGCGAGTGCACTTGAGGAAGCCGGCGTACCGATCCTCGGGACCTCACCCGACGCCATCGACCTCGCCGAAGACCGCGACCGCTTCAAAGCCCTGATCGACAGGCTCAAACTTTCGCAGCCGAAAAGTGGCATTGCCAAAGCCCCCGGCGAAGCCCGCGCCGTCGCCGACCGGATCGGCTATCCCGTCGTCATTCGCCCGTCGTACGTGCTCGGCGGCCGCGGCATGGAAATCGTCCACGACGGCGCCGAGGTCGATCGCTATATCAAACGGCTGTCCGCGACCCTCGACCGGCCGTCGGAACTTGTAGTGTCGGACAAGCGGCCGCTGCTCATCGACAGTTATCTGACGGACGCCGTTGAAATCGACGTCGATTGCCTCTCGGATGGCAAAGACACGTTCGTCGCCGGTATCATGGAGCACATCGAGGAAGCCGGTATTCACTCCGGCGACAGCGCCTGCTCACTGCCGCCGTATTCGCTGTCAAAAGAGCTGATCGCCGAGCTCGAACGCCAGACTCGCGAATTGGCTTTGGCGCTCAAGGTCGTCGGGCTCATGAATGTGCAGTTTGCGATCAAGGACGGCCACGTTTACATTCTCGAAGTGAATCCGCGGGCGTCGCGCACCGTGCCATTCGTTGCCAAAGTCGTTGGCCTGCCGGTCGCGGCCATCGCGGCGCAGATCATGGGCGGCAAATCGCTCAGCAGCTTCAAACTCAAAAAGCCGGACTACGACCACATCGCGGTCAAAGAAGCCGTGTTCCCGTTCGCCCGCTTCCTCGGCGTCGATCCGATCCTTGGCCCCGAGATGCGTTCGACCGGCGAAGTCATGGGCATCGACCGCGACTTCGCCATGGCCTTCGGCAAGAGCCAGATTGGCGCCGGACAAAAACTTCCCGCCAGCGGCACCGTGTTCGTCTCGGTCAAAGAAGGCGACAAGGTGCGCATCGTTGCACCTGTGAAAGAGTTGGCGGCGATGGGCTTCAAGGTCATCGCCACGCGCGGCACCAAGCGCTATCTCGAAGCCAACGGCGTCGCCTGCGAGATGATCAACAAGGTGCTCGAAGGCCGCCCGCACGTCGTCGATGCCATCAAGAACGGCGATGTGGCGCTGGTTTTTAATACAACTGAGGGCGCAAAAGCTCTGAGCGACAGCAAGGACATCCGGCGCTCGGCCTTGCACCACCATATCCCCTACTATACAACATTAGCAGGGGCGGTGGCGGTGACGCGGGCCATCAAAGCGCTGAAATCAGACACGCTGCAGGTGGCTCCCTTGCAGAGTTTCACGCACCGTTGAGCGTGAGGCCGTTGCGCTGCAAGACGGGCTGTTGGCTGCGGCGTGGCCAGGCGTTTTTCCTCAAAGTCTCATCACAGAGTTCGCAGCAAAAAAAGTGCATGCGCGCTAGGCGGCTGAGGCTTAGGCTCTTGCGAACGTACGGAGACGTTGGAGATGACGATGGAACGGGTGCCCATGACCGTTGCGGGCCACAGAAACCTCGAGATCGAGCTGCAGCGCTTGAAAGCCGAAGAGCGCCCGCGCATCATTGCCGCGATCTCGGAAGCTCGCGCCCACGGCGACCTCTCGGAGAACGCCGAGTATCACGCCGCCAAGGAGCAGCAGGGCTGGAACGAAGCCCGCGTTGCCGAGATGGAAGACAAGCTGTCGCGCGCCGATGTCATCGACACGTCCAAGCTCTCCGGCGATACGATCAAGTTTGGTGCCACCGTTTCTCTCACCGACGAGGACTCCGGTGACAAGGTGAAATACACGATTGTCGGCGATGCCGAAGCCAACCTGCGCGAAGGCAAAATTTCGATCTCGTCGCCGATTGCCCGGGCGCTGATCGGCAAGACCAAAGGCGAAAGTGTCGAGGTGACGACGCCGAAGGGCTCGCGCAGCTTCGAAGTGCTCAAGGTCGAGTGGAAATAGGCGAACGGCCAGGGCGGGCGCCATGGCCGCTGCGCCGCCGGTCATGGCAGCGCTGCCCGCTCCTGTGCCGTCATCCCCAGATCAAGACGTTATCGCACTTGCTGTTGTCACCGCGATTGAGCGTAAACGAGCGCTGTGGGTGACGCCTCGTACCTTTAATCTCTAATTGTGACAGGCCGCCATCGATTTTCATGCGGCGCGTCGCGATCCTCAGACCTCTGCCAGAGCGTTCCAGCTGGAAGGAACCGCCGCCAGCTTCGAGAGTGCACACGAAGCCAGGTCCGCCCGGCTTGCATCCGGCGAGACCGGCATAGGAATACGATCCGGTTTGAACGCCGACCTTCAGGCCGAAATTGTTCGAGCCGCTGGAGCCACCGGACAGGTTCGTGGCGCTGGTCCGCAACACGATCTGATGAATTTTGAGATCCGGATTGTGCCTGCGTTCGGCAGCCGTGTAGGCGCGGTGGTAACAACTTGACCCGCGATGCGCCGGCTCGAACGTCCGCTGGAACAGCGTGGCGGCGATGGCGAGTGTTGGTACCGCGATCAACATCCCTGCGGTCGCGGCAGTACGAAACAGTGTTTGTCTACTCATAATACGATCCCCATACGCAAAACAGTAAAGCCCTGTACCCGCAACGCTAAGTCCGCGGACGCGCACAGTCACGGTTAACCTCGCAGCGCCGAACGCATTTCCCAAAGCCTGAGCTTCAGCAGCAACAATGGCTGGGAGAGTGAACGCTGGTCAACGATTGGCGGCGCGCCGCGCAACCGGTCTAGATCAGATTCCGATCTCATCGAATTGCGGCTGGAGTCCTTCTCCCTTGGGGAGAGGAAAATCCTGACGCTGGTGCCGTATGATCGGAACCTGCTCTAGGAGCCCTTCGTCGCGCTTTGAGGGATCGGAATGCCCGGTTCGCGTTTGGCGCGGCGGATGGTCAGGAACGTCTTGACGCTGGCGACGTTCGGCGCGGCCGTGAGCTCGTTCAAAACAAAATCCTGAAAGCTCGTCAGGTCGCGGGCCACGCACTTCAGCATGAAGTCGCTTTCGCCAGACAGCATGTGCGCTTCCCGCACCAAGGCCCATCCCAGCACGCGGTTCTCGAAGGCGCGCAGGTCGGCCTCAGCCTGATTGTGCAGCCTGACCATGACAAACGCCGTCAGCTTGAAGCCGAGAGCCTCCTCGTCGACGACGGCTGAATATCCCGCGATCAGGCCGGCTTCTTCCAGAGCCCGGACCCGGCGCAGGCAGGGCGGTGCCGACAGCCCGATTTTGGTCGCCAGCGCGATGTTGGTGATGCGGCCGTCAGCCTGTAGTTCCTTCAGGATCCGCCAGTCTGTGGCATCGAGGACGAGGGGCATGGTAGGGTTTGGACTCCGGCCGCGGTCATGAGTAATATCAAGAACGCTAAGTATCATATTGTATTTCGTTTCTTGCGCAGATTTTACACAGGCTCGGCTCTCGACAGCGGCGCCGGAGCAGATCAAAAAGAGCCATGACCGAACTGAAACCGCTGCAACAACTGCGCCCGCTCGAGGGCCGCACGGCCTGGATTATCTCCGACGGCAAGGCCGGTCACGAGGTGCAATGTCTTGGCGTTGCCGAAGCCCTAGGTGTCAGGGCCGAGATCAAGCGCGTCAGCCTCAAAGGTCTGTACCGGCTGACGGCGCCTTGGGGGCCGGTGCCGCCCGCTGAACGCTTTGGCCAGCTGGGCTCCAATTTCGCCGCCCCTTGGCCGGCATTGGCTCTGGCGACCGGTCGCCTCACGACGCCCTATATCCGGGCGCTGAAACGCCAGGCGGGTCTCGCGACCTTCACCGTGATACTCCTTGACCCAAGAACGAATGCCCGCAGTGCCGATCTCTTCTGGGTGCCCGAACACGATAGCCGCCGCGGCCCCAATGTCGTGACCACGCTGACGTCGCCGCACGGCTATACCCAGCAGCACTTAGCTGAACTTCGCGCCGCGTCGCCGCCGTCGATCGCCGCTCTGCCTAAGCCCCGCATCGCCGTGCTGCTTGGCGGGCCCAACAGCGTCTACCGCTTTGCGCCTGCTGACCTCGACCGGCTGACACGCGTGTTGGCTGCGCTGTCGCGGGCTGGTGCGGGCCTGATGATCACGGCGTCGCGGCGGACGCCCGCCAAACTGGTCGCGTCAATCGACGCTGCAACGGCCGGGACGCCGCGTCTCCTTTGGGATGGCTTAGGCGCCAATCCTTACCCGTCTATCCTGGCCAACGCCGACGCTTTCATCGTCACCGCCGATAGCGTCAACATGGCCGGCGAAGCCGCGGCCACAGGCAAGCCGGTGCATATTTTCAAGCCGTCGGGCGGCAGCGAGAAATTCGACCGCTTTCACGCAGCACTCGAGGCCCACGGCGCCAGCAGGCCGCTTGAAATTGCGGCGCCGCTCGCAACCTGGAGTTACGAGCCTCTTGATTCCGCCCGCCTGATCGCCGACGAAATTCAACGCCGCTGGCGGATTCGCGCTGAGCTGCTGCCGGGGTTCGTCAGCTGAGGCAAGCGCGCGTCTTTGACAACGGCGAAAAATAACGGGACGGGGCAATGCTGTCGGGTGATCGGGCCATCGAGCGGGCGGACGGATTTGCGGCGGGCGGAACTTTGCCGCGCACGTCGGGTATCGCTTGGCCGAATGACGCGCGCCGCCTGCGTCTGATCGTTGAACTCGGCGTATTGTTTATCGTTGCGCCATGTCTCATGCGCGCCGCCGTCTACGATTACAATGTCCCGCTGTTCTACGCCCTGCCGCCGGTTTTGCTGCTGATGATGGCTTTCCTGTTTCTCGACCCGACGTTTCAATTAAATAGGGAACTCAGGCGCAGGGTCTCCTACAAGACACTGATCTCAATCGTGCTGATTTTTATCGCCGGTGCGGCGATCGTTGTGTGGTCGGTCGCAACGGCTATGCCTGACCTGTTGTTCGCGCTTGCCGCCGAACGCCCGGGCAAATGGGCAAAGATCATGACGCTGTATCCGTTCACGTCGGTCTTGGCCCAGGAGTTCGTCTATCGGGTGTTTTTCTTTCACCGCTACGGGCCGCTGTTCCCGAACCGCTGGGCGCTGATCGCCGCCAACGCCCTCGTCTTCGGCTTTGCCCACATCCTGTTCCGCAACTGGATCGCTATTGGCGGCACGATCGCGGGCGGCCTGCTGTTCGCGTGGCGCTACGAACGCACGCGCTCGTTCTGGGCGGTATGGTTCGAACACGTGCTGTGGGGCTGGCTGGTCTTTACCGTCGGCCTCGGCATTTATTTTTTCACCGGCGTCAAAAACCCGGCGTGGTAGCCGGCCCGGTGGGGCAAATCCGGGCTGCCGTCATCTGGGCTGCCGTCATCCGGGCCAGCGTCAAAAATCGGCGAGTGCCGGGATGCGCCCGAACGCGATCTTGGCCCCGGCGTAGTCTCCTGGGGAGTCTATGTGGGGCCCAAGCGTTACGATTGGGGCTTCGTAGCGCGTGTGCAAGGCATCCGTTATATCCGCGAGGCGTTCCCAACGCTGGCGTGTCCGGCGGGCTTCCGGCGTTTCCAGAAGATCGTGTTGAATGTTGGCAGCCGAAACGAGGCCATGCAGCATCACATGCACTTTTTTGGTCCGGCCGATCGCGCGCTCCTGGTGCGCACGCGCGAAAAGTGCCTTCAATCCGTGAAGCGCGGTGTGGTCGTCGCGAAACGGCGACACGCGGAGATCGGCACTCCAATTTTGGCCCGCCTCGTTTTTAAGGCCGAGGCTTAGGACCGATACCGCGAAATCTTCTCGCCGCATGCGCCGCATCGCCTTGACGAGCAGCAGGCGCGCGCAATCTTCCGTTTTCTCAGCACCGCGCCAGTCTCTGGCCAGTACCCGGCTATGGCCGAACATGGATCGCTCCGTCTCCGCGCGCTCGATGTCGAAGCCATGTAAAAACGCCCAGAAGCGCTCGCCCTGCACACCGCCCCAGATGGCACGAAGTTGCGGTGACGGCAGTGCCCAGAGTTCGGCAATGGTCGTGACGCCGGTCCGCGCCAAACGGGCTGAATTGCCCTTTGCTATGCCCGGGATGTCCGTCAGCTTGAGGCCGAGCAAGCGTTCGGGAAGATCGGCCTGCCGTAATGCCACCAGCCCGTCTGGTTTCTCCATCTCGGCTGCGATCTTGGCCAGCAACTCGTTGGGGGCGAGACCGATGGAGCAGGTCAACGTCGGGCCGATCTGCAAAGCGAGAGCCCGCTTGATCGAACGGGCAAGTTCAATCGCGGCGGCACGTTCGTTGCTCAGAAGCCGGCAAGCGATTTCGTCGATTGAGCAGGTCTTGTAGACGGGAACCACATCTTCGACGACGGCGACGATATCGTGATGAAGCCGGACATAGACGTCGTGGCGCGCAATCACGAGCTTGATGTCGGGACAGCGCTGCAGAGCCTCGGAAACCGGCGTACCGGTTTTGACGCCGAAGCGTTTGGCTTCGGGGCTGGCGGCGATGAGAACCGTATGTTCCGTCCGCAACGGAATGACCCCCACAGGCCGCTCTCTCAGATGCGGTCGCAAGTGCTGTTCGGCGCGGGCAAAGAAGCTGTCGAAGTCGATATACAAGCTGGCAAAGTCATTGGCTTTTCGCATGCTGCGCGGCCTTCACGATAAATCAGAACATAACAAGAACATAGAGCCTTGATGTTCGTCTGTCGAGAGGCTGTGGGGATCAAAAAAAATGCCTCCGCCGCCGCCGCAAACGCTGCGTACTTGTGTTGCGCCCACCTTTGTTGAGCAATCGCGGCCAATCAGTTAGAAGGCGCAACAATTCCCCAAGCTCGTGAACGAGAGGCGCCATCGATGGCCGCAGCCCACCAGTACGTCTACTACATGCACAAACTGTCGAAGGCCTATCCCGGCGGCAAGCAGGTGCTGAAAGACGTGTCCCTGTCTTTCCTGCCGGGTGCCAAGATCGGCGTCGTCGGTTTGAACGGCGCGGGCAAGTCGACGCTGCTGAAAATCATGGCTGGCACGGTCGATGATTTTATCGGCGAAGCCCGGCCCGCCGAGGGCATCAAGGTCGGCTACCTGCCGCAAGAGCCGCAGCTCGATGCAACCAAGGATGTGCTCGGCAATGCCATGGAAGGCGTCGCTGAAAAGAAGGCCATCCTTGATCGCTACAACGAGATCGCCTCGAACTACACCGACGAAACCGCCGACGAAATGACGGCGCTGCAGGATCAGATCGATGCCCAGAACCTGTGGGACCTCGACGCGCAAGTCGAGCAGGCATTGGACGCACTGCGCTCGCCGCCGGGCGACGCTGATGTGAGCAAGCTGTCGGGCGGCGAAAAACGCCGCGTCGCGTTGACCCGCTTGCTGCTGTCGAAGCCCGACATCTTGCTGCTCGATGAGCCGACTAACCACTTGGACGCCGAAAGCGTTGCCTGGCTCGAGCGCTACCTCAAGGATTATACGGGCTGCGTGATCCTCGTCACCCATGACCGCTACTTCCTCGACAATCTCACCGATTGGACCCTCGAACTCGATCGCGGCCAAGGCGTGCCCTACAAGGGCAACTATTCGAGCTGGCTCGAACAGAAAGCCAAGCGCGAGGCCGTCGAAAAGTCTCAGGAAGAGGGCAAGCAGAAAGCACTTTCGCGCGAACTCGAATGGATCCGAGCGTCGCCCAAGGCGCGGCAGGCCAAATCCAAGGCCCGTGTCACGGCCTACGATAAACTGGTCGAAGAGTCGGTGCGCGAGGAAACCAGCAAGGCGACATTTACAATCGCCACGGGCCCGCGTCTCGGCGGCGTTGTCATCGAAGTTGACGGCTTGTCGAAAGCCTTCGGCGACAGCCTTCTGATCGACGATTTGTCGTTCAAGTTGCCGCCCGGCGGTATTGTCGGTGTCATCGGCCCCAACGGTGCCGGCAAAACGACGCTGTTCAAAATGCTGACCGGCGTCGAAAAACCTGACAAGGGCACGATCAAATTGGGTGACACGGTCAAGATCGCCTACGTCGATCAATCGCGCGGCCATTTGGACGACAAGAAAACCGTGTGGGAGGAAATTTCCGGAGGCCTCGACCAGATGCTCCTCGGCGGCAAAAAGGAAGTCCCGAGCCGCGCCTATTGCGGCTGGTTTAACTTCAAGGGCACCGATCAGCAAAAAAAGGTCGGCCTGCTCTCAGGCGGCGAACGCAACCGCGTGCATCTGGCCAAGCTGCTGAAAGAAGGCGGCAACCTGCTGCTGCTCGACGAGCCGACCAATGATCTCGATACCGAAACGCTCGGCGCGCTTGAAGCCGCACTCGAAGATTTCCCCGGTTGCGCCGTGGTCATCTCGCATGACCGCTTTTTCCTCGATCGCCTTGCGACCCACATTTTGGCCTTCGAAGGCGACAGCCACGTCGAATGGTTCGAAGGCAACTTCGCCGACTACGAGGAAGACAAAAAGCGCCGCCTCGGCGAAGCCTCCGTCGAGCCGCACCGGATCAAGTTCAAGCGCTTTGAGAGGTAGGGGTAGGGCCGCACCTCGGGAGAGATGCGGCCCTACATATTTCAGCAGCGTTGACAGTACGAAAACTTAGCCCTTGCCGCCGGCGATCGCTGGCAGTTTGCTGACTTCGTCCGCTGTCAGCGACAGCTTCACGTTCGCGCCACCGCTGGCGATCTTGTCGCCTGGGACGGCGACAACGCCCTGCTTACCATTGGTCTTGACGTGGATTTCCGTGACCGCACCGGAGGCACCCGAGCGGACGCGGTTGATCTTGCCGACTTCCTTACCGTCAGCGCCGACAACAGGCGTCCCGAGGGACAAATCAGCGGCTTTCAGCATGGCGGCGGCCTTGGCGGGCGCAATAGGCGCTACCGCCGGTGTTGCGGCCGGAGCAGGCACCGCTTCGGGCGCGGCTTCTGCCGCTGGGGCTGGAGCTTCTGTCGCGGCGTCCTGAGCCTGTGCTGCGGCAGCCGTTTCAGGTGCGGCGTCTGTTGCGGTCTCAGCGGCCGCAACCGGTGCCGCAGCAGCTGGCTTGGCAGCGGCGGGGGCAATCGCTGCTGGCGTTGACGCGGCTGGTTTGGCGGCAGGCGCTGTTTCTGCGACAGCTGCAACAGAACTGACGCCGAGAGCCGACGCAAGTGCCAGCACAATGGTCATGCTTTTCTTGGTTTCAAATGTCATCCAAACAGTCTCCTAGGTTGCCTCTAACGTTCCCGGGGATATGGACCCGGGGATCTGGGCCCGGGAGTATGTAGGCCCGGGGGGTACGTGGGAAAGGCGTGTCATCAAACAAGAAGCGGGCCGCATAACGATTGTCTCATGCGGCCCGCGGTCGCGGTGTTGATAAGTTGAGCGACGGGCAAATCCCTCAGGATCTAGCCCCTAAGATTGGCTCTTAGCTCTTCTTCTCGGCGAGCGCCGGCAGCTTGCCGATCTCGTCCGCGGTGAGTGCGACCTGAATGGTCTGACCGCTCTTGGCAATCTTCGCTCCGGGGATCACGACGACCTTGCCGCCGAAGCCGAGAAGCCCGCCGGTCTTGACGTGGATTTCTTCCACGACCCCACCGGGTTCGGACTTGACGCCTTTGACCTCGCCGATCTTCTGGCCATCCGAGCCAAAGACGGCGGTGCCGACAGTCACGTCCTTGATTGTGGGAGCGGCGCCATTGGCACCGTCCTTCGCCGCGCTCTTGCCAGCCGCAGCCGGAGGCAAGACCTTCGTGTCAGCCGAAGGCGCGGCTGACGACGAACTGCTGCCTGCACCCGATTTCGGCATATCGGCGTCAAAATCCGACGCCGGTGGGACCGGTTTCACTTGCCCCGGGGACATACCCGGAGATGGGGCTGGCGCTTGTGCGTGCGCCGCAATGGCGAGGAGCACAGGCGCCGTCGCGAGGACGGTGGTCAGGCCCATGAGACGAACAATCTTGAGAGTATTCATGATCGAAACTCCTTTTCCTTCCTTAAGCGAGGCTCGAGGTGTACCGCCCATACCCACCTGATCGGCGGCTCTCGAACCCGCAAAATAGATGGCGCTAGAAAATTGATCTGACGAGGGAATCGCGTTCACGACTGCGCGAGACACATTGTTCACAGTTGCGCGATTGCCCAGGTCGTGCCGCAATTGAACGTGGGTCGATCCGGCGCACGTGAGGCCAATGGGGTACAGTCGCCGTGGCGCAAATATTTAGCGTTGGTGTTCAGGTGCTGCGGCGCAAAAAAAGCGGCAAGCCTATGTGCCTGCCGCTTCCATCGAGATTGCGTCTGCGAGACCTTGGCCCGCACGCAGGCCGGAGTAAGTTTTACCGGTTCAGCGCAATGACGAGTGCGCGCGGATTGTTGCCGTTTTCGGAAATGTAGTTCTGGAACAAGTTGTCGAGGAACGATGTCATCCAGAAGCCGACGACCTGGGCGTCGCGGACCTTGAAGCTTTGTCCCGAGCGTACGAGCTTCCAGCGGATGTCATAGCTTTCACCGGAGCGCAGCACGATGCTGCTGTCGACCGTAGCGCCACCCGCCGTCTCCGCGCTCTGGCCGGTCACGACGGCTTTGGCGATCGGATACTTCGGCGCTTCCTTGGCGGCATATTTGGATATGAAATTGAGCATGCCGTTGTAGTAGGCGGGACGATCGGGTTTCGGCAGGGTGCGCGCGTGCGGACCTAGGGCCGTCAGACCGATGGACGGCACGGCCATGTGCTTGCGCAGCACGTTGTTGAAGGCGGCGACGGAGCCGGTGCGTTGTGCGGCGACCAACTCATTGGAAACGCGCTGCATGTAGGTTGCTGGCGATTCGGCACGCGCAGGACTGCCAGCGAACACGATAATGGCGGCGAGCAACATTGGAAATATCGCGCGGGCTCCAGGCCAGCCGGCACGTCCCGCAATCAAAAACTGTCGAACCAACATGATGCGCCGCACTCCCTCTTCCTCGCCCGTGATTTTTCAAAGCAGATTTTACAGAGCATCGCGGACTGTGCAACCCAAAGCCGTCATAT
This sequence comes from Hyphomicrobium sp., assembly GCA_031378895.1. Taxonomy (GTDB): domain Bacteria; phylum Pseudomonadota; class Alphaproteobacteria; order Rhizobiales; family Hyphomicrobiaceae; genus Hyphomicrobium_B. Next base: position 31,554 of record JANNEP010000061.1, read on the forward strand.
TCCCGGTACAGGCACTCAAATCGCGTCAAAAGAATGCCCGGTTTGGACCCAGTGTATCCCAATGTGCATCCCGTGTTCAGGCGGCCACAGACACCAGAAGGGCAGCTTTTGTGGCCAGATCTTTGCATCCTCGCAGACGGTAGAGTTCCCTGGCCGGCACGGGCGGCAGGCCAAGCAGCCGCGACATCCGCGCCACATCGGCCTCGCTGATATGCTCAGTCACCATCAGCAGGACCGAGCGGGCGCTGTCGGGATGCTCCAGAACCATCTCATGACGGGTGCCGGAGAGCGACGTGCGCAGGTGGTGGGCGACGCCGGTATAGGAGGCGAGCGGCGCCGTCCAAGCCCCGCCCCCGAAGCTCCGGCTGTCGCTAACGGCGACGTCGCGGCTTGTGATTTCGACGTCGCGCCGCCACGCCAGGCGTTGCAACAGCGCCATGAGGGGCAATGCAAAAAGTCCAATCCAGAATACCATCGCCGCCGCCAATTCAAAGGCAACCACGGGGCGGCTGAGGATTGCGGCGCGGATCTCCGCGGATGCCAAAGCGTATCCGGCAAGGACGAGCTGCGGCCCGCCAACGGCTGCGGCAAGGCCTGCCAGCAGGATCAGACGCACGCGACTGGACGAGACGGAAAACCGTTGTGACGACCGCAACGGCAGGGCGCCATTGGAACTCGCCATATCCACACACTCAAACGCCTCAGGCCGCATGATTTCGATCCGCAATTGGATTTCCAGACCTGGAACCTAAGGCCCGCCGGCTAATGCCCGGTTAAGCCGCGGACCAATGCGGGACGTGCGCCCCTTGCGTTGAGCGGTGGATGACCCACAACAGTGCTTGACACATAAAGATATCTTTATATGTATAGAGCATGGACCTTCCCGCAGATCTCAAAACCGACGATCTCGTCACCGCCCTCAAGGCGGCGGCCGAACCGACTCGTCTGCGCATCCTGCTGCTGCTGGCGGCCGGCGAGTTGAACGTCAAGGATCTGACGCTGGTCCTCGGCCAAAGCCAGCCGCGCATCAGCCGCCATTTAAAGCTGCTGACGGAGGCTGGCCTTGTTGAACGCTTCCGCGAGGGCAGCTGGGTCTATTTTCACATTTCCGACCGCTCGGCGGGGGGCCGCTTCGCCCTGCGCCTCGTCGCCGACGTCGATGCTCTGGACCCGGCCGTGCGCCGCGACCGCGAGCGGGCCGACGCCTTGAAGCGCGAACGCGAAACATCGGCGCAAGATTTCTTTGAGGCCCATGCGGCCGACTGGGACCGGATGCGGGCACTGCATGTCGCCGAGGACGATGTCGAAGCGGCCATGGCCGAGGCGCTGGGTCCGGGGCCGTTCAAGTTCTTCGTCGATCTTGGAACCGGCACCGGCCGGACGCTCGACCTGTTCGCCGCCCGCTATGCCCGCGGCCTCGGCATCGACGTCAACCAAGCCATGCTTGCCTACGCCCGGGCCAAGCTCACACGCAACGGCCGTACGCATGCCCAGGTTCGCCACGGCGATATCTATGCCTTGTCGCTCGCCGACCGGCAGGCCGACGCCATCGTCATGCATCAGGTGCTGCATTTTCTTTCCGACCCCGCCCTCGCCATTCGTGAAGCCGCCCGCGTCCTGGCCCCCGGTGGCCGCTTGTTGATTGTCGATTTCGCGCCCCACACCTTGGAGTTCCTGCGCGAAACTGAGGCTCACGAGCGTCTCGGCTTCGCCCACGATCAGGTGTCGCATTGGCTGCGCGACGCTGGGTTGATGCCGAAAGCCGTGCGCGACCTGGCGCCGAAGCCGGGCGAGGTGGCGCTCACCTTGACTGTATCCTTATGGCTCGCCGAACGCCCGGCAAGCGGGCGTCAGGTCACAAGCAAATTGGCGCGCGGTACTGATAAACTCGAGGAGGCCCGCTGATGGCAAACCCGAATGAACGCAAAAGCCGGCTACTCGGCGCTGGCGATATCGTCGTCAGTTTCGAATTCTTTCCGCCGAAAACCGGCAAGATGGAAGACACGCTGTGGGCGTCGATCACGCGGCTGGCGCCATTGCGGCCCGAGTTCGTATCCGTCACCTATGGCGCCGGCGGCTCGACGCGCGAACGCACGCACGCGACCGTCACCCGGCTGATCCGTGAAACCGGCTTGAAGCCAGCCGCCCATCTCACCTGCGTCAACGCCTCGAAGGACGAGGTCAACGCCGTTGCGCGCGCCTATTGGGACGCGGGTGTTCGCCACATCGTGGCACTACGCGGCGATCCGCCCGAGGGTCCGGGCGCGAAATATGTGCCGCATCCCGGCGGCTATCAGAACGCCGCCGATCTCGTCGATGGTCTCAAGCGCATCGCCGCCTTCGAGATCTCGGTCGCGGGCTATCCCGAACGCCATCCCGAGAGTGTGTCGCTCGACGCCGATATCGATAACCTCAAAGCCAAGGTCGATGCCGGCGCCGATCGCATCATCACCCAGTTCGGGTTCGATAACGCGCATTTCCTGCGCTATCTCGAACGCGCGCGTGCGGCGGGCATCTGGGTGCCGATCATGCCGGGTATCGTGCCGATCCACAATTTCAAGCAGGTCGCGGGTTTCGCGCAGCGTGCGGGTGCCAGCGTGCCGCCGTGGCTAGCACGCCGGTTCGAGGGACTTGATGCCGATCCCACAACGACGCACCTCGTCGCCGCCGCGGTCGCGACCGAGCAGGTCATGGACCTCGTCGACGAGGGCATCAAGAAATTCCATTTCTACTCGCTGAACCGCGCCGACCTCGTCTATGCGATCTGTCATCTGTTGGGGCTGCGTCCGCTGCGCGCCGCCAAGGCTGACGCCGCATGAGTCTTGCTGCGAGAAGGCGGAGGGGGAGCCAGCGGGACCAACACGGCACGGGGGGAGACAGGTGCTGGACCCGGGGGGCAGGCTCAACCCCTCCGCAGTGTTGGTCGCGGGGCGTCGCCAAAAGGTTCAAGGGCTGCCGGAGCGGCGCCAGACATATGTGCAATGAGGCTGTGACATGAAACGAAAACCAAGTTGGTCGGCGCTTGAAAGGGCAGCGGCGGAGCGCATCCTGATCATTGACGGCGCCATGGGCACCATGATCCAGCGCCACAAGCCGACGGAAGAAACGTATCGCGGCAAGCGCTTCGCGGACTGGAAGCAGGACGTGAAGGGCAACAACGAGCTGTTGTCGCTGTCGCAGCCCGAGATCATCCACGACATCCACGATCAATATTTCGCAGCCGGCGCTGACATCGCCGAGACCAATACGTTTGGCGCGCAGGTGATTTCGCAAGCCGACTACGGCATGCAAGTGTTGGCCTATGAGATGAACGTCAATAGCGCCAAGCTGGCGCGCCGGGCGGCGGACGCGTGGACCAAAAAGACACCCGGCAAGCCGCGCTTCGTTGCAGGCGCCGTTGGTCCAACCAACCGGACAGCCTCGATCTCGCCCGACGTCAACGACCCAGGCTACCGCAACGTGTCTTTTGATGAGCTGCGCATCGCCTACAAGGATCAGGTCAAGGCCCTGATCGAAGGCGGCTGCGATATCATTATCATCGAGACGATTTTCGACACGCTGAACGCCAAGGCCGCAGGCTACGCGACGCTTGAAGCCTTTGATGACATGGGCATCGAGCTGCCGATCATGATTTCAGGCACCATCACCGACCGCTCGGGGCGCACGCTGTCGGGTCAAACGGCGGAAGCCTTCTGGTATTCGATGCGGCACCTGCGGCCGTTTTCGGTCGGGCTCAACTGCGCGCTCGGCGCCGAACTCATGCGCCCCTACATCGCCGAGCTGGCGCATGTCGCGGATGTGCGGATTTCGGCCTATCCCAACGCCGGTCTGCCGAACGCCATGGGCGAGTACGACGAGACGGGTCCCGAGATGGCCTGCAAGGTCGAGCCGTGGCTGGCTGACGGGCTGATCAACATTATCGGCGGCTGTTGCGGTTCGACGCCGGATCACATCGCCCACATCGCCGAACATGCGAAGGCCCACGCGCCGCGCGTGCTGCCGACAATCGAACCCAAGATGCGCCTCTCCGGCCTAGAGCCGTTTGTGGCTGGGTAAAAGTATGCAGATCGACAAACCTCGCGTAGCGCAACTGATCGATGACCTTCTAAGGATTACAGGCGAGCTTTCTGCCATGACGAAGCGGTCATTCGCTCCCGACGGCCACCTCGTAGGTAGTATTGGCGAAGTCCTGGCCGCGAACGCCTATGATCTCGAACTGATGCCTCATTCCACAAAGGGATATGATGCGGTAAAGGGTGCCCAAAAAATTGAGATTAAGGCCACCTTCGCGACAAGCGTCGCTTTCCGTCGATATGATTCCGGCGACGTCAATTATCATTGCCTTGTACTCAGGCTTCGCGGTGGATGCGAATTTGATGAAATCTACAACGGGCCAATCGCCGCCGTTCTTCAAGCGCTTTCGTCTCGAGATTGGCCTAGTAACGGTCAGAAACAGATTAGGCTTACACAACTCAGGAAGTTGAACGAGATCATCGATCCAGGTGATCGATTGTCGCGCAATGACCAATAGGATTAAAGAATGACAGTCAACGCAGCGCACTTCTCCCTCTCCCCTTGGGGAGAGGGCCGGGGTGAGGGGGTCTTGATCACAGCATGCGTGTGAAGCTGACACCAATTGCTCGCGGTCTCCGCCGTCGCCAGACGGAAGCAGAGTCGCGCCTATGGTATCACCTGCGCAATGGCCAGCTGGATGGTCTAAAGTTTAGACGTCAGGTCCCTCGCGTTAAATTCATCGCTGATTTTCTTTGCGACGAAGCGATGCTGATCGTTGAACTCGATGGATCGCAACACGCGGAGAGCACCGGGAAAGACGAAGAGCGAACGCGTTTTCTGCAAAGTCTAGGATATGCGGTCATTCGCTTCTGGAACGCCGATGTCATGACGAACATTGAGGGTGTCCTCGACGCACTTTACGCAGAAGCCTCAGCGCGCAGAAAGACCCCCTCATCCGGCCTTCGGGCACCTTCTCCCCAAGGGGAGAAGGACACAACGGCAACATCTGAGACAAAGTCACAATGACCACGTCAAACGCAGCAGACCAGTCGACCCGCGGCTCCGCCGCGACCACCTTCATCAATATCGGTGAGCGCACCAACGTCACCGGCTCAGCGAAGTTTCGCAAGCTGATCGAGCAGAACGACTACGCGGCCGCCGTTACCGTCGCGCGCCAGCAGGTCGAGGCCGGGGCCCAGATCATCGACGTCAACATGGACGAAGGCTTGCTCGATTCTGAGAAAGCCATGAGCAGGTTTCTCAACCTCGTCGCCGCCGAGCCCGATATCAGCCGCGTGCCGGTGATGATCGATTCCTCGAAATGGTCGGTCATCGAGTCCGGTCTCAAGTGCGTGCAGGGTAAAGCCATCGTCAACTCGATCTCGATGAAGGAAGGCGAGGGGCCGTTCCTCGATCAAGCCAAGAAGGTGCTGCGCTATGGCGCCGCCGTCGTCGTCATGGCCTTTGACGAGAAAGGCCAGGCCGACACCGTCGAGCGCAAGGTTTCGATCTGCGAGCGCGCCTACAAGCTGCTCACCGAAAAGGTCGGCTTTCCGCCCGAAGACATCATCTTCGACCCCAACATCTTCGCCGTCGCCACCGGCATCGAAGAACACAACGGCTATGGGCTCGCCTTCATCGAGGCGGCGCGGCAAATCAGAGAAAAAATGCCGCTCGTCCATATTTCGGGCGGCGTCTCGAACCTGTCGTTTGCGTTCCGCGGCAACGAGCCGGTGCGCGAAGCCATGCACTCGGTGTTCTTGTACCATGCCATTCAGGCCGGCATGAACATGGGCATCGTCAATGCCGGACAGCTCGCACTCTACGACGATATTCCCGCCGAACTGCGTGAGCTGTGCGAGGACGTCGTTCTCAATCGCCGCGACGACGCCACCGACCGGCTTCTCGATGCCGCGCCTAAATTCAAAGGCGAAGGCGGGGTGAAGGCCAAGGAGAAGGATCTCTCCTGGCGCGAGAACAGCGTCGAAGAGCGCCTCACGTTCGCGCTCGTTCACGGCATCACCGACTTCATTGAAACCGACACGGAAGAAGCCCGCCAGAAACTGCCCAAGCCCCTGCATGTCATCGAAGGCCCGCTGATGGCCGGCATGAACGTCGTCGGCGATCTGTTTGGCGCCGGCAAAATGTTCCTGCCGCAAGTCGTCAAGAGCGCGCGTGTCATGAAGCAGGCGGTCGCCTATCTGCAACCATTTCTTGAGGCAGAAAAGTTGGCGTCTGGCCTCGAAGCTCAACCGGCTGCTGGAAAAATTCTGATGGCAACGGTGAAGGGCGACGTCCACGATATTGGAAAAAATATCGTCGGCGTCGTGCTCCAGTGCAACAATTACGAGGTCATCGATCTCGGCGTTATGGTGCCCGCGGCTAAGATCCTCGAAACCGCCAAGCGCGAAAAGGTCGACATCATTGGGCTTTCTGGCCTCATCACGCCGTCTCTGGATGAGATGTGCTTTGTCGCCGCCGAAATGGAGCGCGAGGGGTTTTCCTGCCCGCTGCTGATCGGTGGGGCGACGACGAGCAAGGTCCATACCGCCGTCAAGATCAATCCGAACTACCACGCCGGCCAGACGGTCTACGTTCTGGACGCCAGCCGCGCCGTCGGTGTCGTCTCGAAATTGTTGTCGGATACGGAGAAGACGCCCTACGTCGCAGGTATCAAAGCCGACTACATCAAAGTGCGCGAAACCCACCTCGCCAATGAATTGAAAAAGCAGCGCATCACGATCAAGGCTGCGCGCGACAACAAGTTCAAGATCGATTGGACGTCGTTTAAAGCTACGCAGCCGTCCTATACTGGCGCACAATCGTTTGCCGTCGACTTGGCGAAACTTGTGCCCTACATCGATTGGACGCCGTTTTTCCAAACTTGGGAATTGGCAGGGCGCTATCCGCAGATTCTTAACGACACCAAGGTCGGCGTCGAAGCCAAGAAGCTATTTGACGATGCGCAAACACTTTTGAAGCGCATTGTCTCGGAGAAGTGGGTCAAGGCGACCGCCGTCGTCGGCTTCTGGCCCGCCAATAGCGCCGGCGACGATATCGAACTCTATACTGATGAGACACGAAAATCCAAGATCGCCACGCTGTACACTCTGCGCCAGCAGATCGCCCGCGATCCCTCCCGCACCCGCGCCCACGCCGCGCTCGCCGATTTCATTGCGCCGAAAGAGACCGGCGTCGCCGACTATATCGGCGCCTTCGCCGTCACCTCCGGCATCGGCGAAGAAGAAGCCATCGAAAAGCACGTCGCCAAGACCGACGACTACAATCGCATCATGGCCAAGGCCTTGTGCGACCGGCTGGCGGAAGCCTGTGCCGAGGCCATGCACGAGAAGGTGCGCAAACAACTTTGGGGCTACGCCAAAGCCGAAAAGCTCTCGAGCGATGATCTCATTCTCGAAAAATATTCCGGCATCCGCCCGGCTCCAGGTTATCCGGCGCAGCCCGACCACACCGAAAAGGCGACCCTCTGGCAGCTCATGGACGTGGACAAGACCGCGGGCATCACGCTGACCGAGAGCTACGCCATGTGGCCGGGCGCGGCGGTCTCCGGTCTCTATCTGGCGCATCCCGATAGCCACTACTTCGGCGTCGGCAAGGTCGAGCGCGATCAGGTCGAGGACTATGCGCGGCGCAAGGGCTGGACGGTACAGGAGGCCGAGCGCTGGCTGGCGCCGGTGCTTAATTATGATCCGGTTTCACAGAAACAGACGGTAGCAGCCTGACGTCAGCCGCTCGCGTGGGTTACGCGTTCTTGCTAGAGCAGATTCCGATCGTACCGAGGCACGCCGGAAACCGTTGCTCCCTCTCCCCCCTTGGCGGAGCCATGCTTCGCAGGGTGGGGAGAGGGCTGGGGTGAGGGGGACTTCAAAAGCTACGTACGCTTGCAAACCGCTCTAGTTTCGCTCCAAGGTGGGGTGCGGATTCGGGGGACGTAGGGCCATGCTGAGCTATCTGATCTTGATTGCACTACAATTCATCTCGGCGTGGTTTGGGGCACCGGAAGTGCTCGGTCACATCCCGGTGACGGGGGACCCGCGCACCTTCGTTCACGCCGCGATCTTTGCCGTGATCGTCTGGCTTGTCGGCGTGCTCGGCTCGCTGGTGCTGAAGGATGTGCGCCAGCCCGGTTCAAGTACGCTGGCCTTGGCGCTGATCCTTGCACTTGCCGGTGCGGCGGTGATCGTGTTCGCGCCGCAGCTGCTGGCCGCGATCCCGCTGAAGTTCGCGCCGATGTTCCTGCCGCTTACCGGCGCTATCCTTGGCTACCTGATCCGCCGCTGAACTGAGGCTTAGCCAAAAAATCAGGCGCGGAGCACATCGGCGCCGCGCCTCCTCGTGTCAAATACGCACGATAAAAAAAACTCAATAACGCAACTTACTAAACTCGCCCGTCTCGCTGGCCCCTTGGGGCGTATGCGGGCTCAAAATCGATACACATCACGCTGCTGCACTGGCAAGCCAATCACGCTAGCCAATCATGCCAATGGCGATCGCCGTTACAAATCCAAACGACAGCAGCGCCGCGAGTACATTCAGCCTGATCCTCAGATCCATTTCGCCTCCCTACGCGCCTTGTTCTAACGCAACTTGGCCTACGCATTTTTATCCGCGCGTCTGGCTCTTAGACGGGCCAGTGGAAGTGACGCTAGGCGGAGGCAATCCCGCTTGCCAAGCGAAAAAGGTATTGCGCTGCGGCGAGCGCGGTCGCGTTGATCCGGCAATGCGGCACTGCCAGAGCCGCAAGTCACATGTCTGTGGCACATTCGTCCGGCATCGCTGCGACAGGAGTGAAAACGGCGAGGGTGCACTGATAACTCGGACAAATCTCGCTTTTTCGAGACGCCGTGCGGCGGCCTGACCGGGGTGCTGCGGCGCGCGAGCCACAAGGCGGACCTGAGGATCGCAGTGCACAACACAAAGTTGGTATGAACGGCCGGAGTGGCCGTGTGCGCACCCGGTTCGGGCCGTTAGAAGCAACTTACAGCCGTTTTCTGAGCAGGATTTCGGTCATGCCAGCGCGCACCAGATCGTCCAAAAGAGCCACGCGGCTGAACCCATGGCCTTCGTAAAAGCGCAGGCCATCGGTGTTGAACTCAGAGGCTGCGACCCAGAGATTGCGCTCGCCGCGGGCGCGCGCCGTACCTTCAAACCAGGCCAGGACTGACTGTCCGAGACCCTGACTTTGGTAGCTGGGCAGCAGGCCAAGAAACTGCAGATACGGTCCGCGCAACCAATTTTGGCGCAGACCAACGGCACCCGCTATCGCATCACCGCTGAGGATGATGTAACGCGGCGCGCAGGCTTCCTTGTCGCCGAAATACGCGGTCAGCGCCGCCGCTGGAAACGGATAGCTCAGCCAAGGATCGATGGCTGCGAAGCGAGCTCCAAGCGTTGCCGCTGCCTCGGCGGTAATCACGTCCAAGGTGATCGCGGTCTGGCCGTCAGTGGCTGGGCGCAGGATCATCATGTCAGTTCGTCTCGCCGGGTAACGGTCCTGCGTCCTTGTCGGGGGTGCGTTTTTTCACCGGTGACTGCGGACGCTTGGCCGGAGTGGCTGGCGCGACAGTGCCCGTCGTGATCGCTGGTGCGAAGGGAAGCTTCGCCGCAGAATTAATGGCACCCTGAAAATCATAGCGATCGGTGTCGCCGGGGCGGCTGTCGTAGCAGGTCTCCGCAATGACCGGCGTGCCGCGTGCCAAAAGTTCTGACACTGTGACGAAGGTGTACCCCATCGCCTTCAGCTTCGGGATGGCGCGCGGCAGGGCAGCAGCGGTGTTCCATCCCCGGCCGTTGGCGTGGGCGACGATAATCGACCCAGGCCGGACGCGGCGCACCAGGGCGTTGACAATCGCGTCCGCTGATTGATGCGGATCGGGGTCGCCCGTCGATACGTCCCATTGGATGGCGACAAGCCCCGCGTCGTTGACGGCATTGAGGGCCGTGGCGTTGCAGGCACCAAAAGGAAAGCGGAACAGCCCCAAGCGCGGCGCCACGGATTGCAGTCCACTGGGCGCACGCGCGGCGCATTGTGTCGTCGCCAGGCGCTCGCGATATCCTTCATAGACGCGTTGGGGCGCTAGAATTTCTTCGTGCAGGGTGGCGCCCTCGAGCTTGCGCAGATTGCGGTGCGTGTCGGAGTGATTGGCAAACTCAAACAGTGGATCGGTCATCAGCTGCTCGCTGCGGGCCTGGTGCGAGCGCATCCACTTGCCGCCAGCAAATACGGTTGCTGCAACATTTTCGCGGCGTAGCGTATCGAAGATCTCGCCGCTATAGCCCGCAACTTCGCCGCGCTGTTCGCAGAGATCAAACGTCAGAGCGATAAGTTTTTCGCCCTTAGGCAGATCGACGCGGCGTATTGCACCCCGCAAGTTGGCTTGAATGGGTTGAGCCGGGATGAGCGTGCGCGGCACCGCACCCGCATCGAAGCGCCGGTCGCCCTTGGCTACCGCGCCTTCGCCGTTGATCGCCGTCAATGTCTCCGGAGCAAAGCACGCAGCTTGCAGCGCACGATCCCGCGCAATAGCCACAGACGGCACAAGTGCAAGCGGCAGGCATGCCGCGACCATGCCATGCGTGATCCAGCGTCGTGCCATCACTTGCCCTTGAACACCGGTTTGCGCTTTTCAAGAAACGCGCGCCGCCCCTCGGCATAGTCGTCGCTTTGAAAGCACGCAGCAACAACGGCGTCGAGGTCAGCCATGTTGGGCGCCTCTGGATGGCGCACGATCTCATCAATGACGCGCTTAGCCGCGGCGACCGACAACGGCGCGTTGCCGGCGATTTCCGCGGCCAGCGCCCGCGTCGCGGCTTCGAGGTCGGCTGCCGGCACGAGCCGCGTCACCAGCCCCATGGCCTCCGCTTCCGCCGACCTGAAACGCCGCCCCGTGAACAACAATTCCTTGGCCCGCGACGGCGGTACGGCGGCGAGGATCGGCCGCACCCAGCGGGCGTTATATCCGATGCCGAGTTTCGCAGCCGGAATAGCGTATTGGCTGGCATCATCGCCGATCCTCATGTCGCAGGCGAGCGCTAAGCCCAAGCCACCGCCGAGACAGAAGCCGTGGATCATCGCGAGCGTCGGCTTCGGGCAGCTGGTCAGCGCCGTGAACGCAGCGTCGTTCAAAGCGTCGTAGGATGTGGCGGCGTCGCCGGTGCGCGCGGATTCGAACTCGGAGATGTCAGCGCCGGCCGAGAAGGCTTTGTCGCCCGCCCCGCGCAGCACGATGACGCGGACGTCCGGGTCGTTGACGGCCGTCGCGATATGGCCGGGCAGCGCCTGCCACATCGCCGCGGTGAGCGCGTTCATGCGGGCCGGGTTGTCGGCGATGATCCAGGCCAGGGCTCCATCTTTGGTATAGCGGAGCACGCCGTCTGTCGCATTCGTCGCGGCCATCGCTGCTCCTTTCGCGGTGTTAAGCCTGTGGCTGGAGGTCACGGTTCACGACGGCCAGAGTTCACGACAGCCAGAAAAAAGGCGAAAATAGAGCTGGCGATGCATGTCTTCGCAACCTTGTCTTCGCAACCTTAGTCTTCACCAACAAAGGCCATCGGTGGTATGCTATCACAGGGCCGGCACAGGACCGGATTGACCGGGTTATGTTCGCCCGCTAAGCCGCTTCCGAGACGCGCCATAAACACTGCGCGCGGTGAACGCAAGCAAGGAAAGATTTCGACGTGTCGAAGGTGAATGCAGCCGCTGGCCGGATTCAGGTCGTGGACCCGATCTGGGACCAGATGCGCCAGGAAGCCGAGGCGGCGATGCACGGCGAGCCGGCGCTCGGCAGTTTCATTTTTGCGACCGTGCTAAGCCACACTAAACTCGAAGAGGCGGTGTGCCATCGCCTCGCCCAGCGGCTCAATCACACCGACGTCGACGCTGGGCTCATCAGCCAGACATTCCAGAGCGTGCTTGAGGCTGAGCCGGAAATTGCCGGCATCTTGCGCGCCGATCTCGCCGCCGTCTACGACCGCGATCCCGCGTGCACCCGCTATCTCGATCCGCTGCTCTACTACAAGGGCTTCCATGCCCTTGTGACCCATCGCTTCGCCCATGCCCTATGGACGCGCGGCCGCAGAGATTTCGCGCTCTATCTGCAAAGCCAATCGTCGCGCATGTTCGCCGTCGATGTGCATCCCGCCGCCAGCTTCGGCAAGGGCATCATGCTCGATCATGCAACCGGGTTCGTCGTTGGCGAAACCGCGACCGTTGGTGACAACTGCTCGTTCCTGCATGCCGTGACGCTCGGCGGCAGCGGCAAGGAGACAGGAGACCGTCATCCCAAGATCGGCGACAATGTCTTGATCGGCGCCGGTGCCAAAGTTCTCGGCAATATCAAGGTCGGTCGCTGCTCGCGCATTGCGGCGGGTTCGGTCGTGCTCTCGGAAGTGCCGCCCAACGTCACCGTCGCGGGCGTTCCCGCCCGGATCGTCGGACCGGCGGGATGCGCTGAACCGGCGCGCTCCATGGACCAAGGCTGGGTCGATGATTTCGGCGGACTGTAACTCAATTCATCAGGAGACGGGACTTGAAGAAAGACGAAATCGCGCGCCTTGAGACGTATCTGCGTAAGACGTTCGGCGCCGCCACGCTCGAAGTGCGGCCGCAACCCAAAAAAGACGACATGGCCGAGGTGTTCATCGGCGGCGAGTTCGTCGCCGCCCTCTACCGCGAGGTCGAGGACGGGGAGACATCGTATCAGCTGCAGATGGCGATCCTGGATATGGACCTTGCGGGCGTCTAGGCCAAACTGCGGGGCCACATGGCGCTCTACGAACTGAACGGCATCAGCGTTGTAACGCCGGGGGAAGGCAAATTCTGGGTCGCGCCGAATGCGGTACTGCTCGGCAAGGTGCGGCTTGAAGCCGAGTCCAGCGTCTGGTTCGGCGCGGTGCTGCGCGGCGACAACGAGTTCATCACGGTCGGCGAACGCTCCAACGTCCAGGACGGCTGCGTGCTGCACACCGACCCCGGTTTTCCGCTGACCATCGGCGCTGACTGCACAATTGGCCACATGGTCATGCTGCATGGCTGTACAATCGGCAGCGGTTGCCTGATCGGCATCGGCGCGATCATTCTCAATGGCGCCAAGATCGGCGCCGAGTGCGTCATCGGCGCCAATACCCTGATCCCCGAGGGCAAGGACATCCCGGCCCGGTCCATGGTCATGGGCTCGCCCGGCAAAATCGTGCGCCAATTGAGCGACGGCGATGTTGCCCGCTTCGCCGCCGCCGCCGGCCGCTACGTGCAGAACTGGAAGCGCTTTGCAACGGGGCTCAAGCCTCAGGGCTAAGCTCCAGGCCGCTCAAAAACACCCCAAAAAAAATCGAGCCGGACGCTCGGGGAAGCGTCCGGCTCGGAGACAGGCCCGGATATGGGGTCGGGGGGATGGCAGGGTGACTATCCGGACCTGAAGAGAAAACCTTTCATGCGCCGTGCGCTAGGGATTGGACTGCACTCCGGCGCTCGCCGATGGCGACGTGACGTCGGTGGCGTCAAGCGACACCCAAACCTTGGGGTCGATGTAGGATTGGCGCATGACATAATGATATGGCGTATGGTTCCAAAGCCGCACGGCCTCGATTTTGTTGTCGAGAATGAAATCGCCCTGTGACGTACGGGCTGTGAGGATCGCATGGCCCTCATTCTTCTCGTCCCTGACGACGGTGACCAGCAGGGCGCTCGCCGGCCAGCCGAGTTCCATCAGCCGGTGCCGCTTGAGAAGCGCGAAGTCTTCACAGTCGCCGCGCGACTTCGGCATCGTCCAGAATTCGTTGACGCCGTAAATCTCAATATCCGTGACGGGTTCGATCGTGTGATTGACAGCCCGGTTGACTTCATCGAGTTCGCTGAGGCGCTCGGGCGTCGCTTGAAAACGGGCATCATCGGCGGCGGCGGGCGTGTTGCACTCTTCGGGCTGCGCGTCGCAAAAGCGCACATAGCCGTAGGGCGGTTGCGCGTTGCCGAAGACGCGCATGAACTGGGGCGCGCGGGTCGCGGGCTCGAGAGCCGCAACCTCCTGAGCGCCAGCCGGAGATCCAGCGGCAAGCACAGCGAACGCAATTGCAAGACTAACGCAACTGAACTTCATGATACGCCCTCGAACACGAAACACGACTGTACATGACGGACTTCGATTTACGCTGAATGCCTGGCCTGGCATTTGAGGTAAATTAATCTCAAATTTTAGCTTTGCAATTTTGGCATTTCGACGGACGATTTGCGGCATCTCACAACCAGGACTAACGCTGAGGGGCCTTATGGGAAATTACTGAGCAGAGCGTCTTGGCTCAGAACATTGAGGAATTGCAGGCCGATACCCTTGTCGTGGTGGCGGCGCACAACGGCTTTGACCTTGCCGGCGTAGACATCTTCTCCGATGGCTGGCCGGGCGGTCGTGCCGAGCGATGCCCCAGAGACGGAAAGATCGAGCAATTCCACGTCGATAACGACGCCCTCGTCGAGCCTAAGCGTGGTCCGGCGGCCGCCGGTCCCGAAGCGCTCGTTGGCACGGCCGGTTTCGTCGGGATAAGCGTCGCGGTTGGCGAGCCACATTATCTGCGCGGCGAGCTTTTCTTTCTTATGCTCGGAAACTTTGAATTGGATGGCGAAGCCATCGGGCAGTATGCGCGATACAGTACCCTCGAACCCGCCCAGGTGATCGAAGTAGACGACGACACGTTCGCCGGTCTCGACTGGGTTCGACGTTACCACGCGCACCCCGCCGACCGAGATATCCTTGGCCGTGCAGCTGTGTTCGCTGCGATCGGTGCGCATGTAGCGCCCCGAGAGCTCCAGCGGTAAGCGCCGGTGGCGGCGCATGTCGCCGCTGGCCATGCGCGGGCTGGGACGCCGGATGGACTCGCGCAGAACCTCGGAATGCATGGACATCACACCATCCTCACACACTGGCCTCACCCACGGCCCTTACGCGGGATGTGGGCCAGACCATTTGAAACGTTCGCCGGCGCCGCAGGTTGCAGCGGCCTGGAAATATTCCGGCAAGTATGGGGATGGGCGGCTTAATGAAGGCCTAAGGCGCGCGTCATTATTGAAAGTTTTGGATTGCATGTTGGCGCCGCCGCGTGGCGCCTATGCAGGGGGGTTGCAACCAAACGTGCCACTCTTCGTTTAGCCGCCGTTAAGTCTTCGTTAAGTCGCCGTTACACTGCGCGGGCAATCGCGGACGTGCCCAGCTGAAGTGCCCAATAGATGAGCCGGGCCGCGGCTCAGTCCTCGTCGGCTTTGGTCAGGCCGCTATCGGTGGCCAGGCCACCGTCGTAGACGCGAAACTGACGCCGGTCGGAGCGCACAATTCTGGCTTCCCGCAGGTGGGGAAGAAAGGGGGTCTGACGATGCAGATTGTCGATCATCGCGTGCGGGCGGCCATCGGGCCAGATGAGTTCGTGCGCCAGGATCTTTTTGGTGACGAGCGGTGCCGTCCCCAACCACGGATAACGCTCAAGGGGTCCAAGGCCACCGATAAAACGATCGACGGTTTCGCGGGTATGGACGAGCGGCAGCAACAGCATTTCGAACCGCGCATTAAGCCCGGTGGCTGTTTCCGCGCTGATCGTGAACAGACCGGCTGCACCCTGCCGGGCGATGACCGAAAACTGCCGCTGAAGCGTGATGCGGTCTTCATCACCGAAGAGATCGAAGACATTGACGCCGCGGAACTCGGCGCCGAAGCTTTCGCAGATGCGCGTCCCCGCGAGGCGGAAGCGCGAGGTTGCGTTATCGATGCGTTCGAGAATGAAGGTGTCGGGCAAAATGCCGGCAATCCGCGACGGCTCGATTTCGAACCGCTGCGGTGCTAAGCGAGTGCCCCGCACATCGTTCCAATAAGCGTAGAGGGTCCGGCTGACTGAGTCTTTCATGGGCTCGACTTCCGGCCGCCGTGGACCTCGTTGCCGTGATACGTCCGGCGTGGCGTACTGCCGCCGCCGTGCCAATCTGGTACATCGCTGCGTCGAGGTGCCGTCATGATGATTTTAGGGAGCATCGATCATGCCAAGCAGCGCCCAAGCCGCTGGGTGCGGCAGCGTGTATTGCCGGTAGACGCCGGGATCGTTAACAGACGAGGTTAGGCGATGCGCGCGTGATGCTGCGCGCCGCACACCGTGGGAGTAGCTTTGGCGTGAACAAGCGGGAACCGGTCTTCAACGTGCCAGGCGCGGTACTAGCCGTGTTGGGCTTGCTCATCGCGATCCACGCCGGGCGGCAGTTGCTGCCGATTGAGGACAGCACCTGGCTGCTCCTCGCCATGGCCTTCATTCCGGCCCGCTACTCCGGCATGGCGGGCGATCTTCCCGGCGGCGCTATGGCCGGCGTGACCTCTGTCGTCACCCACATGTTCGCCCACGCTGACATCGTGCATCTGTCGATCAACGGCGCCTGGTTGCTGGCGTTCGGGTCGGTGCTGTGCCGCCGCATGGGGGTGCTACGGTTTTCGCTATTTGCCGTGTCAGGCGGCGTGGCGGGCGCGCTGATGTTTCTCATGATGCATCCGGGGCTCTTGGCGCCTGTTGTCGGCGCCTCGGGGGCCATCGCGGCGCTGATGGGCGGGGTCATGCGCTTTCTCTTCAGCGCCATTGACCGCGGTCAGGGCTATCTATTGCGAGACGAGCCCGCCGCCATCCCGCGCATGGACTTAAGGACTGCGCTCAGCGACCGCCGCGTCGTCATCGCGTCCGCAGTCTTCGTTGGCCTCAATCTGCTGGCCATCTACGGTTTTGGCGCCATGGGCACGGCCAGTGCGATTGCCTGGGAAGCCCATCTCGGTGGCTATTTCTTTGGCCTGCTTGGGTTCGGGCTTTTCGATACCGCAGCGCAAAAGATTTCACCATCTCCTCCGGAAGTTGAATGAGCCCTTGCGCCCCGGGCTGAATTGCCTCAGCTTTCCCGCATCCAGCCGCAAGAGCTGGAAAAAAAACGTGGGGCAAGGATTAAGTCTTGTGATGCCGGCTTGGAGCCGGACAGGGTGCTGCGGCCCCAAGTGGCCTTTGTCCCGCACCCGTTGTCCTGACTTCCGGATCGGCTTCAGCGCTTGAACGGAGGCTGAGACATTGAATATCGGACACATTCTAAAGTCTAAAGCGCTCGGCGTTTCGACGGCGCGCCCCGACGACACGATCGAAGAGATTGCGACACGTTTGGCCCAGCGCAAGATCGGCGCTGTTGTCATCGTCGGCGATAGTGGCAAGGTCGTGGGGATTATCTCGGAACGCGACATCATCCGCTTGATCGCCGAGCATGGCGCCAAGGCGTTGGATATGGCCGCCAAGGACGGCATGACGCGTGACGTGGTGTCGTGCAGCCGGACGAGCACGCTCGAAGAGATCATGCAAGCCATGACCAACGGCCGCTTCCGCCATCTGCCGGTCATTGAGGACGGCGCCCTCGTCGGCATCATCTCCATCGGCGATGTGGTCAAGCACCACACGGCCGAAGTGGAACTTGAAGTCAGCGCGATGCGCGGCTATTTGGCGACGGGCTGAAGCAGCTGACGCGAACCGGCTTCAAGCGTAGATGCAGGGGCTGCTGCAGCGTGCCTCTTGCTGCCGCGGCTTTCGATCTCGCGGGTAATATCTTCGAGCTGACGCGCGACCGCATGTTCGCCGCGCGCGATCAGATCGTCAGCGCGGTGGAAGTCGAACAGGCCGACATCCTGCAGTCTCGGTGAGATCATGGCGTCCGGCGGGTCGCCAGCGAGACGCGAGCGGGCAATGCGGTCTTGCACAATGTTGAAAGCATCGACCATCACCGTTGAAAAGCCAGGGGCGCCGTCGCGGCCGCCAAAGATCTGACGCCGCATCAGTTCGCGAACGCCCTTCTTTGATTGTCTCAGATCTACCAGGGGGGCGTCGGCTTCCATGTCCTCGGCGTCATTGCCCATGTCAGGGACCTGCACAACGCCGCCGCGGCCAAGAATGTCGAAGTTCAGGTTGACGGCGATGACGTAGCGTGCGCCCAGCGCCCGGCACACCGAGACCGGAATGGGATTGACGAGGGCGCCGTCGAACAGCCAGCGGCCATTGATGCGAACTGGCTTAAAAATCCCCGGCAGTGCGTAAGAGGCCCGGACGGCGTCAACCAAACGGCCGCGGGACAGCCAGTGCTCGTGGCCGGTTCCGATTTCCGTCGCCACCGCCGTAAACCGCGTCGACAGATCCTCGATGCGCTGTTCGCCGAGGTGACGGTCGAGGCGTTCGCACAGGCGTTGGCCGTTGATCAGGCCGGTGCCCGCTAAATTGAAATCGAGATAGCCGAAGATGCGCCGCGGTGTCAGTTCGCGGGCGAAGGCTTCGAGGTCGTCGAGATGGCCGGCGCAATAGCATCCGCCAACGACGGCACCGATCGATGTGCCGGCAATAATGTCAGGTTTGATGCCGGCATTATGCAACGCCTTCAGAACGCCGATGTGCGCCCATCCGCGTGCCGCGCCGCCGCCCAGTGCCAAGCCTATTTTTACGCCTGCCATCGCGGTTACCCCTGACCTTTTTATGCTGCCGTTAAAGTGCTCTTCAACCGAGGCTCTACGGCAAGGTCTTCGAAAACAAGTTTAACAAGACTAACGGAAGCCCATTAAGACCCCGCTACCAATAGGTAAGCAAGGTATGAACGCAAACAACGGGCCATGGGCCTGCTCGAGGAGGCCTGCTCGAGGGGGCCTGATCGAGGGGGCCTGATCGAGGAGGTCTGATCGAGGAGGTCTGATCGAGGGCGGCTCACGTCGAGCGGCGATCCTTCGGCGGCGCAACATATTTGAGCGTTACGGCCGCCGTGGGTCCCGCCGTCCAATCGAGACGGCGATAGAAGCAGGAGACTGCTCCGGTGTGACAGGCAACTCCATCGCCTCCGAGCTTGCCTGACAGCCACAAGACGTCCTGATCGCAGTCGGTGCGAATCTCGGCAACCGTTAGACTGTTGCCGCTCTCCTCGCCCTTTTTCCAAAGCCTCTGGCGCGAACGGCTCCAGAAGTGCGCAATGCCGGTCTGAAGCGTCATACTCAGCGCTTCAGCGTTCATGTGCGCAAACATCAGTACAGCGCCGGATGTGCTGTCGGTAACAATGGCCGGAATCAGCCCGCCAGCATCAAATTTCGGCTGGAACTGGCTGCCTGTCTCGATGGCATCCGTGTCACCACGGGGCGTGAAGGCAGGAGCTTGGCGGTCGGTCATAAGCTAACTCGTTCTAGCAGGATAGTCATCGCGGGCTGTGAACCATCGTTAGGAAGCGGTCGCGCAAAGCGGCATCGCGCTCGAACGCGCCCGCAAACCGCGAGGTGACCGTCGTGACGTGCGGCTGGCGCACGCCGCGGGCGCTCATGCAGTGATGCTGCGCGCTCATCATCACCGCGACGCCTTTCGGTTGCAACGCCTGGTCAATGGCGGCCGCGATCTCACTGGTCAGCGTCTCTTGCGTCTGCAGACGGCGGGAGAAGATCTCGACAACGCGGGCGAGTTTCGATAGGCCGACGATGCGCGAGGTTGGCATATAGGCGACGTGGGCCACACCGGCGAAGGGGGCAATGTGGTGCTCGCAATGGCTCTCAAAGTGGATGTCCTTCAAGAGCACGATGTCGTCATAGCCGGCCGGTTCCTCGAAGGTGGTCGAGAGCTCCCTCACGGCGTCGGCTCTGTAGCCTGAAAAATATTCGCCGTAGGCGTCGGTGACGCGTTGCGGCGTATCTCTGAGCCCAGGGCGCGACGGATCATCGCCAGCCCAGGCCAGCAGCGTCCGCACTGCCGCCTCGGCCTCAGCCCGGGACGGCTGCCACGGCGGAACGGCCGCGATAGTCGGCGCGGCAGGCGACTTCTTCATAATGCGGGCAACTCCTTAAGGCAGCGCCTGGCCTAGACCGGCGTCTCGCCATGGTGGACTTGACATACTATATACGCAACGGCCTCATTTTGGACGAGGGGATGCAGCTCAGGGTTAGAGCAGACTTTGGACCGGTGGACATGACCGATCTCGACGAGATCTACAACACGCGTATTCTCGAACTGGCCGGCGCGATCACGCGCGGCGACCGGCTGGCGCATCCAGATGCCACAGCCACGGCCCAATCGAAGATGTGCGGCTCGACCATCACGGTCGATCTGAACATGCGCGGCGGCCGCGTCAGTGACTATGGCCAGACTGTGAAAGCCTGCCTGCTCGGCCAAGCTGCCGCGTCCGTGGTGGCCCGCGAGATCGCCGGTTCATCAGCCGGCGAACTCCGCAAGATCGCCGCTGACATGCGCGCTATGCTGAAAGCCAACGGACCGCCGCCAACTGGGCGCTGGGCCGATCTCGCGGTCCTCGAACCAGTACGCAATTATAAAGCCCGCCACGCCTCGACGCTGCTCGTCTTCGACGCCGTTGAAAGGGCGCTCGATGAGATTGAACTTGGCACAACGGCCGCAGAAGGAATGCGACAATGACGCGAGAATTCACAGTCGTGATTGAGCGCGATACGGACGGCTACTACGTGGCGTCTGTGCCAGCGTTACCAGGCTGTCACACGCAGGCCCGTTTGAGAGAAGAACTTGATGCGCGGATCAAGGAGGCTATAGCGCTTTGCCTTGACGATTGAGACTGAACACCGACGGTACCGCTGCTGCTCCCCTTTCCCTCGCGGGGAGGGGGACGGAGCGGCGCCTGTCTTGATCAAAATGGGCAGACACCAGTATGAAAATATTTGAAACTCTGCTCAAAGCCCCCATCCACCTCTACCGCGTCACCTTCAAACCGCTCGTTGGCTGGCAATGCCGGCATTGGCCGACGTGCTCTGAGTATGCCCTGCAAGCGATCGACACCAACGGCGCCTGGCGCGGTTTCTGGCTGACGCTATCGCGCATTGTGCGCTGCGGTCCAGGCGGTAGCCACGGCGTCGATCCCGTTCCCGATATCCGGACTGAGCGCCACGTCCTCGCACCTTGGCGCTATGGCGTGTGGCGCCATCGAAGCGGACCGCAGGCACCAGGCAACCACGATTGATAGTGCCGCGACGAACTTGAGATATAACTTGAAAGCGTCCTGTCCTTGCCCTTGAATGTCCGCATCCGGTCTATCGGGAAATCGGTCAGCTATCTCGGGGAGCTCTGCCATGATAAAAAAAATACTCGTGCTGTTGGCCTTAAGCGCCGCGTCACTGTTTGCCGCCTCAGGGGCGCAGGCCGGCTGCGGACATTTTGCAATCTTCGAATGCTCCAAGACTGGTGACCCCGGCGGCCGCGGCTATATGATCCGGACCGACGACTACGATAATTTCCGGGCGGGGTGGAATTGCCGCGTCCAAGGGCCGTTCGACAGCAAGAGCCAGGCCAAGAGCGCCGCGCGGTCGGGCGGCGGCTACGTCAAGTACTCGTGCCAGCAGGGCGATGGCGATTGATCTCGTTACTCAATTTGGTCAGCTGTCTTGGGGGTTTTAAATATGTTGAAAAAAGCTCTTCTCCTGCCGGTCCTGGGTCTCGGATCGATGATCGCCGCCGCGCCGGCGCAAGCCTGCGGCTACTACGCCATCTATGCATGTTCAAAGTCGGCGAGTGTCGACGGTCCTGGCTTTACGGTTCGCACGGATGATTACCCGAACTTCCGCGCAGGCTGGTATTGCAACATCGGCGGGCCGTTCAACTCCAAGGCCGATGCGAAATCGCAGACGAAGCGTTTCAGCATGGGCTACGTCAAGTATTCCTGCTGATCCTCTGCGCATTTACGGGGCTGTCATCATTTGATCGTCGAGCGTTGACAGCCGCGCTTGCCAAGGGTTTACGGCAAGCTGGTTCAGAAAACCATATTGGAGTGACAATGACCGGCATGCTCCGGACCTTGACCCTGGCGGCTGTCCTCACAACCGCCATGTCAGCCCCGTTCGCCAGTCATGCAGCCGCCGCGGCGCCTGCCAAGCCGGAGGTCATCGCGCGCGCGGCGTGGAATGCGGCACCCGCCAACGAAAGTCTCATGCGCCGCCAGACGGTCGTCGGGATCATTATCCACCACACGGGTGAGAAGCAGAACCGCAAGCACACCCTCGAAACCAAGCTCAAGAACCTGCAAAGTTTCTCGATGAACCCGGGGACGATCTCGGGCACGGGCAAAAAGAAACCCGCCTGGGGCGACGTTCCCTATCACTATTACATCGACGTCTCAGGCCGCATCGGCGAAGCCCGCAATGCGGCGTTCGCGGGCGATACCAATACAGGCTACAAGACCGGCGGATTTCTGCAGATCGTGCTCGAAGGTCATTTCGACAGCGAGACACCCGATCCCCAGCAGCTTGCAGCCCTCGATGCCCTGGTGATCTGGTTTGCCGCCGCCTCCAAGGTCGCGGCCAAAGACATCACCGGCCACAACGACCACGCCGCCTCTGATTGCCCCGGCAAAAAACTGAAAGCGTATCTCGATGCGCTGCGCGTCAAGGTAGCGGCCGCGGGCCGGCCAGACTGAGTGGGCCGGCCAGACTGAGCGGGTCGTCACTGAGCCGCTCGTTAAGCCGCCCGTTAAGCCGCGAGATCGGCGGCGTCGAGGGCCCGCAACTCGGCCGCGGTATCGGCATTGAAGGCTTCGGCGTCGCTGATCGCCGTGTCCGTTGCCTGGCTGGTGTAGACGACGTCATGGTTCATTTCGCGGATCGCCTGCGTCATGGCGACGAAGTTCTCGAACGCCAGCTTGGCGATGAACTCGAAGCTCATCATTTCCCATATGTTCGCTCCCTGGTGCATCTGACCCGCGAGCAGTGATTTGACGCTGATCTCGGGGCAAGCATCGTTCTTGAGCAGGGCGGAAACGGAGGGCGAGATGGCGGCCGGGATCGCGAGCGCCCCCTTCGGCCAAGCGGCAGAGTAGGCCGAGCGCTTGAACACGGTTTCGTTGAGGCAGTGTTCCTCAAGCGCCGCCTGGGTCGCGGGGTCGACAATGGCCTGGACGTAGCAGCAGGCGCGCACCTTGCCCTGGATGAGCTGCATGCGCTTGCGGATGATCAGTTTTGGTGACGCCATGACGTGCTTGCCTCCCGAATGCTTGGCACGCTACCCGCCGTTGGTTGAGATTTGATCGCTGAATTGAAACGACTTGTCGCCTTCTGCCGGCAACCGGCGTGCGCGGGGAACCATATCCCGCTGGGAACTTCAGCCCGCGATCAGCGTTTAACGAGGAGTTAATGGCCCCAAATTTGTACGGATGCGATCATGAGCTTTGTAAAGGCAGCTGACGGCACCAACTTGTATTTCGAGGATTTGGGCACGGGTAAGCCCATTGTCTTTATCCATGGATGGCCGCTTTCGGGTTCGATGTGGGAATATCAGGTGGAGCCGCTGTCACGTTCCGGCTTCCGCTGTATTGCCTACGATCGCCGCGGTTTCGGCCGCTCTGACAAACCGTTTAGCGGTTATGACTATGCAACGCTCGGAGCCGATCTCGCAGCGGTGATTGACCACCTCGGCCTTTCGGACGTTACGCTTGCCGGGTTCTCGATGGGCGGCGGCGAAGTTGTTGAGTATCTGAGCCGTCACAACGCCAAGGGCCGCGTCACCAGAGCAGCGTTGATTTCGTCCATCGTTCCATATTTGTTGCTGACCGATGACAACCCGGATGGCGTCGATGCAAATGTGTTTGCGGACATGCAGACAGCCTTGCGCGCCGATCGTCCGGCGTTCCTGACAACCTTCACCGAGAAATTTTTTGGCGTTGGCATGATCACGTCGCCGGTCAGTATGCCGATGATCGCCGCGAGCTGTGAATCCGCCATGCTCGCATCTCCAGTCGCAACGCTTGCGTGTTTGAAGTCCTTTTCAGCAACAGATTTCCGGGAAAAGGCGCGCGCAATCACGGTGCCAACCCTCGTTATTCACGGTGACGCCGATCAGACAGTCCCGATTGCGCCGACAGGACAAGCCGCAGCCGAGCTTATTCCCAATGCGGAATTGAAGATCTACGCGGGCGCCCCGCACGGCTTGTTCTATACAAACCGCGACGAACTCAATGCCGATCTCGCAGCCTTTGCGTCGGAAGGCCGGGTCATGCTCGAGGCGGCCGAATAGCTGCGTAAAGCGCCCAGCTTGACAGCCTAACCAATACCCTTAGAAGCCTCCTTCTCATCTTACCTGCGTGGTTTGCAGCGATTGAGAAGGAGGCTTTAATGACTGATATTACGCTGACGTTTCCCGATGGCGCGACGCGCCAGGTCAAATCCGGCACCACCGGGCTCGATATTGCCAAGGGCATCTCGCCGTCCCTTGCCAAGCGCACGGTTGCCATGCAACTCGACGGCGTCTTAAGCGATCTTAGCGATCCAATTTCTAAAGACGCGAAAATCAATTTCGTCTCGCGCACCGATGCGGCGGCGCTGGAGCTGATCCGGCACGATGCTGCGCACGTGATGGCCGAAGCCGTGCAGGCGCTGTGGCCCGGCACGCAGGTGACCATCGGCCCGGTCATCGACAACGGCTTCTTTTACGACTTCGCCAAAGCCGAGCCGTTCCATCCCGACGATCTCGTAAAAATCGAAAAGAAAATGCACGAGATTATTCTCCGGAACGCGGCCTTCACCAAGGATGTCTGGTCGCGCGACAAGGCGAAAGCGCACTTCCGCGACAAGGGCGAGCTGTTCAAGATCGAACTGATCGACGCCATTCCTGAGGGCCAAGACCTCAAGATTTACAGCCAAGGCGCTTGGCTCGATCTCTGCCGCGGCCCGCACATGACGTCGACGGGCGCCATCGGCAAGGCTTTCAAGCTGCAAAAATTTGCAGGCAGCTATTGGCGCGGTGACAGCAAAAACGCGCAGCTGCAGCGCATCTACGGCACCGCCTGGGCCAGCCAAGAAGACCTCGACGCCTACCTCAAGCAAATCGAGGAAGCGGAAAAGCGCGATCATCGCAAGCTTGGCCGCGAGATGGACCTGTTCCATTTCCAGGAGGAAGCGCCGGGCTCGGTCTTCTGGCACGCCAAGGGCTGGACGCTGTTCCAGACGCTGATTTCCTACATGCGCCGCCAGCAGGAGCGGGCAGGCTACATGGAAGTCAACTCCCCCGACATGATGGAAAAACATTTCTGGGAACTCTCAGGCCACTGGGAAAACTACGGCGAGCTCATGTTTACGACCACGCTCCCCGATGAGCGCGTCTTCTGCTGCAAGCCGATGAACTGCCCGGGGCACGTGCAGATCTACAAGCACGGTCTCAAGAGCTATCGCGATCTGCCGCTGAAAATCGCCGAGTTCGGCAAGGTGCATCGCTATGAACCCTCGGGGGCTTTGCACGGCATGCTGCGCGTGCGCCACTTTACGCAGGACGACGCCCACATCTTCATCACCGAAAATCAGATCATGGAGGAATGCCTCAAGATCAACGATCTGATGCTGGCGATCTACAAGGACTTCGGCTTCGAGGATATTTTCATCAAGCTGTCGACCCGGCCCGAAAAGCGCGTCGGCGCCGATCACCTCTGGGACAAGGCCGAGAAGGCGCTCGGCGACGTGCTCGACGAAGTCAAACGCCAATCGAACGGCCGCGTCAAAACTGCAATTAATCCCGGCGAGGGCGCGTTCTACGGCCCCAAACTCGAATACGTTTTGAAGGACGCCATCGGCCGCGATTGGCAGTGCGGCACGACGCAGGTGGATTTCAATCTCGCCGCCCGCCTCGGCGCCTTCTACATCGACGAGCACTCGGAGAAAAAAACGCCGGTGATGATCCACCGCGCCATGTTCGGATCGCTTGAGCGCTTCACCGGCATTTTGATCGAGAACTTCGCCGGCCACTTCCCGCTGTGGCTATCGCCGCTGCAGGTCGTCGTCGCGACGATCACGAGCGACGCCGATCCCTACGCCAACGAAGTCGCGGCGCTCATGCGCGACGCGGGCTTGCGCGTCGAGACCGATCTTCGCAACGAAAAGATCGGCTACAAAGTCCGCGAGCACTCCCTCGCCAAAGTCCCCGTCATCCTCGCCGTCGGTATGCGCGACGCCGACGCCCGCCAAGTCTCCATCCGCCGCCTCGGCTCGCAAGACCAAACCGTCATACCCCTAGACGACGCCCTAGCCAGCCTAAAGGACGAAGCCAAAGAGCCGGGGTAGAGTTTGCGCGCATTCATTTTTTTGGGTTTTCTAGGAGAATGAGTCCGGCCTTTCTAAGCAGGTCTTCGGAGTCAGATTCCCAAAATTTTAGTATTTCGAAGTTACGTCTCGCACGCTCACCAGCGTACTGTGAAAGATCTAGCATGAATGCATCATAAATTCTGTTTACGCGCGTTCCGACAGTCACGCGCGAGCTGACTTTATGCAAGAATTTAAGATCCACGAGCTCGTCGATCGCTGATTTGTCCTTGCCCCGATAGTCCTTCTCGACCAAGAAGCAATTTGCTTTTGCATTGTCCAAGCAAAATGAGCTTACCCTGCCAAAAACAGTCAGCAAATTCGACTGCTCGGCTTTCGCGGTATCCGTTGTGAATTCCTCTCTCTTTGTAGAATCGTGCTGGCCTGATGCCAAATTGACATCTTCGGTTATAATTTTCCCGCCGCCTTTTTGATTGCCGCGGTGACCTGAGACCGATAAACTCCTCCATATTTGGGTAGAGTCCGTAACCTCCAGAGAGGAGACGGACGATGCGTAAGAGCAGGTTTACGGAAGAGCAGATCATCGCGGTCCTGGGCGAGCAGGAAGGCGGGCGGCCAACA
>JANNEP010000063.1:0-31116 GCA_031378895.1 Hyphomicrobium sp.
CGGAACGGGAGAGGATGCCCGAAGGGCAGGTGAGGGGCTATGACTAGGCGGGATCAATCCAAGCCCCTCATCCGCCCCCCATCCTTTGGCGCTACCGCGCCGGGCGGGGCACCTTCTCCCTTGGGAGAAGGAAGTCATTCGCGACTCACTGCGATCGGAAAATGCTCTAGCGGCGTGAGCACCCTTCAGCGCAAACGAAGCGGGAAACAGCGCCTGACACGCCACAACTGTCATCCCGGGGCTTGTCTGCACCGGGGGAGGCCTGTGTCCCCATCACCTCAACTGTCATCCCGGGGTTTATCCCCGGGACCCATTGAGCAGCAGGTTGGGACCGTGGAGAATTCGGCAATATGCAGCCGGATCGCAGGCGCAGGGCGATGGATCCCGGCAATAAATGCCGGGATGACATGTGGGGGTTGACTCCTGGGAGCGAGACAAAAAAGCCGGGCACGAGGCCCGGCTTTTTGATTTTGAGAAGCTGACGCGCCGCGCGGCTCTCAACCGCCGCTCAGCAGCCAATCGAGCTTCGACTTGACGCCAACGGAGATGATGTCGACGCTCGATTCAACTTCGCCGACCAAGCGAGCCCCGCCCTCGATACGGTCCAATCTACTGTCCTCAACGAAGATGTGTGAGTAGGCCAGATCAATCGTCATTGTGTCGCTGTACCGGTAAGTTGCACCGGCGCTGAGCCAGATACGATCTGCATCAGGGACGCGGGGCGTCCGCTCATCCGGGTCCTCAATCGGCGAGATCTCATAGGCAATGCCACCGCGCAGAGTCAGCTGCGAACTGTATTCATGTTCGAGACCGGCCGAGAAGAACCAGCTGTCATGCCAGCCAAGTGCCAGCGAGGTCACGGGCTGTCCAGCGGCCCCGCAGAACGTACCGCCCGGGACGTCGCACACGATATCGAGCCTCGGCACTTCGCTCCAGTTTGTCCACTCGACGGTGCCGAGCAACGTCCATGCCGGCGCGACGGCCTGCCGCAAGCTGAGCGTCACAATGTCCGGCAATGTGACATCTGCCGTGATCTCGCTCGGCGAGCCAGAATTCGTTCTATGGATCGTACCTTCCAGCGTGTGCTCGATGCGCGAGCGGTAGCCGAGGCCGATCGCTGTCCCCGCCATTGGGTTCAGCAGGATACCGGCGGTGAAGCCAAAGCCGATATCATCGCCTTTGATCGCGAGGTCGCCATCGAGGCCCGTTGAGCTCGCCGACCGAAGACCGGCTTTGATGTACTCAATTTGCAGACCGACACCGACGGAGATGCCAGGCGACACCTGATAGGCAACCGTCGGGTTGAAGTTGTAGGTTTCGATTTTTGACTCGCGGGCGAACGGCGCGCCCGCCCATGTTCTATTCGAGGGGTCAGTGACGAGGCCGAACGGCGCATTGATGCCGAGCGCCGCCACCATGTTCTCAGATAACCGGTAGCTCATGTAGGAGGCGGGAACGACAGCGGTGTCGCCGATGTCGCCGCTGCTAGCGCCTAAAACCAAGAAGGTGCTCGGTGCTTCCGCGGTGATCTCCGAGTCCGGCAGGATCAACGAGTAGTTGGATTCAGAATAAAGGCCCGACGGCGCGAACGATGCCGCCGCAGAATTCCAAAACATCGAACTCAATCCGCCGCCAGCAGCTGCGCCGGCGAAAGCCGAACCCAGAAATTGTGCCGATTGCTCGCGCACCGCAAAACCGCCGGCCGTTGCAGCGCCTGTAACGGCTACCAAGGCCGCGACGCTCGCGCCCAAGCTCAACGTCAAACTGTTTACTGCAAACACGGCCCGCATAGTTCCCCCTGCCCGATTACAAAACCGGCCCCGTATTAAATTCCCCATAGATCAAAGTTGTAGCCAGTTGCCCGCGCCCGACTCAACTGCGACGTGCAGTTTAGAGGCTCTCCAGCGTAAAAATCCGCCGTGTGTGCCCTCAGTGCCACGAACATTTTGCGCTGCACACGCAAAAACATACAAAAAAACCGGCCCGCATGACGCGGACCGGTTTTCTGCCAGGCTCTGTTTCGAGTCCCTCAAAACAAGCCCGGCGCTCCCCCCGGAGCTTAATCGCAGCCAACACTCACGTAAACCGGGCCTCACGTAAACCGGGCCTCACGTAAGCCGGGCCGACCACTGCCGGGGCGGACCGTGCCAAAGGCAGCGCAGCGGCGCAAGGCCGAC
Source organism: Hyphomicrobium sp. (assembly GCA_031378895.1). GTDB lineage: Bacteria > Pseudomonadota > Alphaproteobacteria > Rhizobiales > Hyphomicrobiaceae > Hyphomicrobium_B. The sequence goes on from JANNEP010000063.1 coordinate 2,178, forward strand.
AATGGTGCAAACAGCGCGAACAACGGCAGCGAGGTGCCGGTCCGCAACAGCTAGCTATTTCCGCCTGGAAATAAGTCGGCTCAATGACCGCGAGCGTTTTTGTGCACAGCAAAAAGATGATCCACGGGCCCGTTGCCGTGACCGATTTTGAGCGTCGCCCCAGCATGAAGTGCCGACCAAACGAAGTCTTTGGCGAACAACACGGCATCAGGCAGCAACTGGCCGCGGGCAAGCCCGGCCGCAATCGCGGCGGCAAGGGTACACCCCGTGCCGTGCGTGTTGCGGGTGTCGATGCGCGGGCGCTTGAAGCGGTGCATCGCGTCTGAGGTCACGAGAACGTCGACGGCGTCATCGCCGCGGCTATGTCCGCCTTTGAGCAAAACCGCACCACATCCAAGCCGCATCAGCGCTTGCGCCTGCGCCACCATGTCCGCATCCGACTGGGCGCATGGCATCGCCAGCAACGCCGCGGCTTCGGGCACATTCGGCGTGATGAGATCCGCCAGCGGAATGAGCGTATCGCGCAGTGCTTTGATGGCGTCTGGCGCCAGCAAAATGTCGCCGCTGGTCGCCACCATCACCGGATCGACGACGAGGGCTGACGGCTTTTCGCGCGCCAGCAGCGCCGCAACCGTCAGCACCGTTTCTTCATCGCCGAGCATGCCGGTCTTGATGGCGCTGATCGCGAGGTCACTCGTGACAGCATCGAACTGGGCCCGGATAAAATCGGCCGGCACCTTATGCACACCGGTGACGCCAAGCGTGTTCTGCGCTGTCAACGCCGTGATGACGCTGGCGCCGTAAACGCCGAGCGCCGTGAACGTCTTGATATCGGCTTGAATTCCGGCGCCGCCCGAAGGGTCGGAGCCCGCAATCGTCAGGGCAATTGGTGGCGATGTTCCAGTCATCATCGCGCCAACCTAACTGCGCCAGCCTAACTGCGATAGTCAGGTCGCGCTAGCGTCCGCCCTGCTTGAGGATGTCGCCCTTGAGACTGTCGGGTGTGGCCCAGGCCTCGATACGGCTAAGGCCCGGGAAGGTCTCGAGCATCCATTGGCCAAACCAGTTCTGCGCCCCGAACACGAACAACAGCCCGGTGAGAACAAGCAGCAGGCCCATGACCTTTTCCAGCGTCGAAAAATGCCGCTTGAAGCGCTTCATGAAGCCGAGAAATGGGCGTATCGCGATCGCCGCTAAGATAAACGGAATGCCGAGGCCGAGCGAATAGACGAACAGCAGGCGGACGCCCGCCCACATGCTGTCCTCGTTGGCAGCTAAGGTCAGCACGGTCGCTAGGATCGGCCCGATGCACGGCGTCCACCCGAACGCGAAGGCCAGACCCATGACGTAGGCGCCGAACAGGCTGGCACCTCCCGCACCGGCATCGAAGCGGGCTTCTCTGTAAAGCAGCGGGATGCGCAGAACCCCGAGAAAGTGTAAGCCGAAAAGAATGATGACGGTACCCGCCACGGTGCCGAGCGGTGCGCGGTAGGTTTGCAAGGCTTGGCCGATGCTGCTGGCGCCGGCGCCAAGGCTTACAAACACCGTCGTGAAACCGAGCACGAAGACGATGGCTGCGATGACGACGCGGCGCCAAACGTCGCGATCGATGCCGTCTTCGCCGGTCAGCTGATCGAAGGTCGTGCCACCGATATAGCCGAGATACGGCGGCACCAAGGGCAGGACGCAGGGCGAGAGAAAGCTCACCAACCCAGCCAGCGCAACACCGAGATAGACATGGGCATCTGCAAACATGTGGCGTCATTCGCTCCAAATATATTCCATGTCACCTAACGCGCCAGCGCCACGATGCCGGGAAGCTCCTGGCCCTCAAGCCATTCGAGAAAGGCGCCGCCCGCGTTCGAAACATAGGTAAAGTCGTTCGTCACACCCGCGGCGTTCAGCGCCGCAACCGTATCGCCGCCGCCGGCGACCGAGACGAGCGTGCCGGCGTTGGTCAGGTCTGCCGCCTGCCGCGCAAGTGCAAACGTGCCCTCGCCAAACGGCGAAATTTCGAAGGCGCCCATGGGGCCGTTCCATAGTAGCGTCCGGCACCCCTCGAGGACCTTGGCAACCCGGGCGACACTACTCGGACCGACGTCGAGGATCATGGCGTCGAGCGGCACCTTGTGAACGCTGACGATCTCGGTCGCGGCGCCGGCCTTGAACTCGCGCGCGATCACGGCATCGACCGGCAGCACGATCTCGCAACCCTGCTGTTTGGCTTCGGCCATGATCTCGCGCGCCGTCGAATGGAACCCGGGTTCGGCCAGAGATTGCCCGGTCATGATACCGAGCGATTGCAGAAACGTATTCGCCATACCGCCGCCGATGATCAGCTTGTCGACCTTGGCGACGAGATTGGTGAGGACTGGAATTTTCGTCGAAACCTTGGCGCCGCCGACGACCGCCGCCGTCGGGCGCTCGGGCTTTTCGAGCGCGGCCCTGAGCGCGGTAATTTCTTCCATCAGCAACGGTCCGGCGTAGGACGGCAAATGGTGCGTCAGGCCCTCTGTCGATGCATGCGCCCGGTGCGCGCAACTGAAAGCGTCACCGACGAACAGGTCGCCGAGCTTCGCAAGCTCACCTGCAAACGCCGGGTCGTTGTTCTCTTCGCCTTTGTGGAAGCGCAGGTTTTCGAGAACCGCGATGTCGCCATTCTTGAGAGCCGCAACTGTCGCTGCCGCCGCCGCTCCGATGCAGTCCGGCGCAAACGCAACCGGCGCGCCAAGCAGCTTGGCAAGCATAGTCGCAACGGGCTGCAACGAAAATTCAGGGTCAGGACCGCACTTGGGGCGGCCGAAGTGCGAGATCACGATCACCTTGGCGCCGCGGCGAGCCAAGTCCTTGAGCCCTGGCACCACGCGCTCAATACGCGTCGCGTCCGTGACCGCGCCGTCTTTCATCGGCACGTTCAGGTCGGCGCGGACGAGCACGCGCTTGCCGCTGACGTCCACGCTAGCCGTTGTCTTGAGACGATCGAGGTTCATCTTGCTATCCGGTACGTGCTGAAGTCCCAGAGCGTTTCAGATGCGCGTTTCAGCTGGCCTTGGTTTTGATCGCGTCGCGCGCCGCCGCGACGACCTTGGCCGCCGTAAGGCCGAAGTGCTCGAACAGCTTGGCCGCAGGCGCCGAGGCACCGAAATCCGACAAGCCGACGAAGCGGTCCTTTTTGCGCAGCCACTGGTGCCAGCACTGCGACACACCCGCCTCAACCGCAACCCGCGGGGCTTCGCCGAGAACTTTCATCTGGTAGCTTTCGTCTTGCACTGCGAACAGTTCGAACGACGGCATCGACACGATGGCCGCATTCACCCCGTCCTTGGCAAGTGCCTCAGCGGCTTCAACCGCGAGCCCGACTTCCGATCCCGTCGCGATTAGCGTCACGTCGCGGGCCTTGCCGGGATCCCTGAGAACATAGGCACCCTTGGCCGAGAGATTGCCCGGCTTGGCATCGCGCAGGTTCGGCACCGCCTGACGCGACAGCGCTAAGATCGACGGCGTGTGCGCCGCCGCAAGCGCAAGTTCCCAGCACTCGGCCGTCTCGATGCCATCCGCCGGGCGGAACACGTTGACGTTCGGCATGGCGCGTAAGGATGCAAGGTGCTCAATGGGTTGATGCGTCGGGCCGTCCTCGCCAAGACCGATTGAGTCATGCGTCATGACATAGATCACGCGCTGGCGCATCAGCGCCGACAGCCGGATCGACGGGCGGCAATAATCGGTGAACACCAGGAACGTCGCGCCATACGGAATGAACGATCCCGCCAGTGCGATGCCGTTCATGGCTCCCGCCATGGCGTGTTCGCGCACACCGTAGTGCATGTAATTCGCGGCGAAGTTCCCGGGCGTGATCGACGTGTGGTGTTTGGTGCGCGTGCCGTTCGAGGGTGTTAAATCTGCCGAACCGCCGAGCAATTCTGGCAGCACGGGAATAAGCCGCTCGAGCGTCATTTGCGACCACACGCGTGTGGCGCGCTTGGCGGGATCGGCAGCAAACGCCACCTTGGCTTCGGCAAGTGCTGGAGCTGCCGCCGCCGCCGCATCGCGACCTGAAACAAGCGCTTTCACAGCCGCATCCGCCTTGGCAAAGCGCTTTTTCCATTCCGCATTGGCTTTGGCACCGCGGCACCCGGCTGTACGCCACGCGCTCAAAATATCGGCTGGGACTTCAAACGCCGGCGACGGCCAGCCGAGTTTTTCGCGCGCGCCTTTGATTTCATCCACACCCAACGGCTCGCCGTGGGTCGAGGATTTGCCCTGCTTGGTGGGCGCACCGAAACCGATGATCGTCTTGCAGGCGATCAGCCACGGTTTCGAGGTATCGGCCTTGGCGTTTTTGATCGCCGCTGAAATCGCTACCGTGTCGTGGCCATCGACGCGGATCGCATTCCAGCCCGAGGCTTCGAACCGCTTTACCTGATCGTCAGACACCGAGAGCGACGTGGCGCCGTCGATGGAAATCGAATTGTCGTCCCAGAACACGATGAGCTTGCCGAGCTGCAAGTGGCCCGCCAGCGAGATCGCCTCGTGGCTGATGCCTTCCATCAGGCAGCCGTCACCGGCGATGACATAAGTGTGGTAGCCGATGAGATCATCGCCAACGCGTGCCGCTAACAGCCGCTCCGACAGCGCCATACCGACCGCATTTGCAAGACCTTGCCCGAGCGGTCCCGTCGTCGTCTCGATGCCCGGCGCGTGACCGTACTCGGGATGTCCCGCCGTCTTCGATCCGAGCTGGCGAAAGTTTTTCAGTTCCTGCATCGTCATGCCGGGATACCCGGTCAGATGCAGCAGTGAATAGAGCAGCATCGAGCCGTGGCCGGCTGAAAGCATGAAGCGATCGCGGTTCGGCCAGCTGGGATCGCTGGCGTCGAAGGCCAGCGCCTCGGTGAACAGCACCGTCGCAACATCGGCCATGCCCATCGGCATACCGGGGTGGCCGGAATTGGCCTGCTGCACCGCGTCCATCGACAGGGCGCGGATGGCATTGGCCATATCCTTGAAAGCCACGCCCTTGACGCCGGCGTCCTTGCCGGGATTCGCCGCTTTCTCCGCCGCCGTCGTCTGCGCTTTGCTCATTCGCCTGATTGGTCCGGTTCGGGGGGCACTACACGGCACCCGGGTCCTTAAAATGTACCGGACATTTACCGGGGCTTTCCGGCCCCGTCTACGGCTGCAAAGGCGATCTGCAACGGCAAATCAGCGCCCCGGTTGCCAACAGTGCCGCAAACTGCGGGCTAAGTGACCTAGACCGGCAATTTCGCGTCGCGTGATTTTGTCTCGGCGAGCGCGATCTTGGCATCTTCCGCAGCATCTTCTTTAAATAGTCTTTCAAGACGAGCAGCGTCGCTGCGGGCGCGCTCCTGCAGTTTGTCGATGTCAGAGGCGTGCTTGTAGTCCTCGATCAAACGGCGATCGTCGTGCGTCTTGAAAGTCTGCACCGTGCGGTTCGCCACGCGCTCAGAATACCCGAGCCCTGTCAAAAGCTGGCGCGTGAGATCCAGCGACGACAAAAACGTCTCGCGCTGGATCGCTGTGACGCCAAGATCGAGCAGCCGGTGGGCATGGGTGCGGTTGCGGGCGCGCGCGTAGATCGGCACATGCGGATAGCGTGCCTTGACGATCTCCGCCGTACGCATGGAGGCCTCGATATCATCGATCGCCAGAACGAAGGCCCGTGCCTTACCGGTCTGCGCGGCTTCAAGAATTTCCGGGCGGCTAGCGTCGCCGAAAAACGCTTTTGAGCCAAAATTCTTGACGAATTCCACTTGCTCGGCGGAAATGTCGAGCGCCGTAAATGCAATGCCTTTCGCCCGCAATACGCGAGCCGCGATCTGCCCGAACCGGCCAAAGCCAGCGATGACGACGTGAGAATCGTTGTCGGGAAATTGATCGAAGGCCCGCTGCGGCTCTGACACCTTGGCGAACAGTACGCGTTCGAGCATCAGGAACAGCGGCGTCAGCGCCATCGACAAGGTGATCACAACAGCCAACAATTCCGCTGGCCCCTTGCCGAGCACGCCCGCGGCCTGGCCGACCGATAGCAGTACGAACGCGAACTCGCCGCCCTGGGCCAGCGCGAACGCCAAGCGCCGCGACGGTCCGGCCTCCAAACCCTGCCAGCGCCCGAGCACATACAAAACAAGCGCCTTGATCAGCATCAAGCCAACTGTCATCGCGATGATGATCAGCGGCGCGGAAATCATCAGCCGCAGGTTGAGCGACATGCCTATGGCTGTGAAAAACATGCCGAGCAGCAAACCTTCGAACGGCGCGATGTCGGCTTCAAGTTGATGCCGGTAGCTGCTCTCCGCCAGCAGCGCGCCCGCAAGGAAGGCGCCGAGCGACGCCGGCAGGCCTGCCTGCTGCATGATCAGCGTCACGCCGACAACGGTCAGCAACGCCGCCGCCGTCATCGCCTCCTTGACTTTGGACAGCGCCACGAGACGCAACAGAAAATCCAACGCATAGCGTCCGGCCACGACGACGGCCGCGATGGTACCCAACGCTTTCGCGAATGACACGGTGTCAATGTCGGCCGTGGCCGACGCCGCCGAGACCGCGAAAAACGGTGCCAGCGCAATCAACGGAATGGCCGCGAGATCCTGGAACAGCAGCACCGCAAACCCGAGCCGGCCGTGCCGCATCGCCAGTTCGCCGTTCTCCTCCATGACTTGCAGCGCGAACGCAGTCGACGACAGGGCCAGCGCCGCGCCTGCGAACAGGGCTGGCTGCCAGCTGATCCCGAACGCAACCGCAACCGCACCCAGCACCAGCGTGGTGACGGCGACCTGCGCCGCACCAAGCCCAAAGATCGCCTGACGCATGGCCATCAGGCGCTTTGGCCTAAGTTCGAGACCGATTAAGAACAAAAGAAGCACGACGCCGAATTCGGCGACATGCAGCACCTCTTGCGCGTCATGGGCGGTAAAAATGACGCCGAGCCCGAAGGGACCGAGCATGACGCCTGCAATCAGATACCCGAGCACGGCGGCGATGCCGAGCCAACGCGCCAGGGGCCCTGCGAGCGCGAGTGCGGCCAGTAAAAAGGCAATTTCGAGAAGTGTCACGCAGTCCCCTTTTCAAACCCTTGATGGCCTTGGGATGACCCTGGCTACCACTTCGATTGCACACGGCACCGTTTCACCGATCCACTGAACCCCATGCGGCGTAATGGTGACATGTCATACAAGGTTCGGCTATGAGTCCTCATCTGACAGTTGCACGGCCTGACGGCCGCGCCAGGAACCCGTTGGGTCCGAAATTGATGGCCGACTTTCTGCAACGGATTGCTGAACGCGGTGATGTAGAAGCTTTTCGCAAGCTTTTTCAGGCCTACGCCCCGCGTGTGAAGTCCTACATGATGCGTCAAGGCGCTGACGCCAATACGGCTGAAGAGCTGGCTCAGGAAACGCTGCTGACGGTGTGGCGCAAAGCCGGTCTCTATTCCGGCGAAAAAGGCAGCGCCACGACGTGGATTTTCACAATCGCCCGTAATCTGAGAATTGATAGACTGCGTAGAGAGTTGACTTGGTTACCTTTGCCTGACGGTCACGATGAAGAGCCATCTGCCGATAAGTTGCCGGACGAACTGCTCGCCGAGCAGGAACGTAAAGTTCGTGTCCAGGCAGCACTCGCGGCACTTCCCGCCGATCAGCATGAGGTTGTGGCGTTATCTTATATTGAAGGGCTGTCACACAGCGAAATCGCCGGGCGCTTAGGCTTGCCGCTCGGCACGGTGAAATCACGGATGCGGCTCGCTTATCATAAGATACGCGAGTCACTTGAGGACTTGAAGTAGATGAAGATCACGCACCATCCCGAGCCAGAGAGCTTGATGAGCTGCTCGGCCGGCAGTATGCCAGAGGCGTTCGCTGCGGTCATGGCGACACACATATCGATGTGCCCCTGCTGCCGTAAGGATCTTTCGATTCTTGAGCATGTGGGCGCGGCGCTGTTTGATTCGCTGGTTCCTACGTCCGTCGTGCGGCCAGCACCCGTGATCGGCTTGCGCGCCTCTGAAGCCGGCACCGGTGAAGTAACTCCTGCAACCAGCCGTGGTGACGTTCCTTCTGCACTCTTGCCGGTAATCGGTGAGTTTTTGAATGACGTTCCATGGACGCGGTTGAGCCCCGGCGTCTGGCAGCACCAGATCGCTCTCTCGGATGGCGATCGAGGCGATTTACGCTTGATCAAAGTATCTCCCGGTTACGCTTTGCCGGAACACGGCCATAGCGGCTCGGAAATCACGCTTGTGTTGCGCGGGTCATATCGCGACGCGACCGGCGTATATAGGACGGGCGACGTTGCCGATCTGAGCGAAGAAGTTGAACACGCGCCTCTCGCCGACGCCGTTGAGGGCTGCATTTGCCTGATCGCGACCGACGGCAAATTGAAGTTCAAGAGCCGGATCGCCCGCTTCGTACAGCCGCTGTTCGGGCTTTAGACTAAGCGATTGTCAGGATTGACGTGTCACGGGATCGTTGGCACTGAAGGGTGATGACACAGTCGCTGCCAAAAGTCGTTTGGATTACCGGCGCCAGCACCGGCATCGGCCGGGATCTAGCATTGAGTTTCGCCCGCGACGGCTGCACGGTTGCTGTGTCGGCTCGCTCTGGCGGCAAGCTCGCCGAACTTGCGGGCCTGTCACCCAACATCCGCGCTTACCCGGTTGATGTCACCGACACCGCAGCCGTTGCCAAGACGGCTACTGACATTGCGCGCGAGCTTGGCGCCATCGACCTCGCGGTACTGAACGCCGGCGTCTGGCACCCGATGACCGCGTCGAGCTACCATCTCGAACACGCCAAAAGCTCCATCGCCGTCAACTACACCGGCGTCATCAACGCCCTCGATCCAGTCATGCGCGCGATGATCGCCCGCGAACGTGGCCATATCGCCCTCGTGTCCTCGGTCGCAGGCTATCGCGGTCTGCCGATGAGTGCCGCCTACGGCCCGACCAAAGCCGCGCTGATCAACCTTGCGGAAAGCCTCTACGGCGACCTGAAACGCAAGGGCGTGACGATGACCGTCGTCAATCCCGGCTTCGTCGCGACGCCGATGACCGAGGTCAATACCTTCCCGATGCCGTTCATTGTCACGGCCGGCCAAGCTGTCGCTGCCATCCGCCGGGGACTGGAGCGCGGCCAATTCGAGATCGTGTTCCCAGGCCGCATGGCGCTGCTGATGAAGACGCTGCGCCTGCTGCCCTACGCGGTGTTTTTCTGGGTCGCAGCTAGAATTTCAAGCCCGCAAAAGCCGCCGGGCGCTGGCTGAACGGAAGGCTGCCGGAAAGCCCTCAGCCCGCCGGTTTGGTCATGCGATACAGGCCGACATCGACGTCGCCGTTTTCGAACCCGACTTCACAGTAGGTCAGATAATATTCCCACATGCGCCGGAAGCGCTCGTCAAACCCCTGCGCCGTGATCTCCGGCCAGCTGGCGCGAAACTTCTCCCGCCAGGTGTCGAGTGTGCGCGCGTAGCTCGGACCGAAGCGCTCCACCGTCTCGAAACTCAAACCAGCGTGCGCTGCCTCCTGGCGCATGCGCGTGATCGTCGGCAGCATACCGCCAGGGAAAATATAGCGCTGGATGAAGTCGGCCTGTCGCCGGTAGCTTTCGAAGTAGCGCTCATCAATCGTGATCGCTTGGATCACCGCGCGGCCGCCCGGGCGCAACCGGTCGTGCAGCGTTTTGAAGTAGCGCGGCCAGTGCTGTTCGCCAACAGCCTCGATCATTTCAACCGACGCGATGGCGTCGAACGTGCCGCCCGTCGCGCGATAATCTTCAAAACGCAGATCGGCGTGGGCTGATAAGCCCGACTGCTCGAGCCGCTGGCGCGCAAAGGCCAATTGCTCGGAGGACAGCGTTAGCCCGGTGACATGGGCGCCGCGACCGATGGCACGCTCCGCAAGCCCGCCCCATCCGCAGCCGATTTCGAGAAGCGTGTCACCCGTTTTAAGGCCAATTTGATCGAGCACAGCGCGATATTTCTCGTTTTGCGCCGCCTCCAGCGTGTCGTTGCGGGTGCGGTAAATCCCGCTAGAATAGGTCATGCCGGGATCGAGCCACAGGCCATAGAACGCGTTGCCGAGATCATAATGCGCGGCGATGTTGCGGCGGCTGCCTTTGAGCGAATTATCCCGGCGCTTGTGCCAGATGACGTCGATCAGGCGTGGCTTGGCTATGCCGCCACCAGCACTTTCGAGCACCGCGTAATTCTTCAAGCAGAAGCGCAGCACCGCGCCGAGATCGGGCGTATCAATCTCAGCCCGCATATAGCTCTCGGCGAGCCCGAGACTGCCGCGCGACGCCAGCCGCCAAATGGCTTTGAGCGAGCTCAGCGCCACCCGCGCCGGCGCCGACGTATCATCGCCAAGCATTACGCGTGCGCCCGACGGCAGCACAACTTCAAGCCGCCCCTTGGTGCCGGCGCCAAACGTCTTCTGCAGCCCGCGCAGCAGAATCGCATCGCGCCACGACAGCCGCGCCGGAGTTGTGGGCGTCGATTGCGCAATCAAGGGAACACTTGAGTTTGCGTGTTCGTTGCCGGCAAGCGCGTGTGGCTGTTGCATCGAGCCTTATCCTTGTTTTTGTTCGAGCACGGGTTTTGTCGAATTTGGCTGGGACGTGTGGCGCGTGGTCAGCGGCACGCCTTTGAGCCAGAGCTTCAGAGCTTCGTAGTGTATGGCCGCGATGATCTTGAGCGTCAGCAGCGGATAGCGGACCAGCAGCCCTGCGAGACGACGATCTGTCATCACTTCGCGCGCGCCGCGGAAATGCGTCTTGATCAGCGCGCCCTCGGCGTCACTGAGCAACACCGCAACGACGGCTTCCTCAGCCGGATCGGTGACGCGAAAACTGTAGCCGCCATGTCCAGCGGCAAACGGAGATACAAACATTTCCTTGACACACGCTTGCGCGTAGACGCCGCCGTTGCGAACCTCGCCCGCGGGCACGACGTAGCTGGTGCGCTCGCCGAAGGTGTTGTTGACCTGATAGATCAGCGTCTCGAGCCCGCCATCGGGGGCGTAGACGTAGAACACGCTCAACGGGTTGAAGACGTAGCCAAAGATGCGCGGGTAGGAGAGCAAAAGAATGCGCCGGCCGCCGCTCGGCCGCCCAGCTTCGTCGAGGCATTGGTATGCAACGGCGGCAACCGGTGTGCCGTCACCCGGCCCGTAATCCGCGTCATAGAAACTGAAAACGTTGAACCGGTTGTGCGAAAACAGGCGCAGCCGTTTTGCAACGGCATCGACATCCGCCGTGTCGATGAGGACGTTGAAGACGCTATAGTTGAGCGCGTGCGGTTTTGGCCGCAACCGTTTATGCACAACGTGCCCGGCGTAAATTACTGCATCCGCGCTCATCACACCTGAACTCTCACGTCGTGAGGGACGTATCCAGCCGGCATCGCAATGCGGCTCTGTCGCGTGTCCCATGTCCAAGGTCTTTGTACCCTGCCGTGGCCGCCCCCGAGACGCAAGCTCATGTCCTCCGCCGCCGCCAACCCTGCCTGCACGCCATCTTCGTGGAAACCGTAGCCAAAATAGCTTCCCGCGAACCACAGCGAGTTACGGCCCTGGAGCGTCAAAAGTTTCGGCTGTGCGCTAAGCGCCGCGGCGTCGAACATCGGATGGCTGTACATCTGCTGCCGCACGACGTGATTGTCCGAAATCGGCGTCACCGGATTGAGTGTCACAAAATAATCGGTTTTCGTCGCCAACGGCTGCAGCCGGTTCATCCAGTAGCTGACCGAGAGCCGCGCTGAACGCTCAGCCCCGCGTTCGCTCTTGGCGCCGATGTAATTCCAACTCGACCACAGGCGGCGGCGGCGCGGCATTTGGCGGGCGTCGGTATGGAGAACGGCCGTGTTCTCAGCATAGCGGAATGAAGAGAGGACATGACGAACGCTTTGATCGTGTTCGCCCACGATCGCTAAGGCCGCATCGGCGTGACACGCCAGCAGCGCGCCATCGAACGTCTCCTCATATCCGCTGCGGGTGCGCAGCCGGACGCGGGCGCCGTCGGATGCAGTGCTGACGACCGGATCACCTTGACGCGTTTGTCCCGCAAACTGCGCCATGAGCTTTGCAATGTAGTGCCGGCTACCGCCCTGAACGGTCCTCCATGCCGGACGGTTGAAGGCCTGCAACAGGCCGTGGTTGGCAAAAAACCGCGCGAAGGCTGCGAATGGAAACGCCAGCATCTCGTCGGCCGGCGTCGACCAGATCGCGGCCCCCATCGGCACGATATGGGCGTGGATGAAGCGCTGCGAATAGCCCCTTGCCGCGAGCCAGCCGACGAGCGTCACGTCCGGCGCAATCGCCTGAGCATCAATCGCATTGGCCTCGCGGAAAAAGCGGAAGACCTCGGTGATCATGCGTACATGCGCCGGGCTTGCGAGATTGCGCGCCTGGCCGATCAGCCCACTGACGCCCGAGCCCGAATATTCGTAGCCGCCGCCATCGAGCGACACGGCAAAACTCATGTCGGACGGCGCGGTTTGCGCCCCGATCTCGTTGAAGAGAGCAATAAGGTTCGGATAGCATTGGGTGTTGTAGACGATGAACCCGGTATCGACCGGGCACAGACCTTCGGGAGCTGCGACCTCGACGGTATTGGCATGGCCACCAAGGCGGTCCTCGGCCTCGAACAGCGTCACGTCGTGCTTACGCCCCAGAAGCCAGGCGGCACTGAGCCCGGTTATCCCGGCGCCTACGACTGCAATTTTCACGCGGTGAGCCCCCAGCCCTGCGCCAACAGAACGATCCCTGTACCTATACGGATCAGCCGGCGGAAAGTGTCATCCCGCTCCCCTGCAATAGAATCCCGTTCACGAACCGGTAAGCTTAACGCGGTGTTAACCAAGGTTGCGGCAATGTGAACCATACCGGCCCTGGGTGGTCTCTCCCCCGCTCCAAAGGCCGGCTCCTGCAAGTGAAGTGTCGTCATCCGTAGTCTCTGCGTTATGAGGTTGACCGATGCATTATGAACTTGTCTCGCGTGCACTTGCCTACGTCTCCTGCCTCTCCACACTGAGTCTGTTTGCGACCTCGATGGCAATTGCCGCCGTCAATGTCGGCAAAGCCAGGCCGCCCAGCTCTTGCTCACCCATGGTCTGCACCGCGACGGCGGTCAAACCCATGCAAAGGCAGTTCGGCGGCTTGACCAGCACAGCTCATGTCGAGGCGGTTGCGATCGCCCTCTGGTCCAAGAAGATCTGACGAAGCCGGTACCCGGCCAGACCCGCCTCGGGGTGAGCGAGCACGTCGCGACCCCTGATCCCTGGCCGGCACATTTTAAAATTGCCATGAAGGGCGCGAGCTGAGGCCTAGCTCGCGCTCTTTCGCATTTTGACAACCCGGTCGATCGCCTGCAGCTCGGCGATGAGGGCTGCAAAATCCTTCAGCGGCACCATGTTGGGACCGTCCGACGGCGCAGCATCCGGGTCCTCGTGGGTCTCGATGAACAGGCCGGCGATGCCAGCCGCGACTGCCGCCCGCGCTAACACCGGCACGAAGCGCCGATCGCCACCCGACGACGTGCCCTGCCCGCCCGGCTGCTGCACGGCGTGGGTCGCATCAAAAATCACCGGCGCGCCGATCTCCGCCATTTGCGGCAGCGCCCGCATGTCAACCACAAGCGTGTTGTAGCCAAAGCTCGAGCCGCGCTCCGTCACGAGCACCTGGGCGTTGCCGCTGCCGGTGACTTTGGCGACAACGTTTTTCATATCCCAGGGGGCGAGAAACTGGCCTTTTTTGATCTTGACGACGCGCCCGGTCTTGGCCGCGGCAACAAGCAGATCGGTCTGACGGCACAGAAACGCCGGGATTTGCAGAATATCGCAGACCTCGGCGACAGGCGTGCACTGGCTGACCTCATGCACGTCGGTCACCACCGGCAGGCCGAGCGTGTCGCGAATTTCAGCGAATACAGGCAGCGCTGCCGCTAAGCCAAGTCCGCGACGGCCCGTCAGCGACGTCCGGTTGGCTTTATCAAACGACGATTTGTAGACAAGCCCGATGCCGAGCTTCGCCGCGATCTCTTTCAGCGCCGCTGCCGTCTCCAGCGCGTGGGCCCGGCTTTCCATCTGGCACGGACCGGCAAGAACGGCGATCGGCGCGTCGTTGGCAAAAACAACGTCCCGGACTGTGACGCGCGCTAAAGGTTTGAGAGAGTCGTGTTGGGTCATGAGGACTTATAAAACGACGCTTGTAGGGTGCAATAGCCACGGCCCTGCACTCCGTGGCGTATTGCACCATGAGGGATTCCGAGCTCACCGCCTGACGGCGCAATACGCATCGCCCAAGTGCAGGGGGCGAAGCTATTGCGCCCTACCCGCCTCCCCAAAAACAAAAGCGGCGGCCCGAGGGCCGCCGCTCAAAGAACCATACGGTTCGAAATCGTTAGATGATGTCGATTTCGGCCGGGAGGTAGCTGGTGACTTCGAGACCAACTTCTTGCTCGCGAACGGCGGGCTTTGACCAGATTTTCATAGGGTGCTCTCCTCGACTTCCAATGACAGGCATTTCCTGTTGACGAGACTGATAACGATCGCCTTGTGCGAAAGCCAATCTCATTTTGCTCGCGAAAACCAAACTTTTCGTGATCACGGATTTGTGATTTGTTATATCGTTTCAATAATATGCCGCGAGATATTGTGCATTCATGGCTGCCACTTACCCCGTCCGAACGTCGTGTCTCGCGCACCGCCACTCTGGCCGGGCCTATGCTATGACATCGAACGCAAGCCGCGACTCGGGACGCGGCATTAAGTAGGAAAAAACCTAGGGGACTCTCATGCTCGATCAATTTCTCTGGCTTCAGCCAGTTCTCATCGCCGCCGCGGTCGTGTTCGTGCTCGACCTCATCGGCAACATGCTGTCGTTTTCAAACCGCTTCGTGAATGCGCTGACGACGGCGCTGGTGTTCGCGGTGCTATTTGGCACACTCATCCATCTTGGCATCGTGCAGATGGACGTGAAGACCATGCCGATGGCAGAGCCTGCTCCCGCAGCGGCACCTGCCACGCCATAAGCGTCAGCCTCGTCTCACAGGCAAATGCAAACGTCTGAACGGCGCGGGACCTCCCGCGCCGCTTTTTTTTGCGCGCAAGTGACTCGGGACAGCTATGTCTGGACTGTATCTCGACGCGAGGTCCCGTAGCTCAACTGGATAGAGCATCTGCCTTCGAAGCAGAGGGTTGCAGGTTCGAATCCTGCCGGGACCGCCATTTTTCTTGGCGCTTCCGACTCCGCTTGCGCGAAGCCGGCCGGAAGCGCCGGAGCACCGAGGCCGTAGGGTGCATTAGTCGAGGCCCCTGCACTCGGCCTCGGCGTAATGCGCCGTCTTGAAGCATCCGCCGTCACCTGACGTACGGCGCAATACGCCCCGAGTGCAGAGCGGCGCTATTGACGCCCTACAAGTAGACGTTTTTATTGTGGGCTACGTGTGCTCTTGCCGCTGGAACGGGCCTCTTCGCCCGCCTCGTCGCCGAGGGCGGCTTCACGGTGCCGAAGACGACCGAGCATGTGGAGCAGGTGGAGTAATGGCGAATGCACTCACTTATACCCTGGCGCAATACGCGATTTGATCTCATAAAGGTTATGGGGAAACGTGTGATGGGCGACAGCACTGTCATTCCGGATCGAAGCGCGCCGGTATCGCGCGCGCCGCGCTTCATCGACCGGCTCATCGCCTGGCTCGGCATTTTCGGCGCGGCGTTCACTCTGTTCAGCCGATATCGCGGGGCTTTTGAATTCACCGCGCCCCTTGCCACGCCCGTTGACGGGTGGCTTGCTGCGATGACGGCTTTCTGGAGAGGCGCGCTCGCGTTTTTGCCGCGTGTCGACCAGTTTGACGCGATCCTGCTCAGCTTCTGCTCGTTCCTCGTCATGAACGCCGTCAATGCATCGCGCGACCCGCACCCGGCGTTGCGTTTCGGCGCCGTGCTCGCGGCTATCCCGGCGGTGCTGTTCCTGTTCATCTTCGTTCTCTCGCTTGAAAATACTGAACCCCAGACCAGCGTCATCATCGACGCGCTGATTTCTCCTGAGAGCTTTGCAAAGTTCGACCGCACGCTCGAAGTCATGCTTCCCGGCTTACCAGCCACCCTTGTCGGACTGATCAACTTGGTGCTGACGCTCCTGGTCGTCTTCGGCCCGCCGGCACTTCTGGCCGTCGTCATTTTGAAGGTGTTGTTTCGCGCCCTCGGCCGCTCGTTCAACCTTGCGGCATTCACCGTCAGGCTTTGGAAAATCCTGCTCGCATTTGTCCTGCTGGTCGCGGCCAATGCGGCGCTGGTGTGGGCGGGTGTATAGGGCAGAACACGTAGGGCGCATGAGGTGCGGCCCCTGCACTCGGCCGGACCGTAATGCGCCGCATGGCCGCAAACTCCGTTGTGCGCTCCACCGCCAACACACCTGTCATCCCGGGCCTTGTGCCCGGGATCCAGCGCACCGCGAACACCCGGCGCAAGAGGATGAATGGATCCTCGGCACAAGGCCGAGGATGACAGCGGAGGGGATGCGCGAGCCGGAACTAAACCAGTCGTGACTGCTCCACCGCTGCCGCAATAAAGCTCGCGAACAGCGGGTGCGGCTCAAAGGGTCGCGATTTGAGTTCCGGGTGATACTGCACGCCGATGAACCACGGATGGTCCGGATACTCGACCGTCTCGGGCAGCAGGCCATCGGGCGACAGCCCCGCAAAACGCAATCCCGCTTGCTCCAACACGGCGCGATAGCGCGTGTTGACCTCGTAGCGATGCCGGTGACGCTCCGAGATGTGCGTGTCGCCGTAGACTTTGGCGATGCGGCTGCCTTCTGCGAGGGATGCCGCAAAGGCGCCGAGCCGCATTGTGCCGCCGAGATCGCCGCCCTGACGCCGCTGCTCGAGTTCGTTGCCGCGCATCCACTCCGTCATCATGCCGACAACGGGCTCATTCGACGGCCCGAACTCGGTGGAACTGGCGTCGCGAATACCGGCCAAATTGCGCGCCGCCTCCAAGCACGCCATTTGCATGCCAAAACAAATGCCGAAATACGGCACGCCGCGTTCACGCGCGAACTTGGCGGCGAGAATTTTACCCTCCGAGCCGCGCTCACCGAACCCGCCCGGCACGAGAATGCCGTCGACGCCTTCGAGGTGGGGTGCAGAATCCTCGCGCTCAAACACCTCGCTCTCAATCCAATCAAGCTTGACCTTGACGCGGTTGGCGATGCCGCCATGCACGAGCGCTTCGGTCAGCGATTTATAGGCGTCCTTGAGACCTGTGTACTTGCCGACGATGGCAATCGTCACTTCGCCCTCGGGCGCCGCGATGTTGCGCGAGATCGTTTCCCAGCGCGTCAGATCGGGCTTTGGCGCACCCGTAATGCCAAACGCGGTGAGCACTTCGCGATCCAACCCCTCGCGGTGATAGGCCAGCGGCACATCGTAGATCGAGGCGACGTCGAGCGCCTGGATGACCGCTTCGGGCCGCACGTTGCAGAACAGCGCGATCTTTTTGCGCTCGCCGACGGGGATGTCGCGGTCCGAGCGGCACATCAAAATGTCGGGCTGAATGCCGATCGAGCGCAGCTCTTTGACCGAGTGCTGCGTCGGCTTGGTTTTGAGTTCGCCGGCCGACGGGATGTACGGCATCAACGTCAGATGCACGTAAATCACCGATCCGCGCGGCAAGTCGTTCCCCAACTGGCGGATGGCTTCGAAAAACGGCAGGCCCTCGATATCGCCAACCGTGCCGCCGATTTCGGTCAGCACGAAATCCACGTCTTCGTTGCCCGACAGCACGAAGTTTTTGATCGCGTCGGTGACGTGCGGAATGACCTGCACGGTGCCGCCGAGATAATCGCCGCGGCGTTCCTTGGCGAGGATGTCCTGATAGATGCGGCCCGTGGTGATGTTGTCGGACTTCTTGGCCGGCACGCCGGTGAAGCGCTCATAGTGACCGAGATCGAGGTCGGTCTCGGCGCCGTCGTCGGTGACGAAGACTTCGCCGTGCTGATACGGGCTCATGGTGCCCGGATCGACGTTCAAATACGGATCGAGTTTTTTGAGCCGGACCGAATACCCGCGCGCTTGAAGAAGCGCGCCGAGGGCTGCGGATGCGAGGCCTTTGCCAAGGGAGGAGACCACGCCGCCAGTGATGAAGATGTAGCGCTGCATGGGCTTTGGCTCTCGCACGCCAGGGGACGAGTCTCAAAGCGGCAAAAGTGCCACATCCACAGGGCGTTAGCGGGCGGCCCTTAGACCCTACCGGTTAAGCGGAACTTCGACCGGTGCCGGTTTCCCCGTGCCCTGCTGCAGCTTGTCGAGGATACCGCCACGACCCTCTGGCGCCGCCGGTGTATCTCCCGGCGCAGCAGTTGTAGTTCCCGGCGCAGCCGGTGCCCCAGTCCCCGGCGTCACGGGAGCGGAACTGTCGAATACCGAGCCCACGGGCGCCGACTGCTTGGCCAGGATTGTCAGCAGAATAGACGTAGTGAAGAACGCCAACGCGAGCCCGGCCGTCGCCCGCGTCAGCAGGTTGGCCGTACCGCGACCCGTCAGAAAGCCGCCGCCGCCGCCGCCACCCATGCCAAGCGCGCCGCCCTCGGATTTCTGCAACAGCACGACGCCGACAAGGGCTGCCGCAACCATGAGGTGAATGACCAGGAGAACGGTACCCATCGGGACATATCCAAATATCGCGGCGCGGCCGCGGTTTGATCCAATAACCGGGCTTCTACACCAGGGCCGCCGCCCGCACTAGCCCCTGAGCGACACGGCCGGCTCTCACGGCGTCGCAGGGATTGACCCCGGCGGTGGCTGCAGCGCGGAGCCGGTGCCGGACGGCTGGGCATAGGCGTCATTGGGCGGCGTCTTTGCCGCCTCGGACTTTTGGGCGGGCTGTTGCCGGAGCTTGGCCTTCGGTTTCGGCTTGGGGTCAGCTACGGCGCCGTCAGACTGGGGTGTTGGAGCCTGGGTTGTTGGAGCCGTGACTGTTGGAGCCAACTCATTTGGAGCCAGTTCATTGGGAGCCAACTCATTTGCAGTTTGGCCGCCCGGCGCAACTGCCCCCGCCTCGGGGTCATCGTCACTGGCTGCGTCCGGCGCCGCTAGCGCTGCCGGATCGAGATTGGGATTGAGTTCGAGCCGCCGCGCCGCTTCTCCGGCGCGCTCGGCATCGAGCGTCAGCTTGACGTCGCGGCAGCCGAATTTCACTTGCTCATCGAGTTGTATAAAGAGCTGGAGATCCCGCAAACGCTCGGGCGACAGGTTGGCTTTGGCCCACTCGGGCCCGCGCTGGATATCCTTATAAAGCCCCAGCTCAACGGATTTGAGATGTTCCAGCCGCAGCTCGGTGCAGGTTTGGGCATCGAACTTCGGCGCTGTCGCCAGCGCGGCCACCGGCGCCAGGAGGTCTGTTGCAAGCACGAGGGCGGCTGTTCGAAACGCAAACATCATTCAGCTTTCATAGGCACGAACTATGGCGAGAAAATCGCTGGCTTTCAGGCTGGCGCCGCCGACCAGAGCGCCATTGACGTTGGCAACCGCCATCAAGGCCTTAGCGTTATCGGGCTTTACCGAGCCGCCGTAAACAATCCTCATCATCCCGCCGTCTGCCGCAAATCGCAGCGTCAGGTCGCGCCGGATCGCACCGTGAACTTCGGCAACGTCGGTGAGCGTTGGCGTCAACCCGGTGCCGATGGCCCAGACCGGTTCATAGGCGATGACGGTTGTAGCGGCTGTTGCGCTCTCCGGCACCGAGTCCTTGAGTTGCTGTGCCACCACAGACAGCGTTAACCCGGCCTCGCGTTCACCCCGCGTTTCGCCGATGCAAATAATCGCCTGCAGACCGGCGCGGTGGGCTGCCGCGGCCTTGTCGCGCACGGCACCGCTGGTCTCACCGTGATCGGCCCGGCGTTCGGAGTGGCCAACGATGACCGCCGAGGCGCCGGCCTCCTTAAGCATCTCAGCAGAGATGTCGCCGGTGTGGGCGCCGCTGGCGCTGGCGTGGCAATCCTGGCCGGCAAATAGCAGCCCGGCTTCGCTGCAAAGATCGGCAAAAACTCCAAGTGACGTCGCAGGAGGGGCGATCATCACGTCCGCCGCCAGATTTTTAAGCGGCCCCGCTAGGGCATCGCGCACGACGAACACCTCGCTCAGCGCGGGCCTGAGCCCGTTCATTTTCCAGTTTCCGGCCACCAAAGGCCGAATCTTCAGACCCGCGTCTGCCATGAGGTTCCTGCTTACCTGTCCTGCGGTGCACCGGCGAAACGCCCCACGCTTGCAATCCGGTGCGGCCTGCGCTTCATATCACGCCCAATCGGCCCGTCACGCGGGGCGTTCATTACATCCACGGCGGCGCAGCTGCGGCCCTCCTTTAAAGCCAAGCGCGCTCCGAACCACGGGACACCAGACCTTCATGCTCGAGAGTTTGCGACGCGGCGCCCATACCTGGGTCGCCAAGTTCCTATTTGGAATTCTGGTTTTCAGCTTCGGTATCTGGGGTGTCGCCGACGTGTTCACCGGCTGGGGCCGCGGCTCGATCGCGACCGTCGGCTCAACGAGCATTCCGGTGGAGGAATTCCAGCGCGCCTACCAGAACGAGCTCGATCGCTTTTCGCGCGACGCCAACAAACGCATCACCTCCGACCAAGGCCGGGCCATAGGCCTCGACCGGCGCGTCATGGCTCAACTCGTGGGTGGAGCCGCCATCGAAGCCCATGCCAAAGAACTCGGACTTGGCATTTCCGACAAGACTCTGGCCGAAACCATTGAGCAAGACGAGCAGTTGCGAGGCCCCGACGGTAAATTCTCCAAAGCCTATTTCATCGGACTGCTGCGTCAGGTGGGCTTGTCGGAAGCAGGCTTCCTCAAGCTGCGCCGCAAGGACGAACTTCGGACCCAGCTCATCGGCGCCTTTGTTAAAGGCATCGCCGTACCCAAGCCCCTCGTTGATCTGCTCAACAGCTACAATGAGGAAAAGCGCGTCCTCGAATGGCTAACCATCGACGCCGACAAAGCCGTCACGGTCCCTGAGCCCGATGACACCAAACTCAAAGAGATCTTTGAAGCCGCCAAGGCTGAATACATGACGCCGGAATACCGCAAATTCCAGATCCTTTCGCTGACCATCGACGACTTGAAGAAGCAGGTCCAGGTCACCGACGAGGAGATCGCCAAGTCGTATGCCACCACCAAGGACAGTTACGACACGCCCGAACAGCGCCGCGTGCAGCAAATCGCCTTCAAAGACAAAGCCACCGCTGACACCGCTAAAAAGGCCCTCGATGACGGCTCGAAGTCCTTTGGTGATATCGCCAAAGACGCCGGCGCCAAGGACACCGACGTCGATCTTGGGCTCATTTCCAAGAAAGCGCTGATCGATCCTAAAATCGCTGACGTTGTGTTCACGCTGCCCAAGGACAAATTCTCCGACGTGATCGAGGGCCGCTTTGCGATTGTGATCGTGCGCGTGACGCAGATCGAACCCGGCACCGCAAAGACGCTCGCTGACGTCAAAGACCAGGTGCGCGACAAGCTCGCGGCTGAAAAGGCGCGCGGCGAATTGCAGAAAAAACACGACGAGGTCGATGACAGCCGCGCCGCTGGCAAAACACTCAATGAAATTTCTGACGCCCTGAAGCTGTCGTTCCGTGAGGTTGCGGCGTCCGACCGCAAGGGTCTTGGACCCGGCGGCAAACCGGCATTTGAATCCCCCGATCTGGCGAAGCTCGCAGGCCAGGCGTTTGCCCCCGACGTCGGCTCGGATGATCAGATCATCGAACTCAGCGACGGCGGCTATGCCTGGGTCAATCTTTTGTCGACGGATGCACCAAAGCAGATGGCCCTCGACGAGGTTAAGGTCGTCGTCAAAGACAGGTTCATGGCCTCAGAGCGGTTGCGCCTTGTGAGCGAACTGGCGAGCAAACTCGTCGAGCGCCTCAACACCGGCGAGCCGATGAGCGCCATTGAAGCCGCAAGCGGCGGCACGACCGGGACCACCGGCCCCATCACCCGCTCGACCGTGCCGCAAGGCGTGTCGGAAGCCGCCGTGGCGCAGGCCTTCGTCCTTGCCAAGGGCCGCGCGGCGGCCGCGCCAAGCGCCAACAAGCAGTCGCAAACCGTGTTCCGGATTACAGACATAACGCCGGCGGCGGAGCCGACCGCCGAGCAGCGCGACAAGCTGACTAAAGGCCTCGAAGACGATCTCGCCAATCAGGCGCTCAGCGAATACACCGAGACCCTGAAGCGGCAGATGAATGCCAGCATCAACGAGGCCGAGATGAAAAGCGTCCTCGGTGTCAGCGACCAGTAAGCGCGTGAGGCGGGCCGTGCCTGTGCGAGACGATACGCCAGCGGCGGGCATTGCAAACCGCGATTTCTTGGGTGCAGACGACCGCCTGGCCGGTACGGTTGTGCCGCCGTTCGAAAACTTTGCTCAGGCCTATGCCAGCGGCACAGCCCAGGTCGTGTGGACGCGCCTCGTCGCCGATCTCGAAACGCCGGTCTCTGCCTATCTGAAACTCGCCGCCAAAAGGCCGATGAGTTTTTTGCTCGAGTCCGTTGAGGGCGGGGCCACGCGCGGGCGTTATTCCGTCATCGGCCTCGAACCCGATCTCATCTGGCGCGCCCATGGCAACGCCGCTGAGATCAACCGGATGCCGCTCGCGAACCCAACTGCATTTTCCCCCGACCCGCGGCCTACGCTGACATCTTTGCGGGCGCTGCTTGCTGAAAGCGCGCTTGTGCTGCCAGAGGGTTTGCCGCCCATGTCGGCTGGAACCTTCGGCTACATGGGCTACGACACCATACGCTTAGTCGAAACCCTGCCCGAAATGGGTCCCGACGCTTTCGGCGTGCCCGACGCGATCCTCATCCGCCCGACGCTGATCTTGATCTTCGACAGTGTCAAAGACGAAATGACGGTGGTGACGCCGGTTCGTCCCGCCGATGGAACCTCTGCCGCAGAAGCCTACACTGCCGCCCGCGCCCGTCTGAACGCAGCGGTCGAACGTCTCGACGCGCCGCTGCCGCACGCCGCCGCCGCGAGCGACGAAACCTTCGCCATGCCGGAACCGGTGTCCAACACATCGCCCAGCGAATACCTGGCTATGGTCGCCAAGGCGAAGGAGTACATCAAGGCCGGCGACATCTTCCAGGTTGTGCTCTCGCAGCGCTTCTCAGCGCCGTTCGCACTTCCGTCCTTCGACCTCTACCGGGCGCTGCGCCGCCTCAACCCATCGCCGTTCCTGTTCCACCTCGATTTCGGCGGCTTCTCGCTCGTCGGCTCATCGCCCGAAATTCTGGTCCGCGTGCGCGATGGCGAAGTCACCATCCGGCCGATCGCGGGCACCACGCGGCGCGGCGAAACCGAAGCCGAGGACAAAGACCTCGCCCGCGCCCTTCTGGCTGACCCCAAAGAACGCTCTGAACACTTGATGCTGCTCGATCTCGGCCGGAACGACGTCGGCCGCGTGGCTGAGACCGGCACCGTCACTGTCACCGATCAGTTCGTCGTCGAGCGCTACAGCCACGTCATGCACATCGTCTCGAACGTCATCGGCCGCCTTGACAGCGCCAAGCATGACGCCATTGACGCCTTGATGGCGGGCTTCCCGGCCGGCACCGTCTCGGGCGCACCCAAAGTCCGCTCGATGGCAATCATTGCCGAACTCGAAAAAGCCAAGCGCGGACCCTATGCCGGATGCGTCGGCTATTTCTCAGCCGGCGGCGAGATGGACACCTGCATCGTCTTGCGCACGGCGATCCTGAAAGACGGCATGCTCCACGTTCAGGCCGGCGCCGGCATCGTGCATGACTCGATCCCCGAGAACGAGCAGCAAGAGTGCATCAACAAAGCCAAGGCCGTCGTTCGCGCCGCTGAGGAAGCCG
Organism: Hyphomicrobium sp.; assembly: GCA_031378895.1. Taxonomy (GTDB): domain Bacteria; phylum Pseudomonadota; class Alphaproteobacteria; order Rhizobiales; family Hyphomicrobiaceae; genus Hyphomicrobium_B. The sequence goes on from JANNEP010000063.1 coordinate 26,066, forward strand.
TGCGCTTTGCCGCCAAGGCTGCAAAGTCTGGCACCTCCGGCAATGGCGGGCCGTTCGGCTAGAGCATTTTCCGGCGAAGTGGGTGCCGGTTCGTCGTAGAAAATGCGACCAACCAAGAGGCTAGAGCATTTTCCGATCGCAGTGAGTCGCGAATGACTTCCTTCTCCCGTACCGGGAGAGGAAAATCCTGAAGCTAGTGCCGTGTGTTCGGAAAATACTCTAGATCAGCGCTTAACGGCCAGCGCTGGCCGCCACCTCTTGCCCCATGCCCGCGGCCACGGCTGCCAGCGCGGCGTCCACAGCAAGCTTACGATCGTATGCCACACGGCGTAAACCGCGAACCAGAACAGCACTCGCACCGGCAACACGCCGAGCGCGAACAGCAGCCGCCGGGCTCTGACCCAAGCGCCGGTCCCGAATTTCAAAGACTTTGCCTTGACCCAGGCGCGCACCACGTCCTGGCCGAGCGCCGTCTCCGCCACGCGCACTGCGATGAACGCAAAAAGCGCAAATGGCAGAATGAGCCAGACGAAGATCCAGAACACATACGACAGTACCCACGTCACAAGACTGACGAAGGTCCAGAGTATCCAAGAGAGAGCGCCTGTCAGATAATCCATTGCCCGCCGGTCCTCATGTCATCGGCGATCACGCCCAGTGAACTCCAGTGATACCCCGTGATATATAGTGTGCTCCTGCACCGGACAGAAATTTTGAGTTGCGGCCCATGCTCACTCTTGCCCTCCTGCGCCACGCCAAATCCAGCTGGGACGATAGCTGCCTCAATGATTTCGACCGGCCGCTGAACGCGCGCGGGCAACAGGCTGCCCCGCTCATGGGCACTGAAATGGCCCAACTCGGTCTCGCCCCCGGCCTGATCCTGTGCTCACCGTCACGGCGCACCCGCGACACGCTCAAATACGTCCTCCCGCATCTCAAGGGTGCGCCCGCGTCCGTGCGCTTCGATGAGGCGCTTTATCTTGCTGGCGCCGCCGATCTTTTGCGCCTGATCCGCGACCAGCAATCGCCCGCGACCACCCTGCTCCTGGTCGGCCACAACCCAGGGCTTCACATCCTTGCAACGACGCTCGCCGGCACTGGCCAGCCCCACGACATGGCTCGCCTCGAGGAAAAATTTCCGACCGCGTCGCTGGCCGTTTTCAGCTTTCCGCAAACCCGGTGGCGCGACATTGGCCCCGGACTTGTTGGCAAAGGACTTGTTGGCAAAGGTCTGGGTGGCAAAAGTCTGGGTGGCAAAGGTCTGGGTGGCAAAGGTCTTGGCCATCTCGAAGCTTTCATCACGCCCAAGGGCCGCGCTTGACGCCTCTACGCCGGGTCCATAGACCTAACGCATCCGGCCACCCACATCGGACATCTCATGCTGATCCTGATCGATAACTACGACAGCTTCACCTACAATCTCGTCCACTATCTTGGCGAGCTTGGTGCGGAAAGCGTCGTCATCCGCAACGACAAGATTTCGGCGGACGACGTCATCGCCAAAAAACCGCAGGCGATCGTCTTGTCGCCTGGGCCGTGCACGCCGAACGAAGCCGGCGTCTGCCTCGACCTGATCAAAAAGGCCGGCCCGAAAATTCCCCTCCTTGGCGTCTGCCTCGGGCATCAATCGATCGGACAATCGTACGGCGGCAAGGTGATCCGCGCCGCCCAGCCGATGCATGGCAAGCTGTCGACCATCACCAACACCGGCAAGGGCGTCTTCAAAGCCCTGCCGGAACAGTTCGAGATCACGCGCTATCATTCTCTTATCGTCGAGCGCGCCACGCTGCCCGATTGCCTCGAGATCACGGCGGAAACGGCCGACGGCATCATCATGGGCCTGCAGCACAAGACCCATCCCGTCCATGGCGTCCAGTTCCACCCCGAGAGCATCGCATCGGAACAAGGCCACGCCCTGCTTGCCAACTTCCTCAGCCTCGCCGGATTCAAACCCAAAAGCCGCAAGGCCGCGTGAGACAGCAAGCATGCCCGCACGTGAATTAAAACGCCTGATGACCCGCGTCGCCGACGGCGAGCGCCTCGATGAGGCCGCCATGCAATCGGCCCTCGACCTGCTGATGTCCGGCGTCGCACCCCCCGTCGCCATGGGCGCGTTCCTGATGGCCCTGCGGCTACGCGGCGAAACCGTCGGCGAAATCACCGGCGCCGCCAAATTCCTGCGCGCCCGCATGACCACCGTCGACGCCCCGCCCACTGCCGTCGATATCGTCGGCACCGGCGGCGATAGCCACGGCACCTATAACGTCTCGACAGCCGCCACCTTCGTTGCAGCAGGCGCCGGCGTCATCGTCGCCAAGCACGGCAACCGCGCCGTCACCTCGCTGTCGGGCGCCTCCGACGTGCTCGCGGCCCTTGGCGTCAAACTCGACGTGCCGCCCGTCGTCGTGACGCGCGCCATCGCGGACTCCGGCGTCGGTTTCCTGTGGGCGCCACTGTATCACCCGGCGATGAAAACCTGGGCCCCGATCCGCGCCGACCTCGGGCTGCGCACGCTGTTCAATCTGCTCGGGCCGCTGTGCAATCCGGCCGGCGTCACGCGCCAGGTGCTCGGCGTCTATGACCGCAAACTTGTCGAGCCGATCGCCGAAGTTCTAAAAAATCTAGGCAGCCAACATGCCTGGGTCGTGCACGGCGCCGACGGCATGGATGAATTGACAACCACCGGCGCGACGACGGTTGCCGAATTGCACAACGGCATCATTTCGGTGTTCGAAGTCACGCCGGAAGACGCGGGGCTGCCGCGCGCCAACATCGCCGCCCTCAAAGGCGGCGATGCTGCCACCAACGCGACGGCGCTGCGCCAGCTCCTGCACGGCGAGACCGGACCTTACCGCGATATCGTCGTGCTGAACGCCGCCGCGGCGCTGATCGTCGCCGGCAAAGCGACCAGCTTGCCCGACGGCGCCGCCAAAGCTGCTCAATCGATCGACACCGGCGCCGCCGCCCGCGCCCTGGACCGCCTTGTCGCCGTGACCAATGAGGCGTAGGCTGGCGTTTCGGACGTAGGGCGCATTAGGCACGGCCCCTTCCCTTGGCCTCGGCGTCATGCGCCTATCGCAGCGAGTTCCGCATCGTTTCACACCGCGCTCCGCGTGTTCGTTGTATTGCGATCGACCAGGCTCCTGAGCGCGATGCCGGTCAAATTATTTAGCAAAAGCATATCATCTCAATGTTCGGCGCTAATCTGAAAGGGTGGGTAACATGTTGCATGTTGTTATTCCGGCCGCCGCAATCCTCGCGGTCTGCGCATCAGCGGCTCTTGCCTGCGACGGCCAAACCGGCAAAGTGATCTTCGAGGATCAATTCTCCGACGAGCAAGGAGGATGGGACTTCAATGAAAAATATGGTCTGCGCCTCAAGGCCCCCGGTGCCGAGCAGACGGTCGCTGCTGCCGAGGGCGGAACCTTTACGGCGCAGATCAATGAGACGTTCAATGCCACGCAAGCGGACTACTGTGTTGAAGCGATTTTACCCGCCAATGCGGAGAAGCTGGCGGGCGGGTTCGGTGTCTTGTTCCTGGCCACGGACTACAACAATTACTGGGTAACGCGAGTCCTCGCGACGGGCGCCGTCGGACTCTACAAGAAAGTCAATAATCAGTGGTCCACGGTCTGGGAGGTTACGAACAATGGCCTACCGAAGACCGGCGCCAGCGACCTGAATTCGGTACGCGTGGTCGTAAAAAGTGGCACCATCACCGTTTTAGTGAACACCCAGACGGTTAAGAGCGTGCGGGCTCAAATCCCGAGCAGCGATCTCAAGTTCGGGTTCTATGTCGAATACAAAAATACATCCGCGACGCCGGTTAATTTTGACGTCCGCTCCTACAAAGTCGCGACGGTGGAATAAAGCAAAACTGTGGACCAGACTTCAGCGGCTGACGAAAAAGCCCGAGGCTCACCCTCGTCAGTGCGGCTGCGCGCAGAGCCGTAGGGCGCAGGCCATCCCTGCGCCGGGTATCCCTTCAAGTATCATTTGCGCTCAGACGGCTGACTTGGATGGATCCCCGCCGTTTTACCCGCGGCGCTTGTCGCGGACGCGGGGATGACGACGGTGGATGGCATTGTATCGCGCACGAGACGGCGAAATACGCCCCGCGTAAAGAGCGGCGCTCCTGCACCTTAAATACATGCGCGATAATTGCGGACTACGCGGTCTTGCGGCAACGCCACCCCGGCACCATCTCACATCCAGACCGTCCGCAGGCCTCAAAGTCCAGCCCCTGCCCGCCGGCAGAAAGGAGATTATAATGATTACGAACACCTCAACCCGCCTCAGATGGGCCGCAGCAGTGGCAGCCCTGATTATAATTGCCCCGTCGACATCCCAGGCGAACACGCTCTGGGAAGTCGAATCAGCGCGCGGCAACGCCCGGGCGGGCGGGCCGACGAATGCGTTTGACGCCGACCTTCTGGCGCGTTACGGCGCCCTCAGCGGCACACCCAAGCGCGACTGGCGCACGGGGCGGATTGTCCGGTATAGTTATAGCTATAGGCACAGCCATCGCCGCTCCTGGCGCGACTGAGGCGCGGCGCACGGCGCTCACCCTTGTCTTCCGGCTGCGAGCAGCGTAGGGCGCCAATAGCTTCGCGCTCTGCACTTGCGCGGAGCGTATTGCGCCACCAGGCAGCAATCGCCGGCGCAAGATCACGGTGCAATACGCCCCGAGTGCAGAGCGTGGCTGTAGCACCCTACAAGGGGCCGCCTTTATTGCGGGCTACGCGAGCTTGAGTTGTGCCCATGCGCTTGGCAATCTCGGCTTGGGTCAATTTCGTCCGCGGCCGCGCTTCGATCACCGGCGCCACAAGTGCGAACTCTTTCTCCAGCGCATCATAGGCAGCGTGGTAGCCAGGATCAGCAGACCACTTGCGATGTGCCTCGGCGAACGGAACTAGGCCGTGGACTCAATTGATCGCATCCAAATCCTCACCGCCGCAAGCTGGATGAAGGCGAAGTATGTGGCGCCGAGCTTGTCGTAGCGGGTGGCGATGCGCCGGAACTGCTTCAGCTTGTTGAAAAACCGCTCGATC
>JANNEP010000021.1:0-10298 GCA_031378895.1 Hyphomicrobium sp.
TACGCGAGCACGGCCTCAGGTCCGCCGAACGGGTGCTTGGAATAGACCACCCATTCGGCTTTGCGCAGCGGCGCGAGAAAGGCGGCGAAGGCCGCTGCGTCAGCGAGACCGGCGCGATCGCCGAAGAACTTGAGGCGGTCAGCCTCGTGCGCTGCGACCAGCAACTCCAGGACCAGGCGCCGGAACAACCGTGACAAGACACGGACCGGCAAGAAAAACCCCGGCCGGCATGCTATCCAGCGATCACCATCGCCCGATAATCCACCACCCGGCACGATCATGTGCACATGCGGGTGGTGTGTCATTGCTGAGCCCCAGGTGTGGAGCACGGACGTGATGCCGATCTTGGCGCCGAGCCGCTTGGGGTCCTCCGCGATCGTCATCGTCGCTTCAGCAGATGCCTTAAACAGAATGTCGTAGATGACGGCCTTGTTCTGATACGCGATATCGGCGATCGGCGCCGGCAGCGTGTAGACGACGTGAAAATACGGCACAGGCAGCAACTCGGCTTCCCGTTCTTCCAACCACTCGTGTGCTGCCGCACCCTGGCACTTCGGGCAATGCCGGTTGCGGCAGCTGTTGTAAGAAATGGTTGTGTGACCGCACGCGCCGTTCTCACAGCGCGCAACGTGGCCACCGAGAGCCACTGTCCGGCAGCGCTCGATGGCGCTCATGACCTTCAGCTGGCCAAGGCTGACATGCCCGCGGTTGGCGCAGCGCCATGCGGGGCCGTGGTCACGGAAGATATCCGCGACCTCCAGCTCTGGACGCGACACGACCGGCGGCCGTTACGACGGCGCCGGCTCCTTCTTCCTGCTCTTGGGCAACTTGCTCAGATCGTCGAGCGGGCTCGCGACGACGGAGATCAAGCCAGTCGCCACCCGCGTGTACCGCGCCGTGGTCTCCAGCTTGTCGTGACCGAGCAGCGCCTGGATGACGCGGATATCGGTGCCGCGTTCGAGCAGGTGGGTTGCAAAGCTGTGCCGTAACGCGTGCAGGTTCACAGCCTTCTTGATCCCGGCCGCGTCGGCGGTCTCATGGAACAGTCGATTGACCTGGCGCGGCGTCAACGGCTCGCCCGGCTTGCGGCCAGGGAACAGCCAACGTTCCTCTTTCGGCACGCCAGTATCCCAACGCGTCGGCCGCACCTGCCACCACTCCCGCAACAGGCCGAGCGTCTGCGGCGACAGCATCACGTGCCGGTCCTTCCGGCCCTTGCCCTGCTCGACACGAATGATGCTCTGCGCGCTGTCGATATGCTTGACCTTCAGCCTGACGACTTCGCCCACGCGCATGCCGGTGCCGTAGCCCAGGCTCAGCAGCACGCGGGTCTTGAGGCTCCCCGCCATCGCCAGCAACCGCTTGGCCTCCTCCGGGCTCATGGTCAGCGGAACCTTCTGCGGCTCCTTCATGTGATAGACCTCGGACACGAGATCGAGGCGCCGCAGCGAAACGCGGAACAGGAACCGCAAACCGGTCATGATCCGGTTGCGATTGGAGATGCTCATTCCGCTCTCGGCAAGGTGCAGCTGGAACAGGCGAACATCCTCGGGCGTGGCCGTGTCGGGCGAACGGTTCAGGTAGGCCGCGAACCGCTTGCAGCTGGCGATGTGACTCTTCTGCGATTGTCGGCCGAGCTTGCGAGCAGCCATATCCTCGATCAAGCGCTGCCGCAGCGGGCTGATGGTTGTGATGGTCATGGGGATCTCCTGTCTCAAGGTGGGGTTCAACAACCCCTTGATCCTCAAGACAGGACGCTTCCCATTCCGTTACCGGGACCCCGATACAGCCCCGTCTCCTGCCGCCGCAGGCTATCGCGGCAGCGATTTAGTGCAGTGGCCGTTCGCTGACATCGTCAGTTCGGCAGCGCTTATACAGGAGCAGACGTCGTAGCCTGTTGGAGTAGTCGACCGTCAGGCGGTGAAGTGCAAGTCCGCAGTTAGGGGTATAGCTGTCGAGCCTTGCTGCCAAAGTTTCAACCGTCGTCTAAGGCAGAGCCCCGCGCTCTGCCCGTGCATGACGGCTAGATGTCGATTTTTTCCGCGATCTCGATCGCGTCATCGACTTCGATGCCGAGATAGCGGACCGTGCTCTCGATCTTCGAATGTCCGAGCAAGAGCTGGACAGCCCGCAGATTGCCGGTTCGTCGGTAGATCAGAACCGCCTTCGTGCGCCGCAGCGAGTGCGTGCCGAATTTCGCCGGATCGAGACCAATGCTGGCCACCCACTCTTGAACGAGACGAGCGTACTGCCGTGTCGTCAACCCGCGCTGACCGTCGCCGCGACCAGCAAACAGAAACTGGCCGGCCTTTCTGCCGGTAAATCTCAAGTACTCGTCGATCGCCTGTCGTGTTTGATCGGTCAGTTCGAACCGCACCGGCCTGCCAGTCTTTTTCTGCCGAATGGTTGCGCGGTCCATCGCGTATCCACTCGGTGCTACGTCGTCCACGCGGACGGCGACCACGTCACAGCCGCGCAACTTGCTGTCGATGGCGAGGTTGAACAGCGCAAGATCTCTTTTGCGCTTCTGCATTTGAAGCTTGGTTCTGATCGACCAGACGTGGCTCGGCCGAAGTGGTGGCTTGGCGCCGATCAATTTGCCCTTGTTCCAAGGCGTACGGGGTGTCGACTTTTCATCAGTGCATGCATATTCCTTTTCCATGGTCTGTCTCCTTGTTAGAGAGACGAACCAGCATGCGCCTGCCCAGGGCCAAGTTGTTGATCTGATGACCGGTTTCAGCGAGTATCTTCCAGCAGATGGTTACTGGTCGGCGTTTTTGACCCCGAGCGGTCGGATTGAAATTCCCGGCGGTTTCGTCCGGTTATGGATAAGCGGACCTGGTGACTACTTGGTCACCGCGCCCTCACCAACGACAACGAACGGAGCCCAGGTCGCAGGGTGGGCGTCGTAGTCGGCGCCAGCGTAGATCAAGGAAAGCATCGCTTGGCGCAACGCTTCGGCGCGACCGATCGACTTGTCGGCGGTCATGCGGCTGATCGCGCCGGTGATCAGTTTGACGGTCGCTCCCGAGTTCACCGACCAATGCGAGACCAGGAGCGCGCGAGCGCCGGCGAAAAAGAATGCGCGGGCAAGCCCGGACAGTGATTCGGCGTCTTCGGCCTCTCCCGCTGCCGTGTTGCAGGCCGAAAGAATCACCCAATCTGCGTCCAGCTTGAGTTCCGAGATTTCCGACGCTGAAAGATACCCATCGTCCGCCTCGGTAGCGGTATCGGGCGGTGTCAAAACCAATCCAGGTTCGGGGCTGCCCCTAACTTGGCCCGACAGTGCGCCGTGGGTTGCAAAGTGGATGTACCGGTACTTGGCAAGCCCGCCGGACTCGCTCAGACGCTTTATTTCGGTCTCCGTCGCGCGGGCGCCGAGGTAAAGATCGGCATCATTCGCGTTGACGCTCCTCGCCACCGCGCACAACTCGTCGGCCGTTTCGGGAAGCGGCGGGGCCGCGCGGAGTTGCTCGACACTCGCCACCCCGCTGCGTAGCGCCAGGGGCGTTCCGCCGCGAAGGTTCGCAAACACTCCAGCTGCCTTCTGCCAGAATGTTGGCGACGGGCAGGATTGCTTGGATCGGGCCTCCTTCGCCCGCACGGCCTGATCGGGCCCCGAGCCATCCAGCAACGGATTGCCAATGCCGAGCAGCGGCTTCGTCGCGCGGCTGTCCCTCGCATCGCGGCGCAGCGCCTTGATCGACGATACCGCGGGTAGAACCGTGATTGCGTGGTCGCGGATCAGCCACTGGGCGCGGCGGAAGGCATCGGCGCCGGTTGCAGTTGTATCGGGGCTCGACGTCACCAGAACCTGAAATGGAAGCTGCGATAGGGCCGCCGATGGCACCACCAGCAGGTGTTTACCCTTGATCAAGCCCTCCACCTCGCCGAACAGGGCCTTATAGAGTTCATGGGCTCGAGCGAGATCAAACGGCAGCGGCTTGCCGGCGACTTTGTCGCTTTCCGTGTAGGTGACCTTGGTTAGCTCAGGGCAGCGCGTTGCCTTCGCGGCCCATGCTCCCTCGTAGTCGAGCCCGCAGCGCAGCGTTCGCACGTTCTCGGCGATGGCTTGTGGTGCCATCGATGCAACCACGCGGCGGGTGGCACCCTTGGTTATGACCCAGACATAGCTTTCCGACGGGATGATGCTCTTGCCCAACAATTCGAACACAAGGATCAAGGCCTCGTCGGGCTGCAAGAGAGACTGCACCTCGGAGACAGAGAGCGGCCTCGGGTTGGCAAGCGCAGCATAACTTGGAAACTCTGCCGTCAGGCGATCGTTGAGGGCCACTAGCTGCGCGCCGAGTTTTGCGGCTTCACTTCGCGACGCATCCGCGGCCTCTTTATCGCCCGAGCCGAGCGCGGCGCTCAGGCGCTGGTCGGAAATTTGCAGCTGGCGGTCGATGTCCTGCCGCTGGCGCACAACATCGACGAGGGCACCCTGCCCTTTGGCAAACCGGGCACTCATCTGGGCGAGCGAGGCGGCGGCTTCCGAGCGCGCGGACCATTGTCCCATCTCGAAACCCTCGTTGATGAGGGCTTGGTCATCCCCGCCGGCGCGCGTGGTCATCAGAACGTGTTGGCGAAACAGCCCCTCGATGAAGTTGATTTGCCCGTTGCGGCTGGCGCTGTCTCTCAGCGTCGCCTGCGCAATAAGGGGGGCCGTGGCCTGCCGCTCATAATCCAAAGCTCGGGGCCAGTCTTTCTGCACGAAGGCTATGCCGGCAAGAATATCCCGACTTGTGGAATACAGAAAACCTCGTTCGTTGACGGCAGCCGGACTCGAAAGAATTGGCAAAAGAATGGATACGGCTTCGTCATACTTTCCAATGTGTGCGAGATTGCTCGCGAGGTTGTTGATCGTGCGCAGGAGATCTGGATGACCGGCCGGATAAAGACTCTTACCCAAAGCGACAGCCTGCCGGAAAAGCGGCTCTGCTTCTTTTGAGCGATCCGAAAAATCGTAGAATGACGCCAAATTGCTGAGGGCATTGACGACATTCCTGGCCCCCTCGGGCATCGTCCCCTCGTGGATGGCCAGAGCCCTTTTGAACATTGCCTCGGCCTCGTCGGAGCGTTTGAGCCTGCCGTAGCTCATGGCGAGATTGGTCATGCTGAGAGCAATCATTTGGTCGTCCGCTGAGAGGGATTGCTCGCGGATCGCCAGCGCGCGCTCGAGCAACGGCACGGCTTCGGCGTCTCGCCCAATCAGCCCGTAATCGACGCCCAGATTGCTGAGGCCGGAGGATACCTCGGCCGGTCCGGACTCCGGCCACTTCTCGTAGATTTCTAGCGCTTTCTTAAACATGGGTTCGGCTTCCTCAGCACGCCCCATCTGCATGTAGAGGTCAGCGAGCATGCTGAGACCGTTCGCTTGCTCGATATGATCGGGCGGAAGAACTTTCGCGCCATTTTCGTCAGCGCGCTTCATATACTCTTCGGCTTCGAGTAGCCGCCCTTGCGCGGCAAGCAGCCGGCCGACCCATGCGAGGGCAAAGCCGTATTTTTCATGATCCGCGCCGAATTTCTTTTCCACCATTGGCAGACGTCGCTGAGCAATCGCTAGGGCTTCCGCTACATTTCCCGAGTAATAGGATTCAACCATGCGTGTTCTCAGCTTCTCGATCTGAGCTTCCGATTCGGCTGCCGCAGATAGGGGTAGAAGGTTCGATAATGCTAAAATTACAGCTGCCATCGAAGCGCGCATTGTTCGCGGCATCGTCACCTCCACAATAGCTTGTCGGAGCTAAGGCCACTCGACACACGAATGGCCGACAAGGTTCTCTTTGTACTTCTGGGGGTAGGGGGCTGCAAGTTGGACATCGACAATTCTGTTGCGATGGCGATGCACCTGCCGCTGGCGCCGGGACGGCTTTGGCAAATTTGGCGCTCTGCTCACCCTTGCGCCGTCGGGCGGCTCACACGTAACGCTCGGCAATCGGGGCAGCTTCGCCTTACTCGCCCTGGTCATAGAGCTTGGAGACTTGGGGCCCGATCGCGTCTGGATCATCCGCTAGCGACAGAGCCAACGCTTGCACCCGAGCCGACGGGCAACGCCGCCACCGCGATCAGCGTGATCTCGCGCCGCAGCCTCGACCCCATGACGCCCTCCGCAATCGCCGAATGGAATGAGCAACAGGATGCACCGAAGTTGCGGTGCGAGCAAAATAACGGCTCAGCTGACCGTCGCCGGGGCGTAGAAGCGCGAGGGCCATGCGCTCGCGAATGTGGAGGCATTGGCAGCGCATGATGCGCGCTTTGGGATCAGGGAGCGGAAGTAGTTGCGTCCGCATCATCGTTGCCGGTTGCGCACGCTCATGGCCCGTAGCGTCGGCGACCAGACGGCAGGTATCGGATCACTTCTGCCATTGCGCCTTGCCCGGGCCCGCTCCTAGCACTCGTATACAGAAGCCGACCTCGACCTGAATGCAAAAGGCAACGCGGAACCAGTCGCCGACCACGTCCGCTTGTTGAGGTATCGCGTCGGTCTGGCACTACTTCCTTGGTTGAGACAGAGCAGCATGGGCCGCCCATGCCCAAGCGGCTAATCTTACGTCAGGTTTCGGATTGCTTCTTCCGTCGTGTGGTAGCTGCCCGTCGATTTTGACCCAAAGCAGGCCATCTAGCAGATAATTTTTCAGTCTCTGGGTAGCAGCGCCAGAGTAAGGAGTCACTCTAGCCCGGTGGTGCAGGCTAAGAGACAATCTGACTTAAGCGTTGTGTAAGTTTCCGAAGAGGGCGTGCGCGAATTTTTGTTCCTACTAACCCGCGTCGCGCGGCCTCCTGGGAGGACGAGCATCTTCGATTCCCCAATGAGTGTGTCCGCGCTGATCTGGAAAAATGGCTGCGAATCGTCGACGTTAGCAAATTCGAAGTTGGGGTCGATGGTCGCTGAGCGATCTAGCTTTTCATAGTAGTGATTCCAGACGCGCAAATACTCAAAAGGATCATTGCATCTCGATCCAAGTCGCCTTCGTTGCAGGTCTTCAAAATCGCCGACGTCGAACTTTTCCGTTAAAGACGTGAGGCTGCGGTCAAGCCGTGCACGTGATTCCTTTTCAGATTTCCGTGCTTGCCTCTTGAGGTCATCTCGCCGTCGATGACAAACTCGATTTCTAAAGCTCCAGCGACACTCTACCAGATCGACAATCTCGAGGAGTACGCGCGCAATATTCTCCGCCTCTTCCTGGAAGGCGGACGTGCGATGTCCAACTTAGTGGCGCGCTCGGACGCGAATTTCAGCCCGTATTCAGCGGCCAGCGAAATGTCCGAGGCGGCCCAGACGGTCAACGATATCTTCTGCTTGTGGATGAAGGACCCAGCCAAGCTGGTCGAAGCGCAGGGTTCGCTCTTTTTCTCCTATGTCGACTTGTGGCGGAGTTCGATGCTTCGGGTTTTTGGAGAGGACGCCGATCCGCTCGTCCAGCCCGAGCCCTCCGACAACCGCTTCAAGGACCCGGAGTGGTCGTCGAATCCCTACTTCGATTTCTGGAAGCAAGCCTATCTTCTCACGACGCACTGGGCGGAGGACGTGTTGTGCCAGACCGACGGCCTCGACGAGCACGCGCGCCAAAAGGCCGAATTCTATTTCCGCCAGATCTCGAGCGCGCTTTCGCCCTCGAACTTTCCCATCACCAATCCCGAGGTCGTGCGCGAAACGTTCGCCACCAACGCTAAGAACCTCGTACAGGGTATGAGGCATTTCGTGGGCGATATGGAGAAGTCGGGCGATCTCTTGAAGATCAGCCAGACCGATACTGAGGCTTTCGAAGTCGGCCGCAACCTTGCCGTGACGGCCGGAAAGGTTGTGTTCCAGAACAACATATTTCAGCTCATTCAATACGCGCCGACGACCGCGAAAGTGCGCGAGGTGCCGCTCCTTGTCGTGCCGCCTTGGATCAACAAATATTATATCCTGGATCTCACACCAGCGAAGAGCTTCGTGAAATTCACGGTCGATCAGGGATTCACGGTTTTCGTCATCTCGTGGGTGAACCCGGACGAGCGCCTCGCGCATAAGTCCTTTGAGGATTATATGATCGAAGGTCTCTTAACGGCGGCGGATGCCGTCAAACGTGAGACCGGTATCGAGAAGATCAACGTACTCGGCTATTGCATCGGCGGAACTCTCTTGGGATCGACGCTCGCCTATCTTGCCGCTCGCGAAGAAGAGTTCTTCTGTTCGGCAACATTGCTGACGACACAGCTCGATTTCTCTATGGCCGGCGACCTTGGCCTCTTCACGAGCGATGCACATCTCGCGGCACTTGAGGAATTGATGGCCGAGCGCGGCTACCTTGATGGCTCCCGCATAGCGAATGTGTTCAACATGATGCGGCCCAAGGATCTCATTTGGCCCTATATCATCAACAATTACCTCCTCGGCAAGAAGCCGTTTCCGTTCGATATCCTCTATTGGAACCAGGACTCGACGCGGATGCCGGCCGCAAACCACAAATTCTATCTGCGCGAATTCTACGGCGAGAACAGCCTCGCCAAGGGCGAGATGACCCTGGCTGGCATCAAGCCTAAATTGAAAGAGGTGAAGCCGCCCAACTACGAACTCGCGACCAAGGAGGACCACATCGTGTTCTATCTGCGCGAATTTTGCGGACAGAACCGGCTCGCCAAGGGCGAGATGACGCTCGCTGGCATCAAACTCAACTTGAAGAAGGTAACGCTGCCCATCTACGAACTCGCGACCAAGGAAGACCATATCGCGCCCGCGACATCGGTGTTCATCGGCTCGCGGTTGTTCGGCGGTCCCGTCGAATTTGTGCTTGCAGGCTCCGGCCATATTGCAGGTGTCGTTAATCCGCCCGACAAGGTGAAGTACAAGTTCTGGACCGCCTCCGAAGCCGCGGCCGACACACTCGAGTCGTGGATGGCGATGGCCAGGGAGCATCCAGGCTCGTGGTGGCCGCACTGGGCCGAGTGGCTCGCAAAGCATTCGGGCGGCTGGACCACCCGACGCGAGCCGGGCGAGACGCTCGGCGTGATCGAGGACGCCCCAGGCAGCTACGTGAAGAATAAGGGGTAAATGGCAGGCTGCGCTTGATGCCCACATAAAAGACACCTACCAATTGGCATGTCGGTTTGTGGCCGGCCCACACTTCGCGTACTGCCAAAATTCCGGCGCGCCCGCAGATGAAGGCACAGCTGACGGAGATGCAATAATCCGCAAGACTTTCTGCTAGTTGAGGGTAAGCGACCGTGGGGCGGACGTGGTCTCCACTCGTGCACTTGGCCCGACGCAGTCGGACGGCGTTCGAATTATTGTGACCGCTGCTGAGGGAGAAACGGCCGATCGGCAAGAATTTGCCAGGGCTTTTTGCTGACTAAGGTGGAGCTTCCGTTCTGGGGACGTGTCGGGCGACTGTCAAGAATGGATCCGCAAGATTTCATACTCTCATAGTATTCGGTTTAGCTCTTGCCCAATGCTTCGCAACCGCTATGAGACGACTTCAGAAAAGGCTCACATGATGCAGGATGTATCGTCCATGGCAATCGCTATCCATGTTGTTGGAGCAGTTGTCTGGGTCGGCGGAATGTTCTTCGCTTACACAGTGCTCCGTCCATCACTGGGCTCATTCGAACCGCCGCAGCGACTGACACTTTGGAACAACGTATTTTCTCATTTCTTCTTTTGGGTCTGGATTGCTGTCATAGCCCTGCCCGCATCTGGATATGTGCTGGTGTTCAACCATCTCGGCGGCTTCGGCACAGCCGGAATGCACGTTCACATCATGCACATGCTTGGGCTCGTGATGATCGTACTATTCGTTCTCCTATACTTTGCTCCGTATCGGCAATTTCGGGACAGCGTCGCTGCAAAAGACTGGGCGTTGGCAGCAAGGCATCTGAATAACATTCGGCGCATCGTCGGCATCAACACGATTCTGGGCCTTATCACTGTCATTGTCGGCGCATCGGGCAGATTGTGGAGCTAATCCAGGTTGGTTCTGGGGCAGCAAAATTCGCGAGTGTCAAAGCGGTTCCGAATTTTGCCCATCACTGATGTTGTCGCTAAGGCAGCGCTTATACAGAAGCAGACCTTCTTCGAACCGGCATCGGTGACACCGACCGCGCAGTCAATCGTGTCCGGTGTTCAGGGAAGTCCAGCCGGAATTTTGGCGCCGCGAACGGCAGGGCGGGACCGGACCGGAAAAAGACGTTGCCCAAATTTCATTTTGAGTTGGTGATCGGCGGGACAGTCCGCCATCCCAATACAGCGGGGACGTAGCAGCCAAGGATAGCCTAGCTTCTTGGTGCTGCCCACTCTGGATCCCAGCAAT
>JANNEP010000039.1:0-54061 GCA_031378895.1 Hyphomicrobium sp.
AAACCCCGCCAGACGGCAAACATGCGGCCGAGCGTAAAGCTATGGCCGAGCATGGTTAATCAGCTGTGAACGCCAAGTTTGTGGTTAGCGTGGTGATGGCTTGGCGATGCTGTGGCGGGGGGCACGCGCGTCATCCTCGGCCGAGCGAAGCCGAAGGCCGGGGATCCAGCGCAAAAAGCGTCGCAGACACAAGATCTAGTGAGCCTTCGGCACACATTGCGCTGGATCACCGGATGACCTCGCAAGCTCGGCCTTCGAGGATGACGACTTTTTTTCGTAGTCTCGCACGGGCGATTTGGGCGAGGGGGGTCAGACCCCTCACATTAAAATCTGATACCACACTCGCTCTTTCCTGTGAGGGGTCTGACCCCGGTCACGAATACCAAGGTGCCTGAAGCCGCGTCGCAAGCTGAACCGGACAGCCGTGATACAAGGCCGGGAACACAAGGCCGGGCTCGCCGCCACAGAGCGGGTGGCCAAAAATGGCGATGGCGTGGCCCCTCCTGGGGAAGCCACGCCATTTGACTAAGGTCCGCGCAGGAGGCACATGCTTTCGTCACAACCATAAATAAACCGCGTTCATTAATGGAAGGTTGGCGTGGCGGGAATTTCCAACAAATTTTACAAAATCTATTTCCCAAATCGCACAAATCATCGTGAAGCTGGGCTGTTCCCTGCGCTGGATTACAGGTGCGCGAGACCAGGCCGCATGCCGCGGCGGAGCGTTATGGGGGATACGACCACGTGGCCGGCATAACGTCCCCTGCAGGCAGCAGCATGTCCGTGACGGCCGGCAGGTGGCCGGAGGGCATTACGCCCACGGCGGAATTCGCCGCCGCTGCGGACTTCGTCGCCACCGCTGCCGGGCATCTCTTCGTGACCGGACGGGCGGGCACCGGCAAGTCGACCTTGCTGAAGGCACTGCGCGACCAATTTAGCGGCAACATGGCCGTCGTGGCGCCGACAGGGCTCGCCGCGATCAACGTTGGCGGCCAGACAATTCATTCCTTTTTTGGTTTTCCACCCAGGCTGGTCCAAGCCTCGGATATCCGCCGCAGCCGGAATGGGCGGCTGATGCGCCAGCTCGACGTTCTTGTCATCGACGAAGTGTCCATGGTCCGATCGGACCTGATGTGGGGCATTGACCAGGCGCTGCGCATCAATCGCGGGCGGCCGCGCGAGGCTTTCGGCGGCGTTCGCCTTTTAATGTTTGGAGACTTGCATCAGCTCCCGCCGATCGTCCAAGAGGGTGAGATCGCGGCGCATCTTGACGACGCCTATGGCGGGCCGTTTTTCTTTTCGGTGCCGACATTGAAAGAAGGCGCTGGAACGTCTCTGCTGGAGCTCGACCAGGTGTTCCGGCAAACCGATGACAATCTCATCCGCGTCTTAAATGCGATCCGCGAGGGCGATGCAACACGCCAGGATCTCGAACTGCTGAATACCCGCGTGCGCCCAATTCGCACCCTCGCTGAAGGCGAACCGTACGTGATCCTCACCCCCACGAACGCCGCCGCGAAACGCATCAACGCCGCCTATCTCGACGCTTTGCCGGGCAACACGACGCGGTTCAACGCCGGTATCACCGGCGATTTCAACGAGAACGTCCAGCCCGCAGAGGCTGCACTCGACCTCAAGCCCGGCGCTAAGATCATGATGCTGCGCAACGACCCTGACAGGCGATGGGTCAACGGCACGGTCGCCCGCATCGCACGTTTGAAAGACAAGCAGATTTGGATCGAGCTTGGCGGCCGCGAGTACGAGATCGAACCGGTGTCGTGGGAGCATCGCCGCTACGCCTACGATCAGGCCGCTGAAAAGATCGTCGAGACGATAGCTGGCACCTTTAAGCAGTTTCCGCTCCGGCTCGCCTGGGCGTTGACGATCCACAAGGCCCAGGGGCTGACGCTGGACAAGGTCTACGTCGACCTCGGGCGCGGTACATTCGCCCACGGCCAGACCTACGTCGCCCTGTCGCGCTGCCGGTCACTCGAGGGCCTGGCGCTGGCACGGGCGCTCGCCCCGTCGGACATCCTTTTCGATCGGGCAGTACTGGCCTATCGCGAGGCATTTCCAACTCTTGGTTAACAGAGTTGCGTGAAAAACTTATCTCGCAGAAGCGAACTATCTGGTTGTATATAAAGAATTTTACCGTTCCAAAACGCTGTTTTCAGTGACGCCGCCTAAATTTTTCCCAGACAAATCCAACAAATTCCGGGTGCAAAGCAAAAAAGATGTTGCACTGCACAATGACATTCGCTATATACGCTGTGTCAACTTCGCAACGCGGGCCATGAGCTTCGCGTACAGCATCCCCAGGAGGACGTTATGAGCGACGCTTTTTCGAAGCAGGTCCAAGATTTCACGCGCCAGGCCCAGGAAATGTTCACCGCTGGCAAAGATGCCAAGGTACCGGAAAATATGTCGGCGTTCGCTGAAGATGCCGTCGCCAAGTCGCGCGACGCCTTCCACAAGATGTCGGCCGCTGCCAAGGACAATGCCAAGGTTGTCGAAGACGTCCTGCTGACCACCCAGGCTGGCGCCAAGTCGATCGGCGACAAGATGATGGCCAACACACTTGCCAACACTGAAGCCGCTTTCGAAGCCGCTCAGGCGATGGCTCGCGCCCGCACCTTCCCGGAAATCGCCCGCCTGCAGGCCAATTATTGGCAGCAGCAGTTCGCGGTTGCCGGCTCGCAGTCGAAGGAACTCTTCGAACTCTCGAGCAAGGTTGCCAAGCAGTCTTTCGAAACGGTCGGCACCGCCACGGCGAAGTCGTTCGAACAGATCAAGACCGCGGGCTAAGCCTGCTGACCGCACAAACGTGCGCGATCAATTTAAGGGTGCTGGGGCCTCCGCTCCGGCGCCCTTTATGTTTTCCTAGACCAACGACAGCCGATGCGGCGCCGCTGGAGACCCGCTATAGTCCCAGCATGATCCGCGATAGCGCCATGATAAAAGTGCGGAAGTCCAATGGGTCGGACGGCGAGGCATTGGGCCGCGTCTTCCAGGAAGCCTGGCGGCATGCCTACGCAGGCATCATCCCGCAGATGCACCTCGAGCGTATGATCCGCCGCCGCGATGCAGCCTGGTGGCGCACAGCTGCAAAGTCTGATGGGCACTTGCTCGTGCTTGAGGTTGCGGGCGTCGTTGCAGGCTACGCGACATGTGGCGCCGCCCGGGGCGGACAAAGGTCCAGCGGCGAAATTTACGAGATCTATCTCACGCCCGTGTACCAGGGTATCGGACTTGGGGAACACCTGTTCGAGGCCTGCCGCCACCAACTCGACCTCAGGGGTCTTCGCGGACTTGTGGTGTGGGCTCTCGCCGACAACACGGCCGCCAGCGAATTTTATTGGCATCGCGGCGGGCGGCCCATCGCTGAGACCAAAGAGCGTTTTGGCCTAACCGAGTTGACCAAAATCGCCTACAGCTGGGCCTAGAGTAATACCCTAAGAGAAAAAACATGCGCCTCGACGCCATTAAAATTGGCCAGAACCCGCCGCACGACATCAACGTCATTGTCGAAGTGCCCGTTGGCGGCGAGCCGATTAAGTACGAGATGGACAAGGCATCCGGCGCGCTGTTCGTCGACCGCTTCCTCTATACACCGATGCGATATCCCGGAAATTACGGCTTTGTTCCGCATACGCTGTCAGCCGACGGCGACCCCATCGACGTGCTCGTTTGCAATACCCGCGCGATCGTTCCCGGCGCGGTGATCAATTGCCGACCGGTCGGCGTGCTGGTGATGGAGGACGACGGCGGCGGGGACGAAAAAATCATCGCGGTCCCGTCCTCTAAGCTCACCAAGCGCTATGACTCGGTCAAAACCTATACCGATTTGCCCAGCATTCTGGTTGAGCAGATCGAGCACTTCTTTGCCCATTACAAGGACCTCGAACCCGGCAAGTGGGTGAAGATCGATCACTGGGGTCATGCCTATGAAGCCCAGAAACTGATCAACGACGCGATTGCGCGCGCCAGCTCCAAGGCCTAAGCATCGCAACCCCATCAATCGCCTGTTCACCAGCAGCCGAAATTCGCTTCCCCGCACTTCCGCTCGAGGGGGCGGGTTGCTATACCCCCGGCACACAAACATCTTGAGTTAAGCGCGACCGGGAGCCGAGATGAAAATTGCCGTCATGGGCGCGGCCGGCCGCATGGGCCGGGAGCTGGTTCGCGCCATAGTGGCGACGCCCGGCTGCACGGTCAGCGGCGGCATCGAGCCGCCTGGCTCTGCCGCACTCGGGCGTGATCTCGGCGATCTGGCCGGCCTTGGTCCTCTCGGCGTCACGCTCTCCGATGACGCAGCGGCCGTGATTTCCGCCGCCGCCGCGATCCTCGACTTCACCAGCCCGAAGGCCACAGCTGTTTTTGCCAACCTGGCTGCCGCATCCGGTACGGTCCATGTGATTGGAACCACGGGCTTTGACGCGGCCTGCCTCATGGCGATTGAAGATGCGGCCAAGCGCACGGCGATCGTCAAGTCCGGCAACATGAGCCTCGGCGTCAATTTGCTGGCTGCATTGACCAAGCGGGTGGCGGCTGCGCTCGGCGAAGACTACGACATTGAAATCGTCGAAATGCATCACCGGCTCAAGGTCGATGCGCCGTCAGGCACAGCGCTGATGCTCGGCCACGCCGCCGCCGACGGCCGGGGCGTGCCGCTCGACGAGAAATCCGTGCGCGGCCGCGACGGCCATACCGGTGCCCGAAAGAGCGGCGACATCGGTTTCGCAACGTTGCGCGGCGGCAGTGTCGTCGGCGATCACACGGTCATTTTTGCGGGCGATGGGGAACGCATCGAACTCACCCATCTCGCCGCTGACCGCGGCATTTTCGCGCGAGGCGCCGTCAAGGCTGCCCTGTGGGGAAAAGGCCGCGCGCCGGGTCTCTATTCGATGGCCGACGTGTTGGGTATCTGACATCTCAACCACTCGCGATCGCGGACGGGGACAGCACATCACGACATGACAGACGCGCTGACCGACAACGTACTGGTTCTCGTTCGCCACGGCGAAAGCGAGTGGAACCGTCTCAACTTGTTCACCGGCTGGCGCAACCCCGATCTCACCGAAAAAGGCCTCATTGAAGCTCGCGTTGCTGGCCGCATGATCCGTGATCATCGCATTAAATTCGATATTGCCTTCACCAGCGGATTGAAGCGGGCCCAGCACACGCTCGACATTATTCTCGCCGAACTCAACCAGCCCGATGTGCCCATCACGCGCGACGTGGCATTGAACGAGCGCGACTACGGCGAACTGTCTGGTCTCAACAAGGACGAAGCCCGCAAACGCTGGGGCGAAACGCAGGTCATGCAATGGCGGCGATCTTTTGATATTGCCCCTCCTGGAGGCGAAAGCCTGAAGGACACGCTGGCGCGCGTTCAGCCCTACTATGACCAGATCATCTGGCCGCAGATTGCGCTCGGCAAAAACGTCATCGTGGCAGCGCACGGCAATTCTCTGCGGGCCATGATCATGATCCTCGAAGGCCTATCCGGCGACGAAATCCTGCAGCGGGAACTGGCAACTGGCGCGCCTATTCTGTTTCGCCTCGGGGCCGACGGAAAATCCATCGACCGCAAGGACCTGCTGCCGGCACGATCACTTGCCGCGCCGCCGGAAGATCGCATCATGTAGCTTACTCCGTTGCAGTCACGATTTGGGATGAGACATGGTTTGGGATCAGCTAGGCCGCGACGCGGACCATCACAACTCGCGGCAGCGCGACAAGCTTCTCGGCGTTTATATCGGCATTCTAGCCGTGATGCTGGCGCTGTGCAGTTTAGGCGGCGGCAACGCGGCTCAGGAGGCAATGCTGAAAAACATCGAAGCCTCGAACATCTGGGCCTTCTTTCAGGCCAAGAACGCGCGGCGCCAAGCGCTGCGGCTCAGTACCGACGAACTCGACATCATGCTGACGACAACGCCAAATTTGCCGGATAACGTGAAGTCGCTGGTTCAGGGCAAAATCGCCGACTATCGCGAGCAGGACAAAAAACTGACCAGTGATCCCGAACGCAACGAAGGCCTCGACGAGCTTTGGATCAAGGGCAAGGCGTTTGAAGCATCGCGCAATGAAGCCTTGCGGCGCGGGCCGTATTTTGACTATGGCCAAGCCCTATTACAAATCGCAATCGTGCTCGCGTCCGTCGCTATCATTTCCGGAGGTAATGCGTTGCTGATCGGGAGTGTGCTTTTGGGTCTGCTCGGTGCGATCACCACGGTTGGCGGTTTCACGCTCGCCTTCCCGCTTCCCTTCAGTGCTTAGCGTCTTTTTGTTCGTGCTTCTTATCGAAAAACCGGTTCCCACTTTTCCGGAAGCACTCATGCTTTAGCGCATATCGTGCGTGCCGACGCTCGCGGCGATAACGGCGCCGTCGCGTACAATTTCGACGCGGCCCTCGTAACGTCCGAGCGGCCAAGGAAGCTCCTTGCGCTTCTTGCCGGCGTAGGACGTGAAAGTTGCTTTGTTGCGATCGATCGGACCTGAGAGCTGTTCGACGAGGCTTCCGCCCGGTCCGTTGACGACGAGCCGCACGCGATCACCTGCCTTGAGATTTATGAAACGGCCAAAGAACAACAGCGCCGGCGAGGCGGGTGTCAGCGGCGCCAGGCGCGCGTGATCAACTTCGAGTGCGGCGTGGTCGGGCGGTTCTCCCGCAAATCCTGAGATGAGGATCTCTCCGCTTTTGTAGGGAAACGCCGCGGCAGCAGCTGGCAGCCACATCCCTGCGCCCTTGGCGTCGCGTTGGCAGGCGCCATCGACGGCATCGGGCAAGAACGGATCGATGACCTTGTCATTGTGCCGGACCGAGAGATGCACGTGAGCGAACTCGGCCATGCCCGAGTACCCGACGTCGCCGAGGCGATCACCGCGCTTGACGCTTTGGCCCTTTGAAACACTGACGCTGCCTTGCTTCATGTGGCAGTACTGCGTCTCCCAGCCGTCTCCGTGGTCGAGAACGACGCCATTGCCGCACTCGCGGCCCTTGATGTCCTCGCGGTTGGTTTGGCTGACAAAAATATCGCGCTCGCCATCGCGCACGCCTTTGACCGCGCCGCCGGCCGACGCCAGGACGGGAATACCGGCTTTGCTGGCCTCGGCTGAGAGAACACGGAAATCAACACCGGTGTGTTTGTCATAGGTGGCTGTGCCGCATGAAAAATCGCGGATACCGGGGCCAGCATCGAGATCGACGTAGCTTTGGATGAAGCAGGTTTTGTGCGGTTCGCAGGCGAGCGGCGCAGACAATTCCGGCCGTTCGCCTGCCAGCGCCGCCCCCGCAGCCAACAGACCCAAAATCGCAGTCAATCCGCGCCGCATGCTTGTCCCCATCGCCATTGGTCTGCGCCAAAGTGCCAGTGCCGCTGCCACCTCGCTTGCGGGGCCGCCATTCAGAGGTTAGCACTCCCGGCAGACGAATTCCCTCCCCAAGACAAGCCAACAGGACGGCCATGACCACCCATTCCCTGCTGCTACTTCCCGGCGACGGCATCGGCATCGAAACGATCGCCGAAGTTGAGCGGTTGATCGTGTTCTTCAACGCCAAGAGCAACAAGGGAAAATTCGTGATCGACCGCGACCTGGTCGGCGGCTCTGCCTATGACGCACATGGCGTGTCGATCACAGATGCAGCCATGGCCAAGGCCCAGCGCGCCGGCGCGGTCATGTTCGGTGCCGTCGGCGGGCCGAAGTGGGACAATGTCCCCTATGAGCACCGCCCAGAGGCCGGACTGCTGCGGCTGCGCAAAGACCTCGATCTGTTCGCCAACCTGCGCCCGGCGATCTGTTATCCGGCACTTGCTGACGCTTCGAGCCTGAAGCGCGAATTGGTCGAAGGCCTCGACATCATGATCGTCCGCGAGTTGACGGGCGGGGTCTATTTCGGCGAACCGAAAGAGATCGTGACGCTCGAGAACGGCGAGCGGCGCGCGGTCGACACCCAGATCTATACCTCGCGCGAGATCGAGCGCATTGCCAAGGTCGCCTTCGATTTGGCCCGCAAGCGCGGCAATAAGGTGCACTCGGCCGAAAAGCGCAACGTCATGAAGACCGGCGTCTTGTGGAACCAAGTCGTGACAGAAGTCCACAAATCCTATGCGCCCGACGTTACCCTCGAGCATATCCTGGCCGACAACTGTGCCATGCAACTCATCCGCAACCCCAAGCAGTTCGACGTCATCGTCACCGACAACCTGTTCGGCGATCTGCTGTCTGACGAAGCGGCGATGATGACGGGCTCGCTCGGAATGCTGCCGTCAGCATCGCTCGGTGCGCCTGATACCAAGACCGGCAAGCGCAAAGCGCTGTATGAGCCCGTACACGGCTCGGCGCCTGATATCGCCGGTAAGGGTCTCGCCAACCCGATCGCGACCATCGCCTCGTTCGCCATGGCGCTGCGCTATTCGTGCGGTATGGGCGCTGAGGCCGACCTGATCGACAAGGCCATTGCCGGTGTTCTCGATAAAGGTTTGCGCACCGGCGACATCATGCAAGCAGGCATGCGCCAGGTCAGCACGACCGAGATGGGCCAGGCGATCGAAGCCGAACTCAAAGCGCTGGCTGCGTAGTGTGCTTGCCGGGAAAAAGCCTATGCCCGTGAAGACGGGGATGGCAACCGGTTTGTCCCAAAAGCAGCACGCCAAGCAAGTGAGCCTCTGCAACGATTAAGAAATGGTTGACAAATCAGGCTCTTCGCGTGTCCCCCGCGGCGTGAGACACTCGCGAGAGTGATTCGGGTATACAGGCGCTTCTCACTTGAAGCTGGCGCCACGCGGGCGGGGGCACGCAACAACCATGACGACGCCAAACGAACTGCGCGCCGGCCTTTTGGCGGTGGCGAAACGGTCAGTCAGCATCATGACCGCCTGCAGCAACGAGGAGAGCACCAAACTCTATCTCGTGTTGCCGTTCTTGGGATTGCTGGGGTACGACTACGCCAACCCTTACGAAGTCTATCCCAACCACGCAATTTCTCCGGATTGCAAAATTGATTTTGCAATCCTGCGCGACGGTTTGCCCGTGCTCGCGATCGAGTCGCGGCAGTCCGGCTCCGACCTGATCAATGCGCGCGACGAACTCGCCCGCTATTTCAATGCCGTCGCCGGCGTCAAACTCGCCATCCTGACCAATGGCACGCTGTTTGAGTTTTTCGTCGACCAAACCGCGCCGAACACAATGGACGCCGAACCCTTCCTGACCATCGATCTTGAAACCATTGCGCGTGCGGGCATGGCCGACGAAGTCCTCGAGGCCATGATCGCTGCAACCAAAGACCACTTCGATCCCGAGACCATCGCCGAAGCCGCACATATTCAACTCGTCAAGAAGCGTTTGCGCAGTGTGTTCGTCGATGAGGCGAAAGGCCCGTCGGAGGAATTCTGCCGCTTTGCTTTGACGCGCATCGGCCTCGGTTCCGTAAAGCCTGGCTCAATTGCCCGCTATTACGCCCCCCTTATCAAGACAGCGTTCGAGGAAAGCCTCATCGTGCCGGTGGTCGAGCGCTTGAAAACTCAGGCGGCGGGTGACGGACGCGCGAGCCCCATGGCTCTGCACCAGCTCGGCCAGCGTATCGCAACAACCGAACACCAGCTCGAGATTTTCAACTACGTGCGCCGCCGCCTTGCCTATCTGGTCGAGGATGACACGCTGTTCGATGCCATCGAGAACGTTCGCTATACGGACTACGTCGGGCGCTTGTCCGTCTTCTATGACCGCGAACGCAAGGGCCGCCTGTTCGACTACATCGAAGGCGCGGACGGCTACGATAAGTATATTTTCCCCGATCCTATTGGAGAGATCGTTGCCAACAACGTTCTCGAAATCGATACCGCATTAAAAACCGTGTTCGCCGCCCGCGTGCGTGAACTCGGCGGCCTGTCGCAGCATCAAAGGCTCGCCCGCATTGCCTAACTGTACAACTTTCATGAGATCGACGTAACGCTGAGGCTGATATGGCGAGCAATCTCTCGACCATAGGTTTTGTCTTCGCCACCGAAGAAGACTTCCGCGCGACCATGGTACGCTATGCTGCGGAGACCGTGGCGCAGGCGGTATGCCCGCCAGGAACCTACGGCATCTGGCGCTCGCGCGCCGGCGCCGAGATCTGGTTTCACCTCAGCCCTTCTGACAAAGGTACCACCGAGATCTGCGGCCTGACTCCGTTTTTCGACGGCCAGAGCGACGTTTCCATGAAAATTACCGGCGCGGTGGCCCGCAACGGCGATAATCCATTCGAGGGCGCATTTACCGGCTGGGTCAATCCAGACGGCACCGGCGAAGGCTCCTACCCTCTCGTGTTCGATGCCGTCGATTTTGCGATGCAGGCAGCGGCACCATGGCCATCGGTGCGCCGCGTGCGGCTGTCAGGATTTGCCCGCGAGATCGCGGCTTTTGCCGATGACGCCGCCTACAGTGCGGCGCGCTACCCCACCGATGCCAGCGAGCCGAAGCTTGCGCCGCAGGCTTTCATTCCGATTGGCCTGTTCGCTGCGGCACAGTCCACCGATGACGCCAATGGCGCGGATGAGAAACCGCCATCATCGGCGGCGCTGTTCACGGGCCGGATTGCAGATCATCGCACCTTCACCAACGAAGCGACGGGGCATGCCTTCGAGTGGCTGTTGGTAGAAAGCCTCGACGCGACGTTCGACGTGCTGGCTGATCCGGCCGTCGTTCAGGGCACAATCGTAGTTGGCGGGACCGTTGAGGCCGCGGTCTGGTTGTTCGGCCGCTTTCTCGACGAGACATAACCTCAGACGTTAGCGCCGTCCTGGCAGGCAGAGGCTTCGCCGCTGACAGATCCGCGCGCCGTCCACGCCGGCGTCGATCCTAACGTCCCAGGCGCCGCCTCTTCGGTGCGCGACGCAAAATAAAATTCGAAGCAATTGGCGCTAGCCCGCGTGACACGAAAGCACCCGCCTGCCGGGTCGGTATCGTAGATCGTACACAGCGTCCCCGCCGTCACCGACCAATGACCTCCAATCGTGGCGCCGCCTTCGATGTATTCGATGCGGCCATTTGGGAGATAGCGCTCGGTGAACGCCTTGCCCGTGGCGTAGCGGCCCTCGATCGTCTTGCCGGCCAGCGCGCTTTGGATATCGCTGTCGTGGAGCCAAGTGGGGCTGCCAGCTTCGGCGGTCGCGAACCCGGCGGCCAGCAGTGCAAGCCAGGTGCCGGCCGTAATGCTGCGCTGTCTCATGGCCCACCTCGTTCCCGTCACCCGCTACCTCTATTCGCCCGTCTGACTAGACAGAAATGGTGGCAAAATTGCTGGGTACACGCGACGGAGATCAACGGCTGGCTGCATAGACCGGCGGGG
The DNA here is from genome assembly GCA_031378895.1 of Hyphomicrobium sp. Classification (GTDB taxonomy): domain Bacteria; phylum Pseudomonadota; class Alphaproteobacteria; order Rhizobiales; family Hyphomicrobiaceae; genus Hyphomicrobium_B. The sequence goes on from JANNEP010000039.1 coordinate 11,333, forward strand.
TCAAATGCCTTGAATCTCAAGGCCGGGCCCGCTAAGTCTCCGCGCAACCAATTGATCTATCGGCCACCCCGCAGCGGGCCGCATCTCAAGGACATCTCTATGGGCTACAAAGTCGCGATCGTCGGGGCCACGGGCAACGTGGGCCGTGAACTCCTGAATGTACTGTCGGAGCGCAAATTTCCCATCGACGAACTCATTCCATTGGCCTCGCGGCGATCAATGGGCAAAGAGGTGGCCTTCGGTGACAGGATACTCAAGTGCCGCGATCTCGAGACCTTCGACTTTACTGGCGTCGATTTCTGTCTGATGTCGGCCGGATCGGCCGTGTCCAAAGAATGGGCGCTGCGCATCGGCGCCAAAGGCTGCATCGTCATCGATAACTCGTCGCAGTGGCGCTACGATCAGGACGTGCCGCTCATCGTGCCGGAAGTGAACGCCGACGCTATTGGCGGCTACACCAAGAAGAACATCATCGCCAATCCGAACTGTTCGACGGCGCAGCTGGTCGTGGCTTTGAAGCCGCTGCATGACGCGGCGACGATCGTCCGCGTCGTGGTTTCGACCTATCAGTCTGTTTCAGGCGCTGGCAAAGACGCCATGGACGAACTCTGGCACCAGACCAAGGGCAAGTACGTTCCGGGTCAAGAGATGGAGCCGAAGAAATTTCCCAAGCAGATCGCCTTCAACTGCATTCCTCACATCGACGTCTTCATGGAGGACGGCTACACCAAAGAGGAATGGAAGATGCTGGTTGAGACCAAGAAAATTCTCGACCCCAAGATCAAGTTGACGGCAACCTGCGTGCGCGTTCCGGTGTTCGTCGGCCACTCGGAATCGGTCAACATCGAATTTGCCAAGCCGATTTCAGCTGATGAAGCCCGCGAAATCTTGCGCGCAGCACCCGGCATCATGGTGATCGATAAGCGGGAACCTGGCGGCTACATCACGCCCATCGAGGCAGCGGGCGAGTTCGCAACCTTTGTCTCGCGCATCCGCGAAGACGCGACCGTCGAAAACGGTTTGGCAATGTGGATCGTGTCCGACAACCTGCTCAAGGGCGCTGCTCTGAACGCCGTCCAGATCGCCGAAACTCTGGTCAACCGGAAGCTTATTCCGAAGGCCGCTTAAACGCATCTAGCGAGCGCCGGGACAGCCTGTCAGCGCTTGCCGGCGGGCTGTTTATTCTGCATGCGACCGAGCACCTGCACAATGGCGTTGAGATCCTGAAGTAAGCGCTCACGCTGGCCAGCCGGCAAGCTGGAGAGGATGCGATCGTCGACACGACGCGACAGCGGCTCCACAGATTTAAGCATGCGCGAGCCTTCATCGGTCAACTTGACGGCATAGGCGCGTGCATCTTCCCGGGTCCGGCGGCGCTGCAACAGGCCCTTCTTGAGCATGCGGCGCACGATGTCGGCGAGCGTCGACCGGTCGATGCCGGTGCGTTCCACCAAGTGCGTCTGGCTGAGGCCCTCGTTCTGCGACACGGTCACAAGCACCGCGAATTGACGCGGCGTTAAATCGCCCGAGCCAAGTTCGCTTTGAAAGACCTCGGCCGCGCATTGACCAGCGCGATGCAGGAGGTGCAGGGGCGAGCGCTCCAGTCGGCTGGAAGCAGAGTCACGTGCCATGTGCGATCCTAGAAAAAATAAAGTTCAGCTACCAGTTCCGACTCAGCAGCCCAATTAAGGGCATATCGGCCGGGCCTCGGCGGTGGCTCACAACGACCAAAAGAACGAACGGTGAAGCAACATCTGTTCCTCGTAAGAAACACGAGAGACGAGCAAAGGTCTAGCAAAATTGATCTACGCCGCTAACAATTCGTTACAAAAAAATATCGGCATTAAGCGTACACTGAATATACGCCGCAATTAGTCTGCGCGGCATCTTGTTGCGCACAATGGAATACTTTCACGCCTTCTCATATCTCTTTAGCAGGCCAACTTGGGCCAGAGCAAACGCCATTGTCAGCGGCATGATGCCGAAGACCTTAAAACTGACCCAGAAATCGGTCGAAAACGACCGCCAAACGACTTCATTGAGAACCGCGAGGACAACGAAGAACAGACCCCAACGCACGGTCAATTTGCGCCAGCCCTCTTCCGTCAGCCGCATGACATCACCAAACACGGTCTTGAGAAAGATCCGCCCGGCCCACAACCCGCCAAACAGGATCGCGGCAAAAAGCGCGTTGACGATGGTTGGTTTGATTTTGATGAACTGATCATCCTGCAGCCACAACGTCAGCCCGCCGAAAATGAAAACGAAGACGGCGGTGACAAGCGGCATGGTCGGGATGCGGCCGAGCACGGCCCGCGACACGGCCAATGACACGACGGTCGCCACCATGAATGCGCCGGTGCCCCAAAAAATACCAAACTTGGAATTTCCGATGAAAAAGACAACGAGCGGTCCAAGCTCAACCAACAGCTTGATCACTTGCATGCGACCCAGCTCCGGCGGAACTGCCGCTGCCGGATTGTCGTTGTCATCGGACATTGGCGCGGGCGCTTTCACTTCGGTGCCGCCTCAGGCAGACGGTGCTTTTGCAAGAGCTTGGTAATGACCCAAGCATACAACCCCGTCACCGGCAGCACGATGGCAATTTTGAACAGGATCCAGACGTTAACGCCGTCCATATGATGGCCCAAAAATTCATAAATATGGTCACCCTTGAAGGTCTGACGCACGTACTCATTGGCAACGGCGGTCAGCAGGAAGAAGGCCGCGAAACTCCAGGTAAACTTGTTCCATCCCTCGTCGGTGTAATGAAACGTCTTGTCAAAGACGTACTTGAAAAAATTACGCTTGAGCCAAAGCCCGGCGATGAGGAACGCCGCAAACAGCGCATTGAAGATCGTGACCTTGATCTGCACCCACATCGGATCGCCGGTGATGAGCGTCAGAGACCCGAAAACTATCGTCACCGTAGAGGCAATCAGCGGAAAGAAGGGCGGCCGGCGGAACATGTAGAACATGACAGCAATCGCCAGGACCGTTGTGAGTAGGAGTGCCCACGTCCCGGCGTTGATACCGTAAGCTGCGTTGACGACGAACATCGTCACGAGCGGTCCGAACTCGCTCAGGATGTTGATCGTCTGCTCGGCGTTGAATGGATAAAGCCTTTTGCCCGAATGCATTTTCAAACCTGTTTCCCTCAGAGTGTCTTCGTCGCAGTGACTGGCAACCACGCTTTTTCGAACGCCTACTAGAAACGTCAGCTTTGCGTTATCGCTCGAGCAAATTCAGTTGCCTCGAAGGGCTGCAAATCATCCAACCCTTCACCGATACCGATCGCATGAACGGGGAGGCCGAACTTCTCGGCTATCGCAACCAGAATGCCGCCCCGTGCTGTACCGTCAAGTTTTGTCATCACGAGGCCCGTGACCCCGGCGCGCTCACGAAACACTTCTACCTGCGCAATTGCGTTTTGCCCCGTAGTCGCATCGAGCACAAGGATCACGTCATGAGGTGCTTCTGGATCAAGCTTTTTCAAGACCCGGACGATCTTTTCAAGCTCTTCCATCAGCGCCTGCTTGTTCTGCAAGCGGCCAGCCGTATCCAGCAAAAGTACATCCGCGCCAGACTGTTGCGCCTCCTTTAAGGCATCGTAGGCGAGGCCGGAGGCATCAGAGCCGGCAGGGCGTGCGACAACGGGGCACCCCGTCCGCTCGCCCCAGACCTTGAGCTGGTCGATGGCCGCCGCGCGAAAGGTATCGCCGGCCGCGAGTATAACCTGCTTGCCGTCCCGTGACAGTTGCGCCGCGAGCTTGCCGATCGTCGTCGTCTTGCCGGTTCCGTTGACGCCAACCATCATCACCACGTGCGGCTTTCTCCCGGCATCAATAACAAGGGGCACAGCCACAGGAGTCAAAACGCGCGTCACTTCTTCAGCTAAGATTTCGCGAACTTCATCTGCTGAAATAGTCTTTTCAAACCGGCCTTTGGAAATCGCGGACGTAATCCGTCCGGCCATCGTAACGCCGATGTCAGCCTGCACCAGAAGGTCTTCGAGATCTTCCAGCGTTTCGGCATCAAGCTTGCGCTTGGTGAAGAGCCCCGTGATGCCGTCCGACAGTTTTGATGATGTCTTGCCGAGACCGGCTTTGAGACGCTGAAACCAGCCCTGCGGCTTGGCGGTGCCGCCGGTCTGGCCAGGAATTTCAGCAACCCCAGTGCCGTCCGTGGTTTCAACGGGCTGAGCCGGGTCCTCTACCTTGCCCCGGAACATCCGGCCCATAATGCCTTTACGCTTTGGATCGGTCGTACTCATGCCGCTACCGCGCCGGCAAGGTGCGTGGCGCCGTAGCGGATCACCTGCGCGTTGATACCCCGCCCGGCATCGAAGGCATGACGGCGCGTGACGGCGAACTCAAAAGCGTTGAGCCGGCAGGCAAGCGTAATCACACGAGGGTCTGACATAGATGCGGTCGTCTTTTCAGAAATCTAGAAAACCCGGGACAGACCCGGGATTGGTGCCAGCACCTGCACTCCACAGACTACACTGGCGCTGTCATCAGTTTCGGTAAATCCAAGACACCCTCGTACTCGAACTCGACCGGGCCGGTCATGAGAATTCGGTTTTTCGCGGTCCATTCGATGCCAAGCGCACCCCCGGGCAGCGTCACCGTGACCTTTCGCCCGGTCAGTTTCTTGCGAGCCGCCGTCACCGCCGCTGCACACGCCGCCGATCCGCAGGCCAACGTCAAGCCAGCGCCCCGCTCCCAGGTTCTAAGCGTTATTGTTTCCGGGGATGTGACGTGAGCCAGAGATATGTTGGCACGCTCTGGGAATATGGGGTGATTTTCAAGCATCGGGCCTAGTCTTTCGAGATCATAGGCGGTCACATCCTGGACCCAGAAAATTGCGTGCGGATTGCCGACGTTGACCACCGAAGGTGAATGTAGAACGGGATCGTCAATCGGTCCGATCTGCAGTTCAATCATCCGCGTGTCGCGAAATTCTTCCGCCAGCGGGATGTCCTTCCAATCGAACCGCGGCTCACCCATATCAACGGTGATCGACGATTGATCTTGAACATACGTATCGAGCACCCCAGCCCGGGTCTCGACCTTGAACTGAGACCGGTTCAAGGCTGTCGCTAAAAGCCAGCCGACACAGCGCATACCGTTGCCGCAGGTGCCGGCCTCCGAGCCATCGGCATTGTAGATGCGCACGAATGCTTCCGTGCCCGGCGTCTTGGGCGCGTGCAGCACCATCATTTGCTCGAAACGCGAGGACCGGCCGGCAGCAACGGCAAAAACTTCCTCGCGCGTAAAGACTTTTAGACTGGCGCGCAGGTCCACGACCACGATCTCGTTGCCGATGCCGTTCATTTTTACAAAGGGGATGGTGGCGAGGGCGCTCATGACGACATATATGGCGAGGGGCTACCCAAAACACAATTCGCCAGAACAGAATTCAATGAGGATAGGCATGCGACCACGATGGACCCCGGCGGCCTTGCTCGTTTCTGCCTTAGCGGCCGTCTCGGCGGCGAACGCAGCCCAAACCAACGCGCCGCCCGCTGAGAAGTCCGCGATTACCGTCGAACAGGTCGCCAAAGGCTTGCAAAACCCGTGGGGTCTTCAGTTTATGCCCGACGGCCGCATGCTCGTCACCGAGCGCCCGGGTCAAATGCGCATCGTGACCAAGGACGGCAAAATTTCTGCGGCTATCGCAGGTTTGCCAAACGTCATGAACAAGGGCCAGGGCGGGCTTCTGGACGTGCTGCTGGCGCCGGATTTCGCAACCTCGGGTATGATTTATTTCTCCTACGCCGAACCGCGCGGATATTTCCGCAACGCCACCGCCGTGGCGCGCGCTAAGCTCACGCTCGACGGCGATAGCGGTCGCATCGACGGCGGATCGGTGATCTTTCGCCAAGAGCCGGCTATCTCCAGCAGCTATCATTTTGGTTCGCGCTTGGTTTTCGATAACACGGGTGCGCTGTTCATCACGACGGGCGAGCGGGCCTCACAAAAGGAAAGCGCGCAAGATCTCGAAACCGACCTCGGCAAGGTCATCCGCATCATGCCGGACGGCTCAATTCCGAAAGACAATCCATTCGTGAACCGCGAAGGAAAGCGCCCCGGAATCTGGAGCTACGGCCATCGCAACGTCCAGGGCGCGGCGCTTGACCCCACAACGGGTCAACTCTGGACCACGGAGCACGCAGCCAAGGGCGGCGATGAACTCAACCACCCGCAAACGGGCAAGAATTACGGCTGGCCGGTCATCACCTGGGGCATCGATTACGACGGCTCCAAAATTGGCGAGGGCACCGCGAAGGATGGCATGGAACAGCCCGTCTATTACTGGAAGCCATCGATCGGCACGTCTGGCCTGGCGTTCTACACCGGCGATCTGTTCAAGGCTTGGAAGGGCAACCTGCTCGCGGGTGGCCTTTCGGGCGGCGTTCTAGAACGCCTCGTTCTGGAGGGCGACAAAGTGGTCGCGGTCGAGCACCTGTTGACCGATCTCCAAGAGCGCATCCGCGACGTCCGCACCGGCCCTGATGGCGCGGTCTATGTGTTGACCGATGACGCTGCGGATGGAAAGCTGCTGCGGCTGACGCCGGGGAAGTGAGGCCGCAATGAAAACCGTCCGCCAGCAACGCCCGCGCCAACGACCCAACCAGCTGCTTTTTCGCATTGCCTTTGCGCGGGCCCGGCCGGCCTACTGCTACGGCTGCATCGTCCTTACTCGCGACGAGCGGACAACCGAACGCCGCGTGTTCCGCCTGGCCCGGGCCTGGGGGCGGATGTTGAAGGCGGAGCCGCGGGTCCAAAAGGCCAACCAGGGTTGACTTTTGGGTCTCGTCAGACAATACCCACGCTCTTCCTGACGGCCCTGAGACCCAGAGCCGCCGCTTTGCACATGGACGCCTGACAAGGTGACCGGGAGGCAGGGGGGTCAACATCCGGCGGCGCGATGCGCTCCCGGGTGCGTTTTTGTTTTGCGCGGACGGTCGCCCAATTACCGTCATCCCGGCGAAGGCCGGGACCCACGGCAATGGGCCTCAAGTCCGCTGGTTGCGTGAAGCCAAATCGCTTCAACAACTGAGCCTGCAACTTGCGATAAGCCCGTTTCGGCTTGTCGTAGGCCCCGGCCTTCGCCGGGGTGACGTCACGAGAAGAACCAGTTGGGCATTGCGGCCCGACATTTGAACGAAGGCCTTATGTTCCAATCGCTGACAGAACGCCTCTCAGGCGTCCTCGACAAACTGACGCGGCGCGGGGCGCTGACCGAGACCGATGTCGTCGAGGCGATGCGCGAGGTTCGCCGGGCATTGCTCGAAGCCGATGTCGCGCTCGATGTCGTCCGCGATTTCACCGACAAGGTCAAAGCCAAGGCCGTCGGCGCCGATGTGCTGCGCTCGGTGACCCCCGGGCAGATGGTCGTCAAGATCGTCAACGACGAACTCGTCGCCATGCTCGGCTCGGACGCCGCCCCGATCGATTTGCACGCCGTTCCGCCGGTTGGCATTTTGATGGTCGGTCTGCAGGGCTCGGGCAAAACCACGACCAGCGCCAAGATCGCCTATCGCCTGAGCACACGTGACCGCAAGAAGGTCTTGATGGCGTCGCTCGATACACGCCGCCCAGCCGCTCAAGAACAGCTGCGCGTGCTCGGCGAGCAAACTAACGTCGCGACGCTCCCCATCATCGCTGGGCAGAACCCGATGCAGATCGCGCGCCGTGCGCAAGAGGCGGCCAAGCTCGGCGGCTTCGATGTCATCATCTTCGACACCGCCGGCCGCGTCACCGTCGACGACGAGTTGATGGACGAAGTCCGCGACATCAAGGCAGCGATCAAACCGCACGAAGTCTTGCTCGTTGCCGACGCGCTGACAGGCCAAGACGCCGTCAACACCGCCAAAGCCTTCGACGGCCGCATCGGCATTACCGGCATCGTGCTGACGCGTGCCGATGGCGATGGCCGCGGCGGCGCCGCGCTGTCGATGCGCGCCGTCACCGGCAAGCCGATCAAGCTGATGGGCGTCGGCGAAAAGTGGGATGCGCTGGAAGATTTCCACCCCGGCCGCATCGCCGGGCGCATTCTCGGCATGGGTGACGTCATCTCGCTCGTCGAAAAAGCCGCGCAAACCATCGACGTCGCAAAAGCCACCAAAATCGCCGAGAAAATGAAGAAGGGGTCGTTCGACCTCGAAGACCTCGGCGAACAGTTGGGGCAGATGCAAAAGCTCGGCGGCATGGGTGGCGTCATGGGCATGCTGCCCGGCGTCGCCAAGCTCAAGGGCCAGATCAACGAAGCCGGTATGGACAAGAGCCTGGCGCATCAGCGCGCCATCATCGGCTCGATGACGCCGTTCGAGCGGCGCAATCCAAAGGCCCTCGACGCCAAACGCAAACGGCGCATCGCGGCCGGCTCCGGCACCAAGGTTGAAGAGATCAACAAGCTCGTCAAAATGCACCGCCAGATGGCGGACATGATGAAGACCATGGGCCGCAACAAGGGCATGCTGAACCGCTTCCTCGGCAACACGGGTGCCGCACCAAGCGACGCCGAGATGGCATCCATGCAGGCGGAACTTGCAAAACTCGATCCCAAGGCGCTCGAGCAGCTCCCCGCTGACGTCAAAGAGCAACTGTCGCAAGGCGTGCCGGGCACCGATGGCCGCGGATTGCCAAAAGGCCTTTCAGGACCCGGTTCAGGCCTCAGCGGTGGATTCCCTAAAGGCCTGCCGGGTCTCGGCGGCGGACTGCCAAGATTCCCGGGGTTTCCCGGAAAGAAGAAGTGAACGCACACGAACACTCAATCGCATCAAACAGGAGACGACCCACCATGTCAGTGAAGATCAGATTATCCCGCGGCGGCGCCAAAAAGCGCCCGTACTATTATGTCGTCGTTGCCCACGGCACTGCGCCTCGCGATGGCCGTTATATCGAGCAGATCGGCACCTTTGACCCGATGCTCAAAAAGGATAATCCCGAGCGCGTGAAGCTCAACGCCGAGCGCATCAAGCATTGGCTTGGCGTCGGCGCGCAGCCGACCGATCGCGTGCTGCGCTTGCTGGACGGTGCTGGTCTTGCCAAGCGCACCACACCGAGCAATCCGAAAAAGGCCATGCCGAAGAAGAAGACCCAGGAGCGCAACGCCGCTGCCGCCGACAAGGCAGCCAAGGCCGCAGAAGCCGCAGCCAAGGGCGAAGCGGCATAGGCTTGTCGACCCGAGCCAAAGTTCAAAAGCCTCACGGGCTAAGCTCCGGGGGGCTTTTTTGCTGCTGCAACCTGCGCTGGCCTAAGTCTTGTATAGAGCGGTAGCTCCGGGTCTCCGGAGACCAAAAAAAGGCAGGTCGGTATGCTCCGCGACGGCATCTATCACGTTGCATACGCCGCTGACACGCAAACGCCGGGCTGCCACGACGAGGCATTGGCCATTGTCCGGGACGGCAAGATCCTGGGATCAGACCGCAACGGCGGCGTTTATTCTGGCTTTGTCGATCAAGACGGCAGCGGCGATCGGGACAGCGTTGTGCTGATCTGCGAAGTTCCGCCCGGCGGCGAGCTCGTAACCGGGTTTTCCGCGGGACCTCACGGCGCAATTATCCCGATCATAGGCGTCGTCGCGGCCGATGCTTTATGGCAGCAGACTCGGCTCATGATCGCCGGGCAAGCTCTCGATATCGAACTCGCCTACCTTGGCCCCTTGCCGGACAGCGCTTAGCAGGGCACACCGCTGCCATGAGCGATCCGACCCAACCGCGCCGCATCTTGCTTGGCCAAATCACCGGCGCCCACGGCATCCGCGGTGACATCATTGTCAGAACCTTTACCGGCGCGCCCGAAGCCATTGCGAGCTATGGGCCACTGACGGACGCATTGGGGGAAAAAACGTTCAAGCTGCGCGTGGTGCGCGTCTCCGGCAAAGGCGTCATCGCGCGTCTCGACGGCGTGACCAACCGTAACGGGGCCGAAGCCGTGCGCGGCCAAGACCTCTACGTCGACCGCGCCAAGCTGCCAAAACCAGACGAGGCCGAGTACTACCACGCCGATCTGATCGGCCTTGCCGCAGTTACGTCCGGCGGCATCGAGATCGGCCGTGTCATCGCTGTTCAAAATTTCGGCGCGGGCGATCTTCTCGAAATTCAAATTGAAGCCAGCAAGGACACAGAGCTGGTGCCGTTCACCAACGCCAACGTGCCAACGGTTGATCTGGCGAGCCGCCGCATCACTGTTGTCTTGCCGGTCATGACAGGTGAACAGGAGACCGGTGAACAGGAACCGGGCGCCGAAAGCGAAACCGGCGTTTAGACGCGTTCGCCGCGCACGAGTTTTGGCACATCGCCGGTGAGCCCGGCGGCTTCCTCGACAATCATGGCTTTCAACGCCGGAATGCGATCGAGGATACCGAGACCGGCGCCGCGCCCGGCTCGCAGGACCGCGTTGTCCAGACTGAACGCGCGATTGAGACCATCGTAAAGCGTCGCCGACATCGTTGAGTCAAAACGGCGCCAGCGGGCATAGCGTTCAAGCGCCGGGGCGTGGCCTAGATCAAACCCCAATCGTGCTGCATCCGTCAAAACTTCCACCATTGCCGCCACATCGCGGAACGCCAGGTTGACGCCCTGCCCGGCGACCGGATGCACGCCATGCGCGGCGTCGCCGATCAGCGCAAAGCGGCGCGCAGTCAGCTCTCGCGCCAGCTTCAGATCGAGCGGCCATGATTGGCGCGGCGCGGTAAGCGTCATGGCGCCGAAGCGGCCACCGATCCGGCGCTCGAGTTCGGCGAGAAATCCAGCATCGTCCAACGCGATCATGCGCCCGGCTTCGCGGCTGTCCGCACTCCACGTGATACATGCCCTGTTGTGTTTGAGGGGCAAAATCGCGAACGGACCACCGGGGAGAAAATGCTGAATCGCGACGCCGTTGTGCGGCTGCTCGAATTGGACGGTCGCGACAATGCCGGTCTGGTCGTATCCCCAACCTGCCGTCTTGATGCCGGCAGCGTCTCTGAGCTTGGACGACCGGCCCTCGGCGGCGACAACAAGTGCTGCCTGCACCACGCGGCCATCGCTCAACGTGATAGCGGCAGAAAAATCCCCGAGCGTCAGTCCGGCCGCTTCAGCTGGCGCGATCCACGTCACCGCCGGGTCGTGCACAACAGACTGATAGAGGGCACGATGCAACGCCGCACTCGGCACCATGTAGGCCGCCGGCCGGCCATCCGCAGTTTTGGCGTCGTAGGTGACGCGCGCCGGCCTGACGCTGTCGTCCAGTGCTGAGTCCGTAATCTCGATCGCCGTCATCGGCTCGGCGTCGATAGCGATCTCCGGCCAGACACCGAGGCCCTCGAGCACGGCCAGGGTCCCGGCCCAGATCGCGAACGCCCGGGTGTCGGCTGCGGCGGCTGCAGGGGACGTAGCCCGATCTATGACCGCGATTCGCACATCTGGGCCCAGTGCTTGAGACAGCCCCCGTGCCAACGCTAACCCAGCAAAGCTTCCGCCCGAGATCGCAATGTCGAACCGCTCAACCTCCGCCGTCACGGCCGTACCCTCATCGTCCACTACGCTCTGTCACCTTGACAGCATAGAGCCTTTTCGAGCGAAGTGGTCACCGGTTCGCGTCAAGAAAACGCGACAAAACAAAAACCTAGAGCGAATTCGCTCGAACGTCCCGCCGCGCCCACTCTGTCGCTGACGTCTTCGACATGCTTGCTGCACATGAGGCCTCCATGACTGCCGATACCCCTGCCCCCGGCGGGACCGCTCTTGCGAAGCTGCTTAACGCCCTGACCCTGGAGCGGCTCGAAGACAACCTGTTTCGCGGAGCCCGTGGCAGCGAGGGCTGGCAACGAGTCTACGGCGGACAAGTTCTCGGCCAAGCGCTTTCGGCGTCGGCGCAGACGGTCGAGGATGACCGCGCCATGCACTCCATGCACGGGTACTTCCTGCTCGCCGGCGATCCCGAATGCGAGATCATTTACGATGTCGAGCGCATCCGCGACGGCGGCAGCTTCACCACCCGGCGCGTCAAAGCCATCCAGCACGGCCGGCCGATTTTTGCGATGAGCGCCTCGTTCCATAAGGCCGAAGACGGGTTCGAGCATCAAGCGCAAATGCCGGACGTCCCGCCACCCGAGGCGCTGCCCAGCGTGAAACAACTGATCCAGCAGATGATGGCGAAACTGCCCGAAAACATGCAGGCTTACTGGAACCGCGAGCAGCCGCTCGACGTGCGGATTGTCGATGCCAGCCGCTATGCCAGCCGTGAGCCCCGGCCGGCCCAGCAGGCGGTCTGGCTGAAGGCCAACGGCCCGCTGCCGGACTGCCAATACATGCACCGCGCCGTGCTCGCCTACGCCTCGGATTTCACCCTGCTCGATACGGCTCTGGTGGCCCACGGCAAGCTTTTGTTTGACCGCGACGTCCAGCTTGCGAGCCTGGACCACGCCATGTGGTTCCACCGCTCCTTCCGGGCCGACGACTGGCTGCTGTATGCCCAGGACAGCCCTACAGCCTCGGGCGCGCGGGGCTACTGCCGTGGCGCCATCTACGACCGTCAGGGCCGCCTCGTGGCCTCTGCGGTCCAGGAGGGCTTGATGCGCAAACGCGATACGGCGTTCATGCTCAAATAACCGGCAATCCAGCACATTTGCATATATTTTGTGCACCGCTTTAGGCCCTGGGTGGGGGTCTGGGTTAGAGTTGTCTCGTTTTCCTAATATTTATCAATGCCCTGAGCCTCCAGACGCGACTTGGCACGCGTCTTGACTCTCCTGCCATTGAAACCCCTCACCCGTGCGGTGGCGGGGGTCATCGATTGGGCAACCGGCAGTAGCCGGAAAATAGAGGGGGGCTCTCATGAAGCTCATCACTGCAGTGATTAAGCCGTTCAAGCTGGAGGAGGTGCGTTCCGCGCTGACCGACCTCGGCTTGCAGGGCATGACCGTGACTGAGGTCAAAGGCTACGGACGTCAGAAGGGCCACACGGAAATCTACCGTGGCGCCGAATACGCCGTCAGTTTCCTGCCGAAGATCAAGATCGAAGTCGTGGTTCCCGGCGCCCAGGTCGACAAGGCCATCGCCGCCATCCAACGCGCCGCCAAAACCGGCCAGATCGGCGACGGCAAGATTTTCGTGTCGACCATCGAGCACACGGTCCGCATCCGCACGGGCGAGTCTGACGACGACGCGCTCTAGGACGTGACGCGCGGCTTAGACGTTCTGGACTTTCACACTATCTCGTTCGACTAAATCAGGGAGCACACAACATGACGTTTCGAACTCTAGCGCGCACTGCAGGGGTCGTGGGGGCCCTCGGTGCGCTGGCGCTGGTCGTTGACCCGGCGCTTGCCCAAGATGCAGCCCCTGCGGCCGACGCCGTAGCGGCTGTAGTTGCGGCCACGCCGCCGGCCCCCGTGCCGAACAAGGGCGATACCGCTTTCATGATGATCTGTTCGGTGCTGGTGCTGCTGATGACAGTGCCGGGCCTGGCGCTGTTCTACGGCGGCTTGGTGCGCACCAAAAACATGCTGTCGATGTGTATGCAGGTGTTCTCAACACTCTGCCTCGTGGCCATTCTCTGGGTTCTCTACGGCTACTCGATGGCGTTCACCAACGGCGGCGACTTGAACAACTACGTCGGCGGCTTCTCGAAAGCGCTCTTGAAGGGCGTTGACTCAACGACGATCGCGGCAACGTTCTCGAACGGTGTCTACATTCCTGAGTATGTCTACATCGTCTTCCAGATGACCTTCGCGTGCATCACGCCGGCACTCATTTTGGGCGCCGTCGCGGAACGCATGAAGTTCTCGGCTGTGATGCTGTTTATGGCGCTGTGGGTGACGTTCATCTATTTCCCGATTGCGCATATGGTCTGGTACTGGGGTGGTCCGGATGCGTTTGGCAACGCCGCTAAGGCTTTGGCCGCGGCAACAGGTGACGGCAAAGCAGCGGCTCAAGCCGCTTATGACGCTGTGCTTGCAGATGCCGGGCAGGCCTTCCAGTGGGGCGCTCTCGACTTCGCGGGCGGCACCGTGGTTCACATCAATGCTGGTATCGCTGCCCTCGCCGGCTGTCTGATCCTCGGCAAGCGCGTTGGCTATGGCCGTGAAGCTATGCCGCCGCACTCCCTGACGATGTGCATGATCGGCGCGGCCCTGCTGTGGGTCGGCTGGTTCGGCTTCAACGTCGGTTCGAACCTTGAAGCTAACGCTTTCGCTGGCCAAGTCATGATCAACACGTTCCTCGCTACGGCTGCTGCAGCCCTATCGTGGATCATCGTTGAATGGCTCGCTAAGGGTAAGCCTTCGGCACTCGGTTTGGCGTCGGGCGTCGTTGCCGGCCTCGTCGCGATCACACCTGCCTGCGGCTTCGTGGGCGTGATAGGCGCGATCGCTCTCGGCTTGGTGGTCAGCCCGGTCTGCTTCGTCTTCTGCTCGTCCGTCAAGAGTGCGCTTGGCTACGATGACAGTCTCGACGTTTTCGGTGTCCACTGCGTTGGCGGGATCATCGGCGCGCTGGCGACGGGTATCCTCGTCAATCCAGACCTCGGTGGCACAGGCATCCCTGATTATGTGTCGAAGCCGGGTGAGCTGGTTGCCGGCGCCTACGATCTCGTCACTGCGATGACAGCCCAGGCCAAGGCCGTTGGTCTGACCTTGCTGTGGAGCGGTATCGGGTCGGCGATCCTGTTCAAGCTTGTCGACATCGTCGTCGGCCTGCGCACGATCGAGGACAAGGAGCGTGAAGGCTTCGACATCACCGATCACGGCGAGCGGGCCTATAACTACTAGGGTGTTTCCGCTCTTCGTTGAATCGCTGCAACACCCTAGCTCTTTGGTTTAACGTGCTTCTTTTCGGAAAACCGGTCCCCACTTTTCCGGAAGCACTCTAGGTATCAAAAACGCGCGTTCGCGGCCTGGCAATAGGCTGCGAACCGCCACCTTCTCCCGAGTTTCTCCCGGGCACACGTCTTCCCTAGATGGGCTCACACCTTGGCCCGGCGTCTCGCGCAGCCGGGCCTTTTTGTTTTATACAAGAATGACGATCCCGCTTCGGGGCGAGAGCCGCGACAACAACAGTTGAAGATCGCCTCGACGCAGGGCGATGCATCCTTCCGTTGCCAGCAATCCCGGCCGGGCCACATGCATGAAGATCGCGCTGCCACGTCCGCGCAGCCGCGGTCTGTCGTTGTGGCCTACGACAACGACAACGTCATAGAGCCCATCTTCGCGCCACATCCGTTCGGCGCTGGCTTTGTAAGGATGGCAGACGGGGCGGTTGTAGTTACCGTCGCCGCTAGCATCGCACCAGCCGTCGTCGCGGCCAATTCGTTGCAGAGACAAACCAGTCCTTAGCCGCCGCGCCGACGCTGGATTGTACAGTGCGCAGCGCAGTGGGAAGCGTCCACGCGGCGTCGCGCCATCGCCCTCGCGCTTTAGGGTTTTCACGCCGCTTCGCCCGAGTGCGCAGGCAAACCGGTGCGGTCCGAACTCCACAAAGCCGCTTGGCTTCGCGGCATTTAGGCTTCTCACAATGACTTGAGTGCGCGCGGGCCGTCTCTGGGTTGACATTAGGGAGCCGCAAATCCTCTTGTCTCGCTAGCTCCAAACCCTATGTTGGCTTGGTCGCGCTTGCTAGATCTTCGCCACACAATGCTTCGAAATTGGAGCCCATATTCATGAGCACGGCCCGCAAGGTCCTTCTCGTCGATGATGACGAAGACCTCCGCACGTCCTTGAAGGATCAACTTATCCTACATGACGAGTTTGAAGTTTCCGAAGCCAACACCGCGACCAAGGGCATGGAAGCCGCCAAGGCCGGGCGCTTTGATCTCGTGGTGTTCGACGTCGGTCTGCCCGACATGGATGGCCGCGAAGCAGTTAAGCAGTTGCGCAAGGGCGGCTTCAAGACGCCAATCGTGATGCTGACGGGCAATACCTCGGATGCCGACCAGATCCTTGGCCTCGACGCTGGCGCCAATGACTACGTGCTTAAGCCTTTCAAATTTGCCGTTCTTCTGGCCCGCATCCGCGCCCAGTTGCGCCAGCACGAGCAGAGCGAAGACGCGGTCTTCGTCATCGGCCATTACACCTTCAAGCCGGCATCAAAGCTTCTCGTCGACCAGACGGGCAGCAAAATCCGGCTCACCGAAAAAGAAACATCGATTCTCAAATACCTCTTTCGCTCCGGTGACAAGGTCGTGTCGCGCGATGTGCTGCTGCATGAAGTCTGGGGCTACAATGCCGGTGTGACAACGCATACGCTCGAAACCCACATCTACCGTCTTAGGCAGAAAATCGAGAAAGACCCCTCAAACGCTGAGCTTTTGATCACTGAAAGTGGCGGCTACAAGCTCGCGCCGTAACCGCGTCCATCAACACATTCGTGCTCTGTGACCACGTTGTCCAAGACTGTCCCCAGGCCGTCCACAGCCCCGGTAGACCTCACCCGCCCGATGTGTTGAGGTCACGGCTTAAAGTTCTGTTGTGTGCGGCCTGCTTCGCCCGTTGAGCATCGCGCTGACCCGTTGTGTGTGTCGCGTCCCAGTTTCTCAATCAGTCCCTGAGCGGAGTGTGGCCGATGGCGATCGATGCCCTCGTCAAACCATTTTTGAATTTGCCCCTGTTCCGGGGCCTAAAGCCGTTGCAGATCACCGAGATCGTGCGCCGTGCCGACCGCATCGTCTATCGCCCTGGCGACATCATCATCGAGGAAGATCAGCCAGGAGATGCTGCAATTGTGATTGTCGCTGGAGATGCGGTCCGGACGACGGGACTTGAACCCGGCGCGGCGGCCGAGCCGGTTCCGGAAGGCGCGCTGATCGGCGAACTGGCAATGCTGGTCGAGACTGTGCACTCGGCCACGATTGTTGCGCGCGGCCCGGTCAGGGCCTTACGTTTGTCACGCACCGAGATGCACGCTCAGATGGCGGATGACCCCCAGCTCGCGGAACATCTGACACAGCAAATCACGGCACGCTTGCAGCGGCTAGCGTCAGAAATTCAAGCCGTTGATCAAGCCCTTGCCGACATTGCCAACATCGACCCCAGCGCGCGTGCATTTAATCGCGAAGCACACGCCGTGGCGTTGCATTGATCCGGATTTGATAGATTTTAAGGGTACCCAGAAAAGGGTGCGCCCAGTTCCGGGGGGAGGAACTGGGCGCGATTTGCGCTTTACGCGCCGGTACCGGGAGGGAATCCGGTACCAGAGACGGCGTCTTCGGTTAGACGGGGGGGCACTACCGAATACAGGGTGACGCCATCTGCATGAGAGAGATTTAAGCGCACCTCGGAGGAATTCAATAGGGGTTGCGTGCACACATCACGAAAACGTGATCGGTTATCCAATATTATCCCCAGCTCGGGTATTGCACCGCGCCATAAGTGCAACACCCTGATTTGCCGCCCAAATGCCGTTTACGGCGTCCCGTGTTTCGGCCCAAGCTGTTGAATTTTAAACAAATTCGCGTCGATATCCTCGCTGTTGACGAGTTCAGAAACCTCAATTCGAGTGTCCAAGCCTTGGGCGTCGGTGGTCACCCATTCTTTCAGTTCAAGACTCGGTTTGGTGCTGAGGAAGAGGCGGATCTTTCCAGGAGCATCCGGGCTCTTGTCCTGTAAGCCGACGACAATGAGGTCTTCGGCTTGCTGGACTTCGGTGATGCGCGCGTCGCGAAGCAGATCGACGTCCTTGCGCAAAAGCAGGCGGAACGGGGTCTGATCGAGGGCGATACGGTCTTCGTTGTTGAGATCGAGATCCTGGATGGCCAGATATTCGCCATCCGAGACGATGATCTGCTTCGAGGGCAGTGAATAATCGAAGCGGAAGCGGCCCGGGCGCTTGACGAAGAACTTGCCTTTCATGCGCTTCTTGTCAGCGCCTGTTTGCACGAACTGTCCCGTTAAGCTTTTGAGATTGCCGAAATAATCGCTGACTTTCTTGACCACGTCTGATTGCTTGTCGTCAAGCGTCACGCCGCCTGGATCTTTCTCAACTTGCCAGCCATCGACCGCGTTGGGCTTGGCAGCAGGCGTAGAACTAGCTGCAGGCGAAGGACTGGCTGCAGGCGTAGTGGGTTCCGCGGCAGGAGCCGGAACAACAGCCGGAGCCGGAGCCGGAGTAGCCGCAGCGGCGGCTGGCGCAGGCGATGTAACAGGAGCGGCCTGCGGCTTCGACTCCTGCGCCGAAACCGCGGTCGCCCAACAGACCGCGAGTGCGGCTGTGAAAGCTCTGGCGTTAAAGATCATGTTGCGTCCCATCGTGGCCCCCCAAAGACCCCGCGCCAGACCGTTCGTCCAGCGGCATGCTGCGACTTATGATGTCTGAAAAGATTACGTCGAGACCAGGGCATTTCCCTCGCTCATACGCGTCCCTTACGCGAGGCTGGGAAGGCACGCAAGGCGGCAGCAGGGGCACGTAAAAAAGGACCGCCTCAAGCCGCGTCGGCGTTGCCGCTGCCAGCAACAAGAATGTCGCGCTTGCCGGTGTTGTTGGCGGCTGAGATCAGCCCGTCGCGTTCCATGCGCTCGATCAAATCGGCGGCGCGGTTGTAGCCAATCGATAAGCGGCGCTGCAGGTAACTGGTCGAGGCCTTGCGATCACGCAACACAATCGCCACGGCGCGATCGTAAAGATCATCGTCGCCCGGCTCGCGCTCTCCGCTGGCGATTTCCGAGACCCCTGCTGCGTCGAGAATGCCGTCGACATACTTCGGCGATCCCTGTCGCCGCAATGAATCCGCAATCGCCTCGACCTCTTCATCTGAGACAAACGCGCCGTGCACGCGTACGATCTGACCGGCGCCGGTCGAATACAGCATGTCGCCCTGACCGAGCAACTGCTCGGCGCCTTGCTCATTCAGAATCGTTCGGCTGTCGATCTTCGACGTCACCTTGAATGAAATCCGCGTCGGGAAATTCGCCTTGATCGTGCCGGTTATAATATCGACCGAGGGCCGCTGCGTCGCCATGATGAGGTGGATGCCAGCAGCGCGTGCCATTTGCGCCAGGCGTTGCACCGCGCCTTCGACATCCTTGCCAGCCACACTCATCAGATCGGCAAACTCATCGACCACGATGACGATATGCGGCAGCGGTTCGAGGTCCATTTTCTGGTTCTCGAATATCGCCTGACCGGCTTTATCGAACCCAGTCTGCACAGTCCGCGACAGCATCTCGCCGCGCTTCTTGGCGTTCTTCACGCGATTATTGAAGACATCGATATTGCGCACCGACAGCGCCGCCATGCGCTTGTAGCGCTCTTCCATTTCGGAGACCGCCCAGTTGAGCGCGACAACAGCTTTGGCGGGATCGGTCACGACCGGCGTCAGGAGATGCGGAATGCCGTTATAAACCGATAGTTCCAGCATTTTCGGATCGATCATCAACAACCGGCAGTCTTCCGGCGCATGGCGATACAGCAGCGACAGCACAAAGGCGTTGATGCCAACCGATTTGCCGGAACCCGTGGTGCCGGCGACGAGCAAGTGCGGCATGCGCGCGAGATCGACGACCACCGGCTCGCCCCCAATAGATTTGCCGAGCGCCAAGGGCAGCGCCGCGTTTGAATTTTTGTAAGCGTCCGATTCTAAAATCTCGCGCAGCAGGACTGGCTCGCGGCGCACGTTCGGCAACTCGAGGCCGATGGCATTACGCCCCGTCACGGTCGCTGCGCGCACGCTCGCGACGCTCATCGAGCGCGCGATATCATCGGCAAGCCCGATGACGCGCGAGGATTTAGTGCCGCGTGACGGCTCGAGTTCGTACAGCGTCACGACGGGGCCAGGCCTGATGTCTTTGACTTCGCCCTTGACGCCGAAGTCGGCCAGCACGTCTTCAAGCAACCGGGCATTGCCGCGCATGACGGTCTGGGTGAATTCTGGACCCGGCTTGGCAACGGCCGCGTGCTTCAACAAATTGAGTGACGGGCGCGTCCAATCCAGTTCGGCTTTGCGGCGCGGCAGACCGCCCAGCAATCCAGCGGCTTTTTCCATAAGCGCTGCCTTTGTTACCTGTGCCGCCGGGTTCAGCGCCACTTGCCCGCCCGGCGCAAACCGCGCCGCAATCGCCCGGCTGGCGGCATCGGTGTTGACATCAAATCCGCGGCCGCGATGCCGGGCCATGTCGTGCGGCTGGAGGTGAAGGCCCGCACTGCCGGCACTGAATATATCCGGCGACAGATCCTGGCTTGGGACCAGACCACCAAAATCGGAGGCGTAGCCCGAGTCTGGTGACTGGGGTGCCGCCACCTCGTGCGGACGGGCATGGGGCGCTGCAGGTCCGGAGGGTCCGTGCCCATAGGTGTGCAAATGCGGATAGCGGGTGTCCACGGCCCACTGATGTGGCGGAGCATTGGCATCCGGCGGCATGGCAATCGCCGAGGCGGCGCCGTACGGATTTTGGCGTGCGTTACGCTGGGGTTTTTCCGGTTTGCGCCGCCACCATGACGGCTTTGCCGCTCCGAACGCATCTGCGCGCGATTTCCGGGCCGGCTTGGCCACTTTCCGCTGGATGTGCGACACAGCCTTCACCACCGCGTCGAGATCGAGACCAATGCTTTTTGCAAACATGCCAAGCGCGGATGCATTCAGCAGCAGCGCTGCGGCCAGACCGGCGCGGTCTTCGTTGACGACGGCGAACAGTTTAGACGCAAGCTTATAAAGTCCGTCGCCAAGCACGCCGCCAAAACCGTGATGCAGCGGCCAACTCGCCATCACCGGATACGCCGACAGCGCGCCTGCAAGCGCCAGTACGGACAGCGGATAAAATCCGAGCTTAATGCGCCCCGCTTCGAGGCGCCGGGCGCGCACAAGCTCCAGACCCCAAATCAAAGGCGCCAGAAGGCTGAGGACGGTTGCGAACCCCAGAGTCTGCAAAAGCAGATCAGAGAGGATCGCGCCAATCGGACCGAGCAGGTTGCGCGGTTCAGTTGCGGTCGCGTGCGTCAGGCTTGGGTCGGCGAGCGACCACGACACCAGGCTCGCCCACAGCACGGCAACGCCCGCAAGGAGCATCAATCCCCCCGCACGGCTCAGCCAGCCTAGTAGCCGGTCCTCCAGCGACTGCGGCAGCAGCCGTTGCGGATCAATGCCCCGCGTATCAAGCGACATCAGCGCGAACGAACTCATTTCAACGCAGCACGGCAATCGTGCGTTCGAGCGCTTCCCGGATCGTCGCGGGGTTGTGAACCAAAGCCATGCGCACATAGTTTGCGCCGGGATTGGTTGCATCACGCCCGGTCTGGGCCAGAAAGCGACCAGGGATCACCTTGACGCCTGCGCGTTTCCATAAGGTTACCGCCGCGTCACTCCCCTCCCCGAATTGGCTCATATCGAGCCAAAGGCAGAACCCGCCGGCTGGCCGGGCGTAGCCGTAGCGGCCACCTAACACGCTGTCTGCAGTAGCGAATTTCTCTGCATAGGCGGCCCGGGCGGCGTCGACGTGGGCCTCGTCGCACCAAGCCGCAGCGGAGGCATGTTGTACCGGGCCCGGCACCGTCGGCGCGCACATATTGCGGATCTCGGCATAGACCTCCAGGAAGGCCGCATCGCCGGCGCAGAACCCGGATCGCAGACCCGGCAGGTTCGAGCGCTTCGACAGCGAGTTGAACACGACGAGGTTTTTGAAGCGCTCCGGCGTTCTGGCGGCCACCTCAAGCCCACCCAGCGGCGCGACGCCGGTGTAAATCTCCGAGTAACACTCATCGAGGAACAGCATGAAGTCGTGGGCGCGGGCGAGGGCCAGGGCTTTCAAGATGTAGCCGCGTCCAGCGACCGCACCTTGAGGGTTGGCGGGCGAACAGATGAAGAGCGCGCACGTCCGCGCCAGCAGCGCTTCGTCGCGTGCTAGGTCATCGAGATCGGGCAGGAAGCCGGTCGCGGCGGTGGCGTTGAGAAACACCGGCTCGGCGCCGGCGCCAATCGCACCGGCGATGTAGGCCGAGTAGTACGGATTGCACATCAGGATCGCAGGGCGCACCCCGCCACTCACCGGCTTGCGCCCAGCGGCTGGCAGGCAGGCGAAATACAGCCCCTCACGCGAGCCATTGAGCACCAGGATTTCGCGCTGCGGATCAACGCCGCCGGGGATGGTGTAGCGCCGCGACAGCCAGGCTGAGATCGCGGCCCGCAGTTCATCCGTGCCGCGGATCGGCGGATATTTGCCGTACAGGCTCGCCGCCTCATACAGCTTCGCCGCGATGAAACCCGGCATGGCTTCACGCGGCTCTCCGATCGTCAGCTCGATCGGCTTGGCGTGGCCCGGCTCGATGCCGTTGAGCAAGCGGCGCAGCTGCGTGAACGGCGATAGGATCGCTCCGGAGGTGAGAGATTGGAGAGAGTGATTTAAGGGCATTTGGGCAGATCCCGATCAGTCGAGACAGCCGATAGCGTCTCTCAACCGCCGCGTAAACTGCCGGATTACAAATGCCAGCGGTTTGGCTAAGGCCAGCCACGCCCTGACACTCTGCCGGCGTCCGCCAAACAAAATGGGCCTGCGTTGCCGCAAGCCCAATTCAACTCTCGTTTTAAATCAAAATCCGTCTCAGACCCGGCGAATGAGCCCGAGTAAAACGAGCAGAATCACCGCGCCGACAGTCGCGACGATGATTTGTCCGACGATGTCGCCGCCAGCAAACAGCCCAAGCCTGGGCAGAACGGCGCCGCCGAGAAAGGCGCCGACAACGCCGACCGCGATGTTACCAATAGTGCCAAAGCCGTAGCCTTTGACAATTTGCCCTGCCAGAAATCCGGCGATTGCGCCGATGACGAGCAGAAGTAGCAATGCTTCGAGAGCCATGGGCCCCTCCCGTTTAAATCCATACGTCTCCGCTCGCACACCCGTGCTGCTTCGACGACCGAAGGTTAAACGCGACGACCGCGCTAAGGTTCCGCCAGGGGCGACGCCATGTTTCATGTCGTGGTTCGACGTGGCGCTCAGGCGTCAATCGTGGGCGTCAACCGTGTATGACCGTGCATCAAAGCTGATCGACACAAAAAAGCCGGGACTCAGCTGAGCCCCGGCTTCTTCGATGCACTTTCGACGTCTTGTTTCTTATCCGACCCGGAACGTTGCGCCCGATACCGAACGCGCCCGCTCGCGCACACGGCCGCCGTCATTGCCGGATTTGACAATCCACTGACCGTTGGAAGACCGGCCGGTGATCATGCCGACGTGGTGCGGCCAGACGACAACAGCGCCGACCTGCGGACCGCTCGAGCGCCCCCACCGGCGCCAATTCGCCGCCAAGTTGAATTCAGGTCCGCCACCCTTCTGGGTGCGCATCCACCAGCCGCACCAGCGACTCGGCCGGCCGCCGGCTCCTGACCGCGAAGCGGTGCGGCGCGAACTGCGGCCCTCGGATTGACGTGCCGATTGGCGAACTCCGCGATCTCGTTTCGCTGAACGCTTGTACTTGCCTGCGACTTCGGCCTGATCGTTTTCTTCCCAGAACGGCTTGGCGTCGGCCGTGGGCGCGCTGCCCGTCAACGCCACGAACGCCAACACGAGGGCCATTAAACTCAAACGCATCATTCAACTCCCGTCTTTTTTTCACGAATGAAGCGCATCGAACCGCTCAATCCGTCGAAAACAAGAAGAAAATTGTGCGCGCGTCAGTCGTCCGCGCGACTGCAACCCGGCTGATCACGGCTTGTGTCAGTAAAAATCCAACGATTATAAAACATCCCGTGGTACCCCGCCGTTATGTCAGCTTCCGTTGCGGTAAGCGGTAGACTTCGAGTCAGACGTCATGCCGCACCTTGGTAACCAAAAGACGGCTGACCGTCCTACATCCGCCCCATGCGCACGTCGTCTTCCGGGTTGGCGCCGATCTTGTGGATGGCGAGATCCGCACCCATGCGCTCGTCCTCAGGCGACAGGCGGAAGCCGAACATAGTGTCGACCAACCAATAGACGAGCGTGCCCGCCGCAAAGCCGAACGCGGCGCCGCCGATCGAGCCGACGAGCTGCGACGCGAACGTCACGCCGCCGAGGCCGCCAAACGCTTGCAAGCCAAAGATCCCGCAGGCGATGCCGCCCCAAAGCCCGCATAGGCCATGCAGCGCCCAGACGCCGAGCACGTCGTCGATTTGCCATTTGTTGGTCGAAATCTGGAACATTTGCACGAACACTATGCCGGCCACGGCACCCGTCACGAACGCCCCCAATGGATGCATGACGTCGGAGCCGGCGCACACCGCGACTAGTCCCGCCAGCGCGCCGTTATGCACAAAGCCCGGATCGTTGCGGCCGGCAATGAGTGCGGCGAGAATGCCACCGCACATGGCCATGAGCGAGTTCATGGCAACGAGGCCTGAGATACCCTTGAGGCTTTGCGCGCTCATGACGTTGAAGCCGAACCAGCCGATGCACAGCAGCCACGAGCCCATGGCGAGCCACGGGATCGACGACGGCGGCGGGCTGATCGGGCGGCCGCGGTCATAGCGTCCGATGCGCGGCCCGAGCTGCCGCACGGCGGCCAGCGCCGCCCAGCCGCCAAAGGCATGGACCACGATGGAACCGGCAAAATCTTTGAACGGCGCGCCGAGCGTGGTCGCGAACAGCCCGTCCTGGAAGCCAAAGTTCTTGTTCCAAACGACGCCTTCGATCCACGGATAGGCGAGTGCCACCATCAAGGCCGTCGCCACACACTGCGGCAGAAACTTCGCTCGCTCGGCGATACCGCCGGAGATGATCGCTGGAACAGCTGCCGCGAACGTCGCCAGGAAGAAGAACTTCACCAGGTCTAGGCCCTGGCTGGCGCTGATCGTTTCCGCCTTGGCGAGGAACGAGACGCCGTAGGACAGCGTGTAGCCGATCAGAAAATACACGGTCGTTGAGATCGCAAAATCGACCAGGATTTTGACCAGCGCGTTGACCTGATTCTTGTGGCGGACGGTTCCGGCCTCAAGAAACGCAAAGCCGCCGTGCATAGAGAAGACGAGGATCGCCCCCATCAGCAGAAAGAAAACATCGGCCCCTGGTTGGACTTGGTCCATGATCGTGCCCCCGCGCTTATTTTATGGGCAGATGACATGGGTCTGTCGCCTTTGCTTAAGCGTCAGGCATCAGCTGCCGATGATGTCGGCAGGGAAAAGCAACAATTCCAGGCAGGGTCAACAGCTACGCGCACGATCGGACTGCCAAAGGCTTATTTTGTACGCACTTCGTGTCCGCGAAACACAATCTGCCTAATTCATAGGCAATTTAGCACACGTGGCTCGAACTCAGCGGACCCGGCGCGGGTTCATATACAGGTCGGCTTCCTGGCGCTGAATGTCGGGGATGATGCGCCCGGCGCGAACATCCTGGGCGATGCGCTTGACGTGGCGGCGGGCTTCGCCGTTGAACACGATCATGCCGGCGAACAGCTTCATCACCATCATGACGCGCGGATCGGCGTGGTCGGAGCGCACCGTGCCGCGCCACTTGCCGCCGATGGTGAAAATGGCGCCGTCGAGATGACCGACCGTGTTGCCCTCCTGATCGACGAGGCTATAGTCGCCGCCGAGATTGATGATGTCGCGACGGATGCGATAAAACTTCGGCACGCCGTCGTCCATGATGAAAAACGAGAAGTGCTCGGGGCACAGCGGCCACTTGTTGGCCGAGCGCTCGAGATAGATGATGAAATCATCGTCGCTTGTATTGATCGAGTACGTCGTCACGGGCAGGCCGCGGGCACCGAGCGTCTGCTGGATCGAGCGGCCGAGCATCAAATCCATGCTGGCGCGCCAGTTCAGCGTTTCCGAAAACAGCTTGAACACAAGGCGCTTGTCCATGCCGGTGGCGTCGTTCCACAATTCCTTGCGATAGCCGAGCACGCCGGTGCGCTCGCCGTTTTCGATGATCTCGGCGAAGACATCCATGTCGGTCGTGAACTGGCGCGACTTGCCTTTGTTGCGGTCGCGCTTCCAGAACCCGAACTCGATCGAATTGAACGGCGTGATCCAGACATCGACGGTAAAATCGCGCCATTTGTTCTTGGCGGCGTCGGATGCGGTCTTGCTCGCCTTTTCGAGTTTCGTGACTGCGGCCTTGGTTTTCCCGGCCTGCTCGAGCACGTCCGAACGGGCATCGCTTGCAGCTTCGGCAGCAGCGGCGCGGGCCTCGGCTTCAACGGGATCTTTTTTAGCAGCAGCAGCGGTCATATCAGGGCCCCCATCGCGCGCGCGGTTCGCGCCTCAATCGAATCATCGGGAAAGCCTAGCACCGGGCGGAGAGCGCACTGCGACCCGGCCAAACTTTGCGGTGGGAAAGTGGGAGAGCAATGGGCGGTTCCAACACGCAGAACCACCCACTGTTGCTCTATGCGTAAACGCATTCAGGCAAGCTGAGCAGATTGTTTGGCTCGTCGCCGTCAGCGACAGTCCTGAGATACTTGTTGCCAAATCTGCTCATGGCAACTTCGACCCAGACAGAGTCGCCCGCAATACTCACGAAGAAGCGCCATTCACCTCTCTCAATCAGAGCAATGGCTTCTTGCTGAGCGAGTTTCCAAGACCTTCCGCTGCAACCCCCGACGTGAGTAATCCGCTCGTAAGGGCTGAAGCGGTTGTCCTTATTGATGCACTTAATTTCCGCAGTCTGTTGAGCCATTGTGGCCTCCATCGCAGTTCTTGTGCAAAAGAAGCCCAGCGCTATTGACCGTTGACTCGCAATTCTGCGAATCTACGATTGCAGTGTCTCGGCGCTGGACCCAGTTCCGTGACGCGGGATCGCTCAAGCCTCTAACTTGGGCGGTCCCATACCGACTCGTTACGCGAGCAGCAGTTTCAGCTGATGCAAACTAGCTCGCAACGCCAGCGCAACCGTTGTCCACGCTTTTTGCACGGTCTATCCAAGCGTTGTTAAACGCTACCGCACCCCAAATATCGCGCTCCCGACACGCACATGCGTCGCGCCGAATGAAATCGCCGTCTCAAAATCGCCGCTCATGCCCATGCTCAGCCCGTTCAAGCCGAGATCACGTGCGAGCATCGCCAAAAACGCGAAATGCACGGCGGCTTCCTCATCCACCGGCGGGATGCACATCAGGCCCGCAATTTCCAATCTCAACTCATCGCGGCACATGGCAACAAACGCCGCCGTCTCTTTCGGCAGCACGCCGGCCTTTTGCGATTCTTCCCCCGTATTGACCTGAACGAATAGCTCGACGCGCTTGCCCTGCTTTGCAATTTCGTCAGCAATGGCTTTCGCGATCTTCGGCCGGTCGATGGTGTGGATGCAATCGAACAGCGCCACTGCATCGGCCGCCTTGTTCGACTGCAGCGGCCCAATGAGATGCAATTTCAAATCTGGAAACTCGGTGCGCAATACCGGCCATTTGCCTTGCGCTTCCTGCACGCGATTTTCGCCGAACACGCGCTGACCCGCCGCTATCGCCGGGCGTATGTCGTCAGCCTCGAATGTCTTCGATACTGCGATCAGCGCGACGGTTGCCGGATCCCGCTTCGCCTCCGCGGCCGCCGCGCCAACACGCCGCTGCACCTCCGCCAGCCGTTCCGCTAAATCTGAACTTCCTATGACGCCGCTCACACCGCTGATCCTTAACCCTGCTACAGGGTTGCATACGGCTTAACCAAGCACGCGAACAAGTGTCGCAATTCTGTGGGTCTAAGAAACGCTTACATAGGCCAGCGTGCCCAATACCAAAAAGGAAAACCCCCTCATGCTGAAACTCGCTGACGCCCGCCGCATCATTGCTGCTGCCGAAAAGAAGGCGGCCGAGATCGGCCAGCCGATGAACATCGCCGTCGTCGACGAGGGGGCTAACCTAATTTCGCACGTGCGCATGGACAACGCCTGGATCGGCTCGATCGATATTTCGATCAACAAGGCGTTCACCTCGCGGGCCTTCAACATCTCGACCAAGGAACTGGCCGAAAACAGCCAGCCGGGCGACCAGTTCTTCGGCATTCACGCCTCGAACCATGATCGTGTCATGATTTTCGCCGGCGGTATTCCGCTGAAAGACAAGAACGGCACCGTCATCGGCGCCATCGGCGTCTCGGGTGGCGGCGGCGCCCAGGACCATCAGGTTGCTGAGGCAGGGGCCGCGGCTCATACGTGTTGAGCTCTGATGCAAAATTGACGGGGCAGTTTAAAACTGCCTTGTCGCCCGTCCTTGTTCGCATTTTGGCTTTCCTCGAGATCAGCCCATTCCTGCCGAACGGGACTGCATCGGCATCTCTCCATAGCGCTCGAACACGTGTTCTTCGCTCGCCAAGAGCTCGAGATATTTTCGATGTAAAAAAATCTTCTCCCGTCCGACCTTTTCTTCGTGCATCACGCCAATTCTCGAGAGTTCTTTTAGGTAGGTTGACGCTGCCTGGCGTTTAGCAATGCCACGATCGACGAGATTGGAGATACGGCAATAGGGTTGCGTGAAAATCAGGTCCACGAGATCACGCGAGTATGTCTTTGGAGCCTCGGCACGTACGAAAGCGTTGGTTTCATCTAGGAGTGCCCGAATCGCACTAATTTTCTTAGTAGTCCAACTCGAGGTCGTCTCTACGGCAGTTAGCATGTAGATCAGCCACTGCTCCCACTCCCCATGTGACGTTACACGTTCCAGTAAATTGTAATACTCACCGCGCGTGCGCAAAACATAGCGGCTGAGGTAGAGCGTTGGAAGATCGAGTAGCCCGTTTTCTATGAGATAGAGAACATTCAGGATTCGTCCCGTGCGTCCGTTTCCATCGGGAAAGGGGTGAATGGCCTCAAACTGATAGTGCAGAATTGCCATGCGTATGAGTGGATCTATGCCGTCCTTTTCATTGTGCATAAATTCATCCCAGTTGGACAGCAATGCGCGTAGTACAGCTTCGCCTTGCGGCGGCGTATAGATGATATCTCCCGTATGCTTGTTCTTGAGGTTGACCGGAACCGTGCGAACGTCCAGCTGCACTCCAGTCACCGTTTGACAAATTTCGGTCGCGGTCCGCGTGGACAGTGGCCGTCCTTTGAGTGAGTCAAGTCCGTGATACAGCGCTGTCCGGTATCGTAGAGTTTCTTTGGCCGCAGGATCGCCGGCTTCGTCGCCGAGGCTTGCCTCGCGAAAAAGCGCATCGTTGGTGGTGACGATGTTCTCGATTTCAGAACTGTCCTTGGCTTCAAGCAGGGGGATTGCGTTAATAAGCACGCTTTGATCGGGAATGGTCTGGCCGGCGAGGCGCAGTTCAGCTAGCGCTGTGCGCGCCAGTCCCCATTTTTTCAAGACGTCACGGGTCTCGATCTCGGGCTTTGGGGGCAAGTTTGGCAGCCTGTTGTGGGCCCGTTGAGGATCGTACATGGATCTTTTTCGCCTGTTCATCTCATGTCGATAAAATTGCGATTCGTCGACATAAGGTCAGCGTAGCGTCGATTTCATCGACATGTCCAACAAAATATGTCGACATTTTTCATTTTCGTCGACATATCTGTCTAACCATGTCGACCGCATCGACACGAATTTGCTAATGTGTCGATGAAATCTCGTAATGTCGACATATAGCCATGAACACGTCGACTGTATCGACACGACATGCCTAACATGTCGATGAAATTAGATTTTATCGACATGACGCTGGGCGGGAACGCAAACGCTTAGCACCGCCTTGACCCCCCTTAACCTTTCAGGCTCTTTACGCGCCGAAATCCTTGAGAACAAAGAGACTTGAAGCCCCATGGCCTCCGAACGCTACAACGCGCCCGCACGCGAGAGACACTGGCAGCACGTCTGGGACAAAAGCCAAATCTTCCGCGCCTCTGACGACGAGACTCGGCCCAAATGCTACGTGCTCGAGATGTTCCCCTACCCCTCGGGCCGCATCCACATGGGCCACGTCCGCAACTACGCCATGGGCGACGTGTTCGCGCGCTACAAGCGCACCAAAGGCTTCAATGTGCTGCATCCGATGGGCTGGGACTCGTTTGGAATGCCGGCCGAAAACGCCGCCATGGAGCGCAAGGTTCACCCCGGCAAATGGACCTATGCCAACATCGATACCATGCGCGGCCAGCTCAAATCGATGGGCCTGTCGCTCGACTGGTCACGCGAAATCGCCACCTGCTCACCCGACTACTATCAGCACCAGCAAAAGCTGTTTCTCGATTTCCTCAAAAAGGGCATCGCCTATCGCAAATCCTCGAAGGTCAACTGGGACCCGGTCGACCACACCGTGCTCGCCAACGAGCAGGTTATCGACGGCCGCGGCTGGCGCTCGGGCGCGCTCGTTGAGCAGCGCGAACTGACGCAGTGGTTTTTTAAGATCACCGACTACGCCGAGGAGCTGCTGCGCGACCTCGACACGCTGACCAACTGGCCGGAAAAAGTTCGCCTGATGCAGGCCAACTGGATCGGCCGCTCGGAAGGTATGCTGATCCGCTGGGCGCTCGACGCCAAGACCGCGCCCAAGAGACTGAGCGAACTCGAGGTTTACACGACGCGCCCCGACACGCTGTTCGGCGCATCGTTCCTCGCTGTTAGCCCCGATCATCCGCTCGCCAAAGCCGCGGCCGAGACAAACCCCGCGCTCGCCGCTTTCTGCGACGACTGCCGCCGCATGGGGACGTCGGTCGCCGATATCGAGGCTGCAGAAAAGCTCGGCTTCGATACAGGTGTGCGCGCTGCCCACCCCTTCGATCCGTCTTGGCAGCTCCCCGTCTACGTCGCCAATTTCGTTTTGATGGACTACGGCACCGGCGCCATTTTCGGCTGCCCGTCCGGCGATCAGCGCGACATGGATTTCGCCCGCCGTTATGACCTCCCCGTCGTGCCCGTCATCCTGCCGCCCGGCGAAGACGCGGCCAAGTTTGAATTGAAAAACAAAGCCTATGAAGACGACGGCGTGATGATCAACTCGCGCTTTCTCGACGGCAAATCGACGAAAGACGCGTTCGAAGAAGCAGCCTCGCGTCTCGAAAAGCAAAAGTTCGGGGCGAAACCGCAGGGCGCGCGCAAAGTCAATTTCCGCCTGCGCGACTGGGGCATTTCGCGTCAGCGCTATTGGGGTTGTCCGATCCCGATCGTGCATTGCGCCGATTGCGGTGTCGTGCCGGTCCGTGAGAAAGACCTGCCGATCAAACTTCCCGAGGATGCGACGTTCGACAAGCCGGGTAATCCGCTCGACCGGCATCCAACCTGGAAGCACTGCGCCTGCCCGAAATGCGGTAAGCCCGCGACGCGCGAAACCGACACGATGGACACGTTCGTTGATTCATCATGGTACTTCGTGCGCTTCACGGCGCCGAAATCGGCAACGCCCGTCGATAAAAAAGCGGCGCAATATTGGCTACCCGTCGATCAATACATCGGCGGCATCGAGCACGCGATTTTACACCTGCTGTATTCGCGCTTTTTCGCCCGCGCCATGTGCGACACCGGGCACCTCTCGTTTGCGGCCAATACACGTGAACCATTCTCCGCGCTGTTCACGCAAGGTATGGTCACGCACGAGACCTACAAATCGCAGGACGGCTATTGGCTGCTGCCGACCGACGTCAAATTCGAGGGCGAAGGCGCCAGCCGCCGCGCCGTCGAAGCCGCGTCCGGCCGCCCGGTGACAATCGGGTCAACCGAAAAAATGTCGAAGTCGAAAAAGAACCTTGTCGATCCCGACGATATCATTGCCCACTACGGCGCCGACTGCGCCCGCTGGTTCATGCTCTCGGATAGCCCGCCCGAGCGCGACGTGATTTGGACCGAAGCCGGCGTCGCCGGTGCAGGCCGCTTCATCCAGCGCCTCTGGCGCATCGCCGACGACATCGCCGATCGTTACCCCGGCAAACCGGCAGCGCGGCCAGAGACTTTCGGTCCTGATGCACTCGACGTTCGCAAGGCCGCCCACCGCGCCGTTGACCAGGCCGGCAAAGCCATTGAAGCCCTGCGCTTCAACGTCGCCGTCGCCCAAATCCACGAATTCGCCAATGTGCTCCAGACGGCCCTTACCAAAGGCGGCGACGGCCTGGATTATGCCGCCCGGGAGGCCGGCGCCCTGCTGGTGATCATGATCGGCCCGATGATGCCGCATTTGGCTGAAGAATGCTGGGCGCGGCTCGGATACAACACGTTGCTTGCGAACGAACCGTGGCCAGCCCTCGAGGCGGGCCTTCTCGTTGACGATCAAGTCACCATTGCCGTACAGGTGAATGGCAAGCGCCGGGACGAGCTGGTCATTTCCCGTTCCGCCAAGTCCGACGAGGTCGAGGCGGCGGCTCTGGCTCTCGAACCGGTCATCCGGGCGCTGGAAGGCCGTCCGGTCAAGAAAGTTATCGTGGTTCCACAAAGGATCGTGAATGTCGTCGGCTAACGCCTCAAGCGGACATCGATCTCTGCCAAGCGTCCTTGCAAGCTTTGCGGGCGCGCGTTGCGTTGTGGCACTTCTCGGATTGGCATCGCTCGCGGTTCTTGCAGGCTGCGCCGACGGCGGCAGCGGCTTTCGCCCGCTTTATGGCTCGTCGGCCGTTGGCGGCGCTAATGCGGAAGAAAAACTTGCAGCCGTCGACATCGCGCCGATACCCGGCCGTGTTGGCCAGCGCATTCGCAATGAATTGATCTACCAGGCCACTGGCGGCGGCGCGCCAGCCCCACCCGAATATCGCCTCGATATCGCGGTCCGTGAAACCGTGAGTTCCACCCTCGTCAGGATCGACGGCAACGCCACAGGCCAAGTCTACAATCTCGACGCTACCTTCAAGCTCGTGCGCATCGCCGATAAGCAGGTTATCGCCGAAGGCAAGAGCTACGCCCGCGCTGGTTTTGAGCGCCTGACCTCGATCTTCGCCAACGTGCGGGCGCGGGAAGACGCTGAAAATCGTGCGGCAAAGACGATAGGCGAAGAATTGCGCACCCGGTTGATGGCCCACCTGTCGCGGCCGGCCTGACGCAGAACCGAAGGCGCAGCGTCGCGCCTGGACCCCGGAACGTCCCGCCCATGGCCGCTATCAAAGCCAACCAAGCCAGCGCTTTTTTGAAAGCGCCGCCCGCCAGCGTCACGGCCTTTCTGTTTTTCGGCTCCGACCCCGGCCTTGTGTCCGAGCGCGCGCTAGTCCTCGCAAAGATGCTGGCAAACCGCGAAAATCCTGCCGGTGAAGTCCTCCGTCTCGACGATAGCGATCTCGACGAAGACACCGGGCGCTTAGCGGTTGAACTACAGACACGGCCGATGTTTTCGGGGCGCAAAATCATTCGCGCCACCGCCGGCCGGCGCATCACGGCTCAGCTCTTGAGGCCACTGATTGCCGAGGCCTCACTTGAAGGCTTGCTCATCGTCGAAGCTGGTAATCTTAAACCCGACGACGCCCTGCGCGCACTTTTTGAAGGCGCTGGCGCCGCCGCGGCGCTTCCCTGCTATCCAGACTCGCAGGCGGATTTGGACGGGCTCATTAGCGGCGTACTCTCTGGCTTCAAGACCAGGATCGAGCCTGAGGCCCGCAGTGCGCTTCTCAACCGCCTTGGCGCCGACCGGGCGCTGTCGCGGGCCGAAATCGAAAAGCTGGCGCTCTACGCGCTTGGCCGCGACACGATCACGGCCGACGACGTTGAAGCCATCGTCGGAGACGCCGCCGACCTGGCGCTCGAACGCATTGCCGAAGCCGCAGCAAGCGGACGCGGGCCCGCCGCCATTACCGACTACGGCCGCACCATTGCGTCTGGCGAAAATGCCCAGGCCATCATCGCCGTGACGCAGCGCTATTTTCTCAAACTGCACAAACTCCGCAGCGACATCGATAGCGGTCAAAGCCTGGACGAAGCCTTGCGGGGCCTACGCCCGCCGGTTCATTTCAAGCAGCGTGACGCGCTCAGCGCACAAGTCCGGCTGTGGAGCTGCGGCCCGCTGGACAAAGCCCTGAAACGCATCGGCGAGACCGCTAAAGCCGCGCGGCTGTCGCCGGCGCTCGAAGACACGCTCGGCGAACGCCTGATCCTGGCGCTCTCGGCAATGGCGAACCCCGGCGCGGGTGGCAGCGCGGGAGCCGTCCGCCGCCTCTGATCTTATCCCGGCCCGGCGCTTGCCCGGCTCGCTTGCTTAGCAAAGGCCGCCCCCTATAGTGCCCGCGAAATCGGGGGCACCAATGACCGGCACCGCAACAAATATCCGCGACGACGCGCGCTTTGACGTAACCGGCATAGGCAACGCCATTGTCGACATCATCGGCCGCTGCGACGACGCCTATCTCGCGACAATCGGCGCCGCCAAGGGCAGCATGCGCCTGGTCGACGCCGGCGATATCGCCAAAATCTACGGTGGCATGGGGCCGGCAACCGAGGTCTCAGGTGGCTCCGCCGCCAATACCCTTGCCGGTGTCGCGTCGTTCGGCGGCCGGGCCGGCTTTATCGGCACGGTTGCCGACGACGAATTCGGCCGGATTTTTACCCACGACATTCGCTCGATCGGCGTCACCTTCACGGCCCCACCCGTCGCCGGATCGCTGCCAACGTCGCGATCGCTGATCTTGGTGACGCCGGACGGCGAGCGCACGATGAATACGTTTCTCGGTATTTCAACGATTTTTCATGCCGGCCAACTCGACCGTCAGCTGATCCGCGATAGCGCTATTCTTTATCTCGAAGGCTATTTATTCGACCGCGATGACGCCAAGGGCGCCTTCCGCGACGCCGTATCCGAAGCCAAACGCTCGGGGCGCAAAGTCGCGCTCTCGCTATCCGACGGCTTTTGCGTCGGCCGTCACCGGGCTGAATTTCTCAGCCTTATTCGCTCGGGCGTCGATATTCTTTTCGCCAACGAAAGTGAGATCAATTCGCTTTACGAAACGGCGGCATTCGACATCGCCGCCGAACGTGCGCGTAAAGACGCTAAACTCGCGGTGTTGACGCGCAGCGCTAAAGGGTCGGTTATTTTCTCAGGCGATAAAGCCGTTACAATCTCTGCCGAACCAATCGCTAAAGTCGTCGATACGACAGGCGCTGGCGATCTCTATGCCGCGGGCTTCTTATTCGGCGCCGCAAAGGGTCTCTCTCTCGAAGTTTCTGGAAAATTGGCCAGTATGGCGGCGGCTGAGATTATCAGCCATATCGGCGCCCGGCCCGCTGTTTCTTTGGAAAAACGCGCTCGCGGCCGCGGCCTCCTCGACTGATACTGAAATCAGGCCATACCCGGCAATTCATCTGGTGATCTCCTCTTAATTACAACTGAACGTTGTTCATTCATAGTATAATTCCCCCGTATTCCGGGCTCATTTCCGCTGTCTATTTAAATTCCCTGGAATTGGAGTGCGGCTTCGCTCACAGTCGTTGTAACGAATCGCTACGTTCGAGGTTCGAGTGATGATGAAATCAACCGGAAAGCGTGGGCGCCCGAAAGGGACCGGCATTGACGACAGTGACCGGATTGCCCGCCTTGCCGAACTGCTGAGAGTTCATCCTGATTTGAAGACGACAACAGCCATTCGCGTCATGGGATTTTCGGATCCCTCGGCCATACGGCGTCTGCGCGACAAATATAAGCTCGTGTCGAGATCGCCCAATCCTACGCTTGCAGCCACTGCCTATGCAGCAGGACCTCAACATAATGCGAGGTCTCCTGAAACGTCTCAGCCGGTTCTTGCGGCACGCCACGCGCGCTGACCCAAAGCCCGGACCCAACGTCTCAAATCTCAACTCTTTGCGAGAAACTACCCGGGCCGCTGCCCCAAGCGGCCCTTTTTTTTTACCGCAATTACAATGACTTATTTCAGAGCTTGCGCAACGACACTGAGCGCACGCGGTGACTTTCAGCTTTTTGCAAAATGAGCTGCGCCCGCCGCCGTGTCGGCAGAATGTGCTGTTCCAGATTTAGCAGGTTGATCTCGCGCCAGAGTTTCAGCGCCATGCGCCGCACGTCTTCCGGCGCCATCGCCGCATATTTATGGAAATAGGCGCCGGGATCGCGGAATGCCGTGCTTCTGAGCCGCATAAACCGGGTCAGATACCAGGCCTCAATCACTTTCGGGTCGGCGTCGATATAGATCGAGAAATCGATAAAATCGGACACGAACGGGATCGTGCCGCCGCCCTTTGGTATTTCAACAGGCTGCAGAATATTCAAGCCTTCGATAATCAAGATATCGGGCTGTTCGACAAGAACCGTCTGGCCGGGCAAAATATCGTAATGGAAGTGCGAATAAACCGGCGCCGCAACCTGCGCCACGCCCGATTTCACATCGCCCAGAAAGCGCAGCAACCGGTCGGTATCGAAACTCTCCGGGAAGCCCTTGCGCTCCATCAGGCCTAAGCGTTCGAGTTCGGCGTTGGAATAGAGAAAGCCATCGGTCGTCAGAAGATCGACGCGCGGGTGATCCGGCCAGCGCGCCAGCAGCGCCTTAAGCACGCGCGCCGTCGTGCTTTTTCCCACCGCCACCGAGCCGGCAACCCCGATAATGAACGGGACCTTCAAATCCTTGCGGCTGAGAAATTCCGACGACACCGAATGCAGCTTCTGCGCCGCCGCGACATAGAGATTGAGCAAGCGCGACAAGGGCAGATAGATCTGCTCAACTTCATCGACCGACAATTCTTCAATGATACCAGAGAGCTGTTCGAGTTCGCTCGGCTCCAGCGTCATCGGCGTATCGGCACGCAGCCGCGCCCAGTCCTCGCGGTTGAACACCCGGTAGGGTGAAAACGGCAGATCGGACTTCACGGCCGCTGGGGTACGCGCTGTCAGACCTTTGCGTTTGACCTTGCGCGGCTTCACGGCGTCCCCCGCGACCGCGACGCTTTTTCATCATGTCCCGAGGTGCCGACGCGCTTGTCGAGAACGGCCAGCACATCGGCAAGCGCCACGCCGCGGCTCTCAAGTACTACGAGCAGGTGATAGAGGACATCTGCGGCTTCAGCGGTGAGGCCCGCCGCATCACCGTTGACCGCGGCAATGACAGCCTCGACCGCTTCTTCGCCAAACTTCTTGGCGCAGCGTTCAGGCCCGGCGTCGAGTAGCTGCCGGGTATAGGATTTGTCAGCGGTCTCGAGCCGCCGGGCTTTGATCGTCGCGGCCAGTTGCGCCAGAGTGCCGTGTTCGCTCATAGGGACCGCTTCCTCATTTTAGAGGGCGGCACACCACCAACAGCGGGCCCTCTCGTCAAGGCCGCACTGCCGGTATTATCAACATAGCCTTGAGAAACGTATCCGTGTCAGCCGCCGCCGAGGCGCTGGCGGATGTAGTCGAGCTGGTCGAAGTTGCCAAACTTGATGACCAGATGGCCACTCTCGCCCGAGCCGCGCTTGATCTCGACCTTAAGCCCCAGAAGGCCGGCCAGCTCCTTTTCGAAGGCTTTGGTATCTGGGTCCTTGTCACGGATGCGCTTGGCCGCCGGGCTGGTGCCAACGTCGCCGCGTCCCTGCACCAGGGCTTCGACGTCGCGCACGTTGAGCCCGTCTTCGATAATGCGGCGAGCCAAAGCCTCGGCATCGTCCCGGCCAATCAGCGCGCGCGCATGCCCCGCCGTCAGCGCACCCTGCTGCACCAGCACCTGCACGGCTAAAGGCAGCTTCAAAAGCCGCAGCGTATTGGCCACGTGGCTACGGCTCTTGCCGATGATCTCCGAGACCTGTTCCTGGTTATAGGCGAAACGCTCAATCAAATCGCGATAGCCCGAGGCTTCTTCGATCGCATTCAAGTCCTGGCGTTGGACGTTCTCGATGATCGCGAGTTCGAGGACTTCCTTGTCGGTCAAATCGCGCACGATCACCGGCACGCTATGCACGCCGGCTTTCTGCGCTGCCCGCCAGCGGCGTTCGCCAGCGACGATCTCGAATTCGCCGGCGGCGTGTGCATCGGGGCGCACGATAATCGGCTGCACCAGCCCCTTGGTGCGGATCGATTCAGCAAGTTCAGTCAGCTCTTCGTCGCGGAAATCCTTGCGCGGATTAAGCGGACTGGCCTTGACTTGCGCGATCGGCACCAGCCGCTGTTCGCCTTCCGGCGGCAGGCGGCTTCCCGTTGGCGCCGGTTCGCCAATCAGAGACGCGAGGCCACGGCCCAGGCGGCTTTTCGGCAGTGCTGAGTTCATCACGGTCGCGGTCCCATTTCGTGTTTTTATTCGCCAACCCAAACGCTGCTTAACTTATTGATATCACGCAGCTTTGTAGTGCCGCTCGCGCTCGATGATTTCGGTCGCCAAGCGGATGTAAGCTTGGCTGCCGGCGCAATCATAATCGTAGAGCAGGATTGGCTTGCCGTGCGACGGCGCCTCCGCCACGCGGGTGTTGCGCGGGATGATTGTCTCGTAGACCTTGGGCCCGAAAAACGCCCGGACGTTCTCCGCGACCTCCTTCGACAGCGAGGTTCGCGCGTCGTGCATTGTCAGCACAACGCCCTGGATTTCGAGATGCGGATTGAGCGTCGCCCGGATCTGGTCAATCGAATCTTTGAGCTGCGAAATCCCTTCGAGCGCGAAGAACTCGCACTGCACCGGCACCAGTACGGCCTGCGCCGCGCTCATGGCGTTCAGCGTCAAAATATTGAGTGATGGCGGACAGTCGATCAAGACATAACTGAACGGCGTGTCCTGCGGCCGCGACCGCTGTTGACCAACGAGCGCCGCCACGGCATCGCGCAATTTGAACGGCCGCGTGTGGTCGTTGGCCAGCGCCCCATCGATGCCGACGAGATCGCTGTTGGCGGGCACCACATGCAAACCGGGCACGGCGGTGGCAAGGCAACACTCCATGAGCGTCGCCTGACCGGCCAGTACATCAAACGAGGTTCTCAGTCGAACTTCCGGCGCGATCCCGAGCCCCGTCGAGGCGTTACCCTGCGGATCGAGATCGAGCACCAGCACCTTCTCACCGACAGCGGCGAGCGCCGTGCCGAGATTGATGGCCGTCGTCGTTTTACCGACGCCGCCCTTCTGATTGGCGATGGCAAGGACGCGTGGCCCCGCAATGGGACCTCCCGCGCCACCACCGGAGACAAAACCAGCCACGAGACGAACTCCCGTCCAAACGCTTAGAGCACTTTCACGCCCAACTGCCGCACGATCACCACGGCGGCACCGGCTTCGGTGAGGCTTGGCACGACCTCAGCCGCAAAGTCCCAGTCCGCCGCCGCCGCGTCCAGTTCCGCCCGAACGCCGCGGCCCTTCAGGAATAAACCCACGGTTTCGGGCCGGAAACACCCATGCGCCAACTGCAACAGCCGCGGCATGGGCGCTAAGGCCCGCGCCGTCACGCAAATCACTTGACCCACCTTAGTGTGAGTCTCCGGCGATTCGATTCTGGTGCACAGGATGTCCACAGCTACGCCAGCCTCGCGCGCCACTTCGCGCAGGAAGGCTGCCTTTCGGGAGTCACTCTCGACCAGGGTGTGGCGGGTGCCGCCGGTCTCCGCCGCCATGATGGCCAGCACGAGCCCTGGAAACCCGGCCCCAGAGCCGAGATCGAGCCACGACTTGGCCGCATCGGGCCGATGCGTCCACAGCTGAGCACTGTCGGTGAAATGCCGATGCCAGACGTCGTCCAGCGTGCTCGGCGCCACAAGGTTAATGGTCTTTTGCCAGCGGCTCAGCAGGGCGGCGTAAATCTCCAGCCGGTCGAGCGTTTCACGTGAAACGCCGAACGTCTCACGAAACGCCTGTGGGCCATTGATATGCTTAACAGAATGGGCCTGCATCAGGCGCTCTTACGGGGCCCGCTGGCGGCCTTGAGGTGGACCAGCAGGACCAGTACGGCGGCGGGCGTCATGCCCTCCAGGCGGCCCGCCTGAGCGATCGTGGAGGGTCTCTGGATGTTGAGCTTCTGGCGCACTTCGGCGGATAGGCTCGGCACCGCCCCGTAGTCAAAGTTAACCGGGATTTGAACGGCTTCGTCACGCCGAAGCGCGGCCACGTCCTCGTCTTGGCGGCGGACATAGGCGGCGTAGAGCGCGTCAACGGCGAGCTGGCTGGCGACTTTTGCCGGAATCGCCCCGATTTCCGGCCAGACCGCTGTTAGGCGGGCGATATCAACGTCTGGAAAGGCCAGCAAATCGAACGCCGTCCGCCGCCGCCCATCCTTGTTGATCGACAGCCCATGGCGAGCCGCTTCCGTCGGGGTCAGACTGAGTTGGTTCAGCAAGGCGCGGCCGTCTTGAAGTCCCTTGGCCTTAGCCTCAAAGGCCAGGCGCCGCTCCGCGCCCACACAGCCCAACGTCACGCCCAATGGCGTCAGCCGCTGATCGGCGTTGTCGGCGCGCAGCTTCAGGCGGAACTCGGCGCGGGATGTGAACATGCGATACGGCTCGGACACGCCCCGGGTCACGAGGTCATCGATCATGACGCCAAGATAGCCGTCGGTCCGCGAGACCACGAACGAGCGTCCACCCCCACCGGCCAGCAGCGCCGCGTTGATGCCGGCAGCAAGTCCCTGGGCGCCGGCTTCCTCGTATCCCGTCGTGCCGTTGATCTGACCGGCCAGAAACAGCCCCGGCAAGCGCTTCACTTCCAGCGCCGGTGCCAGCTCACGCGGATCGACGTAGTCGTATTCGATGGCGTAACCAGGCCGCTTGATGACCACGTTTTCCAGTCCCGGCATGGTCTTGAGAAACGCCTCTTGGACCTCGACCGGCAGGGAGGTCGAGACGCCATTGGGATAAATCGTGTCGTCGTCCAGGCCCTCGGGCTCGAGGAAGATCTGGTGCGACGCCCGGTCGGCGACGCGCACGACCTTGTCCTCGATCGACGGGCAATAGCGCGGCCCGGCGCTGGCGATCTGGCCCGAATACATCGGCGACAGGTCGAGGTTGGCGCGGATGATGTCGTGCGTCGCCGCCGTGGTCCGGGTGATGCCGCAGGCGATCTGCGGCGTCGTGATCTTTTCCGTCAGGAACGAGAACGGCACCGGCTCGGCGTCGGCCTGCTGCATCTCGAGACCGGACCAGTCGATCGTTCGGCCATCCAGGCGCGGCGGCGTCCCGGTCTTGAGCCGCCCCAATTTCAGGCCCAGCGCATAAAGCCGGTCCGAGAGTTTCAACGCCGGGGCCTCGCCCGCACGGCCAGCCGGAATTTGCTGACGGCCCATGTGGATCATGCCGTTGAGGAACGTCCCGGTCGTCAGGACCACGGCGCCAGCCGCGAGCCGCCGCCCGCCGGAGAGCACGACGCCGGTAACGCGGCCCTGATCCACAATCAAATCTTCGACGCCTCTTTCGACGACGGTCAAATTCGGCGTCGCGGCGATCGCCGCCTGCATGCCCTGGCGATATAGCTTACGGTCGGCCTGGGTCCGGGGTCCATGCACAGCAGGCCCCTTCGACCGGTTCAGCAGCCGGAACTGAATGCCGGCCTGATCCGCGACCCGGCCCATGAGGCCGTCGAGGGCATCGATCTCGCGAACGAGATGCCCCTTGCCGAGCCCGCCGATGGCCGGGTTGCATGACATCTCTCCAATCGTCACAGCCTTGTGCGTGACCAGCGCGGTCGCTGCGCCCATGCGAGCAGCTGCGGCCGCGGCTTCGCAGCCGGCGTGGCCGCCGCCGACAACAATGACGTCATAGGTGCCGTCAAACATAGGGGCCTTCGTGGCGCGCGATCCGAGCGGGTTCAGCCACGGAGTACCCCATCCGGGCCGCGCGCAAAAGCGCGAAACGCGGCTAGCTTATAGCAAGCTTGTCATCCCGGGGTGCGGGGTCAGACCCCAGTCTTGTCTGACCCCAGTCATTCGAGTTCAACTTTCGCATACCAAGGTGCCTGAAGCCGCGTCGCAAGCTGAACCGGACAGCCGTGGGCTTGTGCCCGGATGATAGCGGGGGGGTGTAAGTCAGTCCCCCGTTTCACGTGAAATTGGTCCGTCACAGGGGCAGTCAGATGGCTTTCTAGGGCTTCAAGCCTGCCAATGTGATCTGCAGCTGGCACCGTTTCCCGAGTTGCAAAAACTTGACCTCGACGCAGCTTTTGACTTTGGCGACTGTTGGGTTCTGTCCAACGCATAGGCGACGGACGTCGCCTTCACAGGCAGTCCGCAATGCCGGCGTCACTTCTGGCGGCAACGCGAATTCCGCGGCGCCAGCCAGTGACGTCATGCAAAGCACGGCGACGCCGCAAATGACAAATCTCGACATCGGCCCTACCCCATTTTCTAACGAGTTCGATCTCGAAACAGCTTTCATAGGCTAGAAACAGGCAAAATTGTGCACTGCGACATAATGCTGGACTTGGAACGTTCACTTCCCAATGCAGAACCGGCTGAAAATCTGGTCCAGAACGTCTCCCTCTCCCCTTGGGGAGCGGGCCGGGGTGAGGGGGCTAAAATCAGTGAAGGGGCGCGAGGCGCAGATTGAGCCAACGGCCAGCCCCTCACCCGGCGCGGAAGCCACGACTGCAATCCCTTCATGACCACGGGACGCGCCGGCCTCTCCCCAGGGGGAGAGGCGCACCCTCGCTCACTTCCCAATGCAGAACCTCGAGAAAATCTGGTCCAGAACGTCCTCGACGTCGATGCGGCCGGTGATGCGGCCCAGCGCATGGGTGGCCTGACGCACGTCCTCGGCGCGGAGTTCGAGGGCGCCCGCGTTGCCGTTGAGGAAGGTCGATAGAGACTCCCGAGCCGTTTCCAGATGCTGCCGGTGCCGGGCCTGGGTTAGGACCGGCGAGGAGTCATCGTCCCCGACGGCATCTGTGGCGCGCGTGGCGATTAGGCGGACCAGTTCATCAAGACCCGCACCGGTTTTGGTGGAGATTGAATACACTTCCCCCTCTCCCCAGGGGGAGAGGGCCGGGGTGTGGGGGTCGGGGGGGGCGTGGGCCGGCCGGCGGGGGGGGGGGGGGGGGGCGGCCCGGGGGGGGGGTGCGGCGGGGGGG
>JANNEP010000048.1:0-3346 GCA_031378895.1 Hyphomicrobium sp.
CGTCACCTGCCAGGACTGCCACATGGGCAAAGTCCCTGGAAAGCCCGAGGGATATACGAAGGCGCCCTCCGCCATCGTCGGCGGCAAGGACATCAACCCGGGACGTAAGCATGCCAATCACCGCTTCATCGGCCCGGGCTATTCAATCGCACACCCCGGCATCTTCCCCCACAACCCCAAGGCCCAGACCGTCAAAATAGAGGACTGGCTGCAGTTCGACTGGCGCGCCGGCTGGGGCACGACGAAGTTTGAAGACAAGGTCGCGGACGGCAAGATCAGGAGCAAATTTCCCAAACGGTGGAAAGATTCGCTCGACCGTGAAGAGGCAAGGGCGATCATCGACGAGAATCTCGCGAAACTCGACGAGCGTGACAAGATCAGAAAGCAGGTGATGGAGAACTCCAGCAAGGTGGAAGGACCGAATATTCAGGGCACGCCGAGGGCCGGCTCAGATCTGGCATTCTCCTACAAGATCAAAAACACCAACACGGGTCACAACCTGCCGTCCGGTTCGCTCGGTGCGCAGCCGCAGCTGTGGGTGAACGTCGCCCTTCTCGATCCCGAAGGAAAAAACATCTGGGAGTCGGGCTACGTCGACAGCAACGGCGACATGGCCGATCTGCACAGCCTCGACGTCGCGGCTGGCCGCATCGACACTGACCAAATGCTGGTGAACTTCCAGACCAAGTTTCTGACGACCAACGTCAAGGGCACGGACCGCGAAATGTACCTGCCGGTGAACTTCGACATCGATCCGCTGCCGCATCTGAGACCGCCCGGAATCCCGACCTCCGTTCTCAACCATCCGCCGCTCGTGCGCATGGAGAACCACTCGCTGGCGCCGCTGGCGGAAAAGCTGGCCAAATACCAAGTACCGGGCAACCTGATCACGAAGCCAGGCAAGTACAAACTCGCCTTCCGTATGCGAAGCCGTGCCGAGCCGATCTACTTTATGCGTTTCGTTGGTGCCACCAAGGAAATGGAGCGGAGCATGAACGAGCGGATCATGAACTTCCACGTCTTCGCAGTGGATCTCGACGTGAGGGACTAGCGCCAAAAATCCGAGGGCTTCGCATTGGGAACGCGAAGGGGGGTCCAAAGAAACAAGTCCCCGGAATTATCAAAAGTCAGAATTATGACGTTGGGGGAATTCCGCATGACATTTGCCGCAAATGGCAGCCTTCGCTATCGTGCCAGCACATCGACCGCCGCACTTGCGCTGGCAGCCGGTGGTTGCCTTGTGGCGTCCGTCACATCCGCAGACCTCGCGACAGCCGGCGAAAGCACGACCAAGCCGCCTAAGAACGAGACGTGGATCGAGAAGTCGTTCCGGCCCGGCCCTGAGTACAAAGGTAAATATAGTGCCGAGGAGCAAGCTGACATCTACGGCGCGAAAGTAGCGGTCGAGCCGCCGCGTCCGCTGCTAGAGGTCGGTCGCGAGCAATATACGTCCGGCATATATGAGCCGAGCGGCACGCTCCTCGGTGAACTCAATCCGTTGCTCCCTGGCCTCGCCATCTACGGCGACTGGCGCACGGCGGTCGCCTACAACAGAAACAACGGCAAGGATGTTGCCCAGATCGCGACCCGGCTGAACCTCGATGTCGATTTCAAGTTCACTGGCACCGAACGCATACACGCCTTCTTCACGCCTATACAGAAGGACAATAAATTCACACGATTCGAGTTCGGCGGCGGCGGCTCCAACGATAAATTCAACGATGAGCTGGACGCCGAGCCGCAGACGCTGTTTTTCGAGGGTGACATGGGCTCCCTCTATTCCGGTTTCTCCGGTCAAGACGCCAGTTTCGATCTTCCTTTTACCGTCGGTCTTTTCCCGCTATTTCTGCAGAACGGCATCTGGGCGAACGACGCGATCCTCGGCGGCGCCTTCAGTATCCCTGCGAAGAACTCGGCGGCGCTCGGCCTTGCCAACTTCGACACCACCTTCTTCGCCGCGTTTGACGATGTGGAAAATGCGGGGCTAGTCGGAGCGGACGGAAAGGCCGACAACAACAACGCCAA
This sequence comes from Hyphomicrobium sp., assembly GCA_031378895.1. Classification (GTDB taxonomy): domain Bacteria; phylum Pseudomonadota; class Alphaproteobacteria; order Rhizobiales; family Hyphomicrobiaceae; genus Hyphomicrobium_B. Next base: position 2,026 of record JANNEP010000048.1, read on the forward strand.
TCTCTTTGGTGTCACCACTTTCATCGACGCCTTCGACGGCTATATCGAAGCGGGCTACGGCTTCGTGCAGGGCACCGGCATTCAAGACGGTCTACAAGAGCATTATTTCACAGCCGCCTATACCCGGCGCTATGCCCACACCCTATCGAACTCGACCCGCGTGTTCGCGAACTTCGGCGACGATAAAGACGGCAGGGAAACCGATGGCTTTGCTATTCTATCGGAGAACAGCCTCATCACGTGGCTGCCGAGTACGCTACTCCCATACGCCAACTTCTTTGTCGGCTTCGGCGACCCCAAGCCCCTCGTCGATGGCAATAACGCCGGCATTCTGAAAAACGTCGGCATCAACTTTGAGACCGATGCCTTGACCGGCTACCCGAAACTCGACGACACCGCCTCCAACGCCTGGGGCGGCGCGATTGGCATTCAGTATCTCTTTAATCTCGATCAGCAGATCGTCTTCGAAGTGGCGACCGTGCAGCCCTTCGAGAATGACGGCATCGGCGCCAAAGACCCGCAGTACGCCTTCGGTGCGCGTTATCAGATCCCGATCAACCGGGCTTGGCTGTTCCGCGCCGACGCCACCTATCAGATCCTCGAAAGCGCCGAGGACAACTTCGGCATCCGCACGGAGCTAAGAAGGAAGTTCTAGTTTTCAATCATGACGCGTGCAAAATCTTGAAGGTGGCGGTAGCCGTAGCCGTAGCCGTAGGTTGGGTCAAACGTATGTGCAGACCCAACACAAAACCGCAGCAATAAGCGGGGTGTTGGGTCTGCGCTCCGCTTGACGCCAACCTACAAGTGTTTCGTATTTTTGACCCATGCTACTTACTAGGCCGGGCCGTATTGCGCCGCATGGATGCTGGCTCCGGTGCGCGCGAATAAAGCAAGCAGCGCGTCCCACGTTTGAGGCTTGGCGCTACGGCGCGCGACAATCCCCAATGAATGGCACGCTCTTTTCCAGCGCGTTGAACGCGCCGAGGAAGAAGCAGCAGCCGAGAGCGTAGAAGTTCTCCCGCTGCTCCAATTGCTTTTCATTGTCGGCAATGCCGAGAATTTGCATGGCGGTTGGATGCGCGAATTTCGAGAGTAACTTGTTCATGGTCTTGTATTGGTCTCCCAACCCGCATTCGCGAGCGGCGGTATCGACGCGCATGTAGCGCCCGTCCAAACTCTCAATCCCCTCGCTTGCCGCTCGACGGGAAAGATCGTTCTTGCCGTCGGCAATCGTGGAGAACCAATCGTCTGTCTGCCCTGCACCTTGACCCCACCGTTCATAGTCTTCCAGAAGATTCGTGACGTCGCGACCCGCGTCCTC